>NZ_JBHUEP010000008.1:0-189357 GCF_042680925.1 Ottowia beijingensis
CCGGGGCAAGGCCGACATTGCCAGCATCATTCACACTGATGGCTGGAGAGGCTACGACGGGCTGGTAGACGTGGGCTTTGACAAGCACTTTCGGGTCAGCCACGGGGCCAATGAGTTCGCACGTGGCTCGGTGCATGTCAATGGCATCGAGAGCTTCTGGAGCTTCGCCAAGCGGCGACTGGCGCAGTTCAATGGCGTGCCGCGCAAGACGTTCTATCTGCACTTGAAGGAGACCGAGTTTCGCTTCAATCATCGAAATCAGAACCTCTACCAAGCATTGCTATCCTTGCTCAGAAACAATCCGCTTTGATAGCGTTTGCTTCCTAAGACCCTTAACAAAACCAGCGTGAATCTAATCGAACTGTTTATTTAAGTCCACACTTATGTGTGCCTGCGTCCCGCGATGGGGGGTTGCATGTGGGGGGGCGAACCATAGGAAAGCGCCTGCATAAGCGGGCGCGGCGCGTGCAACGCAATCGACTAAGCTGCGGCTCCATGAACCACGAGCCCTATTCCAGCCGCCGCGCCCGCGTGGCGGCGCAGCTTGGCGAAGGCGGCATCGCCATCGTGCCGACCGCCCCCGAGCGCGCGCGCAACCGCGACAGCGATTACCTGTACCGGCACGACAGCTACTTCTATTACCTGACCGGGTTTTCCGAGCCCAACGCCTGGCTGGTGCTGACGGCCGATGGCCGCAGCCTGCTGTTCTGCCAGCCCAAGGACCTGGAGCGCGAGATCTGGGACGGCATCCGCCTGGGCCCGGAGGCCGCGCCGGCCGCGCTGGGCGTGGATGAGGCGTTCTCGGTCGAGGAGCTGCACCAGCGCCTGCCCCAGCTGCTGGAGAACCGCACCACCGTGTGGTGGCCGTTCGCCACCCACACGGGGCTGGAAGGCCGCATCGACGGCTGGCTCACGAGCGTGCGCGCCCGCGTGCGCTACGGCGCGCTGGCGCCCGAGGGCCAGCGCGACCTGTGCGCCATCCTGGACGAGATGCGGCTGGTGAAGGACGCGCACGAGCTGGACATCATGCGCCGCGCGGCCCGCATCAGCGCCGGCGCCCACGTGCGCGCCATGCAGCGCTCAGCCGCCATGCTGCGCGCCGGCCAGGACGTGCGCGAATACCACCTCGACGCCGAGCTGCTGCACGAATTCCGCCAGCACGGCTCGCAATACCCGGCCTACGGCAGCATCGTCGCCGCCGGCGCCAACGCCTGCGTGCTGCACTACCGGGCCGACAACGCCCCCATCCGCGACGGCGAGCTGGTGCTGATCGACGCCGGCTGCGAGCTGGACGGCTATGCGTCGGACATCACCCGCACCTTCCCCGCCAACGGCCGCTTCACCGGTCCGCAGCGCGCGCTGTACGAGCTGGTGCTGGCCAGCCAGCAAGCCGCCATCGACGCCACGAAACCCGGCGCACGCTTCACCGACCCGCACGAGGCCACGGTGAAGGTGCTGACGCAGGGCATGCTCGACCTCGGCCTGCTCGACAAGCACCAGCACGGCACGCTGGAAGACGCGATCGCCAACCGCCACTACTTCGCCCACTACATGCACCGCACCGGCCACTGGCTGGGCATGGACGTGCACGACGTCGGCAGCTACGTGGAGCCCAGCGAGATCGGCCAAGTGAGCGAGCGCACCGATCCGCTGTCGGGCGAGCTGATCAAGGACCGCCCCAGCCGCATATTGCGCCCCGGCATGGTGCTGACCATCGAACCCGGCCTGTACGTGCGCCCCAGCGACAAAATCCCCAAGGAGTTCTGGAACATCGGCATCCGCATCGAGGACGATGCGGTCGTGACCGAGACCGGCTGCGAGCTGATCACGCGCGACGTGCCGGTGGAGCCGGACGCCATCGAGGCGCTGATGCGCTGAGCGCCGCCAGCGCGGCGCTTGTTGCGTTTGCGATACGGCCGTGCTCAGTCTGACCGTTCTCGCGCGCAAGTGCGGCGATCGTGCGGACTTTTTCCTTGCGCCAACGAAAATGGCGGTTTGGCCGCGGGAGCGTCGGTCACCGAACGCGTCCCGATCCCTGTTCAAGCCCATCGTTCGCCATGCGCTATTTCACCGGCTCTGTTTCGTCCTCGCTCGCCCGCCGTGTGCCGCCCGCGCTGACGCTGCTGCTGGCAGCCGCGGCCGTCAAGGCCCAGCCGGCCCCGCCGGTGTTCGTCTGCCCCACCGTCAGCCCGGCGCCCGCTGGCACCGTCAACGACGTGGGCACGGTGCTCAACACGACGGCTGTCAGCGAAGCGGATCGCGGCAACCAGCCGCGCTGGGAGGCGGCCATTGGTGCGTCCGGCTTTCCCAACCCGTTGCCAAGCACCGTGCCGAGCAACCTGACGTTCGGCTACCTGAGCGGTACCGAGATCGCCAACTATGTCGGCGGACTGTCCGCCCCCAATTCGTTGGCGCAGGTCGGTTTCTACCCCTATCCAACGGGTTTCGTGGCGCCGGCGACGATGTACTTCCGCTATCGCTTCCAGCTTGATCCCACGGTCGATCCGGCGACCTATCTGCTGACCCTGAATGGCATCTGGGCCGATGACACTGTCACGGCCATCTACATGAACGGCGTGCGCTGGACCGGCAACGCCACGCCCGCGTTGCCGACCACCTATGCCAACACTGCCGGCTCCACCGCCACGCTGGGCGGCGGCAGCACCACGGCGCAGCAGTGGAAGGCGGGCGCCAACGAGGTCACATTGTTGGTGTACGACTCAGGCGGCGCGGCCGTGCGCTTGAGGGTTGCCAGTTCGTCCGCCCAATGCCCCAGCGGCCCGGTCGCCATCACCATCGCCCCGGCGCCCACTGTCACGCTGGCGCAGCCCTTCGCCCTGTCGGGCACCACCAGCGGGCTGGCAGACGGCACCCAGATCACGGTCACGGTGGTTGGCACGGACGGCGTGCCGCACAACTATCCGGCCACCGTCACGGGCGGCGCTTGGAGCGTCAACGTGCCGGCCGGCACGCTGCCGGCCGGCAGCTACGATGTGACGGCCACCACGCCGTCCGGCCTGCCGGCGACCACGCAGGGCACGGTGCTCGCACCCGTGCTTGCGCCAGCGCCTCTGCCGGCCACCATCGGCCCGAGCGAAACCGTCAACCTGTCGGGCACGCTGACCAACGTTCCGGTCGGCACGCCGGTGACGATCGAGCTGGCCGGCCCGGGCGGCAGCGTGCAGACCTTCACCACCCAAACGACCGATGCCGCTGGCAATTACGGTCCGGTGCCCGCCGGCCCGCTGGCGCCCGGCAGCTACACCGCCACCACCTCGGCCACCGGCGTCACGCCGCAGCAGCAGACTTTCTCGGTGGTCGCCCCGGCCGTGCCGGTGCTGAGCCCCGCGCCGCTGCCGGCCACCGTCGGCCCGAGCGACAACGTGGACCTCTCCGGCACGCTCACCAACGTGCCCGCAGGCACCACCGTCACCATCACCATCACGGGGCCGAACGGCTTTACCCGGACGCTGACGGCCACCACCGATGGCGCCGGCGCCTACGGCCCGGTGCCGGCCGGAACACTGCCGGCTGACGACTACACCGTGACCACCACCGCTGCGGGTGTGGCCCCGGTGGCGCAAACGCTGGCGGTGCGCGCCGCGGCGGGTGCCGGGGCCGTGCAGGCTGTGCCGACGCTCGGCACCTGGGCGCTGGGCCTGCTGGGCTTGCTGCTGGCAGGCGTGGCGGGCTGGCGTCGTCGATTCCAGTGACAGGGGCAGCACCTCAGGAGCGGTCCGACCAGCCAGCCATGGCCGCGTACCCGCCGATCCGGCCATGAGTCCACTGCCCCGGGTGTGATCGAAGCGCTGATGCGCGGCTGATCACGCCGGGTCGCGGCGCTCGGCCAGCAGGCGCTCGATCTCGGCGTCCTTCTCGGCCCACAGGTCGGCGAGCCAGCCGTGGATCTGCGCGCGGAAGGCGGCGTCGGCGCTGTAGTCGCCGTGGCAGAAGGCGGGCGGAATGGGGCGGCGGTGCACGCGCATCACGATCTCGGGCACGCGCCCGCACATGAACTGCCAGAACGTCGGTCGGCCGTGCGGGTAGACGATGGTCACGTCGATCAGCGAATCGAACTTCTCGCCCATGGCGTGCAGCGACAGCGCGAGCGCGCCGGCCTTGGGTTTGAGCAGGTGCCGGTAGGGCGAGGCCTGCGCCGCGTGCTTAGGCAGAGTGAAGCGCGTGCCCTCGGGGAAATTCATCACGCTGGTGGGCACCAGCGAGAACTTGGCGCAGGCGCGGCGCGTGGTTTCGCGGTCCTCGTCGCGCAGCGCCGGGTTGGCGCGCAGGGCGGCGGGCGAGTGCCGCTTCATGAACGGAAACTCGAGCGCCCACCACGCCAGCCCCATCACCGGCACCCAGATCAGCTGCTGCTTCAGGAAGAACTTGAGGAACGGGATGCGCCGGTTCAGCGTGTACTGCAGCGCGAAGATGTCGACCCAGGACTGGTGGTTGGCCTGCACCAGGTACCAGCCGGCGTAGGGCAGGCCGTCGATGCCGGCCACGTCCCAGCGCGTGGGCTGGGTCAGGCGCATCCAGGCGCTGTTGCCGGCGATCCAGCGGGTGGCGATGCCGTGGATGGCCGGATCGAGCGCCAGCCGCACGCCGCGAAACGGCAGCACCAGCTTGAGCAGCGCCAGCGCGAACAGCGGCGTGCACCAGAACAGGGTGTTCAGCGCCAGCAACAGGGCCGCGATGACACCGCGCAGGACGGGGGGCAGGAAGCTCAGCATGACGGCGCGCATCTTGCCCCAACTGACGGCGGCCGCGCATGCACAATCCGGGCGCCATGCCTGAACCTGCCCCTTGCCCTGTTCCGCGTCTGCTCAGCGTCAACGTCGGCGCCGCGCGCCTGCTGCGCGTGGGCGGCCGCACGGTGCTCAGCGGCATCCGCAAGTCGCCGGTCGACGGGCCGGTGGCCGTGGGCGCGCTGGGGCTGGCGGGCGATGAGCAGGCCGACCTGAACGTGCACGGCGGGCTGCAGAAGGCGGTGTACGCCTACCCGAGCGAGCACCTGCCGTACTGGCAGGCGGCGCGGCGCGCGGGCGGCGCCAGCCTGTTCGACGAGGCGCTGCCCGCCGGCTTCATGGGCGAGAACCTGACGATCTGCGGGCTGCTGGAATCCGACGTGTGGATCGGCGACACGCTGCACGTCGACGGCTCGGGCTGCGTGCTGCGCGTGACCATGCCGCGCGAGCCCTGCGGCAAGTTCACCGCCGTGATGGGCCTGGCCGACGCTGCGCAGCGCATGGTGCGCGAGGCGCGCAGCGGTTTCTATCTGGCGGTGGAGGTTCCCGGCGACCTGCGCGCGGGCAGCGCGCTGCGGCTCATGCCCGGGCCGCGGCGGCTGTCGGTGGCTGAGGCGATCCGTGGCAAGTGGGCCAGGCACCGCAACGGGTAGCGCCACCCGCTGGCCTTGCCGGCGGGTACGCCGTGGAAGAATTTTGATAGGGGAGTATGAGGTTCTAGCGCCCGTCCAGTAAGCGCTGACGGCTTGCTATAGGGGGAGTATGCTTTCGCCCTGCCTTGCATCAATCGTCTGCGCGGCGCTTTGATCGCCGCAGCCGCTCAGAAACGCCTCGACGCCGGCGGCGCATGTCGCCGCGGGCTGGCCAGCAGCCCCACCACCTGCAGCGCCAACGCCAGCGCCGCACCCACGGCCGCGCTGCTCAGGTGCGCGGCGAACACCACGTTGAAGCCCCAGCCGCTGTCGAAACCCACCGGCACGGCCCAGCCGCGCTCCAGCGCCAGCTTGATCAGCAGCCCGCCCGCCAGCAGCAGCCCCAGCCAGCGTGTGGCGGGCGCCTGCAGTGCGCGCAGCGCCAGGATGGCCGCCGCCGCGTGCACCGGGCCCGACAGGCCGTAATAGCCGCCCACCGCTGGCCAGGCCAGCAGCGCCAGCGTGCCCAGCGGCCAGGCCAGCAGCAGGGCCAGCGCGTCGGCGCGGGGCGCGTGCAGCGCCGCGCCCAGCACCGCCAGCGCCGCCAGCGCCAGCGCGTTGCCGGCCAGGTGCGCGCCCAGAAAGTGCAGCAGCGGGCCGGTCCACAGTGTCCACGGCTGGCGGGGCCAGAAATCGGCATGCCACAGCCAGTGCTGCGGCACCACGTGGCCGCTGATGCCGGCCAGCCACAGCGCCACGCTGGCCGCGATCAGCAGCGCGCAGGTAAGGGGCCAGGCGCGGTGGTGCATCAATCAGGGTAGGGCGTGCCGCCGCGGCGACGCGCAGCGAACGGCGGATGGCTGGAGGTCAGTTTGAAATTAATAGCGCCTTGCGCAGATCGGACGGGCGCCAGACGCCATTTTCATCCAAAAACCGTGTGCCACAGCTGCTGGATGGCGAGGCGCTCGGCAGCCAGGGTGTCGGGCGCCACCTGGGTCGGCTGCTCGTCCAGCCGCGCGCGGTGCTGCACGCGCCGCAGCGCGCGGTAGGCATCGGCCGCGGCCTGGCCCACGCCGGCGGGCAGCAGGCCGGCGTCCTCGGCGCGGCGCAGCAGGGCGATGTTGCCCAGGTTCGGCGCCAGCTCGGGGTGCTGCGCGGTGTGCGCCAGCACCAGGTACTGGGTGACGAACTCGGCATCCACCATGCCGCCGGGGCTGTGCTTGACGTCGAACAGCCCGTCCCGGATCGGGTGGGCGTTGCGCATCTTCTCGCGCATGGCGATGATCTCGCCGCGCAGGGCGGCGTGGTCGCGCGGCGCGGTGATGACGGCGTGGCGCACGGCGTCGAAGCGGGCGGTGAGCGGGTCGGATGGCGAGGAAGCGCCGGCCGTGGGCGCCGACGGCGGCACCATCCTGGCTCTGGTCATCGCCTGGTGCTCCCAGGTCCACGCGGTGTTGCTGCCGCGGTTCTCCTGGTAGTCGGCGTAGGCGTCGATGTCGGTCACCAGCAGGCCCGAGTTGCCGTTGGGCCGCAGCGCGGTGTCGATCTCGAACAGGTCGCCCTCGCCGGTCTTCACCGTCAGCCAGGTGATCAGCTTGCGCACGAAGGCGGCGTAGATTTCCTGCGCGTCCTCGTGCTCGTCGTCGAACACGAACACGATGTCCAGGTCGCTGCCGTAGCCCAGCTCCTTGCCGCCCAGCTTGCCGTAGCCGATGACGCCGAAGCGCGGCTCAGCGCGGTGCTTCTGCCGCAGGCGCGGCCAGCACCAGCGCATGGTCAGGCGCAGGATGGCGTCGGCCAGCGCCGACAGGTCGTCGGCCACCTGCTCCACCGTGATGCGGCCTTCCACGTCGCGCGCCAGGGTGCGGAAGGTCTCGGCATGGTGCGCGCGGCGCAGCAGGTTCAGCAGGCTTTCCTCGTCGTCCTCGCCGCCGCGCGCCAGGGCTTCGCGGCGCAGCTCCAGCTCCTGCTCGAACGCGGCGGCGTCGAAGCGTTCGTTCAGCAGGCTGGGGCTGGCCAATTCGTCGATGACGCCGGGGTGCTGCATGGCGTAGCGCGCCGGCCAGCGCGCCGCGCCCAGCACGCGCAGCAGGCGCTCGTGCACGGCGGGGCGCTCCAGCAGCAGGGCGATGTAGCTCTCGCGGCGCAGCAGCGGCTCCACCCAGTCGGCCAGGCGCAGCACGCCGTCCTCGTTCACGCGGCCTTCCTCCAGCCATTGCGCGGTGCGCTGCAGCAGGCGCGTCAGGCGGCCGCGCGCTTCGTCGCGCAGCGCCAGCACGCGCGGGTGCTCGGGCCACTCGGCCAGGCGCTCGCGCACGCGCTCGGGGAAGGCGGGCAGCACGGCGTCGATGTCGGACGGCGCGGCGCGCGCCTCGCCGCCCGCGCCTTTCTGGCAGCTCTTGCAGGGCGCGTCGCCGCCCAGCAGGCGGTCGAACTCCTGCGCCACGAACTCGCGGTGTGTGTCCAGCTCGGCCAGGAAGGGGCAGACGCCGTCGTAGCCCAGGGTGCGCGCGATCCAGTCCAGGTCGGCGTCCTGCGTGGGCAGGATGTGGGTCTGCTGGTCGTCCAGGTACTGGATGCGGTGCTCGACCCGGCGCAGGAACACGTAGGCGCGTGCCAGCGCGTCGGCGGCTTCGGGCGGCATCAGCTCGGCACGGGCCACGCGCTGCAGCGCCTCCAGCGTCGGGCGCGTGCGCAGCTCGGGGAACTGGCCGCCGCGCACCACCTGCAGCAGCTGCACCGTGAACTCGATCTCGCGGATGCCGCCGCGCGACAGCTTGACGTCGTTGGCGCGCTCGGGCCGGCCGGCGCTGCGCCGGCTGGCGTGGCTGCGGATCTGGTCGTGCAGCGTGCGCAGCGACTCGAACACGTTGTAGTCGAGGTACTTGCGGAACACGAAGGGCAGCACCACGCCGCGCAGCCCCTCGGCCGAGCCGCCGGCGATGGCCGCGCGCGGCGCCACCACGCGGCTCTTGAGCCAGGCAAAGCGCTCCCACTCGCGCCCCTGCACCAGCATGTATTCCTCCAGCGCGTCGAGCGAGCACACCGTGGGGCCGGAGTTGCCGTTGGGCCGCAGCGCCAGGTCGACGCGGAACACGAAACCGTGCTCGGTGGTGTCGCCGATCAGGCCCTGGATCAGCTTGACGGCGCGGGTGAAGTATTCGTGCACCGTGATCTGCCCCCGCCCGTCGTCGCGGCCGGTGGTTTCGCCATCGTCGTCGTAGACGTAGATCAGGTCGATGTCGCTCGACACGTTCAGCTCACGCGCGCCGAACTTGCCCATGCCGATCACCCACAGCTGGGCGCGCTGGCCCGCCTCGGTCAGCGGCGCGCCGTGGCGCTCGTCGAGCTGGGCGAAGGCGTGGGCGCAGGCGGCGTCGAGCGCCAGTTCGGCAAGCTCGGTGACGGCGCGGGTCACCACTGCGAGCGGCGCGGCCTGCTCGCAGTCCAGCACCACCAGCCGTTCCATCACCAGCTGGCGCAGGATGCGCAGGCGCGCGCCCAGTTCGTCGTGGCCGCGTTCGGCCAGCGCGGCCAGGCAGGCCGCCATGCTGTCCTGGGTGGGCGCGCCGGGCGGCAGCAGGGGCAGTTCGTCCTCGTAGCGCCTGCGCAGGCGCTGCACCAGGCGCGAATGGCTGGCGCTGCCCGGCAGGCCGGGGAACGGGGTTAACAAAGATTCACGGTTGGCGCAAGAACCTTGCGCAGCGCCACGGGTCATAATTTCTTCAGTCCTCCGGGGCAGGTGCGTGGCCGTTGATCGGCCTGGCCTGCCCGTCCGCTCCAAGCCCCTTCAAGCCGTTGCTCCAGTCGTCTCTCAAGATCGCCGCCATCGTCATGCGCTGGACGGTGCGCGGTGTCGGTGCGCTGCTGTTGCTGATGCTGCTGGCCGGGGCCGTGCTCCACTGGATCATTGTGCCGCGAATCGACCAGTTCCGCCCCCGGCTGGAGCAGCTCGCCTCGCGCGCGATCTCGGCCCCGGTCACCATCGGTGCCATCGAGGCCGAGTCCAATGGTCTCGTGCCGGCGGTGTCGCTGCGCGACGTGCGCGTGCATGACCCCACGGGCCGGGCCGGCTTGCATGTGCCGCGCGTGCTGGCGGCATTTTCTGTGCTATCGCTGGGCCGCGGCGCGCTGGAGCAGCTGGTCATCGACCAGCCCGACCTGGAGCTGCGCCGCACCACCGACGGTCGCCTGCTGGTTGGGGGCATCGACCTGTCGGGCGATGCCGAGGGCGACACCGGCGCGGCCGACTGGTTCTTCTCGCAATCCGAGTTCCTGGTGCGCGGCGGCCGCGTGCGCTGGGTGGACGAGCGCCGCAGCGCGCCGCCGGTGGCGCTGAACGACGTGCAGTTCGTGGTGCGCAACGGCTACGGCCGCCACCAGCTGCGACTGGACGCCACGCCCGACACCGCCTGGGGCGAGCGCTTCACGCTGATCGGGCAGTTCCGCCAGCCGGTGTTCTCGCGCCATCCGGGCTTCTGGCGCGACTGGGAGGGCCATGCCTTCGCCGATTTCAGGCGCGTCGACGTGTCTCAACTGCGGCAGTACGCCGACCTGAAAACCGACTGGGGCGTTGATCTTCAGGGGGGCCATGGCGCGCTGCGCCTTTGGGCCGACATGAAGAAGGGCGCGCTGACGGCCGCCACGGCCGACGTGGCCCTGGGCGGCGTGTCGGCCACCTTTGGCCCGAAGCTGGAGCCGCTGGCCTTCGCTGCGCTGACCGGCCGGCTGGGCTGGCGCAACGTGGGCCAGGGCATGGAGGTGGACACGCGCAACCTGCACTTCGTCGATGCCGACGGCCTGGCCTGGCCCGGCGGCAACGTGCAGCTGAGCTACCGCGACGACGACGGCGGCGAGCTGCAGGGCGACCGCCTGGACCTGGCGGCGCTGGCCAAGATCGCGCAGCGCCTGCCGCTGCCGCCCGCCGTGCACGAGCGCCTGCAGGCGCACCCGGTGCAGGGCCTGGTCGAGCGCATCCAGGCGCGCTGGAGCGGCCCGCTGGAGGCGCCGCGCGACTGGCGCGTGCAGGCTCGGGCCAGCGCCATGACCGTGGGTGCGCGCCCCGCGCCGCCCCGGCCCGATGGCCAGCCGGTGGAAGGCATTCCGGGCGTCGAAGGGGCTACGCTGGAGCTCGAGGCCACGCCGGCCGGCGGCCACGCGACGCTGGCCATCCGCGACGGCGCCCTCAGCTTTCCGGGCGTGTTCGACGAGCCGCGCATCCCGCTGGCCGAGCTGGCCACCCGCGCCCGCTGGCGCGTGCAGGGCGGGCAGGTCGAGCTGGACGTGGACGAGCTGAAGCTGCGCAACGCCGATGCCACGGGCACCTTCAAGGCGAAATGGCAGACCGTGGCCGGCCAGCAAGGGGCGGCGCGCTTTCCGGGCGTGCTGGACCTGTCGGGCAGCTTCAGCCGCGCCAACGGCGCGCGCGTGCACCGTTACCTGCCGCTGGGCATTCCCGAATCGGCGCGCCGCTACGTGCGCGAGGCGGTGGTCAAGGGCGAGGCGCGCGACGTGGCGGTGCGCGTGAAGGGCGATCTGCGCCACATCGCCAGTTCGAAGGCACCGCCGGGCAGCGAATTCCGCTTTGCCGGGCAGGTGCACGGCGTCACGCTGGCCTACGTGCCGCCCAGCCTGCAGCCCGCCGGGCAGGTGCCCTGGCCGGCGCTGGAGAACCTGTCGGGCGAGCTGATCTTCGACCACAACAGCATGCAGGTGAAGAACGCGAAGTCGCAGGTGCGCGGGCACCCCGGCTGGCAGTTCACGCGCGTGCAGGCGGGCATTGCCGACCTGGGCCACACGCGCGTGCTGGTGGATGCCGAAGGCACCGGCCCGCTGGCGGCGGCGCTGGGCATCGTGCGGCAGTCGCCGGTGTCCGGCTTCACGCAGCAGGTGCTGGACCGCGCCCAGGCCAACGGCAACGCGGGCCTGCACCTCAAGCTCGATTTGCCGGTGAACCGCATCGAGGATTCCAGGGTGGAAGGCCGTGTCAGCCTGGCCGGCAACGACCTGCGCATCACGCCCGACACGCCGCTGCTGGGGCAGGCGCAGGGCGCGGTCAGCTTCAGCGAAACCGGTTTCACCATTCACGATGCGCGCGTGCACCTGCTGGGTGGCGAGGCGCGCCTGGCCGGCGGCAGCCAGTCCAGTGCCGGCGGCGCGCCCGCGGTGCAGCTGCGCGCCAGCGGCACCGCCACCGCCGAAGGCTTGCGCGACACCGCCGACTGGGCGCCGCTCCCCGCCATCGCGCGGCGCGCCAGCGGCAGCGCGGCCTACCAGGCCGTGATCGGCTTTCGCGCCGGCCAGCCCGATGTGCTGGTGACCAGCGACCTGCGCGGCATGGCCGTCGATCTGCCCGCGCCGCTGGCCAAGCCGGCCGACGCCGCCTGGCCGCTGCGCTACGAAAGCGCGCAGCTGAACGGCAGCGGCCGCTCGCGCTTTCGCGTCGACGTGGCCGACCAGCTGGTGGTGGCGTATGAGCGCGATGCCGCCTCCGGCCGCGTGGCGCGCGGCGTCATCGGCGTGGGGCCGCAGGCCATGCCGCAGCTGGCCTTGCCGGACAGCGGCGTGGTGGCGCGCCTGCACACGCCCCGGCTGGATGCCGAGGCCTGGGACGAGGCGCTGACCAGCCTGTTCGGCGACGACGCGGCCAGCGCCGCCGCGCCCGCAGCAGCGCCCGACCACGGATTCGTGCCCACCGTCTGGTCGGTGCGCACCGGGCAGTTGCTGGCCGACGACCGCACGCTGTACGACGTGGTGGCCAGCGGCACGCGCGATGGCCGCGTGTGGCGCGCCGACGTGCAGGCGCGCGAGTTGGCCGGGCGCGTCGAATACAGCGAGGGCGCCGGCGGCCGCGCCGGCAAGGTGCATGCGCGCCTGGCGCGCCTCAGCATTCCCGCCAGCAGCGCGGGTGACGACCAGACGCTGCTGGCCCAGCCGCCCGCCAACATCCCGGCGCTGGATGTGGTGGCCGAGCAGTTCGAGCTGCGTGGCAAGAAGCTGGGCCGGATGGAGATCGAGGCCATCAACCGCGACGTCGCGCCGACGCGGCAGGGCGGCGGCCTGCAGGAGTGGGAACTGACGCGCCTGGTGGTGCGCGCGCCCGAGGCCACCTTCAGCGCCAGCGGCCGCTGGGCCACTATTGCGCGCGGCCCGGCCCTGCCGCTCAATCCGCGGGCGCCGCGCACACCGGGCGATCCGCGGCGCACGGCGCTCGACTTCAAGCTCGACATCCGCGACGCCGGCAACCTGCTGGCGCGCTTCGACATGCCGGACGTGCTGGTGCGCGGCCGCGGCCAGATCGAGGGCAACCTGAGCTGGCGCGGAGCGCCGTTCTCGCCGCACTGCGCCAGCATGGCGGGCCAGCTGCATGCCGATGTCGGTGCAGGCCAGTTCCTCAAGGCCGATCCGGGCGTGGCCAAGCTGCTGGGCGTGCTCAGCCTGCAGGCGCTGCCGCGGCGGCTCACGCTGGATTTCCGCGACATCTTCAGCGCCGGCTTCGCGTTCGACTTCATCCGCGGCGACGTGAACGTGGCGCGCGGCATCGCCAGCACCAACAACCTGCAGATGAAGGGCGCCAGCGCCGCCGTGCTGATGGACGGCAGCGCCGACATCGACAAGGAGACGCAGGACCTGCGCGTGCTGGTGGTGCCCGAGATCGACGCCGGCACCGCCGCGCTGGTGGCCACCGCCATCAACCCGGCCATCGGCATCGGCACCTTCATCGCGCAGCTGGTGCTGAAGCGGCCGCTGATCAAGGCGGCCACGCGAGAATTCCACGTCGGCGGCAGCTGGGCCGATCCGCAGGTCACGCAAGTCAAGGCGCGCAGCGACGCTGGCGCGGCCGGCGCCGCCAGCGCCGCCAGCGCGCCGGCCGCGGCCGCTTCTGCCGCCGAGCCGGCTGCTGCGCCCATCAACGAGGAGACATCGTGAAAGTTGCCGCCATCCAGATGGTGTCGGGCACCCGCATCGACGACAACCTGCGCGACGCGCACGCGCTGCTGCTGCAGGCCGCGCAGGCGGGCGCCGAGCTGGCGGTGCTGCCCGAATACTTCTGCGTCATGGGCCAGCGCGACACCGACAAGCTGGCGTTGCAGGAATTGCTGGGCAAGGGGCCGATCCAGGACTGGCTGGCCGCCACGGCGCGCGAGCTGGGGCTGTGGATCGTCGGCGGCACGCTGCCGCTGTCGAGCGAGCCGCGCGACGAGGCGCGGGTGCGCAATGCCTCGCTGGCCTTCAACCCGCAGGGCGAGCGGGTGGCGTGCTACGACAAGATTCACCTGTTCCAGTTCGACGACGGCACGCGCATCTACGACGAGGCGGCGGTGCTGGCGCGCGGCAGCGTGCCGACGCTGTTCGAGCTGCCGTCGCGCGACGGGCACACGTGGCGCATCGGCATGAGCGTGTGCTACGACCTGCGCTTTCCCGAGCTGTACCGCGCCTATGCGGCGCAGGGGGCCGACGTGCTGCTGGTGCCGAGCGCGTTCACCTACGTGACGGGGCAGGCGCACTGGGAGGTGCTGCTGCGGGCGCGGGCGATCGAGAACCTGGCGGGCGTGATCGCGGCGGCGCAGGGGGGCACGCACGAGAACGGGCGGCGCACCTGGGGGCACAGCATGGTGGTGGATGCGTGGGGGCAGGTGCTGGGCTTGCGGGCCGAGGGGGCGGGGGTGGTGGTGGCTGATCTGGACGCGGATGCGCTGGCGGGGCGGCGGGCGCAGCTGCCGGCGCTGTCGCATCGCAGGCTGTGATGGGCCTTGGGGCGTTGGATGCGCTGCTGGCCGGGAGTTCGCCCCGGCGGGCGACCTACTTTTCTTTGTCTCGCCAAAGAAAAGTAGGCAAAAGAAAGGCGACCCCACTGGCCGTGTCCCTTCGCTTCGCTGCGGGCAACCTGCGATGCTCGGGCGCGGGGCGGCGCTGCGGAACTCGCTTCGCGCTTGCGCGCTCCGCTCAGACAACCGCAGCGAGTCAGAGTACGAAGCATGGGCTTGCTGCGCAGCCCATGCCCGCCCCACGCCCTGCGCTTCTCGGCACGGCCAGAGGGGAGGTGAAGTCCACTCGGGCCATCGCTGCGCTCGGCCTTTGGTTGGTCAGCGCCGCTGCTTCGCGCGGCGTGCCTTCTTGCCCCCTCTCCCACTGGCGGGAGAGGGTTGGGGTGAGGGCAACTCGGTTCAAAAATAATAGCTGCTTGCGCCTGAGCTACGGGCGATACAGGCACTTTCCGCTTGAATTTTCAGGGCGGCCGTGCCGAGCCCTCCCGGGGGCACTTGCATGACCTCGCCCGATGCACCCGCCGGCGCACTGGCGCGGCTGCGCGGCGCGTGGCGCCGCTGGGCCTTGTGGTTCGCGCTGGTGCTGGTGGTGGTGGGGCTGCTGGCCACGCTGGTGTGGCTGGCGCGTGGGCACGAGATCGAGCAGACGCAGCGCGATCTGGATCGCGACAACGCCGACGCCGCGCAGGTGCTGCGCCAGCGGCTCGCGCGCAACCTGCAGGATTTGCACGGCCTGGCGGCCACGCATGCCGACCCGATCAGCTGGTGGACGGGCGCCACGCAACTGCTGCACGAGCACCGCGAATGGATGCGCCTGCAGTGGCACGACGCGGCACTGAACCTGCGCGCCGTGGCCGACAGCCCGTTCTACCCCGCGCTGGCACCGCCGCCGCCCGACGGCAGCACGCACCATCCCTCCGACATCGCCAACCTGTGCGGCCAGGCCAGCAAGCTGGGCGCGGCGGCCTATGCGCCCAGCCGCTTCGTGCCGCGCGCCGGCGGCCTGGGCGAGGAGGTGCTGGAGCTGTGCCTGCCCGTGCGGCAGGGCGCGCAGCTGCAGGGCTACGTGGTGGCCACGCACACGCTGGATGGCATGCTGGCGCTGCTGCCCAGCAGCCTGACGCGTGGGCAGAGCGTGGGCTTCACCGAACTGGACGGCACGCGCCTGGCCATGCAGGGCGTGCCGCGGCGCGGCGCGCGGGTGTTCGTCGCGCAGCAGGTCATCGACCTGCCCGGCGCCCCCATCGTGCTGCGGCTGGAGGGCTCGCGCCAGCTGCCCGACGTGTTCCCCAACGTGCTCACGGCGCTGGTCACCGGCCTGTCGATCGCGCTCATCACCGTGCTGGTGCTGCTGGCGCGCGACTTCCGCGCCCGCCAGCAGGCCGAATCGGAACTGGCGCAGGCGCTGGCCTTCCGCAAGGCGATGGAGGATTCGCTGGTCACCGGCCTGCGCGCGCGCGATCTGGAAGGCCGCATCACCTACGTCAACCCGGCGTTCTGCGACATGGTTGGCTTTGCCGCCGACGAGCTGATCGGCCAGTCCAACCCCGTGCCCTACTGGCCGCCCGAGATGGCGCAGGACTATGCGGCGCGCCAGGTGCAGCGCCTGTCGGGCCTGTCGCCGGTGCGCGAAGGCGTGGAATCGGTCTTCATGCGCAAGGACGGCACGCGCTTTCCGGTACTGATCTACGAGGCGCCGCTGATCACCACCGTGGGCAAGCACACCGGCTGGATGAGTGCCGTGCTCGACATGACGGCGCAGCGCCGCGCCGAGGAGCTGTCGCGCGCCAGCCAGGAGCGTCTGCAGGCCAGCGCGCGCCTGGCCACGGTGGGCGAGATGGCCTCGCTGATGAGCCACGAGCTGAACCAGCCGCTGGCCGTCATCTCCAGCTACGCTACCGGCTCGCTCAACCTGCTGCAGCAACCGGCGGGCGATGCCGCCACGCTGCACGACGTGCGCACCGCGCTGTCGCGCATCGCCGAGCAGGCCGGCCGTGCCGGCAAGGTGATCCACAGCGTGCGCGATCTGGTGCGCCAGCGCAGCACCTCGCGCCAGGCGGTGGCGCCGCGCGTGCTGTTCGACGCCGTGCTGCCGCTGGTGCAACTGCAGGCGCGCAAGCTGGGCGCCACCGTGCACGTCGACGTGCCGGCCGATCTGCCCGCCGTGTGGTGCGAGGCCACGATGATCGAGCAGGTGCTGTTGAACCTGGCGCGCAACGGCCTGCAGGCCATGGCCGAGGCGCCCGCGCCTCGGCTGTTGCGGCTGCAGGCGCGGCTGGGGCCGGCGCACACGGCGGTCGAGTTCGTGGTGGCCGACAGCGGCGAGGGCATCAGCGACGACGTGGCGGCGCAGCTGTTCACGCCCTTCTTCACCACCAAGGACGAGGGCATGGGCCTGGGCCTGTCGCTGTGCCGCACGGTGGTGGAGCAGCACGGCAGCGCGCTGCAGCACCAGCCGCAGACGCCGCGCGGCACGGTGTTCCGGTTCACGCTGCCGGTGGCGGGGTAATTCAATAATGATAGCTGTTTGCGCTTGTCATTGGCCAATTTCAGATGCTTTTCAATCTGAATTCGTCTTGTACAGGGCGCAAGCAGCTATCAAAAATGCTTGATTCGCAACCAGTCTCAGACAGTGTGGTGGGAGCGGGCTTGCCCGCGATCAAGCGTTCGTTGCGACGCGGCGCCTCATCGCGGGCAAGCCCGCTCCCACACAGCGGATGAGTTCCGCAAGTCATTGGGGAATCCTTGATCATCAAGAAAAAATCAAGCGACTGCATGGTGCTCATGCCCCATGCGCCGCCAGCAATGCCTGGTGAAATGCCAGTGCCGCGCGCGAAGGCTGGGGCGAGCGGCGCAGCACGCTGACGAAGTCGCAGGCGTAGGTCAGCACGCGCGGCGCCACGGCCCGCATCTGGCCGCGCTGCACGAAGGGCTCGGCATAGTGGTCGGGCAGAAAGCCGACGAAGCGGCCCGACAGGATCAGCGTGGCGATGGCCTCCTGCTCGTAGGCGGTGGCGCGGCGCTTGAGCTGCTCGCCGTGCGCCAGCTCCATGTTGGGCGAGTGGTAGCCCAGCCCGGCGAAGTCTTTTCGGGCCCGCAGCGCGGGCCAGTCGAGCGCGGCGTGCTCCTCGTTGAATAGCGCATGGGTCGTGCCGCAATACAGGTACATGGTCTCGCCGAACAGGCGGTCGTAGCGCAGGCTGGCCGAGGCGCGGTGCTCAGGGATCACGCCGATGGCGAAGCTGCCGTCCATCACGCCGCGCTCGATGTCCTGGATGCTGCCCACGTGCAGGTGCAGCCGCACATCGGGTGCGTGGCCGGCGAAATCGGCGATGGCCGCATGGATGCGCGCGGCCGGGTTGCTGGCCGTCTTGTCGAACAGCGCCACGTGCAGCGCGCCGCCCATGCGGTCGTGGATGTCGTCGACGCTGGCGCGAAAGCCATCGACGGCGGCCAGCAGGCGCAGCGTCTCGTCGTACACGCGCTGCCCCTCGGCCGTCAGCGCAAAGCCCGCGCGCCCGCGCCGGCACAGCGTCAGGCCCAGGCGCGTTTCCAGGTCCTTCACGTGACGGCTGACGGTGCTGGTGCCGATGTTCAGCTCCAGCTCCGCCGCCGACAGCCCGCCGCATTCGACCACCGCCTTGAACACTTGCAACAGGCGCAGGTCCATGTCGCTCACCTGGCCGAGCACGGCGCGGGCGCGTTTGGCGGGTGCGCTCATGGCAGGCTTTCCCTCCTTCCCCCGCTGGGGGAAGGCGGGGATGGGGGCCGACGGCCGATGGACGGCGTGGCTGGCCCCCACCCCAGCCCTCCCCCAGCGGGGGAGGGAGTTCGGATCGTCATTGCTTGCATAAATCGGCAACCAAACTTGAATGTTGGCCTATTTAACATATTAACGGCGCGGCCGACAATGCCCTCTTGCCGGCCCTCGGCCGCCTTGCACCGACCGGAAGGAGACAAGCCATGAGCGTGACCACCGCCACCCCCCAGACCGCCGCCCACCCGTCCACCCGCCAAGACGCCGCTTGGCTCGACGCGCACTGGATGCCCTTCACCGCCAACCGCCAGTTCAAGCGCGACCCGCGCATGATCGTGGCCGCGCAGGGCGCCTACTTCACCGACGCCGATGGCCGCCAGGTGTTCGACGGCCTCTCGGGCCTGTGGTGCACGGGCCTCGGCCATGGCCGGCGCGAGATCGCCGAGGCCGTGGGCAAGCAGGCCGCGCAGCTCGACTATTCGCCCGCGTTCCAGTTCGGCCACCCACTGTCGTTCGAGCTGGCCAACAAGCTGAAAAGCCTGACGCCCGCGGGGCTCGATCACGTGTTCTTCACCGCCAGCGGCTCCGAGGCCGCCGACACGGCGCTCAAGATGGCGCGCGCCTACTGGCGCCTGAAGGGCCAGGGCGGCAAGACGCGCCTGGTCGGCCGCGAGAAGGGCTACCACGGCGTCAACTTCGGCGGCATCTCGGTCGGCGGCATGGTCGCCAACCGCAAGGTCTACGGCCAGGGCATCGAGGCCGATCACCTGCCCCACACCCAGCCGCCCGCCGGCACCTTCGCCAAGGGCCAGCCGGCCGAGGGCGGCAAGGCGCTGGCCGACCGCCTGCTGGATCTGATCGCGCTGCACGACGCCAGCAACATCGCCGCCGTCATCGTCGAGCCCTTCAGTGGCTCGGCCGGCGTGGTGATTCCGCCCGTGGGCTACCTGCAGCGCCTGCGCGAAATCTGCACCCAGCACGACATCCTGCTGATCTTCGACGAAGTCATCACCGGCTTCGGCCGCTGCGGCACCATGACCGGCGCCGACGCCTTCGGCGTGGTGCCCGACATCATGACCTTCGCCAAGCAGGTCACCAACGGCGTGCAGCCGCTGGGCGGCGTGATCGCCAAGACGGAGATCTACGACACCTTCATGGCCGCCGGCGGGCCGGACTACATGCTGGAGTTCGCGCACGGCTACACCTACAGCGCGCATCCGGTGGCCTGCGCCGCCGGCATCGCCGCGCTCGACCTGCTGGAGCGCGAGGACGGCGTGGGTCGCGTCAAGGCTCTGGCGCCGCACTTCGAAGCCGCCGTGCACAGCCTCAAGGGCGCCAAGCACGTGCTTGACATCCGCAACTACGGCCTGGCCGCCGGCTTCACCATCGAGGCATTGCCCGGCGAGCCTGCCAAACGCCCCTACGAGATCGCCATGCACTGCTGGAAGCAGGGCTTCTACGTGCGCTACGGCGGCGACACCATCCAGCTCGCGCCGCCCTTCATCAGCACGCCGGCGGAGATCGATCGGCTCGTGGGCGCGCTGGCGGAGGCGTTGGACGCAGTGGCGTAAAAGTATCCAATCGGATACGATGCGCGCATGAACACCTTTCTTCGGACGGAGGTCTTTGACGTTTGGCTCTCCGCGCTGAAGGACAAGATAGGACGGGCCCGCATTACCCACCGCATCCGCTCCGCCGAGCACGGCAATTTTGGCGATTGCGAGCCAGTAGGCGATGGCGTTTTCGAGATGCGCGTGCATGTCGGCCCCGGTTACCGCGTTTACTACACGCGCCGGGGCCAGGTGATCTACCTGCTTCTGCTGGGCGGCGACAAGTCGACCCAGAAGCGCGACATCAAGCGGGCCATCGAGATGGCGCGCGAACTGGACAAGGAGTGAACATGGCGACGCACATCGCACCCTTCGACGCTGCAGACTATCTGGACGATGAGCACACCATCGCCGAATACCTGACCGCCGCATTGGAAGACCCGAACCCCGATGTGTTTCTGACGGCGGTGCGCGACGTGGCGCGCGCGCGCGGCATGGCGCAATTGGCCAAGGATGCGGGGTTGGGGCGGGAAAGCCTTTACAAGGCGCTGACGCCGGGAGCCAAGCCGCGCTATGACACGGTGCTCAAGCTGTTGAACGCGCTTGGCGTCAGGCTTTCGGCGACGCCTGTTCAGTCATGAGTTCTAGTGCGACGCTTTGAGAGCATACCCGCTATGGCTGCTCATTCACTCGCGCCAGGCTCTCGCGTGCGCCTGAAATCGCTTCCAGATTGGCTGCTGAAGGACTTGCCGGATGGCGATGTCGCCGCTTTGCAAAGATTGCTCGGCACTAAGGTCTACGTCCATTCGCTGGATTCCCACGGCTATTTATGGTTAGGCAGTGAGCCAGATCAGCAGTGGTTTTGCGTTGAGCTTTCCTGCATTGTTTTTTCTTGAGACTGTTTATGAACCACGACAAACCCGTCACCCAAACCATCGGCCACCTCATCGACGGCCAGATCGTCAACGACACGGCGCGCACTCAAGCCGTGTTCAACCCCGCCACGGGCCAAGTCAGCGGCCATGTGGCGCTGGCGAGCAAGGCCACCGTCGAGCAGGCCATTGCCTCGGCCGAGAAGGCGTTTCCGGAATGGCGCAACACACCGCCGCTCAAGCGCGCGCGGGTGATGAGCAAACTCAAGGTGCTGCTGGAGCAGAATGCCGACAAGATCGCCGCCATGATCACCGCCGAGCACGGCAAGGTGCTGAACGATGCGCATGGTGAGTTGCAGCGCGGCATCGAGAACGTCGAATACGCGAGCTACGCGCCCGAGTTGCTCAAGGGCGAGCATTCGCGCAACGTCGGCCCCGGCATCGACTCGTGGGCCGAGCATCAGGCGCTGGGCGTCACGGCCGGCATCACGCCGTTCAACTTTCCGGCCATGGTGCCGCTGTGGATGTGGCCGATGGCGGTGGCCTGCGGCAACACCTTCGTGCTGAAGCCTTCGGAGCGCGATCCGAGCAGCGCGCTGTTCATCGCGCAGCTCGCGCTGGAGGCCGGCCTGCCGCCGGGCGTGCTGAACGTGGTGAACGGCGACAAGGAAGCCGTCGATACGCTGCTGCACTCTCCCGCCGTGAAGGCCGTCAGCTTCGTCGGCTCGACGCCGATTGCCGAATACATCTACAGCGAGGGCACCAAGCATGGCAAGCGCGTGCAGGCGCTGGGCGGCGCCAAGAACCACGCCGTGGTGATGCCCGACGCCGACATCGCCAACGCGGTGAACGCCATGATGGGCGCGGCCTACGGCTCGTGCGGCGAGCGCTGCATGGCGGTGCCGCTGATCGTGGCCGTGGGCGACGAGGTGGCGGAGAAGATGATCGCCGGGCTGAAGACCGAGATCGCGAAGATGAAGGTCGGCCCCGGCACCGACAACGCCAACGACATGGGGCCGCTGGTGACCAAGCCGCATTTCGAGAAGGTGACTGGCTACGTCGACCAGGGCGTGAAGGAAGGCGCGACGCTGTTGGTCGATGGGCGCGGGCTGAAGGTGCCCGGCCACGAGGACGGCTACTTCCTCGGCCCTTGCCTGTTCGACCACGTCAAGCCGGGCATGGTGATTTACCAGGAAGAGATCTTTGGCCCGGTGCTGGGCATGGTGCGCGTGAAGACGCTTGAAGAGGCGATGCAGCTCATCAACGACCACGAATACGGCAACGGCACCTGCATCTTCACGCGCGACGGCGAGGCGGCGCGCTACTTCACCGACCACATCCAGGTCGGCATGGTGGGCGTGAACGTGCCGCTGCCGGTGCCGGTGGCGTACCACAGCTTCGGCGGCTGGAAGCGCAGCCTGTTCGGCGACCTGCACGCCTACGGGCCGGACGCGGTGCGCTTCTACACCAAGCGCAAGACCATCACGCAGCGCTGGCCTTCGGCCGGCGTGCGCGAGGGGGCAGTGTTCAGCTTCCCCAGCAGCCGCTGAGCGGCAGCGCCTTTCGTGGCACAGTGCCGTCCACCGACGGCACTTTTTCTGGCCGGCGGCGCAGGGTGCGTTCAGCGGGGCTTCATGGTTCTGGCGCACACTGCAGGCACACAGTCGAAAAGCGACTGTGGCCACACACAGGAGATCCCTCATGAAATCGACCACGCTTCTGGCCGCCATCGCCTTGCTGGGCGCCACCGCCTGCACGCCGTTCATGGTCGGCGATCGTGATGCCGAGCCCGTCCACGTCATCAGCGGCTATGACCACGGCATGGTGCCCGTGTCCAACCCCGCCACGGCCCGCGACCGCGCCCATGGCTGGCGCTACTTTTCCGACCCGGCCACCGACCGCTCGGTGGTGATCAGCCCGCAGGGCGACTATTACCTGAACCGCGGCAACGGACTGCGCTGGGTGGCCGGGGTGCAGACGGGTATCTGATTGCTCTGTTATTAATAGCTACTGGCGCAGACAGATAAAGCGCTGGAGCCCGATTTGGCTTGAAATCCAGGGCGCGCGCCAGCCGCCCTCACAGATCGCGCGCCAGCCGCCCCATGCGGTCGACGGCGAAGCGGAAGTACTCCGGCACGCAGTCCAGATGGCCGAACTTGGGCGTGGTGCAGTCGGTCAGGCTGACCTCCGTCGCGCCGGCTTCGCGCAGTGCATCGCGCGCCGATTCGGCGGCCGAGTACGGCACCGTCAGGTCGCCCCGGCCGTGGAACAGGTACACCGGCACGGCGGGCGCCCAGCCCAGGTGCACGCTGTGCTCGGCGGTGATGGCGTCGCGGTCGTCGGCGAGGTAGCGGTCCAGGAACAGCGTCTGGTAGCTCACGTCGCCGTCTTCCGGCACCATCTGGCGCAGCAGCAGGCGCCGCACCTCGTCGCGCACCGTGCTGCCCAGGTGGCGCAGAAAACCGGGGTTGATGGCCGCGCCCAGCACCGGCACCAGCTTGCGCACGCGGTCAAGCTGTTCGTCCAGCGTTTCCAGCACGTCATACGGCCCGGCGCCCGGCACGGCAGCCTGCAGGTGCGCCTTCAGCGCGTGGCCCGACTGATGCAGCGCGCGGTGCGCGGCCATGGTGGCGTAGCCGCCTTCCGAATAACCGGCCAGGAACAGCTGGCGGTTGTCGGCCACGCCGTGCTGGCGCCGCCAGTGCAGGGCGGCCACCTGCATGTCGATGACGGCGCGCGCCGTGGGCTCGGCCGTCAGGTACGGGTGCTCGACGCCTTTCGAGGCGCCGAAGCCCACGTAATCCGGCGACACCACGATGTAGCCCAGCGAGGCCAGCACCAGCGGCGGCTCGAACGCCTCGACCTTGTTGGCCGGCGCCTCGGCGTCGTGGAAGGTGGTGGCGTGCTGGTAGCCCAGCACCGGGCTGGGCTGGCCCGCGGGCTTGAGCGGCACGCTGACCAGGCCCGAGGCCATGACCTCGACGCCGTGCTTGTCGGTGGTGGTGTAGGTGATGCGGTACGAGGACACGTCGTAGCGCGGCACGACGCCTTCTTCCACCTTGCTGTCGGGCGAGCGCAGGGCCTGCGTGATGTCGGCGGCGCTGAGGGTCTTGACGAATGCGCCCGATAGCAGCGCGCCGGGGCCTTGCTGCACCACGGGCGGATCGGGCGGCAGATCGGCCGGCGTGGCGGCCGGTGCGTCGCCGCCGCCGCCACAGGCGGACAGGGCGGCGGCCAGCAGCAACGGGATGAGCGAGAAGGCGCGGCGCGGCTTGGAAGTGAACATGGCTGGGCGAAGTGAAGCAATGGAAGGCGGCCCTTCGGCCGCGACAACCCGATTTTCGGGCATGGCGGGCATGGGCGGCGGCCAAGTGCTGCGGGGTGCTGCCGTGGCGAGGGTACTTCTAGAATCCCTGCATGGCCGCAACCGACGCCATGGTCTACATCGTCGACGACGACGCCAGCGTGCGCGAGGCGTTGGCGTGGCTGCTGCGCTCGCGCCGCCTGCTGTCCGAGGCGTTCGACAGCGCCGAGGCCTTCGAGCAGGCGCTGGGCGATGCCGTGCCCACCACGCCCGCCTGCATCCTGCTGGATGTGCGCATGCCCGGCGCCAGCGGGCTGGCGCTGTTCGACCGGTTGCTGGAGCGCGGCGTGGCGCAGGCCTGGCCGGTGATCTTCCTCACCGGGCACGCCAGCGTGGCCACGGCGGTGGAGTCGGTGAAGCGCGGCGCCTTCGATTTCTGCGAGAAGCCGTTCTCCGACAACGCCCTGGTCGACCGCGTGGAGCGCGCGCTGGCGCTGTCCGAAGAGCGGCTGGCGCAACTGATCCTGCAGCGCGCCCTGCAGGCCCGGCTGGACGAGCTGACCGAGCGCGAGCGCGACGTGCTGCGGCTGGTGGCCGAGGGGCGGCCGAACAAGCTGATCGCCGATGAACTGGGCATCAGCGTGCGCACGGTGGAGGTGCACCGCGCGCGCGTGTTCGAGAAGATGGAAGTGAAATCGGCCGTGGAACTGGCGCAGAAGCTACAAAAACTGGAGCTTTAAGCGCAGGCGGGGCGGGCGCTGGGGGCTGATTTGGCTTGAAACTCTCGGCGGCCTTCGAGGGGTGGCTGCGGCAGCGCCCGGCGGCCCCGCCGGCGCTGCATAATTAATAGCTTGCGGCGCCGATCCATGCTGCGCCGCAGGCCTGAAACCACTCAATCATGAGCGTCGCGTGGCGGCGTGTCGCGGTCGTCCGCGGAGGGTGTGTCGTGCTGGCCGGGCAGCTCGCCCTTCTTGCGGCCGGCGAACATGGTCCACCAGACGATCAGCAGCAGGATGACAAGCGCCGCCAGCGCTTCCAGCAGAATCACGAGCATGAAGCAAGCATTACGGTTTCTTGGGGCAGCGGTCATTGTAGGAATGCTGGCCAGTTGCGCGGTCAAGCCGCCGCCCAAGCCCCCCGCCCCACCGCCCAGCACCGAGCCAGCCCTGCCGCCGCCCGGCCCGGTGGCCGACAGCGCGCCCATCGGCCCGGCCATCGAGCGCGCGCGCAGCCGCTGGGTGCCGGTGCGCTGGTCCGATCTGCCCGGCTTCGATCAGGACAACACCACAGACGCCTGGAACGCCTGGATCAAGAGCTGCGAGCGCCCCGGCCCCACCTTCGGCCGCCTGTGCAGCGAGGTGCGGCGCCTGTCGCTGGCCAGCACCGAGGACCAGCGCAACTGGATGAAGACGCGCCTGCAGCCCTACCGCGTAGAGCCGCTGGGCGGCATGGCCGCGCCCGGCGCCGAGGGGCTGCTGACCAGCTATTTCGAGCCGTTCTACGAGGCCTCGCGCAGCGCGCGCCCCGGCTTCGGCGCGCCGCTGTACCGCCCGCCCGCCACGCTGGCGCAGCGCAAGCCCTGGTACACGCGGCAGGAGATGGAAACCCTGCCCGAGGCGCGCGCCCAGCTGGCCGGCAGCGAGATCGCCTGGCTGGCCGACCCGGTGGAGGCGCTGATTCTCCAGATCCAGGGCTCGGGCCGCGTGCGCGTGACCGAGGCCGACGGCAGCCAGCGCCTGGTGCGCCTGGCCTTTGCCGCCACCAACGAGCAGCCCTACCGCAGCCCCGGCAAGTGGCTGATCGACCAGGGCCTGCTGCGCGGCGATGTCACCTGGCCCGGCATCCGCAACACGCTGGCGGCCAACCCGCAGGTGCTGCAGGGCTTTCTGTGGAGCAACCCGCGCATGGTGTTCTTCCGCGAAGAGGCCTTGAGCCCGCTGGACGCGCAGTTCGGCCCGCGCGGCGCGCAGGGCGTGGCGCTGACGCCGGGCCGCTCGATCGCCGTCGACCCGCAGAGCATCCCGTACGGCACGCCGGTGTGGCTGGCCTCGCAGGGGCCGGTGGCCAACCTGCAGCGGCTGGTGCTGGCGCAGGACACCGGCAGCGCCATCGTCGGCGCGGTGCGGGCCGACTACTTTGCCGGCTGGGGGGCCGAGGCGGGTGAGTTCGCCGGCCGCATGAAGCAGCCGCTGCGCCTGTGGGTGCTGTGGCCTAGATGAGGCTCTCCCCCAGGCTCCACATGCTTCGCATTGTTTCGCCACCCCCCGCGCCGGGGGCGCGCCCGATGGCCAGGGGAACCCCGGCCATGGGCGCCCCGGCCACCGGATCGCGCCGCTGCGGCGCGCCGCGGTCTTGCCCCCTCTCCCTCTGGGAGAGGGCGGGGGTGAGGGCCGCGCCCGTTCGTCGGTCTCCGGCGCCGCGCGTGGGCGCACTGCTCCAATTCAAGCCGAAATGGCTGTTGGCGCCCGTCCAGCAAGCGCCATCAGCTTCTTATTCGATAGCAAAAAACTGCTTGCTCGCCCTGTCGCTGCCAGCTCTGCTGTCCGCCTGCGCCGCGCTGCAGGACGCCCCGCGCCTGAGCTACCTGTGCCCCAACGACCTGCGCTTCGAGGCGCGCCTGTACCAGGACATGGCCTTGCTCGAAGGCCTGCGCGGCCATGCCGTACTGGAGCGCGTGGCGGACCACCACGATGGCGAGGGCGACGGCGCGCTGCGCTACGCCGACCCCGCGGTGCGCGCGCAGTTCGGCCTGGGCGTGCAGGGCCGGCTGGCGCGGTTGGACTACACCAACATCCCCGAGCCGGTGTACTGCGAGCGCGCGGCCACGCCCGACGACGCCACCCCGGTGCGCGCCCACGCCCGCCCCGGCCCGCGCCCCGCGCCGCCGTTCGACCCCAACGCGCCGGTGCAGACCAACATCCGCGTGGGCGATGGCGACAACGGGCCGGGTTGAGCGGCGCGTTGTCTGGGTGAATGGGGGAGTGCTCTGCCAGGGATGCCCCTCTCGGCAGATACTCCCTGCATATCTATCCGCTAGAGCCTGTCTGCCAAGCGATGGAGGCAGATACTCCCATGGTGCTTGGCGAGTCTATGCCCTCATGACCTGCTTTTGGCGTGCAGGCCGGTGACAACGCACCGCACCAGGCAGCGCGTGCGGTAGGAGCGGCGGAAGCCGCGAATGCGTCCCATCGTGCATCCAGCCGTTCGCGGCTTCCGCCGCTCCTACAGTGCAGGTGGATCAAGCGAAAAGGCCTGAAGCGCTTGCTGCATCAGCGTATGCAGCTTCTGTTTTTATAGCTCCGGACGACGCTGGCGCGGCCAAGGAAAAGGCCCGCACGCGGCGGACCTTGGGTGCGCATGGGCGCTGTGCACATCACGCAGCGCCGTGCGCCATCGTCAGATGCCGATGGTGCCGCCGTCGGTGCGCGTCACCACCACGGTGGCCGAGCGCGGGCGCTTGTGGCCGTGGTGCAGCGCATCGCTGGCGGGCGCCTGGTTGCCGGGCCAGTGGCTGGTGAAGGTGTTGGTCGTGAAGTCGCCCTTGTCCTCGCCCGGGTGCTGCACGTTGAAGAACAGCGTCTTGCCGTCGGGCGTGACCACCACGCCGGTGATCTCGCAGTCGAACGGGCCGACCAGGAAGCGGCGCACGTTGGCATCGGTGGGCTTGGCGCCCATGATGGTCTCCTGACCTTCCCGCGTCTTGATCTTGCCGCCGTCGCCCACGTGGCCGGGCAGGGCCGCCAGCATCATGCAGTTGGTCACGTCGGTGTAGGCGCCGTCGTCGGTCTGGATCCACAGCAGGCCGTCGGTCTGGCCGTTGCGCTGGTCGAAGTACAGGCCGTCGGGGCTGGAGAAGTCGTTCACCGCCGTCAGGCCCGACAGGTTCTCGCTCTGCTTGCCGTCCTCGCGCGCGCCGAACAGGTACACGTCCCACTCGAAGCTGGTGCCGGCCTGGCCGCCTTTTTCCTTCCAGCGGATGATGTGGCCGTTGGTGTTGCCCTTGCGCGGGTTGGCGGCGTTCAGCGGCATCTTCTCGCCGTCGCGCTGCGAGTTGTTGGTCATGGTCATGTAAACCTCGTTGTTCAACGGGTTCACGCCACCCCACTCGGGGCGGTCCATCTTGGTGGCGCCCATGAAGTCGGCGGCCAGGCGGCAGTGCATCACCACGTCGCCCTGGTCGGCGAACGGGTACAGCGTGTTCTTGTCGTCGATGCCGTTCTTGCCGTGCGTCAGCTCCAGCCACTGGCCGGTGCCGTCGTCGTTGAACTTGGCGGCGTACAGCTTGCCCTTGTCCAGGTACTTGGCGCCCATGGCGGTGCCGCCGTTGATGTCCTTCGGGTCCCACTTGGCGTCGGACACGAACTTGAACACGTACTCGTTGCGCGCGTCGTCGCCGGAGTAGATGACGATGGGCTCGCCCGCCTTGGCCGGGGCTGGCCAGGCGCCTTCGTGGTTGAAGCGGCCCAGCGCGCTGCGCTTGACGGGCTTGCTCTCGGGGCGGAAGGGGTCGATCTCGACCACCCAGCCGAAGGTGTTGAAGCTGTTGCGGTGGTCTTCGGCCGCGCTGGCGCCGCTGACCTTGCTGTTCCAGCGCTGGTACTGCTCGCCATCGGGCGTGTCCCAGCCGTAGGGGTTCTTGCGGCCGGCCGGCAGGCCGTAGCGCTTGAGCGCCACGATCTCGCTGGCGCTGCGCTGCTCGTCGTCGCCGGCGGCGCGGCCGATGACGTTGAGGTAGTTCTCCTCGCAGGTCAGGTAGGTGCCCCAGGGCGTGTAGCCGTTGGCGCAGTTGTTGTTCATGCCGAAGGCCAGCTTGCCGTCGGGCGAGAGCTTGTTGACCAGCTTGGCGTTGCCGGCGGCCGGGCCGCCGAAGTCCATCTCGGTGGCGCTGGTCACGCGGCGGTTGTACTTGGAGCCGCGCACCATCTCCATGTCGTTGCTGCCGGACTTGCGCTTGACCTCGACCACGCTGACGCCGTGGGCGCGGATTTCCTTTTCCACCTCGTCGGCGGGGCGCTGGTCGCCCACCTTGGTGGAGCCAGCGGGGTGCAGGCCGTAGGGGGCCACCACGTATTCGTGGTTCACGCACAGCAGGCCGCGGTCGGAGCGGTTGGCGTCGAACTTGCCGTCGTCGCTCAGGCCGAAGTAGTACATGCCGTCGTGGCCGTCGCCGATGCGGCGGTCATACGACTCGGCGGTCTCGGTGCCGGCGTCGCTCCAGCTGGTGTCGCCGAACATCATCGGGTCGCCCAGCGCGTGCAGGATGCTGACCTGGTAGCCGGCCGGCACGCTCACGGTGTCGGCGTTGGTCTTGGCCACAGCGGCGAAGTTCAGCGACTTGGGCGTTGGCGCGGGCGCCGGTGCCGGGGTGTCGTCGTCGCTGCCGCCGCAGGCCGACAGGCCCACGCCACCCAGCAGCGCGGCCGTGGTGGCGCCAATGCCGCCCTTGAGCGCGCCGCGGCGGCTCAGGCGCGCGGCCAGGATGGTGTCCATGTGGGGGTTGGACGAATGGTTGACGATCTCGTTGTCGTCGTACTCGGAAACGGAAGGGGTCGTGTTCATGACAGGTGGGACTTTCGTGGAGAGAGGCGAACCTTGCGGAAGGCCGGATCGTGCAGTCCCAATGTGGCAATGTCGTGACACTGCCGTGACGGCGGTCAGCAGGCGCGCCGCGGCGGCTTCAGCTGCGCCAGGGGCAGCGCGCCCCCGGCCTTCACCTCGCCCAGCGAGAAGCTGGTGTGCATGTCCTTCACGTTCGGCAGGTGCAGCAGCACCTCGCGCGCGAAGCGGCTGAACTGCTCCAGGTCGGCCGCCACCACCTGCAGCTCGAAGGTGCCGGTGCCGCTGATGTAGTGGCAGCTGATGATTTCGGGCCGCTCGCGGATCGCCTGCTCCAGCCCGCGCATGGATGCGGCGCCGATCTGCGCCGCATCCAGTCGCACGAAGGCCAGCACGCCCAGGCCGATCTTGTGGCGGTCGATCTCGGCGCGATAGCCGCGGATGAAGCCGGCCTGCTCCAGCGCACGCACGCGGCGCCAGCACGGCGCGGCCGACAGGCCCACGCGCTGCGCCAGCTCGGTGTTGGTCAGGCGGCCGTCTTCTTGCAGATGTTGCAGGATGGCGAGGTCGTAGGCATCCAACGTTTCCATAGTGGGCCAATTCTAGAAAGAATCTTTCTTTTCTGTGCTTGAAAAGGGAGCGCAAAGAAAACACTTATCGTCACAGGCGGCATACACTTTGCTTTCAAATGACGGACAGGCCTGCCCACACGGCGCGCCACACCCCGCTGCCCACGAAGCGGCGGCCCACCAAGGAGACAAGCACATGAACGCCCCCCTGCCCGATCACATCCGCAAGGCACTGGAAACGGTGACCCTGGACGACAAGTACAGCCTGGATTACGGCCGCGCCTTCATGAGCGGCATCCAGGCGCTGGTCAAGCTGCCCATGCTGCAGCGCCAGCGCGATGCGCTGGTGGGCAAGAACACGGCCGGCTTCATCAGCGGCTACCGTGGCTCGCCGCTGGGCGGCTACGACCAGGCGCTGTGGGGCGCGCGCAAGCACCTCGAGTCGCAGCACATCGTGTTCCAGCCCGGCGTGAACGAGGAGCTGGCGGCCACCGCCATTTGGGGCACGCAGCAACTGGGCTTTGCGCCCGCGGGCACCAACAAGTTCGACGGTGTGTTCGGTATCTGGTACGGCAAGGGGCCGGGCGTGGACCGCTGCTCCGACGTGTTCAAGCACGCCAACATGGCGGGCACCACGCCCTGGGGCGGCGTGATTGCCGTGGCCGGCGACGACCACGTGGCCAAGAGTTCGACGGCCGCGCACCAGAGCGACCACATCTTCAAGGCCTGCGGCCTGCCGGTGTTCTTCCCTTCCACGGTGCAGGAAATCCTGGACCTGGGCGTGCACGCCTTCGCCATGAGCCGCTATGCCGGCGTGTGGACGAGCATGAAGACGATCCAGGAGATCGTCGAATCCAGCGCCACGGCGATGATCGACCCTGAGCGCGTGCAGATCGCGCTGCCGACCGATTTCGAGATGCCGCCCGGCGGCGTGCACATCCGCTGGCCCGATGCCGCGCTGCCGCAGGAAGAGCGCCTGTTCAACTGGAAGTGGTACGCCGCGCTGGCCTACGTGCGCGCCAACCGGCTGAACTACAACGTCATCGCCACGCCGCACGACCGCTTCGGCATCATCGCCAGCGGCAAGGCCTACAACGACACGCGCCAGGCCCTGATCGACCTGGGCCTGGACGACGCCACCTGCCGCCAGCTGGGCATCCGCCTGCACAAGGTGAACGTGGTGTGGCCGCTGGAGGCGCAGATCACGCGCGACTTCGCCACCGGGCTGAAGGAAATCCTGGTGGTGGAAGAGAAGCGCCAGGTGATCGAATACCAGATCAAGGAAGAGCTGTACAACTGGCGCGCCGACGTGCGCCCCAACGTGCTGGGCAAGTACCACGAAGGCCCGGACGGCAGCCTGTCGGGCGGCGAATGGTCGCGCGGCAACCCCACGGCCAACACGCTGCTGCGCGCCACCGCCGACCTGACGCCGGCCCTCATCGCCCGCGCCATCGCCGAGCGCCTGAAGAAGCTGGGCCTGGACGCCGACATGACGGCGCGCATCGACCGCCAGCTGGCCGTGCTGGACGCCGCCGAGCGCGGCATGCAGGCGCTGGAGATCGGCGGCAGCGGCGCCGACCGCATGCCCTGGTTCTGCTCCGGCTGCCCGCACAACACCAGCACCCGCGTGCCCGAGGGCTCGCGCGCCATGGCCGGCATCGGCTGCCATTTCATGAGCATCTGGATGGACCGCGCCACGGTGGGCTTCACGCAGATGGGCGGCGAGGGCGTGCCGTGGGTGGGCCAGCAGCCGTTCAGCAAGGAGCAGCACGTGTTCGCCAACCTGGGCGACGGCACCTACTACCACAGCGGCTCGCTGGCGGTGCGCCAGGCGGTGACGGCGGGCGTCAACATCACCTACAAGATCCTCTACAACGACGCCGTGGCCATGACCGGCGGCCAGCAGATCGGCGAGCGGCCCGAGGGGCTGTCGGTGATCCAGATCGCGCAGAACATGCGCGCCGAAGGCGCCGCCAAGATCACCATCGTCACCGACGAGCCCGAGAAATACGCCAACGCCACGCAGCACGGACTGCCCTTGGGCATCGAGATCCAGCACCGCGACAAGCTGGATGCCGTGCAGCGCGAGTTCCGCGAGATCCCGGGCACCACGGTCATCATCTACGACCAGACCTGCGCCACCGAGAAGCGCCGCCGCCGCAAGCGCGGCACCATGGTCGACCCGGCGGTGCGCGTGATCATCAACGAGGCCGTGTGCGAAGGCTGCGGCGACTGCAGCGTGCAGAGCAACTGCCTGAGCTTGGAGCCGCTGGAGACCGAGTTCGGCCGCAAGCGCACCATCAACCAGAGCACCTGCAACAAGGACACCAGCTGCCTGAAGGGCTTCTGCCCCAGCTTCATCACCGTCGAGGGCGGCCAGCTGAAGAAGAAAGCCAAGGCCAAGGCCAGCGTGTCGCCCGCCGAGCTGGGCGCGCTGCCCGAGCCGGTGCAGCAGCAGCCCGCACCGGGCGGCGCCTGGGGCATCGTGGTGGCGGGCGTGGGCGGCACCGGGGTCATCACCATCGGCCAGTTGCTGGGCATGGCGGCGCACATGGAGGGCAAGGGCATCGTCACGCAGGACGCGGCCGGCCTGGCGCAGAAGGGCGGCGCCACCTGGAGCCACGTGCTGATCGGCGAGTCGCAGGACGACATCCGCACCACGCGCGTGGGCATGGCGGCGGCCGACTTGATCCTGGGGTGCGACCCGATCGTGGCCGCCAACAAGGAGACCATGCTGCGCATGCGCGAGGGCCGCACGCACGTGGCGCTGAACTCGCACGGCACGCCGACGGCGGCGTTCGTGAAGGATGGCGCGTGGCAGAACCCGTCGGAGCGCTGTGCCGCCGACATCGCCCGCGCCGTGGGCCCCACCGGCCTGTCGCGCTTCGACGCCGATGCCGTGGCCAGCCAGCTGCTGGGCGACACCCTCTACGTCAACCCGATGATCCTGGGCTACGCCTGGCAGAAGGGCTGGGTGCCGCTGCGCCGCGAATCGCTGCTGCGCGCCATGGAGCTGAACAACGTGCAGGTCGAGAACAACAAGGCCGCCTTCGAGTGGGGCCGCCAGGCGGCGCACGACTTCGCGCGCGTGCAGAAGCTGCTGACGGGCGCCGGCGGCGCGCAGGTGATCGAGTTCAAGAAGCGCGAAACACTCGAATCCATCATCGCGCGACGGGTGGAGTTCCTCACCGGCTACCAGGACGCGGCCTACGCCGACCAGTACCGCGACTTCGTGGCGCAGGTGCAGCAGGCCGAAAGCAAGCTGGGCGGCAAGACCCTGCTTTCCGAGGCCGTGGCGCGCTACCTGTTCAAGCTGATGGCGTACAAGGACGAGTACGAAGTGGCGCGCCTGCACAGCGACCCGGCGTTCCAGCAGCGCATTGCCGACATGTTCGAGGGCGATTACAAAGTCAATTACCACCTGGCCCCGCCCATGACGGCCGACCGCAACGACAAGGGCGAGCTGCTGAAGAAGAAGTACGGCCCGTCGATGCTGCGCAACTTCAAATTGCTGGCCAAACTGAAAGGCCTGCGCGGCGGCGCGCTGGACATCTTCGGCAAGACCGAAGAGCGCCAGACCGAGCGCGCGCTGATCCAGCAGTACCGCGCCAGCATCGAGGAGGTGCTGCAGGGCCTGAACAGCGAGAACCACGCCACGGCGGTGGAGATTGCCCGCATTCCCGAGCAGATCAAGGGCTACGGCCACGTGAAGGAGCGCAACCTGAAGGCCGCCCGCACGCGCTGGGCCGAGCTGATGGCGCAGTACCGCGATCCGCAAGGGGCGCGGCAGGTGGCCTGAAGCGGGCGCCGGGGCAGCAAGCCCAAAAAATAGTAGCTGCTTGTGCCCGCCAGTAAAGGATTTCAGCATTAAATGATGCTGAAATCCTTGTACATCAAGCGCAAGCAGCTATCAAAATAGAGAATACCCTTCGCCATCGCCTGACGGGCCGTGGCGCACACGGGTGCCGCTTAAAATGGCGGGTTGCCAGTCGGGCCGCCACCGCGCGCCTGCAGCGCCGCCGCGCGGCCCGTGCCCTCTGTCCTTTCATCCCCTTTTCCGCCATCGGAGTCTGCCTGTGTTCATCTCAAACGCCTTCGCCCAGACCGCCCCGGCCGCCGCATCCGGCGGCGACATGGGCTCCTCGCTCATGAGCATGCTGCCCCTGGTGCTGATGTTCGTGGTGCTGTACTTCATCATGATCCGCCCGCAGATGAAGAAGCAGAAGGAGCACCGCGCCATGATCGACGCCCTGGCCAAGGGCGACGAAGTGGTCACCGCCGGCGGCCTGCTGGGCAAGGTGAGCACGCTCACCGACAGCCACATCGGCCTGCAGATCGCCAACGGCGTCGAGGTGCAGATGCAGCGCAGCGCCGTGGTGCAGGTGCTGCCCAAGGGAACCATCAAGTAAGCGGCGAATCGCACCGCCGCGGCCCGCCAGCGCGCGGCAGCCAGCCCAGGGCCGCTCTCGCCGGCCCGCTACCGACCCCTCTTCATGAACCGATACCCCTTCTGGAAATACATCATCATCCTCATCACGCTGCTGGTGGGGGTGATCTACACGCTGCCCAACTTCTTCGGCGAGGCGCCGGCGGTGCAGGTGTCGGCCGGCAAGGTGACGGTGCGCGTCGATGACGGCACCCTGTCGCGGGTCGAGGCGGCGCTGAAGACCGCCAGCCTGGCGCCCACCCGGCTGACGCTGGAGGGCAACTCGGTGTGGGCGCGTTTCGACACCACCGACAACCAGCTCAAGGCCAAGGACGCCATCGAGCGCGCCCTGAACCCCGACCCCGCCGACCCCTCGCACATCGTGGCGCTGAACCTGGTGCCGCGCTCGCCCGCCTGGCTGGCGGCGCTGAACGCCAAGCCCATGTACCTGGGCCTCGACCTGCGCGGCGGCGTGCACTTCATGCTGCAGGTCGACATGCGCGCGGCCATCACCAAGCGGCTGGACACGCTGGCCAGCGACATCCGCCTGACCCTGCGCGAGAAGGACGTGCGCCATGGCGGCGTCAGCCGCGAGGGCAACTCCATCGAGATCCGCGCCCGCGACGCCGCCACGCTGGAGGCCGCGCGCCGCGCCATCACCGACAGCCAGCCCGACCTGCAACTGGCCGAAAGCTCCGGCGGCGAGCCGCGCCTGGTCGCCACCTTCAAGCCGCAGGCGCTGCAGGCGGTGCAGAACGACGCGGTCAAGCAGAACATCACCACGCTGCACAACCGCGTCAACGAACTGGGCGTGGCCGAGCCGGTGATCCAGCAGCAGGGCGCCGACCGCGTGGTGGTGCAGCTGCCCGGCGTGCAGGACACGGCCAAGGCCAAGGACATCCTGGGCCGCACGGCCACGCTGGAAATGCGCCTGGTGGACGAAAGCACCGAAGGCCGTGCCGCCGAACTCAGCAACGGCCCCGTGCCCTTCGGTTCGGAGAAGTTCCTGCTGCGCGACGGATCGTCGGTCATCGTCAAGCGCCAGGTCATCCTGACGGGCGACAGCCTGACCGATGCGCAGCCCGGCTTCGACTCGCAGACGCAGCAGCCCAAGGTCGACCTGACGGTGGACGCCAAGGGCGGCCGCATCATGCGCGACGTCAGCCGCGAGAACCTGCGCAAGCGCATGGCCATCATCCTGTTCGAGAAGGGCAAGGGCGAGGCGTTGACGGCGCCGGTGATCCAGGCCGAGCTGGGCACGCGCTTCCAGATCTCCGGCTCGATGACCACGGTGGAGGCCAACGACCTGGCGCTGCTGCTGCGCGCCGGCTCGCTGGCGGCGCCGATGGAGATCATCGAGGAGCGCACCATCGGCCCCAGCCTGGGCGCCGACAACATCTCCAAGGGCTTCCACAGCGTGATGTGGGGCTTCGCGGCGATCGTGGTGTTCATGATCGTCTACTACCACCTGTTCGGCGTCTTCTCGTCGATCGCGCTGACCTTCAACCTGTTGCTGCTGGTGGCCATCCTGTCGATGCTGCAGGCCACGCTGACGCTGCCAGGCATCGCCGCCGTGGCGCTGACGCTGGGCATGGCCATCGACGCCAACGTGCTGATCAACGAACGCATCCGCGAGGAACTGCGCGGCGGCGCCTCGCCGCAGGCGGCCATCCACTCGGGCTACGACCGCGCCTGGGCGACGATCCTGGACTCCAACGTCACCTCGCTGATCGCGGGCTTGGCGCTGCTGGCCTTCGGCTCCGGCCCGGTGCGCGGCTTCGCCGTGGTGCACTGCATCGGCATCCTGACCTCGATGTTCTCGGCGGTGTTCTTCTCGCGCGGGCTGGTCAACTGGTGGTATGGCCGCCAGAAGAAGCTGAAGACGGTGTCGATCGGCACCGTGTGGCGGCCCGAACACGACAAGAAACTGGCCGACGGCAGCGGCGCGGCCGGCTGAGCGCTGGGAAAGCAAGACCATGGAATTCTTGGTTCCGGCATCACATGCGCTTCGCGCACATGTGGGCCTGCACTGAAAACTCCAACAGAAGCCTAGGAAAGTCAGATGGAGTTTTTCAAGATCGGACGGGACATCCCGTTCATGCGGTATGCGTTGATCTTCAACGTCATATCGATCGCCACCTTCGTGCTGGCGGTGTTCTTCCTGATCACGCGCGGCCTGCACCTGTCGGTCGAGTTCACGGGCGGCACGGTGATGGAGGTCAGCTACAGCCAAACCGCCGACCTGGCCAAGGTGCGCAACACCGTCGGTTCGCTCGGCTTCGGCGAAGCCCAGGTGCAGAACTTCGGTACCTCGCGCGACGTGCTGATCCGCCTGCCGGTGCAGCAGGGCAAGACTTCGGCGCAGCAGAGCGAACAGGTGCTGCAGGCGCTGAAGGCGGCCTCGCCCGACGTCGAGTTGCGGCGCACCGAGTTCGTCGGGCCCCAGGTGGGCCGGGAGCTGGCAGCCGACGGCCTGAAGGCGCTGGCCTTCGTGGTCATCGGCATCATGATCTACCTGTCGATGCGCTTCGAGTGGAAGTACGCGGTGGCCGGCATCATCGCCAACCTGCACGATGTGATCATCATCCTGGGCTTCTTCGCCCTGTTCCAGTGGGAGTTCTCGCTCTCGGTGCTGGCGGCCATCCTGGCGGTGCTGGGCTATTCGGTGAACGAGTCGGTGGTCATCTTCGACCGCATCCGCGAGAACTTCCGCCGCTACCGCAAGATGAGCACGGTGGAGATCATCAACAACTCCATCACCGCCAACATCAGCCGCACCATCATCACCCACGGCTCGACGCAGATCATGGTGCTGTCGATGCTGCTGTTCGGCGGCGAGACGCTGCACTACTTCTCGGTCGCGCTGACCATCGGCATCCTTTTCGGGATCTACTCCTCGGTGTTCGTGGCCTGCGCCATCGCCATGTGGCTGGGCATCAAGCGCGAAGATCTGATCAAGAGCAGCCGCAAGGAAGGCGACGCGAACGATCCGAATTCGGGCGCCGTGGTGTAAGTCACGCGCGACCCGAGCGCCGGCAGTTCGCCATGCGATACTGCCGGCGCATTCCGTTACGCTCCGCGCCATGGCCACATCCTCCCAGGCTGTCCTCCAGTACCGAATTGCCCGCCAGGTGCGCGAGCAGTTCGTGAACACGCTGGATGCGTCGATCATCGAACTGATGGGGCTGATGCAGAATCACCTGAGCCAGCTGGCGCAGGGCGGTGGGGCTGGCCGCTCGGTGGCCGAGATTCAGCTGGCGATGGAGGCGGCCGCGCTCTTCCGGGCCGAACGGCAGCACTGGGTGGCAACGGTGCGCAGGGAGTGGCGCGAGGCGCTCATCCGCATGGGCAGCAAGACCGGCAATACCGACATGGCCGGATTGAGCCTGGTCGACGATGAACTGGTGGAACGCAAGATCGCGGCCTCGCGCCTGGCTGCGGCCGTGGCGGAAGCGGCGGGCGCCGAATTCAACAACCTGCGCCTGCGGATGCAGTTTCTGGAGCGCCGCTCGGACCTGCCGGCCGACGACGTGCTCAAGCCCGAAACGCTGGCGCAGATCATGGTCAAGGCCTGGACCGACTGTGGGCTGACCCGGCCCATGTGGGCGCTGGTGCATCCGGCGGTGCAGGCGGGGCTGGCGCGCCGACTGCCCGAAGCCTTCCGCCAGGCCAACGAGTGGCTGGTGCAGCAGGGCGTGATGGCCGAGATCGACCTCAAGTCTCTGGTGCGGCGTGCCGACGGCGAGGCGGGGGGCAGTGGCGCGGGCGCGGGGGCCTCCGGCGGAGCCGGGCAGCGGCCATCGGCCTGGGGCGGATCACCGCAACCATCGGCACGTGGCCCCGGCACAGGCTGGCAGGGCGGTGGCACCCGCGCTGCGCCCGCCACGCGCCTCGACGCGCCAATGACCGCGCCGATGACGGCGCCAATGGGGGGCACGGGTTATTCGGGCGTGCCCGATGTGCGGCCCTCGGCACTGGCCCGGGCCGAGCAGGAAACCCGCATGCTGACCGCCGCCACGCCCATGACGCGGGTGCGCCAGCGCGCGCAGGGCGTGCTGGGGCAGCTGCGGCGCCTGCTGACGGATCGCGTGGCGGATTTCGAGTCGGGCGTGCCGGCGGGCCCGCCGTCGCCACAACTGGCCCAGGCGCTGGCTGAGCCGGCCACGCCGTTCGCCGTCACCGAGCTGATGGATTCGCGCGGCGGCGCCGTCACCCGGACGCTGCCCATGGCCAACGTCGAGGTGGTGGCCACCCGCCTGCGCCAGCGTGCGGCCGAGCTGAAGGAAAAAGCCGATAAACCCAGCGAGAAGGCGATCATCGAGATCGTGGCGCTGATGTTCCAGGCCATCCTGGCCGAAGAGCGGATTCCGGCGGCCATCCGCGTGTGGTTCGCCCGCCTGCAGATTCCGGTGCTGCGGTTGGCACTGGCCGAGCCGGACTTCTTTGCCTCGGTGCAGCATCCGGCGCGGCAGCTCATCGACCGCATGGGCGCGTGCGCGCTCGGTTTCGATGCCACCACCATCACCGGCAGCCGGCTGGAGCGCGAGATCAAGCGCATCGTGCAGGTGGTCGAGCAGTACCCTGAAACCGGCCGGCGCGTCTATCAGCTGGTGCTGGACGAATTCAAGAAGTTCCTCGGCCGCTCGCTCACCGAGGGCGGCAGCGCTCAGCAGGCGGCCACGCTGGCGCAGCAGGTCGAGCAGAAGGAAGCCCTGGCGATCCAGTACACCATCGAGCTGCGGCGCATGCTGGCGTCGGTACCGGTGCCGGACGACGTGCGCGAGTTCCTGTTCCGCATCTGGTCCGAGGTGCTGGCCATGGCCGCCGTGCGGCGCGGCCCGCAGGCCGAAGAAACGCTGCGCTACAAGCAGGCCGCGGCCGATCTGCTGTGGTCCGTCAGCCCGAAAATGGACCGCACCGAGCGCAGCCGGGTGGTGCAGCAGCTTGCCAGCCTGCTGCACACGCTGCGCGACGGCATGGGCACCCTGGCCATGGACGCGGACGAGCAGGACGGGCACATCAAGCTGGTCAACGACGCGGTGATGCAGGCCTTCGTGTCGCGCGGCGAGGGCATGTCGCCCTCCAAGCTGGCCGAGCTGTCGCACAGCCTGGCCGGGCTGGAGGATGTGGTCACCGACGACCCCGAGGGCGATGTGCTGCTCGATCCCGGCATGATCGAGCTGCTGTTCGGCGTCGAGGGCGACGCGCTGGAGGTGATCGCCACCGGCGGCTCGCAGCCCAGCGAGGGCATGCTGCATTGGGCGCACGAACTGGAGCTGGGCGTGTGGTTCGCGCTCGATTACCTGGGCGACGTGGTGCAGGTGCAGTACGTGTGGCGCAGCCGGCGTGGGCAGCTGCACCTGTTCTCGGCCGGGGCCAACCGCCACTACCTGGTGCAGACGCGCCGCCTGGCGTCCTACCTGCAGGCGGGCCTGCTGGTGCCGGTGGAGGACGAGGCCCTGACCATCCGTGCCACGCGCGAGGCCCTCACCAAGCTCAACGTCGAGCCGGATCGCCTGCTGCACTGACCGGCCGGGGCGCGCTTGCTCAATGCGGCAGCCGGTGCCGCGTGTCGTCGCACAACTCGTCGATCACCAGCATGTCGGGCGTCATGTTCACGCGCCAGTAGACCATCATGACGATGATCTTCAGGTCGTCCAGGCCCAGGGGTGATTCGGACGCCGCGAGCGCGCGGTCGATCACCACCTCGCGCAGTTCGGCCGACAGCGCGCCAGCGTCTTCCAGAAAGCGCAGGCAGGCGATGCCGTGCGGGCCCAGTTGGTCCATTTCCTGCGGCGTGTACACGCGCAGGCTGCCGGCCGAGGCGGGCCAGCTGGGCAGGGCGGGCACGGCAGAGGCTGATTCGTCCTGCGGCGGCAAGCAGATGCTGTCGGCCGCGCAGTCGAGCCCGTCGAGCCAGTGCAGCGCCTGCACGATGTCATCGCGCCCGAAGCCGGCGCTGCTCAGGCGGCGGCCCAACTGCTCGCGGTCGGTGTCCAGGCCACCGCCGCCGTAGTTCTCGTACACGTACACGAGCACTTCATACATGCGGCCAATATAGCGCATGGCTGCGGCGCCGCGCGCTGCCATCGGAAGTGGTTGCGCGCCCGGCGCTGGGGCCTCGCTCAGGCCTGCCCCAGGCGCTGGAACAGGCCGCCGGGCAGGCGCCCCACCAGGCCGTCGAGTTCCAGCTCCAGCAGGCGCGCCTGCAGGGTGGGCGTGTCGAGGCCGGTGCGGGCCTGCAGGGCGTCCAGGCTCACCGGGTCGGCGCCCAGGGCGGCCAGCAGGCCGTCGGGGTCGGGGGCGGGCGCCGCGGGCGCGGCCGACGGCGGCGCGGCGAGCGCGACGGCACCGGGCCAGCGCAGTTCCTCCAGCACGTCCTGCGCGGTCTCCACCAGCTTGGCGCCCTGGCGGATCAGGGCGTGGCAGCCGCGTGACTGCGGGCTGTGGATGGAGCCGGGAATGGCGAACACCTCCTTGCCCTGCTCCACGGCCAGCCGCGCGGTGATGAGCGAGCCGGATTGCAGCGCTGCCTCGACCACCAGCGTGCCCTGCGACAGCCCGGCGATCAGCCGGTTGCGCTTGGGGAAGTTGCCGGCCAGCGGCGGCGTGCCCAGCGGGTATTCGCTGACGATCAGGCCCTGGCGGGCGATGCGGTGCGCCAGCTCGCGGTGCTGGCGCGGATAGACGCGGTCGATGCCGGTGCCGATGACGGCGATGGTGGCGATGCCGCCCGCGGGCGCGCCCTCCAGCGCGCCTTCGTGGGCCGCGCCATCCACGCCCAGGGCCAGCCCCGACACCACGGTGATGCCCCCGCCCGCGAAGGCGCGCGCGAACTGCCGCGCGTTCTGCGCGCCCTGTGGCGTGGGGTTGCGGCTGCCGACCATGGCGATAACACGCCGGGGCCAGTTGGTTGCTTCACTATCAATAGCTGCTTGCGCCCGTGGGTTGGGCGCTGAAGGCTGATTCAATCCATCATTTTTTTCACCCAGGTCCCCCAGCACGTACAGCACGCACGGCGGGTCTTCGGTGGCCAGCAGGCTGGCGGGGTAGGCCGCATCGCCCAGCGTGACGACGCGGCGCCCGATGCCGTCCTCGGCGGCGCCCAGCCAGTCCAGTGTGGCCTGCAGTTGCGCGGCCAGCGCCTCGGGCACCTGCTGCAGCGCGCTGGCCTGCGCCGGTGTGAGCAACTGGCGCAGGGCGGTGGCGGGTTGCTCGAAGATGGCCTGCGGCAGGCCGAAGGCCGCCAGCAGGCGCCGCGCGGCGTCGTTGCCGACGCCCGGGCTCAAAGTCAGGCGCAGCCAGGCTTCGAGTTCGGCGCGGTCCATGCGCTGCGCTGCCACGGCCGGCGGGGCCGCGGCCTCAGTTCGGGTTGACCAGCTTGTCGCCCACCTGGATGGGCGTGGCGCTTTCCATGACCAGCGCGTACGACACGCGCTCGAACATGCGGAACACCATGGCCACGCCGTTGTGCTCGTCCGGCAGCTGGATCACCGAGCGCGCCTTGTCGGTCTTGTCGACCAGGCGCGGGCCGGTGGTCAGCACCGACAGCACGTGGCCGTGCTCGATGCCATCGCGCAGGCCCTTGTTGATGACCACGATCTGGTTCTGGCCGGCGTAGCGCACCGAATTGCCGTGCACCAGCACCACGCGCGCTTCCACCGGCAGATCGGGCGCGTGCGGCACGTAGCTGCGGTATTCGCGTGGCGGCTCGGGCAGCAGGCGGTCGCCGGCCTTCATTTCTTCCTTGCTGCTGACCACGTCGATGGTTGCCGGCACTGGCATCAGCCGGGGCACGCTGGCGTCGGCCTTGGGCGGCTCGATCTCGGCATCGCCGCTGGCCGGCTGCGCGACGGGCGCGTGGCGGCTTGGGGTCTTGGTGAGTTCTTCCTCGGTCTCGCTCTCGCCGCGCGCCAGCCAGGCCTGGCCGACGTACTGGCCTTCGTAGCCCAAGATCTCGCCCGTCACCGGGTCCTTCAGCGGCGTGGCGGTGCGGAACACGCGGAAGTCGGTCGGCAGGCCCGGCGCCTTCAGCAGCGGCGCATCCACCGGGCCGCGCACGTAGGCGCGATCACCCTTGGCCACCAGCACGCGGCTCTGCTCGGCCAGCGCCACGATGCGCGGCGCGCGCTGGAAGGTGTCGTCATCCACCACCAGCGGCTCGGTCAGGAAGGGCTCGATCAGGTGCGGCTGCAGCGTGGGCAGCGGGTTGGCGTCCAGCGCCTCGATGCGGTTGCGCGGCGACACCCGGATGGTGGCGCCCGGCTGGCCGTCGACCCCGCGGCGCGCGCGCAGGAAGGCGCGGTCGCCCACGCGCTCCAGGTACAGCTGCTGGCCGGGGTAGATCAGGTGCGGGTTGCGGATGTCCTTCAGGTTCATGCCCCACAGCTCGGGCCAGCGCCAGGGCGACTTCAGGAACATGCCGGAGATGCGCCACAGCGTGTCGCCGCGGCGCACGGTGTATTCCTCAGGGGCGTTGGGCGCCAGCGCCGACAGCGGCACGCCCTGCGCGGCCACCTGCTGCGCGGTGGCGCGTTGCGTGGGCGTCACGGGGCGGTTGGCGGCGGATTGCGCGGCCACCGGCTGCGCGGCCAACAGGGCCGCCGCCAGCAGGCTCAGCGGCGCGACCAGGGCGCGCGTGGCGCCAGGAAAAGAATGTTTCATTGTTTTGCTGTGAGCGGCTGCTGACTTGACAAAGCACTGGACATTCTGCATTCAAGCCCTTGATCCGGCAACGGAATCGCCCCCAGCCGACAGCGCGAAACACGAAAAGTAGCGAAAATAGCCACATCTGCTGTCTTCGCTCCCATGGCCCTGCTCTCCATTCTCCGCTACCCCGATCCGCGCCTGCACAAGGTGGCCACGCCCGTCGCCGCCGTGGACGACCGCCTGCGCGCGCTCATCGACGACATGTTCGACACCATGTACGACGCCAAGGGCATCGGCTTGGCGGCCACGCAGGTCGACGTGCACCAGCGCCTGATCGTCATCGACGTCTCGGAAGAGCGCGACCAGCGCCTGGTGCTGATCAACCCCGAGTTGGTGTGGACCAGCGACGAGCGCGTGAAGGGCGACGAGGGCTGCCTGTCGGTGCCCGGCATCTACGACGGCGTGGAGCGCGCCGAGCGGGTGAAGGTGCGCGCGCTGGACGAGCAAGGCCAGGCGCGCGAGATCGAGGCCGACGGCCTGCTGGCCGTGTGCATCCAGCACGAGATGGACCACCTGATGGGCAAGGTGTTCGTCGAATACCTGTCGCCGCTCAAGCAGGGCCGCATCAAGACCAAGCTGCTCAAGGCCGAGCGGCAGGAGAAGGCGGACAGGGCCAAGGAGCCCGCATGAGCGCCCTGCGGCGCGCCGGCTTCATCGGCGCCGCGCTGGCGCTGGTGTTGCTCGGTGGCTGCGCGCTCTTCACCAACCCCGACAGCGTGGCGCCCGGCACGCCGGCCGCCGCCGTGGTGCAGCAACTGGGCCGCCCCACGGCCCAATACCCGGCCAGCGCCAACGCCGGCGAGCGCCTGCAATACACCTACCAGCCCGCCGGCCAGCGCGTCTACAACGTCGACCTGGACGCCCAGGGCCGCGTGGCGCGTGTCGAGCAGGCGCTGAGCGAGGCCCTGTTCGGCCAGCGCATCCAGCCGAATGTGTGGACGCGCGCTGACGTGCTGCGCGAATACGGCCCGCCTGCGCGCACCATGGGCGTGCACAACTTCCAGGGCGATGTCTGGGTGTGGCGCTACCTGGACGGTCCGATCTGGCGCCTGCTGTACATCGACATCGACCGCGCTGGCGTGGTGCGCGGCTGGTCGAACGGCGACGAGGACCTGCCCGATCCACCCGATCCGCGTTAAGAATTCAAGCCAAATCGGCCTCCAGCGCTTGTCTGGCAAGCGCGAGCAGCTATCAAATCATGAGTATCAGAGTCGCCTTCGCCGGCACGCCCGAATTCGCACGCGTGGCGCTGGAGCGGCTGCACGCGGCCGGTTTCACCATCCCGCTGGTGCTGACCCAGCCCGACCGCCCCGCCGGCCGCGGCATGAAGCTGCAGGCCTCGCCCGTCAAGCAGTTCGCGCAGGCGCAGGGCATCGCCGTGGCGCAGCCGCGCAGCCTGCGGCTGGACGGCAAGTACCCGGACGAGGCTGAAGTGGCGCGCGCTGCGCTGCAGGCCGCGGCGCCCGACGTGCTGGTGGTGGCCGCCTACGGGCTGATCTTGCCGCCCTGGGTGCTCGATTGGCCGCGCCTGGGTTGCCTGAACATCCACGCCAGCCTGCTGCCGCGCTGGCGCGGCGCGGCGCCGATCCACCGCGCCATCGAGGCCGGCGACGCCGAGACCGGCGTCACCATCATGCAGATGGACGCCGGCCTGGACACCGGCGACATGCTGCTGATCGAACGCCTGCCCATCGGCCCGCGCGCCACCACCGCCACGCTGCACGACGAACTGGCCGCGCTGGGGGGCCGGATGATCGTCGAGGCGCTGGAACTGGCGGCCTGCGGCGGCCTGGCGCGCACGTCGCAGCCGGCCGAGGGCATCACCTACGCACACAAGATCGAGAAGCACGAGGCCGCCATCGACTGGCGCCAGCCCGCAGCGGTGATCGAGCGGCGCATCCGCGCGTTCGACCCGTTTCCGGGTGCCAGCAGCGCGCTGGGCGCGGACATCATCAAGATCTGGCGCTCTGAAATCGAGAGCTGCCCGCGCCCGTCGGACGGGCGCCCAGGCCAGATTTTGCAGGTCAACGACGAAGGCATCGACGTGGCCTGCGGCGAAGGCACGCTGCGCCTGACCGAGCTGCAACGCCCCGGCGGCAAGCGCCTGCCGGTGCGCGAGTTCCTGCGCGGCCACGCGCTGCAGCCCGACCAGCGCTTCGGCGTCGAAGCTGACGAAAGCCCCGCCCCATGAACATGCCGCTGCCACCCGAGCCGCGGGACGAACTCACGCCCCATGGCCGGCTCGGCAACTGGGTGGCGGGCCGCATCGAATCCTTCGCGCACACCGCGCGCCACCCGCTGTTCTGGGTCGGCGCGCGAGAGATGTCGGGCATTTCCGTCGGCCTCACGGCCTGGTCGTTCATGACCGGTGTGGCCATGGTCAAGAGCGGCATGAGTCTGACCGAGGCGGTGCTGATGTCGTTGCTGGTGTTCGCCGGCAGTGCGCAGCTGGCGGCCATTCCGCTCATCGCGGCCGGGGCGCCGCTGTGGGTCATCCTGGCCACAGCCTTCTGCGTCAACCTGCGATTCGTCGTCTTCAGCCTGCATCTGCGCGACTACTTCATGTTTCTGCCGCGAAGTCGCCGGCTTTGGCTCGGTTACTTCACGGGCGACGTAACTTATGTGCTGTACACCCGGCGCTTTCCCAAGCCGGCCGAGACCGAGCGCCAGCGCCGCGCGCAGATGTCGTACCTGTGGGGCGGCAACGTCTGCAACTGGGTGTTCTGGCAGACCTTCGGCTTTGCCGGCATCTTTCTGGGCGCGGCGCTGCCCGAGCGCTGGGGGCTGGAGTTTGCCGGCACGCTGGCGCTGCTGGCCGTCACCTGCTCGCTGGCCACCACGCAGATGCGCGCGCTGTCGGCGCTGATCGCCGCCGCCGCGGCCGTGGCGCTGTTCGGGCTGCCCTACCGGCTGAACATCGTCGCCGCCATCGTGGTGGCGGTGGCGCTCAGCCTAGCCATCGAGCCGCGCCTGCGCAAACCGCACGGAGGCGGCCATGCGTGAAACCGACGGCTGGACCCTGTTGGTGATCGTCGGGATGACGGTCATCACCGTCGTCACGCGCTGCTTCTTCTTCATCAGCGAGCGCGAATGGCGCCTGCCCGGCTGGGCGCAGCGCGGCCTGCAGTACGCGCCCATCGCCGCGCTGGCGGCGGTGATCGCGCCCGACCTGGTGCTGACCGACGGCGTGATCGGCAACCTGCTGACCGACGCACGCACCTGGGGCGGGCTGGCCGCGGCGGCGTTCTACTTTTGGCGCCGGCACTGGAGCTTTGCGCTGGTGGGCGCCATCGCCGTCGGCATGGCGGTCTACCTGCCGTTGCGCATACTATTGAATTGGTAGCTGCTGGCGCTTGTGTGGCAAGCGCTGCAGACCGATTTCATCCAGAGACATGCCTGCGTGCCGCCCCGGTGGCGCGCCGTAGAATGACAGCGTCGTCACACTCGCGTGGCGCTGCGCTGTTTTTCCACTTCCCACTCTTCGAGCACCACCATGAACGTTCTGCGCTTCTCCGATCTGTGCGCCCAAGGCAAAGCCAAGGGCCAACGCGTCTTCATCCGGGCCGACCTGAACGTGCCGCAGGACGACAGCGGCGCCATCACCGAAGACACCCGCATCCGCGCCAGCGTGCCCTGCATCCAGCAGGCGCTGGATGCAGGCGCCGCCGTCATGGTCACCTCGCACCTGGGCCGCCCGACCGAGGGCGAGATGAAGCCCGCCGATTCGCTGGCGCCGGTCGCCCAGCGCCTGGGCGAGCTGCTGGGCCGCGAGGTGCCGCTGGTGGCCAACTGGGTCGACGGCGTGCAGGTGGCGCCCGGCCAGGTCGTGCTGCTCGAGAACTGCCGCGTCAACAAGGGCGAGAAGAAGAACGATGAAGCGCTTTCACGCAAGATGGCGGCACTTTGCGACATTTACGTCAACGATGCCTTCGGCACCGCGCACCGCGCCGAGGGCACGACCTACGGCATCGCCCAGTTCGCCCCCATCGCCTGCGCCGGCCCGCTGCTGGCGGCCGAGATCGACGCGCTGAACCAGGCGCTGGCGAATCCGAAGCGCCCCTTGGTCGCCATCGTGGCCGGCAGCAAAGTGAGCACAAAACTCACCATCCTGCAGTCTTTGGCGTCCAAAGTCGATCAACTCATCGTCGGCGGCGGCATCGCCAATACCTTCATGCTGGCCGCCGGCCTGCCGATCGGCAGGAGCCTGGCCGAGCCCGATCTGGTGGGCGACGCCAAGGCGGTGATGGAGGCGATGAAGGCGCGCGGCGCCGAGGTGCCGATCCCGACCGACGTGGTGACGGCCAAGGAGTTCAACGCCGATGCCCAGGCCGAGGTGAAGGCCGCCGCCGACGTGGCCGCGGACGACATGATTCTCGACATCGGCCCGCAAACGGCTGCCAAATTGGCCGATCAGCTTCGAAAAGCCGGCACCATCGTCTGGAACGGCCCGGTCGGCGTGTTCGAGATGGCGCCCTTCGAGGGCGGCACCAAGGCCATCGCGCAGGCCATCGCCGAATCGCCGGCGTTCAGCATCGCCGGCGGCGGCGACACGCTGGCCGCCATCGCCAAGTACGGCATCGAGAAGGACGTGGGCTACATCTCCACCGGCGGCGGCGCGTTCCTGGAAGTGCTGGAAGGCAAGACGCTGCCGGCGTTCGAGATCCTGATGAAGCGCGCGGCCGGATGACCTCGCTTCGCTCCATGACCCGCGCTGCGTGCGATGACTTCGCCGCCGTGCGGCATTCATGACCCATGACCGGCCGGGGTGATGGCAATCGCCAGCCCGCATGGCTGGGCCATGGTGGCGCAGCCGCCGTCATCCAGGCCGCGCGGCGGCCCGATCATCGAGCGCAGCGAGGTCATCGCGCATGCCTTTGAGACGCGCCGTTCGCTGGTCGCTCATCGCGTTCATCGTCCTCGCCCTGCTGTCGGCGCTGGCGCTGTGGTCGTGGGGCCGCTTTGCCGCCGGTGCGCAGGGCGATGCCACGCAGGCGCTGCCGGTGGCGGCCGCCGACACGCGGCTTGACCGGCTGGTCCAGCCGCTGCTCGATGTGCACCCGCCCGAGGCCAGCGGCGCCGCCCTGCTGGACGACGCGGTGCAGGCCTTCGTGGCGCGCGCCCGCACCGCGCGCGCGGCCGAGCGCAGCCTGGACGTGCAGTACTACATCTGGCGCCACGACCTAACCGGCCGCCTGCTCGAGCACGAGCTGATGGCCGCCGCCGAGCGCGGCGTGCGCGTGCGCCTGCTGATCGACGACATGGGCTCGCCCGGCCGCGACGACGCGCTGCTGGCCATGGACGCGCACCCCAACCTGGAGGTGCGCCTGTTCAACCCCGCGCGCAACCGCGCTGGCGGCTTCCGGCGCGCCATCGAAATGGGCCTGCGCTTCGTCGGCTTCAACCGGCGCATGCACAACAAGGCCTGGGTGGCCGACAACCGCGTGGCCATCGTCGGCGGGCGCAACGTGGGCGACGAGTACTTCGACGCCTCCGACGCCATGAACTTCCAGGACGCCGACCTGCTGCTGCTGGGCCCCGCCGTGGCGCAGACCAGCGTCATCTTCGATGCCTTCTGGAACTCCGCCGCCGTGGTGCCGCTGCGCGCGCTGCACGCCCAGGGCTCGCGCTGGACCGACGACGACTTCGCCCAGCGCCGCCGCCAGTGGCAGGCCGAGGCCGCCGAATCGGCCTGGGTGCGCGCGATGGCTGGCCGCGACGACCTGGACGACAAGCTGGCGCGCGGCGGCCTGACTCTGCACTGGTCGCCCAGCATCCGCGTGCTGTCCGACCCGCCCGAGAAAGCCGCCCCCCTGGCCAGCCAGCGCGACCGCCCGGCCTGGCTGCTGTACGACCTGATGGCGCTGCTGTATTCGGCCGAGCGCGACAGCTGGCTCATCTCGCCCTACTTCGTACCGGGCGAGGGCGGCACGCTGCTGATGGCCGGGCAGGCGCGCCGCGGCGTCACCGTGCGCGTGCTCACCAATTCGCTGGTGGCCAACGACGTGCCGCTGGTGCACGCCGGCTACCGCGACTACCGCGCGCCGCTGCTGGCGCACGGCGTGCAGCTGTACGAGCTGAAGCCCGGTGCGCAAGGCCCGGCGCGCGAGCTGATCGGCTCCAGCGGCGCCAGCCTGCACACCAAGGCCTTCGTGGTCGACGGCGCGCGCGGCTTCGTCGGCTCGTTCAACTTCGACCCGCGCTCGGCCCAGCTCAACACCGAGATGGGTGTGGTGTTCGACCACCCCGCGCTGGCGGCCGAGGTCAAGCGCCTGTTCGACCACGGCACCCGCCCCGAGGCCGCCTGGCGCGTGACGCTGGACGGCGGCGCCCTGCGCTGGCACGGTGCCGATGAGCGCGTGTGGACGCACGAGCCCGAAGCCAGCCGCGGCCTGCGCGCGCTGGTGTGGCTGCTGAGCTGGCTGCCGATCGAGTCGCAGCTGTGAGCGCGCGCGGCGTGGCCACGCGCCGGTGATGGGGCGGTGTGGCTGCCCGATGGTGTGCGCGGGCGTGGTGAATCCGTTGGCCTTCATATACTCCCCATATGGAAGGCCGACAGCGCCCGTTGCATGGGCGCCAGCAATAGATACTCCCTAATAGTATGGAATAAGACTGGCCCGCGCCGGCTGACTGCGGCGGGCTTTCGCCGCGCGGCGCGCTGCGGGGCGGCGCGGTCACACGCCCGTGCCAGAATCGACGCACACCTTTGTCGAGACCGCTCACCATGACCCACCGCGCCACCAAGATCGTTGCCACCCTCGGCCCCGCGTCCAGCGAGCCCGCGCTGCTGGAGGACATGATCCGCGCCGGCGTGAACGTGGTGCGGCTGAACTTCAGCCACGGCACGGCGCAGGACCACATCGACCGCGCCCGCCTGGTGCGCGAGGTGGCCGAGCGCGCGGGGCGCGAGGTGGCCATCATGGCCGACCTGCAGGGCCCCAAGATCCGCGTCGGCAAGTTCGCCGAAGGCAAGGTGCAGCTGCTGCCGGGCGCGCCCTTCGTGCTGGATGCGGCGCGCAAGGCGCCGGGCGACGTGGCCGGCGTCGGCCTCGACTACAAGGAGCTGCCGCGCGACGTGAAGCCCGGCGACACGCTGCTGCTGAACGACGGCCTGATCGTGCTCACCGTGACCGAGGTGCGCGGCGAGGCGGTGCACACCACCGTCAAGATCGGCGGCGAGCTGAGCAACAACAAGGGCATCAACAAGCAGGGCGGCGGCCTGACCGCGCCGGCGCTGACCGGCAAGGACATGGAGGACATCAAGACCGCCATGGGCTTCCAGGCCGACTACGTCGCGGTGAGCTTTCCGAAAAGCGCCACCGACATGGAGATGGCGCGCCAGCTGTGCAACGTGGCCGGCGCCGAGCATGGGCACCGACCGTACCTGATCGCAAAAATAGAGCGCGCCGAGGCCATTCCGCGCCTGACCGAGATCCTGGCCGCCAGCGACGGCATCATGGTGGCGCGCGGCGACCTGGCGGTGGAGGTGGGCAACGCCGCCGTGCCGGCGCTGCAGAAGAAGATGATCCGCATGGCGCGCGATGCCGACAAGCTGGTGATCACCGCCACGCAGATGATGGAAAGCATGATCACCAACCCGGTGCCCACGCGTGCCGAGGTGAGCGACGTGGCCAACGCCGTGCTCGACGGCACCGACGCCGTGATGCTGAGCGCCGAGACCGCCGCCGGCAAGTACCCGCTGGAGACGGTGCGCGAGATGGCCGCCATCTGCCAGGCCGCCGAGGAGCACGACCCGGTGGAGCTGGACGCCGACTTCACCGGCGCCACCTTCCACCGCATCGACCAGTCCATCGCCATGGGCGCGCTGTTCACCGCCTTCCACCTGGGCGCCAAGGCCATCGTGGCGCTCACCGATTCGGGCTCGACCGCGCTGTGGATGAGTCGCCACCGCGTGCGCATCCCCATCTACGCGCTCACGCCCAAGGTGACCACGCAGCGCAAGATGGCGCTGTACCGCAACGTGCGCCCGATGCTGATGGACACCAGCGCCCACCGCGACGAGGCGCTGGCACAGGCCGAGGCCTACCTCAAGCGCCAGGGCGTGGTGAACGCCGGCGATGTGTACGCCATCACCTGCGGCGAGCCCATGGGCGCGCCGGGCGGCACCAACATGCTGAAGATCTGCCGCGTCAGCTGACGGCGCGGTCGCGCGGTCATGAGCTTTCTGCTGCACTGGCCTTTGTGGGCGTCCGCCCTGCTGGTGTATGCGCTGTTTCTGGCCGTGGCGCTGGGACTGGTGTTCGTGGTTGGCCGCTGGGTGCGGCGCCAGCCGGCGCGCGAGACCGTGGTGGGCGGCCTGGTGCCGCCGGTCGGCGCCGCGATGACGGCGGGCTTCCTGGTCTGGATGGCCTTGCTGGCCAACACCGAGGTGCGCGACATCGACGACGCCGAGCGCGCCGTGCACGCCGAAGCCGCCGCGCTGCACGCCCTGGGCGTGCTGGGCAGCACCGCCGCGCCCGCCGCTGCCGCCGGCTGGAACGCACAGCTGGCCGACTATGCCCAGCGCGTGCTGGCGCACGAATGGCCGCGCATGGCGCAGGGCGGCGATGACGGTACCAGCCAGCAGCTCGACCGCCTGCGCACCGAATCGCTGACCCGCTTCGCGGCCGAATCGCCCGAGTTGCGCGCCGCGCTGCGCCAGGGCGTGCAGGCGCTGGCCGAGGCCCGCCAGGCGCGCCTGCGGGTGGCTGCCGATCACATTCCCGGCGTGATCTGGTACGCGCTGCTCATGAGCGCCGTCATCGTGCTGGCGTTCTCGGCGCTGATTCATGCCCGCCAGCCGCGCGCCGCGCGCTGGATCGGCACCTTGCTGGCGTTGCTGATTGCCGTGCAGGTGCACGCCGTCTACGTGATCGACCGCCCCTTCGTCGGCGCCATCGCGGTCGGCGAAGGGCCGTTGCGCAGCACCCTGCAGCAGCTGCAGACCGGACCCGCGCGCTAGCGCCCCGCCACGGCTGGATCAGCCCCGCCGCCCGAAATGCAGGAGCAGCGGGCGCCACCTGTTCGGTGCTGGCAGCCGTTGCACCGCCAGCGCGCACAGCGCGCCCAGCGCCCAGGCCGCCAGCACGTCGGACGGAAAGTGCAGGCCCAGGGCGATGCGGCTCCAGCTCAGCGCCAGTGCCGCGGCGCCCACCAGCAGGCGCGCCGGCCAGCGCACCGGCGCCAGCGCCGCCGACACTGCAAAGGCCATCGCCGCGGTGGCGTGCGAACTGGGAAAGCCCGCCGACTTGCCATGCGGCAGGCACTGCGTGCCCAGCCCCAGCGCGAAGGGCCGCGCATGCTGAAAGCCATGCTTGAGCAACGCCGCCGCCACCGCCGCCAGCGCCATGCTCAGCAGCACGCGCCAGGCCTGCGGCCGCCACGCCGGGCGCCCGGCCAGGGCCACGGCCAGCGTGGCGGCGATCATCCAGTGCGGCAGTTGCAGGCTGGCCAGCCGGGCCACTTCCACCAGCTTGGGCGGCGCCGTTGCGCCCAGGTTGAGCCACAGGAAGACGGTTTGATCGAGGCCGTTCATGCCCGCACCTGTGCGCTTGTCACCGTGGCGTCGGCCCGCCGCGCGCGCCACGCCTGCACCGCGAACCAGAACAGGCCGCCCGCCAGCCAGCAGAACCAGCCGGCCCACAGCACGTGGCTCAGGTAATGCGCGCCGCGCGCCATCTGCACCGCGCCGAAGCCCAGGCCCGCCAGCAGCGTCAGCCCCAGCCACCAGCGGGCGGCCCGCGGCGCCCAGGGGCGCAGCCAGAAGAAGGCGGCCAGGAACGCGAACGCCGTCGACGCGTGCCCGGCCGGAAAGCAGTGCCCGCCGCCGCCGTCGGCCACGCCCCAGCGCCAGTGCGACACGTAGCGCGCCGTGCCGCCGAAGTCCTGCAGATCCCACGGGCAACTGGTCAGGCTGCTGCGCTTGAGCACCTGCACCACCAGCGCCGCCAGCAGGATGCCGAACACCAGACCGGCGCGGTCGGCCTTCGGCAGCGCGCGCAGCGGCCCCAGCGGGCGCCAGACCATCACCACCAGCGCCAGCAGCAGCGCCCAGGCGGCCTGGCGCGCGCCGGTGTGCAGCACGTTCTGCAGCCACCAGTCGTGCGTCAGCGCAAAGCCCTGCGCGGTGCCGAACCAGCGCGCCAGCGGCAGGTCGAGCGCGCTGGCGTCCCAGGCCAGCGCCAGCGCCAGGGCGGTGGCCGTGCAGGCCAGGAAACGGGTGAAGGTGAGCGTGGGGGGCTTCGGCATGGGCGGGCCGCGCGCCGGATGGGCCACGCGGGAGCGACACGGTAAGGCGCCGGCCTGAACGGTGGCTTAAGCCAGGGCCGGTGGCCAGGGGGTGGCCGGGTAAACTTGCCGGATCAACGGGCGCTTGCCGCCCGCCGCGCCGCTTCTCTTTGACTCCCGGAGGATTTGCACCATGCCACTCGTTTCCATGCGCGAGCTGCTCGACCACGCAGCGGCCAACAACTACGGCATCCCCGCCTTCAACGTCAACAACCTGGAGCAGGTGCAGGCCGTGATGGCCGCCGCCGACGAGGTGGGCGCCCCGGTCATCCTGCAGGCCAGCGCCGGCGCGCGCAAGTACGCGGGCGAGCACTTCATCAAGTACCTGATCCAGGCCGCCTCCGAGGCCTATCCGCACATCCCCATGGTGATGCACCAGGACCACGGCACCAGCCCGGCCATCTGCAAGGGCGCGCTGGATCTGGGCTTTGGCTCGGTGATGATGGACGGCAGCCTGAAGGAAGACGGCAAGACCCCCGCCGACTTCGACTACAACGTGCGCGTGACCAAGGAAGTGGTCGACATGGCGCACAGGATCGGCGCCACCGTGGAGGGCGAGCTGGGCTGTCTGGGCAGCCTGGAAACCGGTGAGGCGGGCGAGGAAGACGGCGTGGGCGCCGCCGGCAAGCTGACGCACGACCAGCTGCTGACCGACCCCGAGGAAGCCGCGCAGTTCGTCAAGGCCACGCAGCTCGACGCGCTGGCGATTGCCATCGGCACCAGCCACGGCGCCTACAAGTTCACCCGCCCGCCCACGGGCGACGTGCTGGCCATCAGCCGCGTGAAGGAAATCCACGCCCGCATCCCCAACACGCACCTCGTCATGCACGGCTCCAGCAGCGTGCCGCAGGAGCTGCTGGCGCTGATCAACCAGTACGGCGGCAAGATGAAAGAGACGTATGGCGTGCCGGTGAAGGAAATCCAGGAAGCCATCAAGCACGGCGTGCGCAAGATCAACATCGACACCGACATCCGCCTGGGCATGACTGGCGCGGTGCGCAAGTTCCAGGCCGAGAACCCCGACAAGTTCGACATGCGCGAGTGGATGAAGCCCGCGCGCGAGGCCGCCAAGGCCATCTGCAAGCAGCGCTACCTGGAGTTCGGCTGCGAAGGCCAGGGCGGCAAGATCAAGGGCATGCCGCTGTCGGTGATGGCCGAGAAGTATGCCAGGGGCGAGCTGGCGCAAGTGGTGACCTGATGGCCGCAGCGGGCGGTCGATGCTGAGCCGCCTCAAGCGCTGGTGGCGCAACCTGTTCGCGCGCCACAACCGCTTGTGGGCGACGCAGGTGGTATCCAGCATCGCCGCGGTGCTGCTGGCACTGGCGGCGTCGTGGGGTGCCTACTTCGTGGCCGAAGGCACCTTCCCCGACATCGAGCGCGAAACCCTCGACGACCTGCTGACGGTGATCGCCTCCAGCATGCTGGCGGTCACCACCTTCTCGCTGTCGATCATGGTCGGCGCCTTCGGTGCCGCCGCCGGCAGCGCGACGCCGCGGGCCACCCCCCTGCTGATGGCCGACGATGGCACGCGCACCGCCATCGCCGCCTTCCTGTCGGCCTTCATCTACGCGGTGGTGGCCAAGATCGCGCTCGGCATCGGCTACTACGGCACCAATGGCCGCTTCATCCTGTTCCTGGGCACGCTGGCCGTGCTGGCCTGGCTGCTGGTCACGCTGGTGCGCTGGGTGCGCACCTTGTCGTCGCTGGGCTCCATGACCAACACCTTGCGCAAGGTGGAGGACGTGGCTTTCGACACCCTGGCCGACTACTGGCGCCGCCCGTTCCTGGGCGCCGCCCCCGGCGCGCCCGAGCACCAGGGCGAGGCGCTGGGCCCGCCCGTCTACGCCACCCGCACCGGCTACCTGCAGCACATCGACATGCCGGAACTGCAGGCCTGTGCGCGCCAGGCGGGTTGCAGCCTGCATGTGCGCGTTCGGCCCGGCGCCATGGTGTGGCCCGGCGCGGTGATCGCGCGCATCGGCACGCCCGCCGCGGAGCGCCCGCCCGAGGACAGCGAACGCCTGTCCGGCGAGGCGCTGGCCGAGCGCGTGCGCGACGCGCTGACGGTGGGCGACGCGCGCAGCTTCGACCAGGACCCGCGCTTCGGCCTCATCGTGCTGGGCGAGATTGGCCAGCGCGCGCTGTCCGCCGCCGTGAACGACCCCGGCACCGCCATCGACGTGATGAACCGCCTGGTGCGCGTGCTGATCGACGCGCAGCGCGCCGACGACGACGATGCGGCGGCCACGTCATCCGCCGCCGAAGCGCCGCAGCACGACCGCGTCACCCTGGTTCCCCTGGACGAGGCGGCCCTGGTGTACGACGCCTTCGAGCCGCTGTCGCGCGATGGCGCCGGACTGATCGAGGTCGGCATCCGCATGCAGAAGCTGCTCGGCATGCTGGCCATGGGGTCGCGCAGCGGTGCCGTGGCCCGCGCCGCGCGGCGCCAGGCCGAAACCGCCTGCGAGCAAGCCCTGGCGGCGCTGACGCACGCACCCGACCGCGAAGCCCTGAAGGCCCAGTGTGCCGCGCCGCAGATCTGAGAAGCTGTCCCGCGCGACAATGCCGGATTTCCTCGCCACCAATCCGCACGTCCCATGAACACCCCCGCCCTGCACACCAGCCAACTCACCAGCCTGCCCCTGCTCGCGCGCGGCAAGGTGCGCGACAACTACGCCGTGGGCGACGACCGCATCCTGATGGTCGCCAGCGACCGCATCAGCGCCTTCGACGTCATCATGGGCGAGCCGATTCCGGGCAAGGGCGCGCTGCTGACGCAGATGGCGCTGTGGTGGTTCGAGCAGTTGAAGGACATCGTGCCCAACCACCTGACCGGCGACGCGCCCGAAAGCGTGGTGGTGCCGGGTGAGGTGGCGCAGGTGCAAGGGCGCAGCATGCTGGTGAAGCGCCTGCAGCCCATCCCGGTCGAGGCCGTGGTGCGCGGGTATCTCGCCGGCAGCGGCTGGAAGGAGTACCAGGACAGCCGCAGCGTGTGCGGCGTGCCGTTGCCCGAAGGGCTGCAGAACGCCAGCAAGCTGCCCGCACCCATCTACACGCCCGCCGCCAAGGCCGCGGTGGGCGAGCACGACGAGAACATCACCTTCGAGCGCACCGAGCAGATGATCGGCCCCGAGCTGGCGGCAAAGATCCGCGACGTGAGCATCCGCCTGTACGAGCGCGCCGCCGCCATCGCGCTGGCCAAGGGCATCATCATTGCCGACACCAAGTTCGAGTTCGGGCTGGACGACGCCGGCCAACTGGTGCTGATGGACGAGGTGCTGACGCCCGACTCGTCGCGCTACTGGCCGGCCGACAGCTACCAGGAGGGCAGCAACCCGCCCAGCTTCGACAAGCAGTTCCTGCGCGACTGGCTGGAGACGGCGCAGGTCGACGGCCAGCCCTGGGCCAAGTCGCCCCCGGCGCCGGCGCTGCCGCAGGCCGTGATCGACGGCACGGCGGCCAAGTACCGCGAGGCGCTGCAGCGCCTGCTGGGCTGAGGCCGAGACGCGCCACGCGCCGATCCGCGGCCCGGCTTCGTGGGGCGGTGAGGCGGGTAATGCCGTTGCTGCTTCAAAGCGTTGACCATCGTCATCCCGGCGAAAGCCGGGATCCATGCCCTCACCACGCGCGTCGTCTGGATTCCGGCTTTCGCCGGAATGACGGAAGCAAGGTCGCTCCGATCTCAAAGTGGAATCGTGGGGGTATATGCTTGTTGCGCTTGTTTGGTGGGCGCTGCGGTCTGTCTATATGGGGAGTATGTGACGCTGGCCGCTTGCGCAGCCGCACGCTGTCCACACGTCCAGCGTGCGCGGCGCCCTGTGGGGCGCGCCCGGCTCACCAGCCCCGCAGCAGCCGCGCCTGCTCCTGCTCGGCGCTCAGCGCGCCGGCGGGCAGCTCGCGGGCGATGAAGGCATCCACCGCTTCGTGCAGCGCCGTGCCGGCGGTCTGGTAGCCGCCACCGGGCGTGGCCGCGTGCGGCGCGTGCCGCAGAAAGGCCAGGCGCCACTGGCCGTCGGCCTCGCGGCAGGCCACGCCCACCTCGTCGCGCGCCACCGGGGCCGGGCGCGTGGCGGCAAATTCGCGGCACACCTGGCCGTCGGCGCGGGCAAAGCTGGCCACCAGTTCCACTTGCCCATCGCCCGTGGCCAGGTGGCGGCCGCTGGGCGCGGCCTCCAGCGCCAGCGCCAGCGCGGGCTCGCGCACGATCTGGCCGGCCTCGGCCAGCACAGGGCCGGCGGTGCCAGGGCCTTGCCAGGCGTGGCCCAGAAAGCCGCCCACAGCCAGCAACGCGACCGAGGCGAAGGCCGCGGCGCCCCAGTTCAGGCCACCGTTCAGGCCCAGCCAGCCGCTCAGGCGTTCACCCAGGCTGGGCGCGACGGGTGGCGGGCGGCGCGCACCGGTCGGCGCGGGTTCGGGTGCCGGCGCGAGGGTGGCCTGCAGCGCGGTGGGCAGCGGCGCGTTCAGGACGGCGGCGATCAGCGCCGGCGGCACCGGCGCCTCCAGCACGGCGTCGAAGGCGCGGCGCGCCTGCTCGCCGCTGTCCACCAGCGCCTGCAGGCGCGCGCGCAGGGCGGGCTGGGCGGCCAGCGCGTCCTCGACGGCGACGTAGCGCGCCTCGTCATCGAACTGCGCGTCCAGGTAGGCCAGCAGGGTGTCGTCGTCGATCAGCGCGGGGTTCATGGCGCGTCTCCGGCGCTGCGGCCCAGCCCGTCGGCCAGCTTGCCGCGGGCGCGCGCCAGCCGGCTCATCACGGTGCCCACAGGCACGCCCAGGGCCGCCGCCGCGTCCTTGTACGACAGGCCGTCCACCGTCACCATCATCAGCACCACTTTCTGCTCCTCGGGCAGGGTCGCAATCAACCGTCGCACGGCGCGCGCATCGCTGCGGGCCTCCAGCACCTGCCGGCCGTCCTCGCCCACCACGTCGGCCAGCGCCTCGGTGTCGGTATCGGTCTGCCGGCGCTGGCGGGTGCGGTGCTCGTCCAGCCAGGTGGTCTGGATGATGCGGAACACCCAGCTGGCCAGGCTGGTGCCCGGCTGCCACTGGTGCCAGCGCTCGATGGCCTTCAGGCGCGCCGCCTGCACCAAGTCGTCGGCCGCGTGGCCGTCGCCGGTCAGGCCGTGCGCAAAGCGCCGCTGCCGGGGCAGCAGACTGACCAGTTCGGCACGCGGATCGGTGGCGGGCGACATGCGCTCTCGTGCTTGGGGAGACAACGTGGTGGGGCTGGGTTTATTCCGCCGATCCGGTGGCGCGAAGGGAATGAACCCCCGCGCCTTGCGTTATCGTGCGGCGTGGGCATGCTAACGCAAGCCCCGGCGTGCCCCCTTGACGCCGATTCAGCACCCTCCGATTCATGCCAACGCGAGTCCTCACTTTCGTCCGAAGCCTCTTGCGCCTGTCTCTGGCGCTGGCCCTGATGCTGGCGCTGCCGATGCTGGAATGGCGCGGCTGGGATGGGCAGTGGCGGCACGGCGCCGCCGCCTGGGCCGACGATGGCGATGGCGGTGATGGCGGCGGCGGTGCCGATGGCGAGGGCGGCTTCACCTTCCCGTGGCGCGAGCCCAGCCGCCCCGCGGCCCGGCCCACGCGCCCGCCGCCGCGCCGCACCCAGCGTGCCCCCAAGCCGCCCCCGCCGCCCGCCGACGTGGTGCCCAACGAGCTGCTGGCGCTGAACCCCACCCCCGCCGCGCTGGGCCGCGCCACCGCCCTCGGCGCCACCGAGGTGGAAACCGTGGCCGCCGGCGCGCTGGGGCTGCGCGTGGTGCGCCTGCGCCTGCCGGCGCGGCTGAGCGTGCAGAACGCGCTGGCCCAGCTGGTGACCACCGATCCCGGCGTGTTCGAGCGCCACCACCGCTACACCCTGCAGCAGGCCAAGGCCGCCACCCCGGCGGCCGACCGCTGCGAGGGCCCGGCCTGCACCATGCCCGGCCGCCTGGCGGGGCTGATCGACTGGCCGGCCGATGCGCGCCAGTGCGGGCGCGGCCAGGTGGTGGGCATGGTCGACACGCCGGTGCAGGCCAGCCACCCGGCGCTGGCCGGGGCCGAATTGCGCGCCGAAGGCTTTCACGACGCCGACCGCACCGCCGCGCCGGCCGACCACGGCACCGCCGTGGCCGCGCTGCTGGTGGGCCGGGCCGACGACGCCTTTGCCGGCCTGCTGCCGCGCGCGCGGCTGTTCACGGCGGCGCCGTTTCACCAGCCGGCCCAGGGCGAGCCCATCGCCGACGCCAGCGCGCTGGTCAAAAGCCTGGACTGGCTGGCCGCGGCCGCCGGCAACGGCGGGCCGAACGCGGCGCCGGCCTATCCGGCGGCGTTCGAGCGCGTGCTGGGCGTCACCGCCATCGACGCCAAGCGCCAGGTCTACCGCCGTGCCCAGCGTGGCGCCCACATCGACTTCGCGCTGCCCGGCGTGGAGGTGTGGACGGCCGGGCTGGACGGCCAGGGCCGGCGGCGCAGCGGCACCTCGTACGCCGTGCCGTTCATGGTGGCCTTCGTGTCGCAGTCGCTGGCGCAGCGCAGCATCGGCCGCGACGAACTGCTGCAGGGCCGCGCCGGCCCCGTGCTGGACCTGGGGGCGCCAGGGCACGACCCGATCTTCGGCTGGGGGCAACCGCGGTTCGAAGGCAAGTGCTAGTTTGCTACTGATATGATAGCTGTCGGCGCCCTGTGGATGGGCGCTGAAGGTCGATCTGGCTTGAAAAAACAGCGCCCGTGCGATGCGGTCCGCACCGGCCAAACTCCTTGTTACATCCTCGTGCCCGATGACGGAATAAGCCGTTTGCCGGCCCGTTGTCGGAATGCGGAGGTGATGGATGGCTCCGCGCTTCCTTCACGCATTACAAGGAGATCGCCATGAGGATCGAACACGGACTGATTGCATTGAGCTGCGCCCTGCTGGTGGCCTGCGGCGGCGGTGACGATGACAACCCCAGCGCGCCCGCCACCCCGCCGGGGGCCGGCACCGGAGACACCGGCGGCACCGGCGGCACGACCACGCCGCCGCCCACTGGCGGCACCGGCGGCACCACCACCCCGCCGCCCACCACCCAGCTGCCGGTCGACCCGGCGCCCACCGGCGGTACCTACCAGTGCCGCAACGCCACGCTGCTGGCGGTGCGCATCGACAACCTGGAAGTGCCCGCGGGCTTTCAGTGCGCGCTGCGCGGCACGCAGCTCATCGGCACGGCCAAGGTCAACCAGGGCGCGCTGCTGGACGCGCAGGACGTGCGCATGAACGGCAACATCCAGGCGCAGGGCGCGGCGCACGTCACGCTGGTCGGCAGCAGCTGGATCGGCGGCTCGGTGCAGATCGAGCAGGGCCAGTCGGCCTCGCTGACCGGCGCGCGCATCGACGGCGACATCCAGCTGACCGACAACCGCGGCGCGCTGAGCGTGGAGCGCAACCAGGTCGGCCAGAACGTGCAGATCAAGCAGAACCTGGGCGGCGTCAGCGTCAACGGCAACCGCGTCGACGGCAACCTGGAATGCCAGGCCAACCAGCCCGCGCCCACCGGCGGCGGCAACACGGCGGCGCTGAAGACGGACCAGTGCCGCGCGCTGTGAGCGGGCCAGGGCGCCTGCGGACTGCACGGCGCCCTAGGCTTGCTACCAAACAAGAAGCTGCCGGCGCTTTTGTGGCAATGGTTTCAGGCTGTTTTGGTTAAAAATCAGGCCGTCTGCACCTGCGCATGCGCCCACTCGATCCAGGGCATCAGCGCGCGCACGTCATCCGGCTCCACCGTGGCACCGCACCAGATGCGCAGGCCGGGCGGCGCGTCCTTGTAGGCGCCGATGTCGTAGGCCACGCCTTCGGTCTCCAGCAGCTGCGCGATGCGCTTGACCTGCTCGGGCGGCAGGTCGAGCGTCAGGCACACGCTGGTGCACGAGCGCGTGTCCTCGCGCCGCGCGAGGAAATGCAGCCACGGGTGCGCGGCGACGAAGTCCTCGATCACCTTCAGGCTCGCCTCGCTGCGCGCCTTCAGCCCCGGCACGCCGCCCTGGGCGTCGGCCCAGGCCAGCGCGTCCAGGTAGTCGGCCACGCACAGCATGCTGGGCGTGTTGATCGTGTCGCCGACGAAGATGCCCTCCATCAGCTTGCCGGCCGAAGTCATGCGGAAGATCTTGGGCAGCGGCCAGGGCGGGGCGTAGCTTTCGAGCCGTTGCACCGCGCGCGGGCTCAGCACCAGCATGCCGTGCGCGCCTTCGCCGCCCAGCGCCTTCTGCCAGCTGAAGGTGGCCACGTCCAGCTTGTGCCAGGGCAAGTCCATGCTGAAGGCGGCGCTGGTGGCGTCGCAGATGGTCAGGCCCTGGCGGTCGTCGGCGATCCAGTCGGCATGCGGCACGCGCACGCCGCTGGTGGTGCCGTTCCAGGTGAACACGATGTCGCGCGCCGCATCCACTTGCGACAGATCGGGCAGCTCGCCATACGGCGCCTTGAACACGCGTACGTCGGGCAGCCTGAGCTGGTTGACGATGTCGTTCACCCAGGTCAGGCCGAAGGTTTCCCACGCCAGCACGTCGACGCCGCGCGCGCCCAGCAGGCTCCACAGCGCCATCTCCACCGCGCCGGTGTCCGACGCCGGCACGATGCCCACGCGGTAGTCCGCCGGCAGGCCGAGGATGCGCGCGGTTTCGCTGCACGCTTTGCCCAGCAGCTCCTTGCCCAGCGCCGAGCGGTGCGAGCGGCCGAGCGCGCGCAGATCGAGTTGCGACACGTCGTATCCCGGCCGCTTGGCGCAGGGGCCGGAGGAAAAGTGGGGGCTGCGGGGACGAGCGGCGGGCTTTTGCATGATGGCTGAACAGAGTGGCCGCGCACGGGAGCGCGAAGCCATGGATTCTAGAATCCGCCCCATGACCTTCCTCGACCAGCTGCGCGAAGCCGAAACCCTGAACCAGTCGATGCTGTGCGTGGGGCTGGACCCGGAGCCCAGCCGCTTTCCCACCGGCATCACGCGCGATGCCGAGGGCATCCATGACTTCTGCTTGAAGATCGTCGAGGCCACGGCCGATCTGGCGATCGCCTTCAAGCCGCAGATCGCCTACTTCGCCGCGCACCGCGCCGAGCCGCAGCTGGAGCGCCTGATCGCCCGCATGCGCGAGATCGCGCCGAAGGTGCCCGTCATCCTGGATGCCAAGCGCGGCGACATCGGCAGCACGGCCGAGCAGTACGCCAAGGAGGCCTTCGAGCGCTTCGGCGCCGACGCGGTGACGCTGTCGCCCTTCATGGGCTTCGATTCGGTCGAGCCGTACCTGAAATACCAGGGCAAGGGCGCCTTTCTGCTGTGCCGCACGTCGAACCCGGGCGGCGACGATCTGCAGAACCAGCGCCTCGCGTCGGTCGAAGGCCAGCCCTTGCTGTACGAGCACGTGGCCAGGCTGGCGCAGGGGCCATGGAACCTGAATGGCCAGCTGGGCCTGGTGGTGGGCGCGACCTACCCGCAGGAGATCGAGCGCGTGCGCGCGCTGGCGCCGACGCTGCCGCTGCTGATCCCCGGCGTGGGCGCGCAGGGCGGCGATGCGGCGGCCACGGTGCAGGCCGGCTGGCGCCCCGACGGCCCCATCGTCGTCAACAGCTCGCGCGCCATCCTGTACGCCGGCAAAGGCAGCGACTTCGCCGATGCCGCGCGCGCCGCGGCGCTGGCCACGCGCGACGCGCTGAACGCCGCCCGCCCGGCGTGATGCTTTTGATTTGATAGCTTCCGGCGCCCGCCAAATAAGCGTTACAGGCCATTTTCGCAAGTAACAGCCATGGAACTGCGCCAACTGCGTTACTTCGTCAAGGTCTGCGAAGCCGGCAGCATGGGCAAGGCCGCGCTCGACCTGGGGCTGGCCACCTCGGCGCTGAGCCAGCAGATCAGCCGGCTGGAGGGCGAGCTGGCCACGCGCCTGCTGCAGCGCCAGGCCACCGGCGTGGTGCCCACGGATGCGGGCCTGGCGTTTCTGCAGCAGGCCCAGCTGACGCTGCGCCACGCCGACGACGCGGTGCATGCGGCGCAGACGGCGCGCCTGTCGGGCCACGTCAGCATCGGCCTGGCGTCGACCACCGCCTCGGTGCTGGGCGTGCCGCTGATGCAGGCCATGGCCGAGCGCTACCCGGCGGTGCGCGTGCACCTGGTCGAGGCGCTGTCGGGGCACCTCACGACGATGCTGAACGCGCGCCAGCTCGACTTGGCGATCCTGTTCCGCGACGACGCCGCGCGGCGCTGGAGCGTGACGCCGTTGCTGGAAGAGAAACTGTTCGTCATCGGCGCGCCCGATCTGCCCGGCATGCCCGCCGGACCGCGCGTGCGGCTGAAGGACCTGCGCGCGCTGCCGCTCATCCTGCCGTCGCCCAGCCACGGCCTGCGCGCGCTGACCGACGCCGCCTTCGCGCGCCAGCGCATCACGCCGCGCGTGCAGGCCGAGGTGGATGGCCTGTCGCTGCTGATGGACGCGGTGCGCGCGGGGCTGGGCGCCACCATCCAGCCCGGCGCCGCCACGGCGCGGCTGCCCGAGGGCGCGGTGCGCAGCGTGCTGCTGGCCGATGCGCTGACGGGGCGCCGCAACCTGCTGGCCAGCCTGTCGGACGACGAGCTGTCGCCCGCCGCGCTGGCCGCGCGCGTGGTGCTGGCCGACGTGGCGCGGGCGCTGGTGCGCGCCGGGCGCTGGGCCGGTGCCACCCTTCACAAGAACTGAAGACCCGTTGCCGCGCGCCGTCTTGTGCGTGCGCGCAGCGGTGCCTACAGTTCGCCCCTGCAAACCTGAGGAGACACTCTTGGTCGATGTGCTTGTCATCGGCGGCGGCAACGCCGCGCTGTGCGCCGCGCTGATGGCGCGCGAGGCCGGCGCCAGCGTGTTGCTGCTGGAGGCGGCGCCGCGCGCATGGCGTGGCGGCAACTCAGGCCACACGCGCAACCTGCGCTGCATGCACGACGCGCCGCAGGACGTGCTGGTCGACGCCTACCCCGAAGACGAGTACTGGCAGGACCTGCTGAAGGTGACCGGCGGCCAGACCAACGAGCACCTGGCGCGCCTGGTGATCCGCCATTCCGCCACCTGCCGCGATTGGATGCGCGCGCACGGCGTGCACTTCCAGCCGCCGCTGTCGGGCGCGCTGCACGTGGCGCGCACCAACGCCTTCTTCATGGGCGGCGGCAAGGCGCTGGTCAATGCCTACTACCGCAGCGCCGAGAAGCTGGGCGTGCAGATTCGCTACGAGGCGCCGGTCGACCGCATCGAGATCGAGAACGGCCGCTTCGTCGCCGCATACGTGAAGGGCGAGCGCATCGAAGCCAGGACCTGCGTGCTGGCCGCCGGCGGCTTCGAGTCCAACCGCGACTGGCTGCGCGAAGCCTGGGGTCGCAACGAGCGCGGCGAATGGCCGGCCGACAACTTCCTGATCCGCGGCACGCGCTTCAACCAGGGTGTGCTGCTCAAGCACCTGCTGGATGACCACGGCGCCGACCGCATCGGCGACCCGACGCAGGCGCACATGGTGGCCATCGACGCGCGCGCGCCGCTGTACGACGGCGGCATCTGCACGCGCATCGACTGCGTCAGCCTGGGCGTGGTGGTGAATCGCGAGGCCGAGCGCTTCTACGACGAGGGCGAGGACTTCTGGCCCAAGCGCTACGCCATCTGGGGCCGCCTGGTGGCGCAGCAGCCGGGGCAGATCGCCTGGTCGATCATCGACGCCAAGGCCATCGGCCGCTTCATGCCGCCGGTGTTCCCCGGCGTGGTGGCCGACAGCCTGCCCGCGCTGGCGCGCAAGCTGGGGCTGGATGAGGCCACCTTCATGCGCACGCTGAACGCCTACAACGCCGCCTGCGTGCCCGGCACGTTCGACCACACCGCACTCGATGATTGCCACACGCAAGGGCTGACGCCCGCCAAGACCCACTGGGCGCGCCCCATCGACACCGCGCCGTTCTACGCCTACGCCGTGCGCCCGGGCGTGACCTTCACCTACCTCGGCCTGCACACCGACGACACGGCCGCCGTGCGCTTTGGCGACCAGCCCAGCGCCAACCTGTTCGTGGCCGGCGAGATGATGGCCGGCAATGTGCTGGGCAAGGGCTACACGGCCGGTGTCGGCATGTCTATCGGCACGGCGTTTGGCCGCATCGCCGGCGCCAATGCGGCGCGGGCAGCCATGAATCAAGGAGCATTGCATGGCCTCGCTTGAAGCCCTCGCACGCAACGCGCGCGCCCTGGCCAACGGCGAGGTGGTGCCGATGACGGCCGCCGAGACCGAGGTCGCGCGCCAGCTCACCATCTGCAACGCCTGCCGCTACTGCGAAGGCTTCTGCGCCGTGTTTCCGGCCATGACGCGCCGGCTGGAGTTCGCCAAGGCCGACGTGCACTACCTGGCCAACCTGTGCCACAACTGCGGTGCCTGCCTGCACGCCTGCCAGTACGCGCCGCCGCACGAGTTCATGGTCAACGTGCCGCAGGCCATGGCCACGGTGCGCGGCCAGACCTATGCCGACTACGCCTGGCCACCGGCGCTGGGCCGCCTGTACAAGACCAACGGGCTGATGCTGTCGGTGGCGCTGGCGCTGGGCCTGGCGCTGTTCCTGGTGCTGGCGGTGATGACCCGGGGGCCGATCTGGGGCGCGGGGCTGGGTGGCGACTTCTACGCCATCTTTCCGCACAACCTGCTCGTCGGCCTGTTCGCGCCGGTGTTCGGGTTCGCGGTGCTGGCGCTGGGCATGGGGGTGCGCGGCTTCCTGCGCCAGGTGAAGCCCGCCACCAGCGGCGCGGCGGCCAGCGGCGCCGCGGCGGCCGAGGCCACGCACGACGTGCTGCGCCTGAAGTATCTCGACGGCGGCCACGGCGACGGCTGCCACAACACAGACGACGAATACACGCTGAGCCGCCGGCGCATGCACCACTTCACGTTCTACGGCTTTCTGCTGTGCTTTGCCGCCACCAGCGTGGGCACGCTCTACCACTACCTGTTCGGCTGGCCGGCCCCGTACGACCTGCCTTCGCTGCCCAAGCTGCTGGGCGCGGTCGGTGGCGTCAGCCTGGTGATCGGCACCGTCGGCCTGTGGCGGCTGAACCGCGCGCGCCACCCGCTGCATGGCGATGCGGCGCAGAAGCCGATGGACCTGGGCTTCATCGCGTTGCTGTTCCTCGTCAGTCTCAGCGGCCTGCTGCTGTGGTGGGCACGCGGCAGCCACGCCATGGCCCTGCTGCTGTGCCTGCACCTGGGCGCGGTGATGGCGCTGTTCGCCACGCTGCCCTACGGCAAGTTCGCCCACGGTGTCTTCCGCAGCGCGGCCCTGCTGCGTTATGCGGTGGAAAAGCGCCAACCTAACCCGATCGGCCTCGGCGCCGACTGATCCGACTCACTCAAGGAGACAAGCGATGAACAAGCGTCAACTGATGCGCGGTGCCACCGCGCTGGTCTGCGCGGCCCTGGCCGGCGGCCTGGCCCAGGCACAGGACTTTCCGCCCAAGAAGCCGGTGACCCTGGTGGTGGGCTTTGCCGCCGGCGGCGCGGCCGACGCCGCGGCGCGCCTGATCGCCAAGAAGCTGGGCGAAAACGTCGGCCAGACCGTGGTGGTCGACAACAAGGCCGGCGCCGGCGGCAACATCGCGCACCAGTTCACCGCCAAGGGGCCCGCCGATGGCTCGCTGCTGCTGTTCGGCTCCATCGGCCCGCTGACCATCGCGCCGCACCTGATGAAGGTGGGCTACGACCCGTTCAAGGACTTGGCGCCGGTGTCCGGTGGCGTCAACTTCCCCAACGTGCTGGTGGTGCACAAGGGCGTGGGCGCGAAGACGTTGGCCGAGTTCGTCGCGCTGGCCAAGAAACCGGGTGCCAGGGTGGAGTTCGCCTCCACCGGCGCCGGCTCGGCCTCGCACCTGGCGGGGGAGATGTTCAACCAGGCGGCGAAGGTCGACATGGTGCACGTGCCCTACAAGGGCGGCGCACCGGCGCTGCAGGATCTGCTGGGCGAGCGCATCAGCTCCTACTTTGCCGCGCCGCCCACGGCCATGCCGCACGTCGAGGCCGGCAAGCTGATTCCGCTGGCCACCACCGGGCTGAAGCGGCCCGCCTACCTGCCCAACATTCCCACCGTGGCCGAATCGGGCTACCCGGGCTTCGAGGCGCTGAACTGGTACGCCTTCGTGGCGCCGGGCAAGACGCCGGCACCGATCCTGGACCGCTGGAACACCGAGATCGTCAAGGTGCTGAACGACGCCGAAGTGAAGAAGGCGCTGGAAGGTCACGGCCTGACGCCGCAGCCGACCACGCGCGCCGAACTCACCGAGTTCATGAAGAAGGAAGACGCCAAGTGGTCCGGCATCGTCAAGAGCCGGAACATTCACGCCAACTGACGCGCTGGCGCGTCCTCAGCGCCGGGCGCGCGCCTGCTCGTAGAGCGGCAGCACGCGCGGCATGGCGTTCTGCAGCGCGGCCATGCGGTCGCCCGAGTTGGGGTGGGTGGACAGGAAGCTCGGTCCGCCGCCACCGCCCTGCTGCGCCATCTTCTGCCACAGCGTGATGGCCGCGCGCGGGTCGTAGCCGCCGCGGGCGGCCAGCTCCAGGCCGTACAGGTCGGCCTCGCTCTCCATGTGGCGCGAGAAGGGCATGTCCAGCGCCAGCTGCTTGCCCAGGCCGGCCAGCTGCTGCGCGCCTTCGCCCACGCCCAGCAGCGCGCCGCCGATGGCGATCGCCATGTCGCCGGCGGCGCTTTGCGAGATCTTCTCGCGCGTGTGCTCGCGCAGCGCGTGGGCCATCTCGTGGCCCATGATGGCGGCGATCTCGTCATCGGTCAGGCGCAGCTTGCGGATGATGCCGGTGTAGAAGGTGATCTTGCCGCCCGCCATCACGTGGGCGTTGACGGTGTCCTCGTCGATCAGCACCAGCTGCCACGGCCAGCGCGCGGCGTCGGGGCGGAAGGTGGCCACATGCGGCACCAGGCGCTGCATGACGGTGTTGACGCGGTTCCACTCGGCGCCGCTGGTGACCAGCTTGCCCTGCGCGCGCGCCTTGGTGTTCTGCTGATCGTAGTACTGCAGCGACTGCTGCATCACCTGCTCGGGCGATACCAGCAGCAGCTGCGAGCGCGCCGAGCCGCCCGAGGCGACGCTGCCGGTGGTGGTGCTGGCGCAGCCGGCGGCCAGCAGGGCGGCGGCGAGGACGGCGCTCAGGTGGGCACGGTATTTCACGGGTCACTCCTTCGTCAGGGATGTGCGCCGACACCGCCGGCGCAGGATCGGGTTGACGGCATTTTGCCTGCCGCGCGGCGTGGCGGATGTCGGACGCCGCCCTGCGTGCAGGCGCCCGCTGGTTTCAAGCCAGATTGGCCTTCAGCGCTTGCTGGGTGGGCGCTGACAGCTATCAACAAAGGAGTATTCTGCGGTGTGCCGGCTCACTTGGGCATGGCGCAGTGCCCGCCCGACACGGCCTGGCCCGAGCCGGCGGTGATCATGGGCGGCTCCAGCCGCAGGTTGACGGGATCGGACTGCGCGAAGTCCCAGGCGATGAAGCCCACGAGCAGGCCCCAGAACAGCAGGCGGCGGACGTTGGTGGCGGTCATGGTGTGTGCTGCCTTCCGATCAGAAGCCGAAGCGGCGCCGCACGCGGATGCCGATCAGCGTGCCCAGGAAGGCCATCGGCACCCAGATCCAGCCGTGCAGGCTGCCGGTGCTGATGCCGCTGACCATGGCGCCCACGTTGCAGCCAAACGCCAGGCGCGAGCTGTAGCCCATGATGAAGCCCGCCGCCAGGCCGATCAGCCATTGCTGGCCGGTCAGCGGCTTGGCGTCCTGCGGGCGCCTGGGCGCCACCCACAGCGCGCCGGCCAGGATGCCGATGTTGGTGATGCTGGTCACGTCCAGCAGCAGCGTCTGCGAAAGGCGCTGGGCGTGGCCCGGGTCGCTCCAGAAGGCGTTCTGCGCCGGGTCGAACAGGCCCAGCGCCGTGGCGCCCTTGGCTGCCCACAGGCCGAAGCCGTACACCACGCCCCAGGGCTGGCCGGCGATCAGCAGGTTGAGCGCGGCGAACAGCGCCAGCACCACCGCGCCCCACACCCAGCGGCGCGGCATGCGCCTGAGGCTGAAGCGCTGGCCGCTCCACAGCCCCACCCCCACGGCCACCACGGCCAGCGCCGCCAGCGTGGCCAGCAGCGCGCCGGTGGCGCCGAACGATTGCACCAGCCCCACCGGCTCGGTGGCGCCCAGCGCCAGCCAGCCGTTGAGGTGCACCGAGCCCAGAAAGCTGCCCAGCGCGAACAGCGGCAGGATGCCCATGTTCAGCGGCACGCCCAGGCCCGCCTTGTACAGCGTGCCCGAGCCGCAGCCGTCGGCGATCTGCATGCACAGCCCGAACACGAAGGCGCCGACCACCAGGCTGATGGAGGGCGGCCCCAGCGCGGCGTGCGTCTCGGGGAAGTGCGCCAGCATCGGCATGCTGACGGCCGCCAGCAGCGCCAGCAGGATGATCTGGCCGTACACGCCGGATGGGTCGCGCTGCTCCACCAGAATGCGCCAGCCGGTGGTGAAGCCGAAGCGCGCCGCCGCCAGCCCCCAGCCCAGGCCCACGCCCACCAGCAGCAGCAGCGCCTGGCGCGACGAGACCGACCACAGCAGCCAGCCGAACAGCGCCAGCACGACGATGGCGATGGGCAGGCGCTGCGCCCACAGGCTGGGCGCGCGCGTGGCGCCAGCGGCGACGGTCGCGCCGGGTGAAGTGACAAGCGTGCTCATGGTGCCTTGGTTCCCAGGTTGCGGTGCGACCAGCCCAGCAGCTGGTAGCGCAGTTGTGCCAGCCGGCCGGGCTCGTTGGCCATGGGCAGTGGCGTGGCGGCCTGGCTCCACTCGACCATCGAGCCGGGGTAGAGCTTCACGTCGGGCTGGCCCAGCACCTCGGACAGCACGAACCAGTCGGTGGCGGCCCAGTGGCCGGTGTTGCAGAAGGCCACGGTGGCCTGGCCGGGCCGCGCGTGCAGGGCCGCGGCCTCGCTGGCCAGCTGCGCCTTGTCCATCAGCGCGGCGCTGCCGGGCTCGAAGAACAGGTCGCTGTCGAGGTTGATGGCGCCCGGCAGCGTGCCGGCGGCCTTGGCCGCGCCGTGCGACTTGCGGCCCTGAAAGAACGGCGCCGGCCGCGAATCGACCAGCACCGCGCCCTGGCCGTGCAGGTCGCCTTTCACGTCGTCCTGCGTGGCCAGCCACTGGTGGCTGAAGCGGGGCTGCCAGCTGCTGGCGGGCACGCTGGCCGGCTGCGCCGTCACCGGCAGGCCGGCGGCCTTCCAGGCGTTCAGCCCGCCGTTGAGGATCGACAGCTCGCGCATGCCCAGGCTCTTGAGCGTCCAGTACACCCGCGCGGCCGAGCCGAAGTCGGTCGAATCGACGCCGGTGTAGACGATGACGGCGTGCGTCTCGGGCGTCAGGCCGAGCTCCTGCACCAAGGCCGTCAGCTGCTTCATCGGCGGCAGCTGGCCGGGGTTGGTGGCCGGGCCGCGCCAGCGGCCGTAGGGCGCCGACACGGACCCGGGCAGGTGCTGCAGCGCGTACGCTGGGCCTTCGCGCGTGTCGACGATGCGCACCGAGCCCGTCAGGCGCAGCGCCTGCAGCTCGGCCGGTGTCAGCAGCGGCGGCGCGGCCCAGGCCGAGGCCGCCAGCAGCGCGCCGGCCAGCCAGGTGATGAAAAACGAGATCAGGGTTCGCATGCAACCAAACCAGCAAGGCAAATAAGCAAAGCCTGATATTTTCGCCAGTCGGGGCTGGCGGCCAAATACAGTTTCGTCACATGCTTATGCCGCGGGCGCAGAAACCTGCCGTGCGCGGCGCGTGAGCCGCTGTCCGACAGCCGCGGTGCGCCCGGCCCGACGATCAGTGCCGGGGCGCGGCCTTACGCTGTGTCGAGGCGCCTCGCCGGGGTGTTGGCGTTGGAAATGCTGACGAGCTTTACCCGCGCTTCACCGGGATCCGGCGCTGGCCCCTCAACCTTGGCGGGGTGCCACGCGTTGAACAGGCCAGCGGACGCCGACCGTGGATCGGTGCCCTGCATCGAAGGAGAGCGACATGACACAGACCCCTTCCAACTCCCGTATCGCCCGCCGCGGTGTGGCTGCGGCACTGGCCGCGCTGCTGGGTGCGGGCGTGTTCGGCCTGTCGGCGCCGGCCGCCGCAGCCGATGGGCGCTACTACCGAATGCCCGATGGCTCGGTGCAGTACGTGCGCGACCGCGACCTGCCCGACTCGCGCCGTTGGCAGGACCGCCGCTGGCGCGATGACGACCGGCCGCGGCGGTGGCGCAACGACGGTTACTCCTACGGCCAGGGCCGCAACAGCGGTGAACTGGGCGATGGGCGCCGGCGCTACAACGCGCCGCGCAACAGCGGCGAGCTGGGTGACGGCCGTCGCGACTGGCGCTTCGACGACCGTGACTGGCAGCGCTCAGCACCGCGCAACGGGCGCGGATACCAGTATCCGGCCGACGGCGGCTGAAGCCCGTCAGCCTTCCAGCATTCTTTTCAGATAGCGCCCGGTGTGGCTGGCCGGGTGGGCCGCCACATCCTCGGGCGTGCCCTGCGCCACCACGGTGCCGCCGCCATCGCCGCCTTCCGGCCCCATGTCGATCAGCCAGTCGGCGGTCTTGATGACGTCGAGGTTGTGCTCGATCACGACGATGGTGTTGCCCGCGTCGCGCAGCTGGTGCAGCACCTTCAGCAGCAGTTCGATGTCGGCGAAGTGCAGGCCGGTGGTGGGCTCGTCCAGGATGTAGAGCGTGCGGCCGGTGTCGCGCTTGGACAGTTCCAGCGCCAGCTTCACGCGCTGCGCCTCGCCGCCGGAAAGCGTGGTGGCGCTCTGGCCGAGCTGGATGTAGGAAAGGCCCACGTCGAGCAGCGTCTGCAGCTTGCGCGCCAGACTGGGCTGGTCCTTGAAGAAGGCGTGGGCCTCTTCCACCGTCATCTCCAGGATCTGCGCGATGTGCCGGCCCTTCCACTGCACCTCCAGCGTCTCGCGGTTGTAGCGCTGGCCGTGGCACACGTCGCAGGGCACGTAGACGTCGGGCAGGAAGTGCATCTCCACCTTCACCACGCCGTCGCCCTGGCAGGCTTCGCAGCGGCCACCGCCGCTGGACTGCGGCACGTTGAACGAGAAGCGCCCCGGCCCGTAGCCGCGCTCGCGCGCCGTGGCGGTCTCGGCCATCAGCTCGCGGATCGGCGTGAACAGGCCGGTGTAGGTGGCCGGGTTGCTGCGCGGCGTGCGGCCGATGGGCGACTGGTCGACCGCGATCACCTTGTCGAACTGCGACAGGCCCAGGATGGCCTGGTGCGGCGCCGGCTCGGTGTGGGCGCGGTGGATGTCGCGCGCGGCGGCGGCGTACAGCGTGTCGTTGACCAGCGTGGATTTGCCCGAGCCCGACACGCCGGTCACGCAGGTGAACAGGCCCACGGGGAAGTCCACCGTCACGTTCTTCAGGCTGTGGCCGCTGGCGCCGACGATGCGGATGCGACCGTCGATTTCAGGCGTTTTAGGTGCTGAAGCTCCGTCTGACGGGCGTGAGAAGCTATCAACCTTGTAGCTTAGTCGACGTCGCTTCGGTATCTCGATGCGCCGCTCGCCACGCAGGAACTGCCCGGTCACCGAATCCCGGGCCGCCGCCACGTCGTCGAAGCGGCCCTGCGCCATCACCCGGCCGCCGTGCACGCCCGCGCCCGGCCCCATGTCGATGATGTGGTCGGCGGCACGCATCATGTCCTCGTCGTGTTCCACCACCAGCACGCTGTTGCCCAGGTCGCGCAGGTGCTGCAGCGTGCCGATCAGGCGGTCGTTGTCGCGCTGGTGCAGGCCGATGCTGGGCTCGTCCAGCACGTACATCACGCCCGTCAGGCCGCTGCCGATCTGGCTGGCCAGGCGGATGCGCTGCGCCTCGCCGCCGCTCAGCGTCTCGGCGCTGCGTTCCAGGCTCAGGTAGTTCAGGCCGACGTCGTTCAAGAACTTGAGGCGGTTGCCGATCTCGCGCACCACCTTGTCGGCGATCTCGGCCTTGGCGCCGGCGAGCTGCAGCGCGTCGAAATACGCTTTGGCTTCGCCCAGCGTGACGTGGCTGATCTCGTAGATGGCGCGGCGCTGCCCGGCCTCGCCCACGAACACGTGGCGCGCCTCCTTGCGCAGACGCGTGCCGCCGCAGGCGGTGCAGGGCTGCGTACCGCGGTAGCGCGCCAGCTCCTCGCGCACGATGGGCGAATCGGTCTCGCGGTAGCGCCGCGCCATGTTGGGCAGGATGCCCTCGAACGGGTGCTTCTTGTTCACCTTGCGGCCGGCCGAGGCGCCGCTCTCGAAGGTGTAGCTGAACTTGATCTCCTCGTCGCCCGAGCCGTGCAGGATGGCGTGGCGCACCGCCTCGGGCAGTTGCTCGAATGGCGTGTCGACGCTGAACTTGTAATGCTTGGCCAGCGATTCGATCAGCGCGAAGTAATAGCCGTTGCGCCGATCCCAGCCCTTGATGGCGCCGCTGGCCAGGCTGAGCGAAGGGAAGGCCACCACGCGTTCGGCGTCGAACACCTCCGTGGTGCCCAGGCCGTCGCAGCTGGGGCAGGCGCCGGCCGGGGCGTTGAAGGAGAACAGGCGCGGCTCCAGTTCGGCAATCGAATAACCGCACACCGGGCAGGCGAACCTGCTGTTGAACAGGTGCTCCTGGCCGCTGTCCATCTCCAGCGCGATGGCGCGCCCGTCGGCCAGCCGCAGCGCGGCCTCGAAGCTGTCGGCCAGCCGCGAGGCGATATCGGGGCGCACCTTGAGGCGGTCGATGACCACGTCGATGTCGTGCTTCTCGGCCTTCTTCAACGCGGGCAGGTCTTCCACCGCCAGCACCTGGCCACCGACGCGGAAGCGCACGTAGCCCTGCGCCTGCATCTGCTCGAACAGCTCGGTGAACTCGCCCTTCTTCTCGCGCGCCACCGGCGCGAGGATCATGATCTTCGTGTCCTCGGGCAGCGCCAGCACCGCGTCGACCATCTGGCTTACCGTCTGCACGGTGAGCGGCAGGTCGTGCTCGGGGCAGTACGGCGTGCCGGCGCGCGCGAACAGCAGGCGCAGGTAGTCGTGGATCTCGGTCACCGTGCCGACGGTGGAGCGCGGGTTGTGGCTGGTCGCCTTCTGCTCGATGGCGATGGCGGGCGACAGGCCCTCGATCAGGTCCACGTCGGGCTTGTCCATCAGCTGCAGGAACTGGCGCGCGTAGGCGCTCAGGCTTTCGACGTAGCGGCGCTGGCCTTCGGCGTATAGCGTGTCGAAGGCCAGCGACGACTTGCCCGAGCCCGACAGCCCGGTGATCACCACCAGCTGGTGCTTGGGAATGTCGAGGTCGATGTTCTTCAGGTTGTGCGTGCGGGCGCCGCGGATGGCCAGGCGCTGCGCGCGCAGGGCGGCGGCCAGCGGCGTGCCGGCCTCGGGCTCGGCGGAAATCGGGGGCTTGGAAAGATCGGTCATGACAGCGGTGCCCTGGCGCAGGGCAACCGACCATTATCGGTTTTCAGGCAAAAGATTGCAGGCGCGCCAGCCTGCCATCAGCCGCGCCGGGTGCGGCACCGTGATGGTTCGGCCGCTGACCTGCAGCAGCTCTGCCTGCTGCAATTCCTGCAGGATGCGCGAGAAATGTTCCGGCGTCAGGTTCAGGTGCGAGGCGATGGCGCGCTTGGTGGAGGGCAGGGTGACGACGAAGGGCGCTCCGGTGTCGTCGCAGCGGCGCAGCAGCCAGGCGATGAAGCGCTCGGTGCCATTGCTGAGGGCCTGCAGCGCTAGCTCCTGCACCAGGCTCTCGACGCGCCGCGACAGGCCGACGATGATGCCCCGCGCCAGCAGAGGGTTGCGCTCCAGCTCGTCGAACAGCGCCTGCTTGGGGATTTGCAGCAGCAGCGCATCGCTGGCGACTTCGGCGGTCACCACGGCGGTGTGGTCGAGAAACGCGAGCGGTTCGGCAATGCTGTGGCCGGGCCCCGCGATGCCGGTCAGCCGCTGCGCGCCTGGTGGCCCGGCGCCCAGCAGGCGAATCTGGCCGTAGACGACGACATACATGCCGCCCAGCGGCTCGCCATGGCGGAACACCTGTTCGCCGCGCTTGAATTCATGCCGCGTGGCGACAGCCGCCAGCCGCGCCAGCGTGGCCTTGTCCAGCGCGCTAAACAAGGGCAGGCGCGCCAGCAGGGTTTCAGGGGGGACTTCGCGCCGGGCCATGCCCGACAGCGTACCGCGAACGCGAACGGGGGCGTCAGGCGGCCGTCTCGACCCACTCCGGCGGGCAGGCCGGGTCGGTCATCTGCTCTACCCAGCCGCTCCAGCGCTGGGCGAAGGCGCGCCGGGCAGCTTCGGTGGCCTCGGGCGCCACGGCGGCGCGCAGGAGTTGCGTCAGTTCGGCCGAACGCGGCACGGCAAAGCCCTGGCGCGTGAACTCGACCGAACGGCCGTCGTCCAGTCTGGTGAAGCGGATGTCGCCGCGCATCGGCACGCCAAAGGCCAGCAGGTCCTTGCGGCCATGGCGGCCGGCAAAGCCCTTGAAGCCGCCGGCATTGGCGGCGCCCGTCACCAGCGAGACGACGCTGGCGATCACGCCGACCACCCCGTCATCGAGCGACTCCCGCAACTCCACCCTGATCTCGCCGCGCCGTGGCGTGCCCTGCGGGTACAGGCGGGCCAGCGCGTCGCGTGTCAAGCGCCACGCGCCGGCCACGGTGGGGCAGGAGTGGCCGGTCAACTTGACGGCGTCGAGGTAGCGGTATTCGAGCGTGCCGCCCTCGGCCGAGCCGAGCGTTTCGGCCAGCGGGTCGGTCATCGTGATGGGCGGCACGGTGTCGTAGTAAGCGGGCGTGTTCATGCTGGTCTCTCTACCGCGAATGGCAAACCACGCTGCGGCCACGACCAGCCGCGGCCAATGAGGCGCCCGATGAGCGCCGCGCGGGCGATGTAGGGCTGGCGCCAGCTGCGGCTGTCGCTGGAGGCGTCGCGATGGTCGCCCAGCAGCAGGTAGTGGCCAGCGGGGACGTGAAAGGTGTCGGTAAAGACGGAACGGCTGGCGTAGGGTTCGGCCAGCGGCTGGCCGTTGATCGACACCCGTCCTGCCTCGATGGCGACGGTCTCGCCCGGCAGGCCGATGACGCGCTTGACCACGTGCCGGCCCAGCTCGCGCGAATCGACCACCACCACGTCACCGCGGCGCACCGGGGTGCGGCGCCACAGCCGGCGCGTCAGCGCCAGCGCGCCGCCGGGCAGCGTCGGGGCCATGGAGTGCGATTGCACGCGGGTGAGCCACAACATGCCGGTGATCCCTTTCCGATCAGTGGTGGTCGCCGCCATGACCGTGGTGGCCGTGCCCATGCTCGTGGTCGTGCCCTTCGGCGTATTTGAAGAAGGACACGTAGGCGTCCATGTAGGTGCGCGCGGCGGGCAGGTCGTCGTCGTCGAAGTGCTTCAGCGCGATGGCCTTGTCGAAGCGCTTTTCCAGCTCGGGCCAGCGCTCGGCGTCGATCAGGCCGCGCAGCGGCTCGATGCTGCCCTTCTCCAGCGCCTCGTCGGCGGCACGCACCTGGGCCGGGACATGGGAGCCAGCCGGCTTGATGCCGTCGTAGCCCGCGCCTTCGCCGGCCCGGTGGATGCGCACCATGTTCTCCAGGAACCACTGCTCGGCCAGCGCGGCCGCTTCACCGCCCACGGCGCGCACGCGCTGGGCGCGGTCGAAGGCGGCACGCAGTTCGTCCTCGCCCTCGGGCATGACCCATTTCAGGGCGATGTTGACGTTGCCCTGGCTCAGCGCGCGGCGGCCATCGACGACGGCGGGGCCGTCAGCCGTGTCGCAGTGCGCCGAGGCGGGGCGGATGACGAGGCTGGTGATCGACGATGCCAGCGTGCGAAGGAAAGTGGTGAAGGTCATGATGGTCTCCTCAGGTGGTGGTCAGACGGGCCATGAAGCGCTCAGTGCGCGATCGGGAGGGCACGAAAGCCCGGGTGGTCGAAGTAGTGGGGGTATTGGTTGACGGCGTGCGTCACCTTCAGCAGTCCATCGACCGGCCGGGTGTCGGCGGACTTGCCGTTCAAGGCGTCGACGCCGGCGCCGATCTCGGCGATCAGGCCGTGCAGCTGGGCGTCGGCGGCGGGCTCCAGCTTGCAGTTCTCCACGATGCCGGCGACTTCGCGTTCGATCTTGCCGGCCAGTTGCTTGTATTGGGCGGCGCTGAGCTTGCCGGCGTGCGCGGCCTTCAGCTGCGGTGCAACCAGGCCCCGGATGCCATCCATGCCCTTGCGCAGCGGCGCGTCGGTGGCCCATTTCTGGCCCTGGTTGAGCGTCAGCGACTGCGGCGCGCTGCCGTGGTCGTGGGCGGCGGTTTGGGCCTGGGCGTGGATCGGCGCGCCCAGCGTCATCAGCGTGACCACGGCGGTGGCCGCGAGCGTCCATTTCAGGGCTTTCATCCTCATCTCCTTGACGTCAGGCGGACATCGCCTGCATGGAACGTCGGAGGGCGGGATTCAGCGCGCGTTCCTGCGAAGCTTCCGATCCTTAGCAAACATCAAGAACGCGGCGTGTTCGGGCGCGCTCAGCGCCGCGTTTCAACGCCCGCCCAACCGGCGTCGGGATAGCGCCCGCCCTGCGCCGCGCCGGGCGCGAACACGGCTTCGATGCGCGCGGTCTGCGCCGGCGTCAGCGCCACCCGCGCGGCGGCCAGGTTCTCCTCCAGCCGGGCGATCCGGCGCGTGCCAGGGATGGGGATGGCGTGCGGCTGCCGGGCCAGCATCCAGGCCAGTGCGAGTTGTGCCGGCGTCAGTCCCCACTCGCGCGCCAGTGCGCCCAGTTGCTCGACCAGCGCTGCGTTGGCCGCAGCCGCTTCGCCCTGAAAGCGCGGGTTGTTGGCGCGGAAGTCGCCCGCTTCCAGCTTGGCCGTATCGAGCGCGCCGGTCAGCATGGCGCGGCCCAGCGGGCTGTAGGCGACGAAGGCGGTGCCCAGTTCGCGGCAGGCCGGCAGCACGTCGGTCTCGGGCTCGCGCGTGAACAGCGAGTACTCGCTCTGCAGCGCGGCGATGGGGTGCACGGCGTGGGCGCGGCGCAGCGTGTCGGCGCTGACTTCGGACAGGCCGATGGCCTTCACCTTGCCCGCGCGCACCAGCTCGGCCATGGCGCCCACCACCTCCTCGATCGGCACCGCCGCATCGCGCCGGTGGCAGTAGTAAAGGTCGATCTGCTCCACGCCCAGGCGCTGAAGCGATGCCTCGCACGCGGCGCGGATGTAGGCGGGCGAGTTGTCGATGCGGCGCTCATACGTGCCGGCCTGCCGCACGATGCCGAACTTGGTGGCGATCACCATGCGCGCGCGCCGCGCGGCGCCGCCTTCGGCGATGAAGCGGCCCAGCAGTTCTTCATTGGCGCCCAGGCCGTAGGTGTCGGCCGTGTCGAACAGCATCACGCCCAGCTCGACGGCGCGCGCCAGCGTGGCCAGCGATTCGGCGTCGTCGCTGGCGCCGTAGAACTCGCTCATGCCCATGCAGCCCAGCCCGATGGGGAAGACGGGCGGCAGCGTGGAACCGAGGGGGCGATGGGTGGCGGTCATGGCGGGTCCTTTTCTTCAATGAGGGGTTCAGCTTACGCCGGCCGGCTGCGTTTGATAATCGCCCCGCCATTCATCGAATTGCTGAGCCACTTTCACCAATGACCTTGCCGGACGCCCCGCTGAACGAGCTGCAAGCCTTTGCCGCCGTGGCCGAGGCGGGCAGCTTTCGCGCCGCTGCCACGCGCTTGGGCGTGACGCCCTCGGCCGTCAGCCACAGCCTGCGCACGCTGGAAGCGCGCCTGGGCCTGCGCCTGCTGCACCGCACCACCCGCAGCGTGGCGCCCACCGAAGCCGGCGCGCGCCTGCTGGCCACGCTGGCGCCGGCGCTGGCCGACATCCGCCGCGCGGTGGGCGAGGCGCGCGAGGCCGCCGACACCCCGCGGGGCACCCTGCGCCTGACCGCCCCGCGCACCGCCGCCCACCTGGTGCTGATGCCGCGGCTGGCGCGCTTTCTGGCCGCGCACCCCGGCATGGCGGTGGAGCTGAGCTGCGACGAGGCGCTGGTCGACATCGTGGCCGCCGGCTTCGACGCCGGCCTGCGCTTTGGCGAGAGTCTGCAGGGCGACATGGTGGCGCTGCCGGTGGGCGCGCCGCAGCGCTTTGCCGTCGTCGCCGCGCCCGCTTACCTGGCGCGCCACGGCACGCCGCGCACGCCGGCCGAGCTGATGGCGCACGCCTGCATCCGGCTGCGCTTTCCCAGTGGGCGGCTGTATGGCTGGGAGTTCGTCGCACCGGACGGGCGCGGGTTCGAGGTGCAGGTGGCGGGCGCTTTCACCGCCAACGACCAGACGGCCATGCTGCTGGCGGCCGAGGCCGGCCTGGGGCTGGCCTACGTCTACGAAGGGCAGGCCGCGCCCGCCGTGGCCGCCGGGCGGCTGGTGCGGGTGCTGCAAGACTGGCTGCCGCCGGCCGAGCAGCTGTACCTGTACCACCCCAGCCGGCGCCTGCAGCCGGCGGGTTTGCGCGCGCTGCTCGATCTGCTGCGCAGTACCGAAGATTCGGCATGAAAATGGCCTTCAGGCGTTACCAGTACTGCGCAGGAAGCTATTGAATCGGGAGTATTTCTGCGGCACACGCTGCCTGCCTTGTGAGCAACGCCCGTGCCTGCTGGTGTCACCCCAGCAGTCCTCTATCGCTCTTTTTTGGATAGCTTCCAGCGCTTTCTGGACGGCGCCTGAAGCCCGATTCGATGCCTTGTCCGGCAGCTACGCGCCGATGATCGACAATACCGGGCGCGGCCCGCGGGGCCGCGTTCTGCCCGGCTTCGTTGTTCAATTCGCGTGACCGCTGCTTCCTCCTCCTCCCCCGTTTCCCACCGCATGACGCCGGACGAGCGGCGCGCCAGCCTGTCGCTGGCGGGCATCTTCGCGCTGCGCATGCTGGGGCTGTTCCTGGTGCTGCCGGTGTTCGCGCTGGAGGCGGCGCGTTACCCCGGCGGCGACGACCCGGCGCTGGTGGGGCTGGCGATGGGCATCTACGGGCTGACGCAGGCCGTCATGCAGGTGCCGCTGGGGCTGGCGTCCGACCGCGTGGGGCGCAAGAAGGTCATCGTGGTCGGGCTGCTGGTGTTCGCCCTGGGCAGCGCCGTCGCGGCGCTGGCGGGCAGCGTGCAGATGCTCATCATCGGCCGCGCCATCCAGGGCGCGGGTGCGGTGTCGGCAGCGGTGACGGCGCTGCTGGCCGACCAGACGCGCGACGAGGTGCGCACCAAGGGCATGGCGCTGGTGGGCATCAGCATCGCGGCGATGTTCGCGCTGTCGCTGGTGGCGGCGCCGCCGCTGGCCGCGGTGATCGGCCTGGGCGGGCTGTTCTGGCTGACCTGCGCGCTGTCGCTGGCCGGCATCGCCGTGGTGCTGTGGTGGACGCCGGCCGAGCCGGCCAAGCACGCCGACGTGCCGCGCGGCCGCCTGGCCGACGTGTGGCTGCACCCGCACCTGTGGCGGCTGGACCTGGGCGTGTTCGTGCTGCACACGGTGCAGATGGCGATGTGGGTGGTGGTGCCCGCGCTGCTGGTGCAGGCCGGGCTGCCCAAGGCGCAGCACTGGCACGTGTACCTGCCGGCGGTGCTGGCCTCGTTCCTCATGCTGGGCGGGCTGTTCGCGGCCGAGCGGCGCGGTGCGCTGCGCGGGGTGCTGCGCACCGGCATCGCGCTGCTGTTTGCCGTGCAACTGGCGCTGCTGCTGCTGGCGCCGCGTGCGCCGGGGCTGTGGACGCTGGGCGCGCTGCTGTTGTTCTTCTTCATCGCCTTCAACCTGCTGGAGGCCACGCAGCCGAGCCTGATCTCGCGCCTGGCGCCAGCGCATGCGCGCGGCGCGGCACTGGGCGTCTACAACACGCTGCAGTCGCTGGGCCTGTTTGCCGGCGGCGCGCTGGGCGGCTGGCTGGTCAAGGCCGGGGGGCCGCAGGCGGTGCTGGTGGCAACGTCGGTGTTGGCGCTGCTGTGGCTGCTGCTGGGCTGGGGGCAGGTGATGCCGGCGTCGAAGGCATCGGCTGCGCCATCTGCTGCTCGGGCGTTCTAGCGGTGGCGTCGGGCGCCAGGCGCGCCACCAGTTGGTCGGCGATCGTTGCGTACAGCGGCCGGCTGACCATGCGCGACACCAGGCTGGCCAGCAGCGCGCAGGCCATCAGCCCCAGCACCATGGCGTAGCCGTCCACCATCTCCATCACGATGATCATGGCGGTGATGGGGGTCTGCGTCATGGCGCCCAGAAAGCCGGCCATGCCCAGCGCGATCAGCACCGTGGTGTATTCGGGCGCCAGCAGCTGCGCCACGTCGTGCCCCAGGCTGGCGCCGATCGACAGGCTGGGCGTGAACAGCCCGCCCGGCACGCCCGACCAGGCCGACAGCCAGGTGGCGACGAACTTCAGCAGCGTCCACAGCAGCGGCGCGTCGGGCGATTCGCCCGCCAGCAGCGTGCGCGTGTGCGCATGCCCGCCACCCACGGCCGTGGCCTGCGTCACCAGGCCGATCACCGCCACCGCCAGCCCGCAGGCGGCGGCAAAGCGGATCGGATGTTGGCGACGATAGGCGCTGAAGCGGTCGGTGCCGCCGAACAGCGACACGATGAGCAGCCGCGCGAACAGCCCGCCCACCAGCCCGCAAACCAGCGCCAGCGTCAGCCCCGGCAGCAGCACGCCCCATTCCACGCGCTCGATGCGGATGCGCCCGAAATACGACAGGTTGCCGAACGCCGCCACGGCCACCAGGCCGGCCATCACGATGGCGCCCAGCATCAGGCCGGACGAGCGCGTCTCCAGCCGGCGCGACAGCTCCTCGATGGCGAACACGATGCCGCCCAGCGGCGTGTTGAAGGCCGCCGCGATGCCCGCCGCGGCGCCCGCCACCAGCAGCTCGCGCGCGCTGATGCCCGAGCGCGGCGACAGAAAGCGCCGCGCGGCGTACATCACGCCCGCGGCGATCTGCACCGACGGCCCCTGGCGCCCGATCGACAGCCCTGCCAGCAGCCCGCCCACCACCGCCAGCGCCTTGGCCAAGGAAATCTTTAGCGACACCAGCGCCGAGCGCGAGGACGCGTCCAGCCGCGGATCGAGCGCCGCCAGTGCCTGCGGCGGCCCCGAGCCGCCCGCGCCGGGCGCAAAGCGCGTGGTGGCCCACACGATCAGCGCCGTCAGTGCCGGTGTCCACAGCAGCGGCCACCAGCGCCCGCTGGCCTGCATCGACTTGAAGGCCTGCTCGGCCGCGTCGGCCAGCAGCGTGAACAGCACCACCGACAAGCCGGCCAGCAGCGCGAACAGGCCGACGACGAAGCGGTCGATCCAGATGCGCGGGTCGGTCACCTCGCTGCGTACCTGGTCCAGGAAATCCGGATCGTCCTTCATGCGGGGCATTCTGGCATGGGCGTTGCGGCACAATTGCCAGTTTCGTTCAGTTCAACCGCTGTTTCCCTTTTCACTTTCACAGGAACAAGCCATGGCCTCCGTCAACAAAGTCATCCTCGTCGGCAACCTGGGGCGCGACCCCGAGATGCGCACCTTTCCCAGCGGCGACCAGGTGGCCAACGTGACGCTGGCCACCACCGACAAGTGGCGCGACAAGCAAAGCGGCGAGCCGCGCGAACACACCGAATGGCACCGCCTGGTGTTCAACGGCCGCCTGGCCGAGATCGCCGGCCAGTACCTGCGCAAGGGCAGCCAGATTTACGTCGAAGGCAGCATCCGCACCCGCAAGTGGCAGGACCAGGCCACCGGCCAGGACCGCTACAGCACCGAGATCCGCGTCGACCAGATGCAGATGCTGGGCAGCCGCCAGGGCATGGGCGGCCCGTCGGACGATGGCGGTGGCGGCTACGGCGGTGGTGGTGATGGCGGTGGCTACGACGCCCCACGCCGCGCGGCGCCCGCCCCGCGCGCTGCCCCTGCACCGCGCGCACCGGCGCCTGCCGCGTCAAAGCCCGGCTCGGGTTTTGACGACATGGATGACGACATCCCGTTCTGATGCTCCCCCTGAGGCGCTGACGCGCCTTCCCCCTGTGGGGGACAACGCTGGCGGCCGGGGGGACCCCGGCCACGGCGTTCCGGCATGGCCTGCTCCGCGGCCTTCTGAGCGGCTTGCTGCGCAGCCTGGGATGAAGTGGGCGGTCATGTTTTTTATGAAACAGGCCTCCAGCGCTTGTCTATCAAGCGCGAACAGCTATCATTTTGATATGACCCACACCGTCTCCCGCCGGCACTTGCTGGGGGCCGCCGCATTCGCCCCACTCGTGGCGCGAGCGCAGGACACGGCGCCAGCCCCCATCTTCGGCCAGCCCGGCAAGGACGTCATCTGGGCGCCCACACCCGATGCCATGGTCGATCGCATGCTGCGGCTGGCGGGTCTCAGGCCGCGCGACTTCGTGATCGACCTGGGGGCGGGCGACGGCAAGATCGTCATCGCCGCCGCCAAGGCTGGCGCGCGCGGGCTGGGCATTGAATACAACCCCGAGCTGGTGACATTGGCGCGGCAGCGCGCGCAGGCGGCCGGCGTGGCCGAGCACGCGCGCTTCGAAAAGGCCGACATCTTTGAATCCGACTTCTCGCGCGCCAGCATCGTCACGCTGTACCTGCTGCCGCGCCTGAACCTGCGCCTGCGCCATCGCCTGCTGGCGCTCACGCCGGGCACGCGCGTGGTGTCGCACTCGTTCGACATGGGCGACTGGCGGCCCGACGAAGTCACCAACGCGGGCGGGGCGACGGCCTTTTTGTGGCTGGTGCCGGCGAACTTTGGCGGTGAATGGGCGCTGCGCTTTCCGCTCGCCGATGGCAGCGAGGCGCGCGGTTTGCTGGAGGTCGATCAGCGCTTTCAGCAGGTCGGCGGCGCCGCCGTGTTCCGCGATTTCACCGCCAGCCTGCGCCAGCCGCTGCTGGCCGGCGACCGCGTGCGCTTCGCGCTGACCGATGCCGAGGGCCAGCTGCGCGAGTTCGACGGCCGCATCGCCGGGCGCGAGCTGATCGGCAAGGTGACGCAAGGCGATGCGCGCGTGCCGTTTCGCGCCGACCGCACCGATGCGGCCATCCCACTCATCGGCGGCAGCGAGCCGGTGCGGCCGCCCCGCGATTGATTTTCAAGCCAAATCGGCCCCTGGCGCTTGTGTATCAAGCGCCAGCAGCTATCAAAAACAGAGTATTCGCGGATAGGGCCTAGGCCGCTTTCACGCACAGCACGGGGCACGACACCGTCATCAGAATCTCCTGCGCCGTGCTGCCCAGCAGCAGCTTGCCCACGGCGGTACGGCGGCGCAGGCCGATCACCAGCACCGACACGTCCAGGTGGTTGACCAACGCCTCGATCTCGTCGACCGTGCTCTTGCCGCGCACGAAGTGCTTGAACTCGGCGGGCACCGGCAGCTTGGCCAGGCGCTCGGCCAGACGCTCGCCCTCGTAGCCGTCGACCACGCCGGTGTCGTCCTTGCCGCCCGGGCCGGCGTTGACCACCACCAGCGGTTCGTTGCGGCGGGTGGCGATTTCAATGCCTTTGTCGAGCGCGGCCTGGCCTTCGGGGCGGGCAACGTAGGCAACGAGGATGGTCATGGCGTGCGATCCTTTCTTTTCGAAATATGGGCAGGTGATGAGCTGGATGCCGCAGGCGTCCGGCCCGGCAGCACAGCGCGGCATGGCCAGGAGGGCCAAACCGTGTCGAAAGCACGGCGGAAAGCACCAGGCGCATCCTAGAATTTGAAGCAACTTATCAAGGGAGGGACTACATGCCGTCAAGAAAAGACACACTGCGGGCTGCTGCCGCCTGCGCGCTGCTGGCCTGGGCTGGCTGGTTGCACGCCGCCGAGGGCGTGACGGCCCAGCAGGTGCTGGTGGGCCAGAGCATCACGCTGCAAGGAGGCAAGAACGCCTACGGCGCGGCCGTGATGGACGGTGTGCGCACCTACCTGGACAAGATCAACGCGCAAGGCGGCGTGCATGGCCGCCAGGTGGCGCTGGGCACGTTGGACGATGACAGCCAGGCCGCCAAAGCCGAGGCGAATGCGCGCCAGCTGGTGGAAAAAGACCGGGTGTTCGTGCTGTTCGGCTCTGTTGAGGGCGGCCCCTCCACCGCCGTGATGCGTGTGGCGGTGTCGCACAAGGTGCCTTTTATCGGACCCATGGCCGGCTCACCCAGCTTGCGCGTGCCGCACCAACCCATGGTGTTCCCGGTGCGGGCCGAGCACAAGGAGGAATTCCGCGTGCTGCTGGAATACGCCAAGATGACCGGCATTCAGCGCGTGGGTTTCATGCGCGCCGATTCCGATACGGGTCAGCAGCACCTGAAGAACGTGCAGGCCCTGTGCCAGCAGCTGGGCTTGCAGTTGACGGCTGATCTGCCGTTCAAATCGGATGAGAGCGATGCGCAGATCGCCGCGCTGGCCCAGCGCCTTGGCAGCTCCAACACGCAGCTGGTGTTCAACCACGGCGGCATTGGCGTGTATGAAAAGCTGATCCGCCAGGCGCGCCAGCAGGGCGTGAAGGTGCAGTTCAGCGCCGTGAACTCAGGCGCCACCCAACTGGCGGCCAACCTGGGCCCGCTGGCGCAGGGCATGGTGGTGGCGCAAGTGGTGCCCAGCCCGTGGGAGCGCAAGACGGCCATCGCCCGCGAGTACCAGGACGACTTCAAGCAACGCCATCCCGGCAAAGCGTTTTCCTACGGCAGCCTGGAAGGCTACATCACGGCCAAGGCGCTGGTGGCGGCGCTGCGGCTGGCCGGCCCGCAGCCCACGCGCGAGAGCCTGGTGACCGGCATTGAAAAGGCGGGGCAGCTGGAGCTTTCCGGCTTGCGCAACAGCTACCGACCCGGCCAGCACTTGGGCATGCAGTTGGTGGATCTGTCGCTGGTCAACCCGCAGGGGCGCTTTGTGCATTGAGCGCTCGGCCTGTGCGCTGGGCGCTCAAATCATCGCCGCCGGGTCGTCTACCGTTTCCAGAAACACGCGCGCCTTGCGTGGTGACACCCGCACGCTGTCGCCTTCTTGCACGCCCAGTTGGCGGAATTCGTTGGCCGGCAGGTGCGCTTCCAGAATGTGGCTGGGGTTGTCGTGCGGCGTCAACTCCAGCCGCGCCAGGGGGCCGATGAGCAGGGCGCGGTCGAGCCGGGCGGCCAGGCCGCTGGTGGCGCCGGCGGCGTAAGGGGCCACGGTCAGATCGCTGGGGCGCACGAAGGCCATGGCTTCGGCGTCCAGCGCGTGGGCGTGCTCGGGCGCGGCAATTTGCCAGTCGCCCACCTGCACCTGCCCGCCCGTGGCGCGGCCACGGAACAGGTTCACATCGCCCAGAAAGCCATAGACGAAGGGGCTGGCGGGGTGTTCCCACACCTCTTGCGGGGTGCCCACTTGCTCGATGCGGCCCTTGTTCATCACCACCACGCGGTCGGCCACTTCGAGCGCTTCTTCCTGATCGTGCGTGACGAAGATGCTGGTGACGTGCAGCTCGTCGTGCAGGCGGCGCAGCCAGCGGCGCAACTCTTTGCGCACCTTGGCGTCGAGCGCGCCAAAGGGCTCGTCGAGCAGCAGCACCTTGGGCTCCACCGCCAGCGCGCGCGCCAAGGCAATGCGCTGGCGCTGCCCGCCCGACAGTTGCGACGGGTATCGGTCGGCCAGCCAGTCGAGCTGCACCAGGCCGAGCAGCTCGTGCACCTTGGCCTTGATCTGCGCATCGCTCAGGCGCTCGCGGCGCGGCTTGACGCGCAGGCCGAAGGCGACGTTCTCGGCCACCGTCATGTGGCGGAACAGCGCGTAGTGCTGAAACACGAAGCCTACCTGCCGCTCGCGCACGTGCACATCGGTGGTGTCGGCGCCGCTGAACAGGATGCTGCCCGCGTCGGCCGATTCCAAGCCCGCGATGATGCGCAGCAGCGTCGTCTTGCCGCAGCCCGAGGGGCCGAGCAGCGCGACCAGCTCGCCCGAGGCAATGTCGAGGCTGACGTCGTTCAGCGCACGGAAGGCGCCGAAGTGCTTGGTGACGTGGCGGATTTCGATGCTCATGAGGGGTGGCTTTCTTGATACCGAATACCGGACGCAGAGGACGCAGAGGTTTCGCAGAGGACGCAAAAGAAACAGCCAAAACTGGTTTTCCTTTGGGCGTCAACGCCATCAGCCGAAAGAAAGTCTTGGCTGTTTTTTCTGCGCCTTCTGCGAAACCTCTGCGTCCTCTGCGTCCGGCTGTTGGGTTGTTCGGTCTTCATGCCGGCCGCTCCGGCGGCAGCTCGGCGATGGCTTTCATCTCGCGCTCGTGCCGCCACTCCACCACCGTCTTGACGATGAGCGTGACGATGGCCAGCAGCGCCAGCAGCGAGGCCACCGCGAATGCGGCCTGGCCCTGGTATTCGTTGTAGAGCACTTCCACGTGCAGCGGCATGGTGTTGGTCTGGCCGCGGATGTGGCCGCTGACGACCGAGACGGCACCGAATTCGCCCATCGCCCGCGCGTTGCACAGAATCACGCCGTAGATCAGCCCCCACTTGATGTTGGGCAGCGTCACGTGCCAGAAGGTCTGCCAGCCGCTGGCGCCCAGCACCTGGGCGGCCTGCTCCTCGTCGCTGCCCTGCGCCTGCATGAGCGGAATCAGCTCGCGCGCGATGAACGGAAAGGTGACGAACACCGTGGCCAGCACGATGCCCGGCACGGCAAAGATGATCTTGATGTCGTGCTCGGCCAGCCACGGGCCCAGCCAGCCCTGCGCGCCGAACACCAGCACGTAGACCAGGCCGGCGACCACGGGCGAGACCGAGAACGGCAGGTCGATCAGTGTCGTCAGAAAGGCCTTGCCGCGGAACTCGAACTTGGCGATGCACCACGCCGCCGCCACGCCGAAGACGAGGTTCAGCGGCACGGCGATGGCGGCGGTGAGCAGCGTCAGGCGGATGGCGGACAGCGCGTCGGGCTCCTTCAGCGCGGCCCAGTACGCGGTCCAGCCGGCCTTGAGCGCCTCGACGAACACGGCCGCCAGCGGCAGCACCAGGAACAGCCCCATGAAGCCCAGCGCCAGCGCCGTCAGCAGCCAGCGGATGGCGGGCGACTCGGTGGTGCGCACGCGCCGCGCGATGCCGGCGGCGCTCATCCCGCACCCCCGTAGCGGCGACGGCCCCAGGCCTGCAGGCCGTTGATGATGAGCAGCAGGATGAAGGAGATCAGCAGCATCACGCAGGCCACGGCGGTGGCGCCGGCGTAGTCGTACTGCTCCAGCTTGCCGATGATGACCAGCGGCGTGATCTCCGACACCATGGGCATGTTGCCGGCGATGAAGATGACCGAGCCGTATTCGCCCACCGCGCGGGCGAACGCCATGGCAAAGCCGGTGAGCAGCGCCGGCGCGATGGCCGGGAAGATCACGCGCCAGAAGGTCTGCCAGCGCGTGGCACCCAGGCAGGCCGCTGCCTCTTCCAGCTCCTTCTCGGTGTCTTCCAGCACCGGCTGCACGGTGCGCACCACGAAGGGCAGGCCGATGAAGATCAGCGCGATGACGATGCCCGCGGGCTGGAAGGCGAGCTGGATGCCCAGCGGCTCCAGATATTGCCCGATCCAGCCGTTGCCGGCCAGGATGGCGGTGAGCGCGATGCCCGCCACGGCCGTGGGCAGCGCGAAGGGCAGGTCGACCAGCGCGTCGGCGATCTTCTTGCCGGGGAACTGGTAGCGCACCAGCACCCAGGCCACCAGCAGCCCGGCCACCACGTTGACGCAAGCGGCGATCAGAGACGCGCCGAAGGTGAGCCGGAACGAGGCCAGCACGCGCGGCGCGCTGACGGCGGCCCAGAAGTCGGCCCAGCTCATCGACAAGGTGTGGATGACCAGCGCCGACAGCGGGATCAGCACGACGAGGCTGAGGTACAGCAGCGTGTAGCCCAGCGTGAGGTTGAAACCGGGCAGCACGCGGCGCGCGCTGCGGCGGCGGGGCGTGGCCGGCAGTGGGGGCGCGGTGAGGGCGGCGGCGGTCATATCAAATGAATAGCGGCTGGCGCAGGTTCAGCGGGCGGTGGCGGCTGTTTACTCCCTCGCCCCTCTGGGGAGAGGGCTGGGGTGAGGGGCTGCGGCGCTTCTTGTCGCTCAGACGCCGTCAGCCCCCACCCCAACCCTCCCCCAGCGGGGGAGGGAGTGAAGTCACCCTCACCCCGGTCCTCTCCCGCCAGCGAGAGAGGGAGTGAGAAACCTCACTTGCCCGGCTGGTACAGCTTGTCGAACTGTCCGCCGTCGTTGAAGTGCACTTTCTGAGCCTCGGCCAGCGAGCCGAAGTACTGGTCCACCGTGAACAGCTTGATCGGCTTGAACACGTTGGCGTGGGACTTCAGGATGGCTTCGTTGCGCGGACGGATGTTGTGCTTGGCGGCGATCTGCTGGCCTTCGTCGGAGTACAGGAAGTCGAGGTAGGCCCTGGCCTCGGCGGCCGTGCCCTTCTTGGCCACCGTGCGCTCGACGATGGCGACCGGGTTCTCGGTGACCAGGCTCGCGCTGGGGTGGATGGCATCCACCTTGCCCTTGCCGAACTCGTTCTCGACCGACACCACTTCGGATTCGAAGGTCACCAGCACGTCGCCCAGGTTGCGCTGCAGGAACATGCCCGTGGCATCGCGCCCGCCGCGTGCCAGCGCCGGCACGTTCTTGTACAGCTTGCCCACGAACTCGGCCGCCTGCGCATCGCTGCCGCCCTTGGCGCGCACCTGGCCCCAGGCCGCCAGATAGGCCATGCGGCCGTTGCCGCCGGTTTTGGGGTTGACCACCACCACCTTCACGTCGGGGCGGATCAGGTCGTCCCAGTCCTTGATGTTCTTCGGGTTGCCGTGGCGCACCAGGAACAGCATGGTCGAGGTGGTGGGCGAGGCGCCATGGGGGAACTTGCTGCGCCAGTCCTTGGCGACCACGCCGCGCTCGGCCAGGAAGTCGACGTCTGTGGTGGTGTTCATGGTCACCACATCGGCCGCCAGCCCGTCGGCCACGGCACGCGCCTGCGCGCTGGAGCCGGCGTGCGACTGGTCGACCTTGATGTCCTTGCCCGTGGTCTTCTTGTAATGGGCGACGAAGGCGGTGTTGAAGTCCCTGTAGAACTCGCGTGCCACGTCGTAGGAGACGTTGAGCAGCGCGGTCTGGGCGCTGGCGGCAGCGCTGAAGCTGCCGGCCGCGGCCAGCGCGAGGGTGGAAACAAGAAGGCGGAACGAGGTTTTCATGGCGAGGCTTGTGAAACAGCAAGGCCGGCGAAGTGCCGGCCGCAAGCGGTAGTCTGTGTGCCACGCCTTAAAACTCAAACTACTTTTTTATTGTTTCTTTATATCCAATAGGGAATGAAAAAGCCCCGCATCGAACGGGGCTTGGGCGTGGGCAAGCCGGCCGGGCCGGCGCGGTGCTGTCCTCAGCCCCGCACTTCCCCTTCGCCCAGCACGATCCACTTCAGCGAAGTCAGCCCCTCGATGCCCACCGGCCCGCGGGCGTGGAACTTGTCGGTGCTGATGCCGATTTCGGCGCCCAGGCCATACTCGAAGCCATCGGCAAAGCGCGTGCTGGCGTTGACCATCACGCTGGCCGAATCGACTTCGCGCAGAAAGCGCTGGGCGTGGACGTGGTCGGTGGTCAGGATGGCGTCGGTGTGGTGGCTGGAATAGCGGTTGATGTGCGCGATGGCCTCATCGACGCCGGCCACCACCTTGATGCTGATGATGGGCGCCAGGTATTCCTCCGACCAGTCGGCGTCCTGCGCAGGCTTCACCAATGCTTCAATATCAATAGCTGTCTGCGCTTGACTGGCGGGCGCTGGAGGCTGATTTTGCTTGAGAATGTCGGTGGCCTCGGCATCGCAGCGCATCTCCACGCCCTTGGCCGCGAAGAGGGCGCCGATGCGCGGCAGGAACTGCGTCGCCACGCCGCGCGCCACCAGCAGGCTCTCGGTGGCGTTGCAGGGGCTGTATTTCTGCGTCTTGGCGTTGTCGGTCACCTTCACGGCCAGGTCGAGGTCGCACGGGTCGTCCACATAGGTGTGGCAGTTGCCGTCCAGGTGCTTGATCACGGGCACCTTGGCCTCGGCGCTGATGCGCTCGATCAGGCCCTTGCCGCCGCGCGGGATGATGACGTCGACGAACTCGGGCATGGCGATGAGCTGGCCCACGGCGGCGCGGTCGGTGGTGGGCACCAGCTGCACCGCCTCGCGCGGCAGGCCGGCGCTTTCAAGCGCCTGCTGCACCAGCGCGGCCAGCGCCTTGTTGGAGTCGATGGCCTCGCTGCCGCCGCGCAGGATGCAGGCGTTGCCGCTCTTGATGCTCAATGAAGCGGCCTCGATGGTCACGTTGGGCCGGCTCTCGTAGATCATGCCGAACACGCCGATGGGCACGCGCATCTGGCCCACGCGGATGCCGCTGGGCTGCTGCTTCATGCCCACGATGTCGCCGATCACATCGGGCATGGCCGCCAGCTGCTCGCAGCCTTCGGCGCAGGTCTCGATGATTTTCGGCGTGAGCTTGAGGCGGTCCACCATCGGCTCGGCCAGGCCGGCCTCGCGGGCGCGGGCCAGGTCGCGCTCGTTGGGCGCTTGCAGCGCGGGCACGTTCTCGCGCAGCAGGCGCGCCAGCGTGCGCAGCGCGGCGTTGCGCGCGGCGGTGCCGGCGCGGGCCATGGCGCGCGAGGCCTGGCGGGCCTGCAGGCCCAGGGTGTGCATGGTGTCGGCGACGTTCGGGGCGTTCATGCCCCGATTGTCCCAAAAAGCCGCTTCAGCGGCAGGGCGCCGCCTGCGCTTCACCTTTCAGTTGCGACAGCGGCGCAAAGCCCAGCGCCTGGGCGCGCGGCAGGTCGGCGGCGGCGATGTCGAACAGGTTGATCTCGTCCGTGCCGGCGCCGCACACCGCCGGGCGCATGCGGCCATCCGAGCCGCAGGCGCTGGCCTGCACGCGCACGCCGGCGCGCTCGAGTTCGGCACGCATGGCTTCGGGCGCGGTGCCGCGGCCTTCGCACTGCACGGCGCCGCGGCTCTTGAACACCTTCACCACATCGCCTGCGGGCGACGATGCCGGTGCGTGCGCCGCACAAGCCGAAAGCACAGACAGCAAGATCAAGGATGAAGCTGCAAGAAAGCGTCGATAGACCATGGTTGTGAACTAGTTGCGGGTTGGCATGCGGCCATCGTAAGACAGTGGCGGCCGGTTGCTGCGCTAAACATCGAATCCATCACGAGAAGCGGCCGCAAAGGCGCGGCGGTGCATTGCGACGCCCATGATCCGCGAATTACCATGCCATCAGCATGTAACGCATTGCAATGTGCTGCGAAGCAAGCGAACCCCTCAATCCATTGGCCAAGAAGGAAACGAACATGGCGACCATCAAGCAAACCCTCGACGAACTGATGACCCTGGATGGCGCCATGTGCGCGGCCGTGGTCGACTCTGCCAGCGGCATGATGCTGGGCTCGGTCGGCTCCGGCGTCGATCTGGAAGTGGCTGCCGCCGGCAACACCGAAGTGATCCGCTCCAAGATGAAGACCATGCGTTCGCTGGGCCTGAACGACGTGATCGAGGACATCCTGATCACCCTGGGCAAGCAGTACCACATCCTGCGCCCGTCGGCGCGCAAGGACGGCGTGTTCGTCTACTTCGTGCTGGACAAGCAGCGCGCCAACCTGGCCATGGCCCGCCGCAAGGTGCAGGACGTGGACAAGGAAATGAACTTCTGATCTGGCCCTGGCGCCACATCGAATGAACGAAGCCCCGGCATGCCGGGGCTTTTTCGTGGCCCATCGGAGAGCCGATGGCGCAGCCGCGGGCGCGACGCGTCAACGCTTCATGCGGTTCGGGTTTTCAAGTGGGAAGCAGAGGGTGTCAGTCCTGCGATGCCATCGACGACGGCTGCTGGTCGTCGATCTCGCCGGGCGCCCACTGCACGCCGTGCTGGCGCAGATGGTCGCGGATCAGGCGGCGCACCACCTGCGACGGCGTCACGTCCTGCGACGCGCACAGCGCCTCGAACGCCTTCTTCTTGGAAGGGTCGATGAGCACGGTCAGCCGGGCGGTTTTCTGTTCGAGGTTGCGCATACGCGTTGGATTGAACTTGCATTCTAACGAGCATGTCATTCAGAGCTGCATCCACAGGGCCTGGCGGCCAACGCAGCGCAGACAGGCGTGAAATCGTACCGCGCTACCGCCGCGCGGCCGGTTATCGGGCCGCGCCGCCGCAGGCGCCACACAGGCTTTGCGCCAGCCGGTGCAGTGCGGGCCAGGGCTCCTGCGGCCAGCCAGGGTGCTTCAGGCCCTTGACGATGCCATCCACCTGGTGCGCCGCATGCAGCAGGTTGGCCAGCTGCATGTCGGTCAGGCGCGGCAGGACGCGCTCGAACAAGCGCTCGCGCAAGCCCCACACGCGCTGCTCGCGCAGCGCCATCGGCAGCGGCCGGCCTTCGCCCACGGCGTCCTTCACGCGCTTGAGGGCGCGGATGTCCTCGGCCAGCGCGTAGTGCACCAGCACCTCGGCCTCGCCCTCGGCCTGCAGGCCGTCGAGCATGCGCTGCACGCGCGCGCGCTGGCCGCCCAGCACGGCTTCGGACAGCTTGAAGACGTCGTAGCGCGCCACGTTCAGCACCGCCGCCTCGATCTGCTCGACGCTCAACTCGCCCGCGGGGTACAGCAGCGCCAGCTTGCTGATCTCCTGGTGCGCGGCCAGCAGGTTGCCTTCCACGCGGTCGGCAAAGAAAGCGAGCGCGCGCTGCCCTTCCTCGCCCGGCATCACCCGCTGCCCCTGCGCGGCCAGGCGCTGGGCGATCCATTGCGGCAGCGCGGCGCGTTCGATGCTGTCGATCTGCACCGTGGCGCCGGCGCCGTCGAGCGCGGTGAACCAGGCGCCGGATTTCGTCTGCTTGTCCAGCCGCGGCAGCAGCACCAGCGTCAGCGTGCTGTCGTTGCCGGCGGCGCTGTCGGCCAGTTGCTGCAGCGCGGCGCTGCCGTCCTTGCCCGGCTTGCCGGACGGGATGCGCACCTCGACGATCTGCTTGTCGGCGAACAGGCTCAGACTGCTGCCGGCTGCCAGCACCGCGCTCCAGTCGAAGTGCGCGCCGGCGACGGTGTGCACCGTGCGCTCGGTGTAGCCTTGCGCACGCGCCGCGGCGCGGATGGCGTCGGCCGCCTCCTGCTGCAGCAGCGGCTCGTCACCGTGCAGCGTGTACAGCGGGCGCACGCCCTTCTGCAGATGGTTCGCGAGTTGCGCGGCGGCGAGTTGCATCAGGCGCTCTTTGCCAGAAGGCGCGCGGGCGATGGACGCGTGCCCTCACCCCAACCCTCTCCCGCACGCGGGAGCGGGAGCACACGGGCTGCGCAGCAAGCCCGAACCCAAGGCCGCGGAGCAGGCCATGCGAGAACGCCGTGGCCGGACCTGCGCCGGCCACTGGCGTTGTCCCCCTTCCCGCAGAGAGAAGGGGGAAGCGGCGCAAGCCGCTCAGGGGGATGTTCCGAATCCTGGGGAAGGCGCCGCAGGCGACTCAGGGGGGTCATATTTTTACTGTCGCCAGCCGCCGCATCACCTGCTGCACGATGTCGCTCTGCATGTTCTGGTACAGCATCAGCGCCTCCTGCTCCTTCGACAGCGCGGCGGATTCGCTGTAGCTCTGGTCGATCTGGCGCAGGATCTCGGACATGGGCAGCAACTCGCGCCCCTCGGGCGTGCGCAGCCTGAAGCGGAAGCGGATGCGCAGCTGGAATTCGCGCACTTCGCCGGTGGCGGTGACGCTGACCACCGTGCGCTCGCGCTGCTCGCCGGGGCTTTCCAGCACCACCTCGGCCTTGCTCTGGTCGGCCACGATCTCCAGCCGGCCCGTGCCCTCGAGCTGGCGGCGCAGCTCGACCGCCAGTGACGACGCGGCGGGCAGGGCCAGGGCGATGCGGCGGAATGCGAACTCGGGCGCGCGCCGCAGCTGGAAGCCGCAGGCGCTGAGCAGCGGCGCCGTGGCAGCGGCCAGCAGCAGGGCGCGGCGCGGCGGCATGGCCATCAGCCCACCACCACGTTGACCAGGCGGCCGGGCACCACCACCACCTTCTTGATCGCGCCGCCGCTGCTGTGCCTCAGGAAGGCTTCGCTGGCGAGTGCGGTCTGCTCGATGTCGTCCTTGCTGGCGCTGGCCGGCACCAGGATGGCGCCGCGCAGCTTGCCGTTGATCTGCAGCATCAGTTCGATCTCGTCCTGCTTCAGCGCCTCGGGGTCGATCTGCGGCCAGGGCGCGTCGAGCAGCTCGCCCTGCACGGCGGCAAAACCCAGTTGCTGCCACAGCGTGTGCGTGATGTGCGGCGTGACCGGGTACAGCACCCGCAGCAGCTTGCTGAAGCCCTCGGCCAGCGCCGCGTTGTCGCCGGGCGAGCCGTCGCCCTTGAAGGCTTCCAGCGCGTTCAGCATCTTCATCGCGCCCGACACCACGGTGTTGTACTGCAGGCGCTGGTAGTCGTAGTCGACCTGGCCGAGCACGCTGTGGATCTCGTGGCGCAAGGTCTTGGCGGTCTTGCTGAATTGAATGCCATTCTGGGCTGCAGCGCCCGCCAATAGGGCGCTGGCAGCTACATTTTCAATAGTATTCAGCTTGAGGCCGAAGTTCCACACGCGGCGCAGGAAGCGGTAGCTGCCTTCGACGGCGGCGTCGTTCCACTCCAGCGTCAGCTCGGGCGGCGAGGTGAACATGGTGTACAGGCGCGCGGTGTCGGCGCCGTACTGGTCGATCAGCGCCTGCGGATCGACGCCGTTGTTCTTCGACTTGGACATGGTGCCCACGCCCTCGTAGTCGATCAGCGTGCCGGCGGGCAGGTTGCCCACGTCCTTGTTCAGGCGCGCGGCCACCTGCTTGCCGTCGGCGTCGATCACGGGGTCGACGTCGGCCGGCCAGAAGTATTCGATGCCGCCCTTCTCGTTGCGGCGCGAATAGATGTGGTTCAGCACCATGCCCTGCGTGAGCAGCCTGGTGAAGGGCTCGTCGATCTGCACCAGCCCCAGGTCGCGCATCACCTTGGTCCAGAAGCGTGCGTACAGCAGGTGCAGGATGGCGTGCTCGATGCCGCCGATGTACTGGTCCATCGGCATCCAGTACTGCGTGCCGCCCGCCACCATGGCCTGGTCGTTGGCCGGGTCGCAGTAGCGCATGAAGTACCACGACGAGTCCACGAAGGTATCCATGGTGTCGGTTTCGCGCCGCGCCGGCTTGCCGCATTGCGGGCAGGTGCACGCCAGGAAGGCCTCGCATTTGTTCAGCGGGTTGCCGCTGCCGTCGGGCACCAGGTCCTGCGGCAGCACCACGGGCAGGTCCTGCTCGGGCACCGGCACGGTGCCGCAGGCCTCGCAGTGGATCATCGGGATCGGCGTGCCCCAGTAGCGCTGGCGGCTGATGCCCCAGTCGCGCAGGCGCCAGGTGGTCTTCTTCTCGCCCAGGCCCTGATCGGCCAGTGCCTTGGCGACGGCGTTCACCGCCTCCGGGTACGCCAAGCCGCTGAAATTTTCGGAGTTGATGGTGACGCCGTTCTGCTTGTCGGCGTACCAGTCCTGCCACTGGGTGTAGCTGTATTCCTGCCCGTCGACATGCACCACCTGCACGATGGGCAGGCCGTACTTCAGCGCGAAGGCGAAGTCGCGCTCGTCGTGGGCGGGCACGCCCATCACGGCGCCGTCGCCGTAGCTCATCAGCACGTAGTTGCCCACCCACAGCGGCACGGCCTCGCCGGTCAGCGGGTGCGTCACCGTCAGGCCGGTGGGCATGCCCTCTTTTTCTTTCAGCGCCAGCTCGGCCTCGGTGGTGCCGCCTTGCTTGCACTTCTCGATGAAGGCGGCCAGCTCGGGGTTGCCCTTGGCGGCCTGCGCGGCCAGCGGGTGCTCGGGCGCCACGGCGCAGAAGGTCACGCCCATGATGGTGTCGGCGCGCGTGGTGAACACGTACATGCGCCCGTCCTGGATCAGCGCGCCGTCGTCGCCCCGGATGTCGTGCGGGAAGGCAAAGCGCACGCCTTCGCTCTTGCCGATCCAGTGCTCCTGCATCAGGCGCACGCGCTCGGGCCAGCCGTCGAGCGTGGCCTTGGGGTTGCCGATCTGCACGTGGTCGAGCAGCTCCTGCGCGTAGTCGGTGATCTTCAGGTAGTAGCCGGGGATCTCGCGCTTTTCCACCACGGCGCCGGTGCGCCAGCCCTTGCCGTCGATGACCTGCTCGTTGGCCAGCACGGTCTGGTCCACCGGGTCCCAGTTGACGACCTGGGTCTTGCGGTAGGCGATGCCCTTTTCCAGCATCTTCAGGAACAGCCACTGGTTCCACTTGTAGTAGCTGGCGTCGCAGGTGGCGACTTCACGGCTCCAGTCGATGGCCAGGCCCATGGCCTGCATCTGGCCCTTCATGTGGGCGATGTTGTCGTAGGTCCACTTCGCGGGCGGCACGCCGTTCTTCAGCGCGGCGTTTTCGGCCGGCAGGCCGAAGGCGTCCCAGCCCATGGGCATGAGCACGTTGAAGCCCTTCATGCGCAACTGGCGCGCCAGCATGTCGTTGATGGTGTAGTTGCGCACGTGGCCCATGTGCAGCTTGCCGCTGGGGTAGGGCAGCATGGAGCAGGCGTAGTACTTGGGCTTGGGCGCGCCCTGGGCGTTGCGCGCGTCCTCGGTCACGCGATAGGCATCGCGCGCCTGCCAATGGGCGTGCGCCGCCCGTTCCACGTCGGTGTGGCTGTATTTCTCTTGCATGGGCAAATTGTAGGCGGGCGCGTGGCGGGGTTGCGGCGCCGGCGCCTCTCGTTGATGCTATCTGGTTGATAGCTGCCGGCGCTTGCCGTGTCTGCGCAAACGCCCGAAAAGGCTCTGAATCAGTTGGAGGCTGCCGGCGTCGGTGGCGCGGCGCCGGCCGGCGCCTCGGCCACGAAGCCGATGCGGTTCAGCCCGGCCTTCTGCGCCTCGCCCATCACCTCGACCACGCGGCCGTAGGGCACGCCCTGGTCGGCGCGCAGCTGCACCTCGGTCTCGGGGTTGGCGCGGGCGGCGTCCTGCAGGGCGGCGCCCAGCTCGGCCTGCGTCACCGGCCTGTCGTCGAAGAAGGCCTGGCCGGCCTTGTCGACTGCGACGGTGACGAACTTGGGCGGATCGCCCGGCTTGGCGGCGTCGGTCTTGGGCAGGTCAAGCCGGATCGAGCTGGCCAGCAGCGGCGCGGTGATGATGAAGATCACCACCAGCACCAGCATCACGTCGACCAGCGGCGTGACGTTGATGTCGCTCATGGGCTCGCTGCCCTTGGTGCGTTCGAGTCGTCCGAATGCCATGAGTCACATGCCCCCACGCTTCGCCGCTGCGCGTGCTGCGCTGCCCCCCGAGGGGGCCGCGGCCGCCTTGGGGCGGCCCGGCGGCGTCCGGTGGGTGTTGGATAGGTTGATGAACATGTTCGGGTGCATCAATGTTTTGCCAGCAGTTCGCGCAAGTCGCGCGCAAAGCCTTCCAGCTCGGCCTCGATGTTGCCGATGACGCGGCCGAACCAGTTGTAGGCCAGCACGGCCGGGATGGCCACCGCCAGGCCGGCGGCGGTCATGATCAGCGCCTCGCCCACCGGGCCGGCCACGCGCTCGATGCTGATCTGCCCCGAGCCGGCGATGCCGATCAGCGCATGGTAGATGCCCCACACCGTGCCCAGCAGGCCGACGAAGGGCGCCGTGGAGCCGATGGTGGCCAGCAGCACCTGGCCGAACTGCAGCCGCCCCATGACGGCGTGCAGCGCATCGCGCAGCGCGCGCGTGAGCTGCTGCGCACGGTCGCCCGCCGCCGCCAGCGTGCCGCCGGCGGGCGCCTGGGTGGACTGGATCAGCGGCAGCACCAGCTGGCCGCGGTCGAAGCCGCCGACGCGGCCGGCCGCATCGGCCAGCGAGGGCGCCTGCCAGAACGCCGCCACGCTGCGCGCCACGTCGCCACCGGCGCGGCGCAGCATCCACGCCTTCCACAGAATCACCACCCAGCTGGCGATGGACATGAGCAGCAGCAAAATCGCCACGGCCTTGCCGATGGCGTCGCTCTGCATGAAGACTTGTTGCAGGTTCATGGGATGGAGGTCAACGTGATATGAAAATCATAGCTGCTTGCGCTTGTTATATCTCGATTTCAGGTTGTTTTCATGCTGAAATCGTTATATATCAAGCGCTGGCAGCTATCAAAATAATGAAGGCCGGTCACTTCAGGCCCAGCACATCGGCCATGTCGAACAGGCCGCTGCGCTTGCCGGCCAGAAAGCGCACGGCGCGCAGGCTGCCCTGCGCGTAGCCCTGGCGGTTGCTGCTCTTGTGGCTGATCTCGATGCGCTCGCCGGTGCCGGCGAACAGCACCGTGTGGTCGCCCACGATGTCGCCGCCGCGGATGGTGGCGAAGCCGATGGTCGACGGGTCGCGCTCGCCGGTGTGGCCGTAGCGCTCGTACACGGCGCAATCCTTCAGCTCGCGCCCCAGCGCGGCGGCGATCACCTCGCCCATCTGCAGCGCGGTGCCGCTGGGCGCGTCCACCTTGTGGCGGTGGTGCGCCTCGATCACCTCGATGTCGTAGCCGGTGGACAGCGCCCTGGCCGCCATCTCCAGCAGCTTGAGGGTGACGTTGACGCCCACGCTCATGTTGGGCGCCATGACGATGGCGATGTCCTGCGCGGCAGCGGCGATCTCGGCCTTCTGCGCCTCGCTGAAACCGGTGGTGCCGATCACCAGCGCCACGCCATGGCGGCGGCAGGCGGCCAGGTGCACCATCGTCGCCTCGGGGCGGGTGAAGTCGATCAGCACCTGCGCGCCCTGCAGGCCGGCGTCCAGGTCGGCCGTGACGGCCACGCCGCTGGCCCAGCCGGCAAAGCCGCCGGCATCCTGGCCCAGCGCGGGGCTGCCTTCGCGGTCCAGCGCGCCGGCCAGGGCGCAGTCGCCGGCGGTGCGCACGGCCTCGATCAGCATCTGGCCCATGCGGCCGGTGGCGCCGGCAACGGCAACGCGCAGCGGTGAAGTGGTGGTGGTCATTGGCAGATGAAGTCCAGTCAGACAACCGGCCCGCGGGCCGGCGCGGGGCGTGCGCTCAGCGCGCCGGCTCCAGCGGCGGGTAGCTGCCCGCCGGCTGCGCGGACGCGGGCGCGGCCGAAGCGGCACCGGCCGGGCCGGCAGCGGCGGGGAACTTGGCCAGCTGCTCCTCGGTGGCCTCGAGCCGCGGCACCTTGACCTTGCGCTCGCGGCTGATGCGCTGCACGAACTCGGTCTCGCTGGGCATGTCGTCGCCCTCGAAGCGCTCCAGCACGTCGCCCTGGAAGAACAGCGTGAGCCGGAAGTTCTGCGGCTCGACGCGCTGGCGCCGCATGGTGAACACGTAGTCCCAGCGGTCGCCGTGGAACAGGCTGGTGACCAGCGGCGTGCCCAGGATGTCGCGCACCTGCAGCCGCGTCATGCCCGGCTGCAGCGCGGCCACCTGCTCCTTGGAGACGAAGTTGCCCTGCACCACCTCGGGTTTGTAGAGGGTGATGGCATCGGCCAGGCTGCGGGTGCCCTGGTCGAAGCTGCTGCAGGCGCCCAGGGCCGCGGCCAGCACGGCCAGCATGACCCGCGCGGTCATGCGGGCATGGGTTCGGTGAATGACAGACATGCGTCGCGGCTCATGCACAATACGGCCGGTCATTGTAGCGGCGGCGCCACGGCGCGCTGTGACGAGACGATCCGGCATGGACATGATCGACGAACTCAAGAGCACCGGCCTCAAAGCCACCCTGCCCCGGCTGAAGATTCTGGAGATCTTCCAGAAGGCCGAGCAGCGCCACATGACGGCCGAGGACGTCTACCGCGTGCTGCTGGCCGAGCAGTCCGAGATCGGCCTGGCCACCGTGTACCGCGTGCTGATGCAGTTCGAGCAGGCCGGCCTGCTGAGTCGCCACCACTTCGAGGCCGGCAAGGCGGTGTACGAGCTGCGCGAGGACGAGCACCACGACCACCTGGTGTGCCTGGACTGCGGCCATGTCGAGGAATTCCACGACCCCGAGATCGAGAAGCGCCAGACCGCGGTGGCCAAGGCGCGCGGCTTCACCATTGCCGACCACGCGCTCAGCCTGTACGCCCACTGCACCAAGGCCAAGTGCCCCTACCGCGACAGCGGCACGCCGCCGGTGCGGCGCTGAGGTTTCAGGTCAAAAAGGCCTCCAGCGCCCGCCGGTAGGGCGTAAGCAGCTATCAAGACGGAAGCGTCAGGCGTCGCCGCCTTTTTCCATCGCGCGGCGGTGGCGGTCGACGAACTCCTGGTAGGTGTCGATGCCGCGCAGCTGCAGGATGTGGTTGCGCACCGCCGCCTCCACCAGCACGGCGATGTTGCGGCCGGCCACCACCTGGATCACCGCCTTCTGGATCGGCACGCCCAGCACCTCCTGCGTCAGCGGCTCGTAGGGCAGCCGCTCGTAGTCGCGCTCCATGGTTTCGCGCCGCACCAGGTGCACGATCAGGCGCAGCCGCATGTGGCGGCGCACGGCGGTCTCGCCGAAGATGGCGCGGATGTCGAGCAGGCCGATGCCGCGCACTTCCAGCAGGTTCTGCAGCAGCTCGGGGCAGCGGCCCTCGATGGTGGCCTGGTTGATGCGGAACAGGTCCACCGCGTCGTCGGCCACCAGGCCGTGGCCGCGCGAGATCAGCTCCAGCCCCAGCTCGCTCTTGCCCAGGCCCGATTCGCCGGTGATCAGCACGCCCAGGCCCAGGATGTCCATGAACACGCCGTGCATGGTGGTGCGGTTGGCGAAGTGCTTGGACAGGTAGGCGCGCAGCACGTCGATGACGAAGGCCGCCGATTCGTGCGTGGCGAACATCGGGATCTGCGCCCGCTCGCACATCGACAGCAGCGCGTCCGGCGCGGTCTGGCCGTCGCACAGCACCAGCACCGGCGGCTCCAGCGTGACGATGCGCGCCACACGGCGCGCGCAGTCCTCGGGCGAGCCGTTGGTCAGGTAGGCGACCTCGCGCTCGCCCAGGATCTGCACGCGGTAGGGGTGGATGTAGTTCAGGTAGCCGACCAGGTCGGCACTGGAGCGCGCCTGGCTGATGGCGGCATCGTCGAAGCGGCGCTCGGAGGCCTCGAGCCCGGCGATCCAGTGCCAGCGCAGCGTGGCGCGGTGGTCCTCGAACAGGACGTCGGCACTGATGACGGTGGGCTTCATGGCCGGCGCTGCGTCGCGTCAGCGGCGCGGGCAGGGCCCGCGGTCACGGGGCAACCTGGGCCGACTGCCACTGCGCGATCAGGCCGTGCAGCTCGGGCACCGAGCCCGCCGCCTTGATGCGCTCGCGCAGGCCCGAGTCGCTCAGCAGCTCGGCGATCTCGGACAGGATCTCGAGGTGCTTCTGCGTCGCCGCCTCGGGCACCAGCAGGAAGATCAGCAGGCCCACGGGCTGCTCGTCGGGCGCGTCGAAGCCGATCGGCTGCGCCAGTTGCAGCACCGCGGCCATGGGCGCCTTCAGGCCCTTGATGCGGCCGTGCGGAATGGCCACGCCGTGGCCCAGGCCGGTGGAGCCCAGGCGCTCGCGCGCGAACAGGCTGTCGGTGATGAGCGCGCGCGACAGGCCGTGCAGGTTCTCGAACAGCAGGCCCGCTTCTTCAAAAGCGCGCTTCTTGCTGGTGGCTTCGACACCCACCAGCACCTGCGATTCAGGAAGGATGGAGGCTAGACGGTTCATGGGCATTGACCCTGCAATTATGCGCCTGTGGCGCGCGGCATTTCATGGCGGCGCCGCCACCGCGTGCAGGCAGGCATCGCCCAGGGGGCGAGTTCGGGCACTTCACCGGGTACGTGCACATCTCGGACTGAAAAAGAAAGCCGCCCGGCAGGATGCCGGGGCGGCTTGCAAACTGGAGTCTACAGTCTTCGCTCGTTGTTGTTACACGATACTACATCAAATGCTTGGCGGCCGCCCTGTCGTGGGATTGCAGCTTCTCCTTGTGCTTGGCCACCTGACGGTCGAGCTTGTCGACCAGCTCATCGACGGCGGCGTACAGATCCTCGTGGGCACTTTCGGCAAACAGGTCGTTGCCCTTGACCCCGATGCGGCACTCGGCCCGCTGGCGCTTGTCCTTTTCCTGCTTGTTCTCGACCGAGAGCAACACCTTCACGTCCACCACCTGGTCGAAGTGCCGGGTCACCCGGTCCAGCTTGCTCGTCACGTAGCTGCGCAGCGCAGGAGTGACTTCGAGATGGTGTCCGCTGATCGTCAAGTTCATAAAGGAGTCTCCTTCTGGGATGACGGCCCCGGACCGGAGCGCCCGGTGGCCAGGAACACAGCACCTGACGGGGGCGTCATGGCACTGTCACGCCAAGCCACTATGCGCCGGTTCGGGGGCGAAAGCAATCCCGCCCGGCAAATCCCTTTCAGGCACACGGTTCGGCCGTGGCAAGGTTGACAGCGGCGGCGCCGTGCGCTTCGCGGATCATGGCGCAGTGCCATAATCCGCCCCGTCCTGATCGTTCAACGAAAGCCCGCCTTGGAACCCGTCCCGAGTCGATAGCTTTCGCCTCCCTGGGAACCGCTGGCGCGCGGGGGGCCGAAAGCCACCCACCGCCCGCCGCGCCACACCCGCCTTCACCGCCCAGGGAGTCTTGCCATGCTCAACGTCTTCACGCTGTCCAACGGACGGCTGTTCCAGGAAGAGATCGAATCGCTGGAGGAACTGTCCAAGTTCCTCCCGATCTGGGTCGACCTGGAGGACCCGACGCCGGAGGAAAAGCGCTGGGTCAAGCAATACTACGGGCTGTCGATTCCCGAGGACGCGACCGACGACGACATCGAGGAATCGGCCCGCTTCTACGAAGAGGACAACGGCGAGCTGCACATCCGCAGCGACTTTCTGGTGGCCGACTTCGACGAGTCGCGCCAGGCGCGCGTGGCCTTCATCCTGAACAACGTCAACCAGCAGCTGCGCAGCCATGGCGTGCTGTTCTCGATCCACGAGGAGACGGTGCCGGCCTTTCGCCTGCTGCGCATGCGCGCGCGCCGCATGCCCGGCCTGCTGGACGACGCCAAGGACGTGCTGCTGGCGCTGCTGGATGGCGACGCCGAATACTGCGCCGACACGCTGGAGGGCGTCTACGACGCGCTGGAGGCGGCGGGCAAGAAGGTGCTGGACGGCAACGTGGGTGACGAGGTGGCCGGCGAGGTGCTGGCCACCATCGCCCGGCAGGAAGACATGAACGGCCGCGTGCGCCGCAACGTGATGGACACGCGTCGCGCGGTGAGCTTTCTGATGCGCAGCAAGATGCTGGATGCCGAGCAGTTCGAGGAAGCGCGCCAGATCATGCGCGACATCGACTCGCTGGACAGCCACACCACCTTCCTGTTCGACAAGATCAACTTCTTGATGGACGCCACGGTCGGTTTCATCAACATCAACCAGAACAAGATCATCAAGCTGTTCTCGGTGGCCAGCGTGGCGCTGCTGCCGCCCACGCTGGTGGCCAGCCTGTACGGCATGAACTTCAAGCTGATGCCCGAACTGGAATGGCAGTACGGCTACGCCTGGGCGCTGGGGCTGATGGCGGTCAGCGCGCTGCTGCCGATGTGGTACTTCCGGCGCAAGGGCTGGTTGAAATGACGCCCCCTGTGCCGCTGCGCGGCTTCCCCCACTGGGGGACAACGCCTGCGGCCGGTGCAAGCCCGGCCGCGGCGTTCGCGCGTGGCCTGCTCCGCGGCCTTCCGATCGCGCTTGCTGCGCAGCGCTTTTTTACTCCCTCTCCCGCTGGCGGGAGAGGGTTGGGGTGAGGGCTGGTTTCAATAAAAAGCGGTCGTGGCCCAGAACCGGCAAGCGCTAGAAGCTACCTAAATCATAGCGTTTCGAAGTAATGCTCCAGGATCGCGGCGCTGTAGCGGCTGGCGACCTGGTCGATGAAGCGCATGAAATCGACATGCGCGGCGTCGTCGGCACGGTCGCTGACGGTGCGCACGGCGGCGAAGGGCAGGCCGTAGTCGTGGCACACTTGGGCGACGGCGGCGCCTTCCATTTCGACGGCCAACGCATCGGGCAGGGCGGCGCGCAAGGCCGCGCTTTCGGCGCTGGTGGCGACGAAGCGGTCGCCGCTGACGATCAGGCCTTGGTGAACGCGCGGCGCGCCCAGGCCGAACTCGGCCACCGCATCGGCACCCAGGGTGACCATCGGCGCAGCCACCGCGCTGCGTGCGGCCTGCGCCAGCGCCTGGGACAAACCGGCGTCCACCGCGAAGCGCGACTGGCCATACAGCGGCACCTCGAAGCGTGGGAACAGCGGCGAGGCATCCATGTCGTGCTGCATGAACGCGTCGGCCACCACCAGGTCGCCCACGCGCACGCCTTCCGCCAGTCCGCCCGCCGTGCCGGTGAAGACGATGCGGTCGACACCGAAACGCTCGATCAGCGCCGCCGCCGTGGTGGCCGCGGCCACCTTGCCGACGCGCGACAGCACCGCCACCACCTCGTGCCCGTGCCAGTGGCCGACCCAGAAGTCGCGGCCGGCCACGCGCTGGCGCTGCTCGTCGGGCAGGCGCGCCAGCACGGCCGACAGCTCCTGCTGCATCGCCGCGACAATGCCGGTGCGACCGTGGGTTTTCATGTCAAATCGACCTTCGGCGCTTGTCTGGCAAGCGCTGATAGCTATTTTATCAATAGCAAACGTCGATGGTGCCGGGCGCTCAGTTGACGGATACGCCCGCGGCCTTCACGGGTGCCGGCTTGTCGCGCAGCTCGCGGCGCAGCACCTTGCCGACGGGCGTCTTGGGCAGTTCGTCGCGGAACTCGATGACGCGCGGGCGCTTGTAGCCCGTCAGGTTGTCGTGGCAGAACTTGCGCACCGCGTCCTCGGTCAGGCCAGGGTCCTTCTTGACGATGACCAGCTTCACGGCCTCGCCCATCTTCTCGTCGGGCACGCCCACGGCGGCCACTTCCAGCACGCCGGGCATGCCGGCCACCACGTCCTCGATCTCGTTGGGGTAGACGTTGAAGCCGCTCACCAGGATCATGTCCTTCTTGCGGTCGACGATCTTGGTGTAGCCGCGCTCGTCCATGATGCCGATGTCGCCGCTCTTGAAGTAGCCGTCGGCGGTCATGACCTTGGCGGTCTCGTCCGGGCGCTGCCAGTAGCCGGCCATCACCTGCGGGCCCTTGATGGCGATCTCGCCCGCCTGGCCCAGCGGCACCTCGTGGCCGTTGTCGTCCAGGATCTTGATGTAGGTGCTGGGCAGCGGCAGGCCGATGGTGCCGCTGAATTCCTTCGACGTCACCGGGTTGCAGGTGGCCGAGGGGCTGGTCTCCGACAGGCCGTAGCCTTCGCAGATCGGGCAGCCGGTCTTCTCGAGCCACAGCTTGGCCACGGCGCTCTGCACCGCCATGCCGCCGCCGATGGAGACCTTCAGGTTGCTCCAGTTGACGGTGTTGAAGTCGGGATGGTTGGCCAGGCCGTTGAACAGCGTGTTGACGGCCGGGAAGCTGTGGAAGGTGTGCTTGCTCAGCTCCTTCAGCACCGCCGGCAGGTCGCGCGGGTTGGGGATCAGGATCACCTTGCCACCGTTGCGCAGGCTCAGCATCATGTTCACCGTGAAGGCGAAGATATGGTAGAGCGGCAGCGCGCACACGCTGGTGGACTGCTCGCCGGCCGGGATCTGCTTCATCACCGGCTCGTTCCAGGCCTCGGACTGCAGCACGTTGGCGATCAGGTTGCGGTGCAGCAGCACGGCGCCCTTGGCCACGCCGGTGGTGCCGCCGGTGTACTGCAGCACAGCCACGTCGTCGGGGCCGATCTGCGGTGCACTGAAAGGCGCGCCCTGGCCCTTGGCGATGGCGTCGTTGTAGCGCACGGCGCCCGGCAGGCTGAAGGCGGGCACCAGCTTCTTGACCTTGCGCACCACGAAGTTGACGATCATCCCCTTCAGGCCGCCCAGGCGGTCGCCCATGCTGGCCAGCACCACGTGCTTGATCTGCGTGTTGGCGATGCACTTCTGCAGCGTGGCGGCGAAATTCTCGATGATGACGATGGCCTTGGCGCCGGAGTCCTTCATCTGGTGCTCGAGTTCGCGCGCGGTGTACAGCGGGTTGACGTTGACGATCACGTAGCCGGCGCGCAGGATGGCGGCCACCGTGGCCGGGTACTGCGGCACGTTGGGCATCATGATGGCCACGCGGTCGCCGCGCGCCAGCCCCAGGCTCTGCAGGTAGGCCGCCAGGGCGCGGCTTTGCGCGTCGGTCTCGGCGTAGCTGATGTCCTTGCCCATGAAGCTGTAGGCCGTGCGGTCGGCGTACTGCTTGAAGCTGTTCTCGAGCAGCGCCTCCAGCGAAGGGTATTGCGACGGGTCGATGTCGGCCGGGACACCTGCGGGGTAATCGGCGAGCCAGATGCGCTCAGTCATGTCGTGACAACTCCTGGAGGCTGCGCCACGGGGCGTGGCGGGTAGAAGAAATGATGCACGGGTGGGCCGCGAATGGCCACCCCTGTGCACCATTGTGTAACGTCATGCTGCGCTGCGGTACTGGCGTTTACCAGAATCCAGCGTCGCGCGACAAAAAGTAGCGCGCAATGATACTTTTCGCACGATCGTGCGATTCAGCATCGTGTGCCGGCCAGCGACCCGGCCGGCGTGGGGTTATTCGATGGCCTTGCCGATGTCCTCGACCACCTTCTTGGCGTCGCCGAACACCATCATGGTCTTGTCCATGTAGAACAGCTCGTTGTCCAGGCCCGCATAGCCGGCGGCCATGGAGCGCTTGTTGACGATCACCGTCTTGGCCTTGTAGGCCTCCAGGATCGGCATGCCGTAGATCGGGCTGCCCTTTTGCAGCGCGGCCGGGTTCACCACGTCGTTGGCGCCCAGGATGATGGCCACGTCGGCCTGGCCGAACTCGCCGTTCACGTCTTCCATCTCGTGCACCTGGTCGTAGGGCACCTCGGCCTCGGCCAGCAGCACGTTCATGTGGCCCGGCATGCGGCCGGCCACGGGGTGGATGGCGTACTTGACGTCGATGCCCTTGTCGACCAGCTTGTCGACCAGTTCCTTCACGGCGTGCTGCGCGCGCGCCACCGCCAGGCCGTAGCCGGGCACGATGATCACGCTGTCGGCGTTGCCCAGCATGAAGGCGGCGTCGTCGGCGCTGCCGCTCTTGACCGGGCGCTGCTCCTGCGCGCCGGCCGGACCCGCGCCCGCCTCGCCGCCGAAGCCGCCCAGGATCACGTTGAAGAACGAGCGGTTCATGGCCTTGCACATGATGTAGCTCAGGATCGCGCCCGACGAGCCCACCAGCGAGCCGGCGATGATCAGCATGCTGTTGTTGAGCGAGAAGCCGATGCCCGCCGCCGCCCAGCCCGAGTAGCTGTTCAGCATCGACACCACCACCGGCATGTCGGCACCGCCGATGGGGATGATGATCAGCACGCCCAGGATGAAGCTCAGCGCCAGCATCAGGTAGAAGGCGGTCCAGCTCTGAGTGGCCATGAACCACAGGCCGCAGGCCACCGTGGCGATGCCCAGGATCAGGTTCAGCATGTGCTGGCCGCTGAACACCACCGGCGCGCCCTGGAACAGGCGGAACTTGTACTTGCCCGACAGCTTGCCGAAGGCGATGACCGAGCCGCTGAAGGTGATGGCACCGATGGCCGCGCCGAGGAACAGCTCCAGCCGGTTGCCGGCCGGGATCGGCTGGCCGTGGGCCGAGATGCCGAAGGCCCAGGGCTCGGCCACCGCGGCGATGGCGATGAACACCGCCGCCAGGCCGATCATGCTGTGCATGAAGGCCACCAGCTCCGGCATCTTGGTCATCTCGACCCGCTTGGCCATGATGGCGCCGGCCGTGCCGCCCACCAGCAGGCCCAGCAGCACCCAACCCAGGCCCAGGGCCGAGCCGGCCAGCGAGATGATGAGACCGGCGGTGGTGAAGATGGCGATGGCCATGCCGACCATGCCGAACAGGTTGCCGCGGATCGAGGTGGTGGGGTGCGACAGCCCCTTCAGTGCCTGGATGAAACAGACGCTGGCCACCAGGTACAGCAGGGCGACGAGGTTCATGCTCATGTGGAATGCTCCTTATTTCGTAGCTGCTCAGGCTTTCTCAGCCTTGGCAGGACGCTCTTTTTTCTTGAACATTTCAAGCATGCGCCGGGTCACCAGAAAACCGCCGAACACGTTGACCGCCGCCAGCGCCACGGCCAGCACGCCCATCGTCTTGGCGAAGCCGCCTTCGGTCAGCGCCGCCGCCAGCATGGCGCCGACGATGACGATGGCCGAGATGGCGTTGGTCACGGCCATCAGCGGCGTGTGCAGCGCCGGGGTCACGTTCCAGACCACGTGGTAGCCGACGTAGATCGCCAGCACGAAGATGATGAGGTTGAAAACGATGGGCGAAATGGCTTCCATGCGGGTCTCCGTGGGTCTCGGGCTCGTGTGGGGAATGGTTGAAAAGCGTTATTCGCGGTCGCGGCGCGGCGCCTGCACGGGCGGGCGTGGCGGCACCTGCGTGGCGCGGGCGGGCGGCGGCGGTGCCACGACGGCCGGCGGGGCCGGTGGCGCCACCTGCGGCGCAAACGGGAACGGCGGCACGTTCAGCACGCCGCTGCCGCTGGCCGCGCGCGTGGCGGCCGCCAGTTCGCGTGCCCATTGCAGGCCGGGCTGGCCGCCGGCCAGGAAGTCGGTGTTGTTGCGCGTGGTCGGCTCAATCAGCGACGGGTCGATCAGCGCGTGTGTCTCGATGGCGCGACCCCCGTCGGCCGGCACGCGGTAGCCCACCCAGGCACGTGGCTGCGAGGTCCAGCCGCGGCCGTCCAGCCAGTGGTAGAGCACCGAATGCTGCTGTTGCAGCCAGCGGTCGAAGTCGGCGTCGCGGCGCAGGCGCAGGCAGCCGTCGGCGGTGGTGCCGGTGTCGACCACGTGCAGGCTGGTCGGCAGCGGGCACGGCGCGCCGCCGGCGGGCGCGGTCTGCGTCAGCACGATGGCGAGCCAGCGGCCGTCCTCGCGGCGCAGGCCGGCCACGCGCGTGGGTGCGGCCGGACCGCTGACGGGCACGGGCGCATCGCCGGCCATCCAGGGCGCCAGCACATGGCCGAGGTCGAACCAGGTGCCGACGCTGGTGGGCGGCACCTGGATCAGCGGCGCGGCGGCGCTGCCGGCCACGGCCGCCGGGCTGCCGCGGTCGGGCCACTTGGCCGACCATGTGCCCGGCGAGGCACAGCCAGCCAGCAGGGCGGCGCCGGCCAGGGTGGCCAGCGCCAGCGCGCCGCGGGTGAATGTCGGGGTGTGAACGGTCATGAGGTACAGCCTGTTCTCTTACTTGCGCGTCACCGCGCCTTCGTGCGCCATCAGGCAGGCGGCGACGATGTCGTCCTCCATGTCGATGCGGAAGCTGGCCGGCGGCTCGCCCTTGGCGGCGGGCGGCAGCAACAGCTTGAGGAAGTCGAGCACGTTGCGCGCGTACAGCGCCGAGGCGTCGGCGCCCACCAGGGTCGCCAGGTTGGTCTCGCCCACGATGGTCACACCGTGCTTCTGCACCGTCCTGTCGGCCTCGGTCAGCGGGCAGTTGCCGCCCACGCTGCCGTCGGGGTTGGGCGCGCCCTTGCCGGCGGCCATGTCGATGATGACGGAGCCGGGCTTCATGCTCTTCACCATGTCCTCGGTGATCAGCACCGGCGCGGCGCGGCCGGGGATCAGCGCGGTGGAGATCACCACGTCGGCCTGCGCCACGCGCTTGGCCACCTCGACCTTCTGGCGCTCCAGCCAGCTGGGCGGCATGGGGCGGGCATAGCCGCCCACGCCTTCGGCGGCTTCCTTCTCCTCGGCTGTTTCATACGGCACGTCGATGAACTTGCCGCCCAGCGATTCGATCTGCTCCTTCACGCTCGGGCGCACGTCGCTCGCCTCGATCACCGCGCCCAGGCGCTTGGCCGTGGCAATGGCCTGCAGGCCGGCCACGCCCACGCCCAGGATGACCACGCGCGCCGCCTTCACGGTGCCGGCGGCGGTCATCAGCATGGGGAAGAACTTCTGGTACTTGTCGGCCGCCATGATCACGGCCTTGTAGCCGGCGATGTTGGCCTGGCTTGAAAGCACGTCCATGCTCTGCGCGCGCGTGGTGCGCGGCGCGGCTTCGAGCGCAAAGGCGGTCAGGTTGGCCGCGGCCAGGCGTTGCAGGCCCTCGGCGTTGAACGGCTCCAGCATGCCCACCAGCACCGTGCCCGGCTTCATGGCGGCGATTTCGGCGGGCGAGGGGTTGCGCACCTTCAGCACCATCTCGGCGCCGAAGGCGCCCGCGGCATCGGTGATTTCGGCGCCGGCGGCCTGATAGGCCTCGTCCGTCGCGCTGGCGCGCAGGCCGGCGCCGGACTGCACACGCACCGTGTGGCCCTGGCCGACCAGCTTCTTGGCCGTTTCCGGGGTCACGGCAACGCGGGTCTCGCCAGCCGCCGTTTCGGCAGGTACGCCAATCAGCATGAAACGTCTCCTCGTGGGGGGCAGCGGGCCGGCCATGCCTGGCACGCTGTACTGGGTTTGTATAAGTGAGAGCTTATCAAAGCAAACTCCCTCGAACCGATTATGCTTTATTTTGGTGCCGCCCCAGCGCCTTGCGCGACACCCCGGGCGGGCCGCAAGCGGCGCGCCGGCTGGCGGGCCACATAATCGCCCGCCATGAATTCGAGCCGATGGAAACCCAGCGTCACCGTGGCCGCGGTGATCGCGCACGAGGGCCGCTACCTGCTGGTCGAGGAACAGACCCGCGACGGCCTGCGCCTGAACACGCCCGCCGGGCACCTGGAGCCCGGCGAGTCGCCGCAGGACGGCGCGGTGCGCGAGGCGCTGGAGGAAACCGGCCGCGTGTTCACGCCCGAGGCCTTGCTGGGCGTGTACATGGCCGCCTCGCACGACGCGCGCGGCGAGCCGACGACCTGGCTGCGCTTTGCCTACTGCGGCCGCGCCGGCGAGGCCGACCCGGCGCGCCCGCTGGACGACGGCATCGTGCGCACGCTGTGGCTGACCCCGGCCGAGATCGAGGCCAGCCAGGCGCGCCACCGCAGCCCGCTGGTGTGGCGCTGCGTGCAGGACCATCTGGCCGGCCGCCGTTTTGCGCTGGACGCGGTGCACATGGACCCGTCGGCCGGCGCACCGGGCTGAAGGACCGCGGGTTCTGCTAGAGGGCAGTGCATTGATGTGGGGGTATACGGTTTTAGCGCCCGAATATCAAGCGCTGTCGGATGGGTGTATGGGGAGTATGTGGCGCAGCAGAGCGCATCTTGCCTTGTGGGAGCGGGCTTGCCCGCGATGCAGGGTTGGACGGAGGCGCCGCCGCATCGCGGGCAAGCCCGCTCCGACAGCATCGCCTCTGAGCAGCCGCTGAACCGCGCCAACGGCCCGGCTGCAGCGCGCTGTCTACACTGGCTGCGCCCGCCACCCTGGCATTCACCTCGCCTCGCATGGATCCGATCCTCAACTTCGCCCTGCTCGCCGCCGCGGCCTTCGCGGCCGGCGTGCTGAACGCCATCGCCGGCGGCGGCACCTTTCTCACCTTTCCGGCGCTGGTGTGGGCGGGCGTGCCGCCGATTGCCGCCAACGCCACCAGCGCGCTGGCCGTGTGCCCCGGCTACCTGGGCAGCGCGCTGGGCTTCCGGGCCGAGCTGGCGGCGCTGCCGCGCGCGCTGCTGGTGCGCGAGGTGGTGCTGAGCGCCCTCGGCGGCGTGGCCGGGGCGCTGCTGCTGCTGGTCACGCCCGCCAGGGTGTTCGCCGGCGTGGTGCCGTGGCTGCTGCTGTTCGCCACCGCGCTGTTCGCGCTCGGCCCGCGGCTGGCGCGCTGGGCGGGTGGCGGGCACGGCGGCGGCCTGGCCGGCTGGCGCAGCGTGGGCTTGCTGGCCGTGGCGGTGTACGGCGGCTACTTCAACGGTGGCCTGGGCATCCTGCTGATGGCGCTGTACCTGCTGGTGGGCGAGCAGCGGCTGAACACCGTCAACGCGCTGAAGAACCTCAACTCCTTCGTGCTCTCGGTGGTCTCCGTCATCGCCTTCGCCATCGGCGGCGCCATTGTCTGGAAGCCCGCGCTGCTGATGGCCGTGTTCGCCACGCTGGGCGGCTTTGCCGGCGCCGGCCTGGCCAAGCGCCTGCCGGTGCGCGTGGTGCGCGCCATCGTCATCGTGACTGGGCTGGTGATGAGCGCGCTGTTTTTTGCGCGCAGCGGCTGAGGCGGCGGCGCCTCAGCGCCTGAAGCGGCCGTCGCTGCCGATGATCGACAGTTCGACGAAGTTCAGGCCGGTGCGGTCGCCCGGCCCGAAGCCCAGTTCCAGCCCGCCCAGGTCGTAGTGGCTCATGTTGCCCAGCGCCGCCACGATGCGCTCGCGCGTGGGCTTTGGGCCGGCGCGGCGCAGCGCCTCCACCAGCACCTTGGCACCGGCAAAGCCTTCCATCATCTGCGGCGACAGGGCCACGTCGCCCTTGGCCTTGGCCAGCGCGTCGGCCTCGCGGTTGATGCCGTAGCCCATGGCGCGCACGTTGGGAAACACCTGCGTCACGATCACCCCGTGCGCCGCGTCGCCCAGCTGCTTGATGAAGCCGCCCGAGGCGTTGTTGGACACCGTGACCACCTGCGCCGCCGAGCCCGCCGCCCGCAGCGCTTTCACGCCGCCGCTCACCGCCACGCTGGAGCCGATCCAGATCACCGCCTGCGCCTTGGCGGCCACCAGCTCCGGCACGATGGCGGCGTAATCGGGCTTGGCGCGGTCGGCCTTGATCACGGTGACGGGCTGGAACTTCAACCGGTCGAAACCCTTCATGGCGCCGGCCAGGCAGTCTTCGCCGAACGAGTCGTCCACGTGCACCACGGCAATGCGCTGCAGCGTCAGCGTGTGCAGGTGCTCGACGGCCTTTTCCGTCTCGGCCTGGTAGCTGGAGCGCACGTTGAACACCAGCGGGTTGACCGGCTGGTGCAGCACCATGGCGCCGGTGGAGGGCGCGATGAGGGCGATCTGGTGCTTGGCCAGGTGCGGCAGGATGGCCTGGGTGTGCGGCGTGGCGCGGCTCATGAACAGCGCCGCCACCTTGTGCTCCTCGATCAGCTGGCGCGCGTTCTCGCCCGCCAGCTTGGGTTCGAACTTGTCGTCCAGCGTGATCAGCCTGATCTGTTCGCCATGCACGCCGCCGCGGGCGTTCACGTGGTCAAGGTACAGGCGCACGCCCACCAGCGTCTCACCCACGCTGGCGGCCACCGGGCCGGTGACGGCCGTGGTCTGGCCGATCAGGATCTGGGCCTGCGCGGCCACCCCGCCCACGGCCAACAGCAGCGCGGCCGCTGCGCGGCGCCAGGCAGGCCGCACAGCGAAGGAACGCGGTCGAAAAGCGGCAGCGTAGGGCAGGGTGTTCATCGGCTTCATCCGGGGGCGTGCAAGGTGGACGGGGGCAGGCTGCACCCCTTGAATGAGGGGTGATTGTTAAAAAATGTGCACTTTTTATCTATGGGTAAATACCCCCAGGCCGTTGCCACCGGCCGTGTGGGCTTGGACGGCGCGCGCGCAGGGCCGCGGTGGCCACACTCGATAATCCCCGCACCATGCATGCCAAACACCGCGTCGTCGTCGGCCTGTCCGGCGGTGTCGATTCCGCCGTCACCGCTTACCTGCTCAAGCAAGCCGGTCACGAGGTGGTGGGCATCTTCATGAAGAACTGGGAAGACGACGACGACAGCGAATACTGTTCGTCCAACGTCGATTTCGTCGATGCCGCTGCTGTGGCCGACGTGATCGGCATCGAGATCGAGCACGTCAACTTCGCGGCCGACTACAAGGACCGCGTGTTCGCCGAGTTCCTGCGTGAGTATTCAGCCGGCCGCACGCCGAACCCCGACGTGCTGTGCAACGCCGAGATCAAGTTCAAGGCCTTCCTCGACCACGCCATGCGGCTGGGCGCCGAGAAGATCGCGACGGGTCATTACGCAAGAGTGCGGTTCAACGAGGCGCTGCAGCGGCACGAGCTGCTCAAGGGTCTGGACCCGGCCAAGGACCAGAGCTACTTCCTGCACCGCCTGACGCAGGCGCAGCTCGGCAAGACGCTGTTCCCCGTGGGCGAACTGCACAAGACCGAGGTGCGCCGCATCGCCGCCGAGATCGGCCTGCCCAACGCGAAGAAGAAGGATTCGACCGGCATCTGCTTCATCGGCGAGCGGCCGTTCCGCGAGTTCCTCAACCGCTATCTGCAGACGAAACCCGGCCCGATCAAGGACGAGCGCGGGCGCAAGATCGGCGAGCACGTGGGGCTGAGCTTCTACACGCTCGGCCAGCGGCAGGGCTTGGGCATCGGCGGCGTGAAGGAGAAAGGTGCGCAAAGGGGCGGAGGCGACCACGCGCCGTGGTTCGTGGCGCGCAAGGACATGGCGACCAACACGCTCTACGCCGTGCAGGGCCACGACCACCCGTGGCTGCTGTCGCACGGGCTGGTGTTCGACGACGCGGCGTGGACAGCCGGCGAAGCCCCGGCGCCCGGCGCCTATGCGGCCAAGACGCGCTACCGGCAGCAGGATGCGGCCTGCACTCTGGCCGCCGGCGATGCGCCGGGCACGTTGCGCCTGCATTTCCCTGAGGCCCAATGGGCCGTCACGCCCGGCCAGAGCGCCGTGCTGTACGACGGCGAGCGCTGCCTGGGTGGCGGCGTGATCGCGTCGGCGGTCACGCTGGCCTGATACCGCGCGCGCCGCTCCACGCTTTCGGCGGAAAGGCTGAAAACAGGGGAGTATATGGATGCGACGACCATCGCACGGGCGCTGGCGGCCATCAACCAGGGGAGTATATGGTCCGCATGCCTCAGCCCACCATGCCCGTGCCGAACAGCTTGCCGATCAGTGCCGAGGCGCCCATGGCCAGCGCGCCCCAGAACAGCACGCGCGCCGCGCCCTTGCCCATGGGGGCGCCGCCCAGCTTGGCGGCCACCGCGCCCAGCACCGCCAGCAGCACCAGCGTGGCGCCCACCAGCAGCGTGGTCAGGCCCGGGCCGTGGTACAGCAGCACCACCAGAATCGGCAGCAGCGCGCCGACCACGAACGACGCGGCCGAGGCCAGCGCCGCCTGCAGCGGCCGCGCGGCGCTGTGCGCGGTGATGCCCAGCTCGTCGCGCAGGTGCGCGCCCAGCGCGTCCTTCTCGGTCAGCTGGCGCGCCACCTGGTCGGCTAGCTCGGGCGACAGGCCGCGCTGCACGTAAATCTGCTTGAGTTCGTTCAGCTCCCACTCGGGGCGCTCGGCCAGTTCACGCGCTTCGGTGGCGCGGTCGGCCTGCTCCACGTCGGCCTGCGAGCTGACCGACACGTACTCGCCCGCCGCCATCGAGAACGCGCCCGCCGTCAGCCCGGCGGCGGCCGTGAGCAGCAGCGTCTTCAGCTCGGTGCCCGCCGCCGCCATGCCGACGACGAGACCGGCGGTCGAGATCAAGCCATCGTTGGCGCCCAGCACGGCGGCGCGCAGCCAGCCGGCGTTGTGCAGCTTGTGGGATTCGCGATGGGTGGTGCGGGGCATGCAGGCACGCGCCGGAGGCGCGTCGGGAAGTGGGCCAGGCGGGCATTGTCGCCGCCCGCCTGCGCCGTGCGCTCATGGCTTCGAAAGAAAGCCACTTGAAAAACCCTTGAACGCAGAAGTCGCCAAGGCAGCGCAGAAGACGCAGAAGCATCGTCTGACGCTCATCAAGGAAGCTTGACTGTCAAGCAGTCTCCGACCCTGTTGTGGGAGCGGGCTTGCCCGCGATCAGGCGCCTCGTCGCCACCAACGCTTGATCGCGGGCAAGCCCGCTCCCACACGGCGGATGCGGCCCGAGCGTCATCTGACGCTTCTTGATCATGAAGCAAGGAAGATCGCCACCCTCACTTGTGAAACCTGAAGCCGCGCAAGGTTTTCACCATCTCGTTCTGCGCCTTTTGCGAAGTCTTGGCGTCCTCTGCGTTCAAGAATTCAGCGCATCTTCCAGTCGACAGCTCTCCCATCAACCCGCTGTGCTGAAGGCGCACCTGCCTGCGCGTCCGTTGCCGGGCACGACGCGGCGCCGATGCTTCATGGCTTGCGCGCCACCGGGCTCAGCCCGGTCGATTCGATCACGCCCGCCGCGGCCGGCGAGGCCAGGTAGCGGATGAAGCGGCGCGCGCCCTCGGGGTTGGGCGCGTCCTTCAGCACGCCGGCCGAGAAGAACACCTTCTGCTGCACCTCGTCGGGCAGCGGGCCCAGGTAGTCCAGCTCGGTGAAGGGCAGCAGCTCGCTGGCCTGCTGAAAGCCCAGCTCTGCGTCGCCGCGCGCCACCACGGCGCCGACGCGCTCGCTCATGATCTTCTTCGCCGTCACCTTCATGCGGTCGGCCACGCCGAGCTTGGGGAACAGCTCTTCCGACAAATAGGTGCCGCTGGCGCTGGCCGAATAGGCGACCGACTTGGCGTTCAGCAGCGCGGCCTTCAGCGCCGGCACGCTGCTGATGTCGGGCTTGGGTGTGCCCTTCTTCACTGAGGCCCCGATCAGCGAGCGGCCCAGGTCCACGCGGCTGCCCGGCACGGCCTGGCCCTTGGCGATGAAGCCGTCCAGCGCCGAATCGGCCAGGATGATGATGTCGAACTTCTCGCCGCGCGCCAGCCGGCTCGGAATCGAGTCCGGCGCCGTGCCCATCGAGGCGCCGTAGCTGCTGACGATCTTCACGCCGCTGGCCTGCTCGTACAGCGGCGCCAGCACCTTGTAAGCCGCGGTGAAGCCGCCCGAGCTGACCACGCGCACCTCGTTGACGGGCGCGGCAGCCGGCGCCTGCAGGCTGCCGGTGCTGCTGCAGGCGCCCAGCAGCGCCACGCTGACGGCGACGAAGGCGCGGCGCGTCAAGGTGGCTGCGGCGCGCGCGGGTTGGCGGGGTGGGGTGGGGTGCATGGGGTGTCTCCTGGTGGTGCTGGCGTGGTTCATGCGGAAGCCGGGCGCGATGCTAGGGTTTGTCGCCTGCGATGTGAATTGCATCTTTCTTCAAAATTGATGCATGAAACGCATGAATTTCGATCTGGCCGAACTGCAGGCGTTCGTCGCCGTGGCCGAGCGGCAGAGCTTTCGCGCCGCGGCCGAGGCGCTGCACCTGTCGCAGCCGGCGCTCAGCCGCCGCATCGACAAGCTGGAGGCGGCGCTGGGCACGGCGCTGCTGGCGCGCACCACGCGGCGCGTGGCGCTCACCGCCACGGGGCGCGACTTTCTGGCGCCGGCGCGGCTGGCGCTGGGCAGCCTGCAGGACGCGGTGCTGCGCCTGGCCGGCGACAAGGCGCTGCGGCGCGGCCAGGTGCGCGTGGCCTGCGTGCCCACGCTGGCCACGCAGGTGCTGCCGGCGGTGCTGCGGCCGTTCGCGGCGCGCTTTCCGGGCGTGCGCGTGCAGCTGCTCGACGGCAGCGCCAGCGCCGTGCTGGCGGCGGTCACCGGCGGCGAGGCCGATTTCGGCATCGACTTCGTCGGTGCGCAGGCGCCCGAGGTGCGGTTTGCGCAGCTCGGGCGCGAGCCCTACGTGCTGGTGCTGCCGCGCACGCACGCCTGGGCGCGGCGGCGCCAGGTGCGCTGGGCCGAACTGGCGGACGAGCGCATGGTGGCGGTGTCGCGCCGCAGCGGCAACCGCGTGCTGATCGACCAGGCGCTGGCCGAGCTGCCGGCGCGCCCGGAAGTCTTCCACGAGGCCGAGCACGTGGCCGGCGCGCTGGCGCTGGTCGAGGCCGGGCTGGGCCTGGCCGCGCTGCCGCGGCTGGGCGTGCCGGCGCGCCATGCCACGCTGGCGGCGGTGCGGCTGGTGGAGCCGGTGGTCGAGCGCGTGCTGGGCCTCGTCACGCCGGTGGACCGGCCGCTGCCGCCGGCCGCCGCGGCGCTGCACGATCTGCTGGCCACCGCGCTGCCCGGTCGCTGGCTGACGCCGATCGCCCCTAGCGCTGCGCCAGCGCGTACGCCAGCACGATGAGCAGCGTGATGAAGCTCAGCCCGCCGATCAGCGCCCAACGCCAGGCGGCCGGCGCGTGGCGCAGTTCCATGAACTCCAGGATCACGCCCACGCCCTTCAGCCAGGCCAGCCCGAACACCAGCGCCACGATGGACAGCCGCGGCACGGCCAGCGCACCGGTGTGGCCCAGCCACCAGGTGAAGGCGGTGGCCGCCAGCAGCAGCAGCCAGATGAGGTCAAGCAGCTTCGGTTTCATCGCAGTCACCGCATGACGTAGACGAGGGGAAACAGCACCAGCCACAGCAGATCGACCAGGTGCCAGAAGGCGGCGGCCGTCTCCAGCGCGTGGCCGTTCAGCGCGTCGCGGCGCTGGCGCATCAGCCCCACGCCCACCAGCCCCAGCGCCAGCAGGCCGGCCAGCACGTGCAGCAGGTGGAAGCCGGTGAGGATGAAATAGAAGTCGAAGAACAGGTTGTCCTGCCCCAGGCCGATGCCCTGGTCGAACTTGTCGCCGTATTCCTTCAGCTTCAGCCCCACGAAGCCCGCGCCGCCGGCCATGCCCGCGGCCAGCCAGCCCAGCGCGGTGCCGCGCGTGCCGCCGCGCACCGCCAGCACGGCGCGCGCCACGCACCAGCTGGCCGTCAGCAGCAGCGCGGTGTTGATGGCGCCGGCGCTCAGGTCCAGCTGCTGCTGCGCGGCGTTGAACAGCTCCAGGTGCCGCACCCGCGTGAACGCGAAGGCGCCGAACAGCACGCAGAAGGTGGCGCCCTCCAGCAGGATGACGTACCAGATGAACACGTCACCCGGCAGGCGTGGGGCAGGGCGGGCGGCGGCGGGCATGGGGCGATCAGGCGGCGGCGGGCGGGGCAGGCGGCCGGTGGCTGACGATGAAGCAGGCGATAGCCATTTGGCGGGCTTTACCGATTCATGAAAAAGAGCTGCTGGCGCCCACTGTTCGGGCGCAAGCGGCGTTTTTCATGGTCAAGAAAATCTGACAAGTCCCCCCCTTCCAGCCGCCGGCGGCGCTGCGGCCCGCTCATTGCGGCCCCGGCGCCGTGGGGCTGCCCGGCACGGCGACGATGGCGACCGGCTCGGGCTGCAGCAGGCTGCCTTCGCGCCAGCCCTTCCAGGTGGCGATACCCAGCACCACGGTCACCAGTGAGGCCAGCGCCAGCGCCATCATGGCCGGCGCCTGCGCGCCCGGGTGCTGCACCGCCAGCCGCAGGCTCAGCGAGGCGAACGCCGCCAGCGGAAAGCCCATCGACCAGAAGGCGATCGAGAACGGCTGCGCCAGCATGCGGCGGCCGATCTGCGCGCTCCACAGCAGAAAGAACAGCGCCACGCCCCAGCACATCCAGCCCAGTACCACGGGGCCGCCCAGCTGCAGCGCCGCGGTGCCGATGACCGCCGGCGGCGCGATGCTGATGAAGGTGGTGGGCAGCAACCGCTCGGGCCACATGCCGTGCGTGGCGATGCGCGCGAACAGCAGCGCCAGCAGCACCGGCCACAGCAGCAGGCCGATGCCGAACTGCGCCGCCGCCCAGGCGCCCGCGCCCAGGCTCGTGCCGGCCAGCGGCGCCAGCACGTTGCCCACCACCGGCACGATCAGCACCGGCGTCAGCGCCGGCCAGCTGAAGGCCTGGGTCTTGTCGGCGCTCAGCCAGCGCGCCAGCACCCACAGCGTGACGCCGAACTGCGCCAGCGAGCCCAGCCACCACAGCCCCACCACCCACCATTCGGCGCCGAACAGCGAGGCCGCCACCGTGGCCACCAGGATCAGCGACACCGGCAGCGTGGCGATGAAGCCGTGGCGCACCGGGTGCTTCATGTCGCCCGCCACCGCCTCGGGGTAGTGCTGCCAGCGCATCCACGACAGCACCAGCAGGCCCAGCAGCGCCAGCGCCGCCGCGGCGCCCAGCACCAGCGCGCCGGCGCCGGCCATGTCGCCCAGGATCGGCGTGGCCCGCCCCCAGGCCAGCGACAGCCCCGCCAGCGTCATGACGACGGCAAACCAGTTGAAGGCGAGGTACTTCAGGGCATCGGGGCGTTGCGGCATGGGGTGATGATGCCACGATGGACGCTATTTTTTCAATAGCTTCAGGCGCCGTGTGGTCAAGCGCTGCGGCGGCATTTCATTCAATGCCTTGGGTAAGCCGGCGGCGCCCGGCATAAGCAAACAAGAAAAGAATCGTTCCCGCGCGCGGCGTCCGCCGGCAGCATCGCGGCCTTCTCAACACGATTGGTCTGCAGGAGTTTCGCCATGTCCCTTCGCCGCCGCACCGCCCTGCGCGCGCTGGCCGCCGCCACCCTGGCCGCCACCGGCGCGCCGGCGTTCGCGCAGCCCGCGCCCGTGACGCTGCTCAACGTCAGCTACGACCCCACGCGCGAGTTCTACGTCGCCTTCAACCAGGCCTTTGCCGCGCACTGGAAGGGCAAGACCGGCCAGGTCGTCACTATCAAGCAGTCGCACGGCGGCTCGGGCAAGCAGGCGCGCGCCATCATCGACGGGCTGGCCGCCGACGTGGCCACGCTGGCGCTGGCCGGCGACACCGACGCGCTGCACGCGCACGGCGGCTGGATCCCGAAAGACTGGCAGAAGCGCCTGCCGCACAACAGCGCGCCCTACACCTCCACCATCGTGCTGGTGGTGCGCTAGGGCAACCCCAGGGGCATCAAGGACTGGGAAGACCTGGCCAAGCCCGGCGTGAAGGTCATCACCCCCAACCCCAAGACCAGCGGCGGCGCGCGCTGGAACTACCTGGCGGCGTGGGAATACGCCCGGCGCAAGCTGGGCGGCGACGCCAAGGCCAAGGACTTCGTCGCCCGGCTGTACGCCAACGTGCCCGTGCTCGACACCGGCGCGCGCGGCTCGTCCGTCAGCTTTGCCCAGCGCGGCCAGGGCGACGTGCTGATCGCCTGGGAGAACGAGGCGCACCTGCTGAACAAGGAGTTCGGCGGCCGCTTCGAGATCGTCTACCCCAGCCTGTCGATCCTGGCCGAGCCGGCGGTGACCGTGGTCGACCGCAACGTCGACCGGCGCGGCACCCGCGCCGTGGCGCAGGCGTACCTGGACTACCTGTACAGCGACGAGGGCCAGGACTTGGCCGGCCAGCACTTCTACCGGCCCACCTCCGACAAGGCCGCGGCCCGGTATGCGAAGCAGTTCCCCAGGCTTCAGCTCTTCAGCATCGACCAGGCCTTCGGCGGCTGGGCGCAGGCCAGCCAGGCGCACTTTGCCGACGGCGGGCACTTCGACCAGATCTACACCGCCCGTTGAACGTGGCGCGGCGCGCCGCGGCAGCCCACTACACTGGCGGGCACTGTCGCCTCACGCCCGCCGCCCATGGTTCCTCACCTCGTCACTGCCCTGTCCGGCCCCATCAACGAGCTGGAGCAGCGCATCCTCGACGCCACGCCGGTGATCGAGCGCTGGTTCCGCCTGGAGTGGATGGAGCACACGCCGCCGCTGTACTGCTCGGTCGACATCCGCAACGCCGGCTTCAAGCTGGCGCCGGTGGACACCAACCTGTACCCCGACGGCTGGCACAACCTGTCGGCCGACGTGCTGCCACTGGCGGTGCAGGCGGCGCAGGCGGCCATCGAGAAGATCTGCCCCGAGGCGCGCAACCTGATGATCGTGCCCGAGAACGGCAAGCCCGGCAGCTTCTACCTGGCCAGCCTGGCGCGGCTGCAGGAGATCTTCCGCATGGCGGGGCTGAACGTGCGCTTCGGCTCCATCGACCCGGCCATCAAGCGCAGCAGCACCATCGCGCTGCCCGACGGCGAGACGCTGACGCTGGAGCCGGCGCAGCGCACGCGCTACCGGCTGGGGCTGAAGCACTTCGACCCCTGCACCATCCTGCTGAACAACGACCTGTCGGCCGGCGCGCCCGGCATTCTGGAAGACCTGCACGAGCAGTATCTGCTGCCGCCGCTGCAGGCCGGCTGGAGCGTGCGGCGCAAGAGCCGCCACTTCCAGTGCTATGAAGAAGTGAGCAAGCGCTTCGGCAAGCTGCTGGGCATCGACCCGTGGCTGATCAACCCCATGTTCGCCAGCTGCGGCGAGGTCGACATCCGCGAGGCCAGCGGCGGCGAATGCCTGCGCACCAACGTCGATGCGCTGCTGACCAAGGTGCGCCGCAAGTACAAGGAGTACGGCATCAACGAGAAGCCCTTCGTCGTCGTCAAGGCCGACCAGGGCACGCACGGTGCGGGCCTGCTGACGGTGCGCGACGTGAAGGATCTGGAGCCGCTGCTGCAGAAGCCGCGCGCCAAGGCGGCGCAGATCGTGCCCCGGGGCGAGGTGATCATCCAGGAAGGGGTGCTGACGCACGAGCGCATTCACGACGCGGTGGCCGAGCCGGTGGTGTACATGATCGACCGCTACGTGGTGGGCGGCTTCTACCGCGTGCACGCCGAGCGCGGCGAGGACGAGAACCTGAATGCGCCCGGCGCGCACTTCGTGCCGCTGGCCTTCTCCAGCGCGGCGCAACTGCCCAAGCCGGGCGCCAAGGCGGGCGCCAGCGCGCCCAACCGCTTCTACATGTACGGCGTCATCGCGCGTCTGGCCATGGTGGCGGCCAGCTACGAGCTGGAAGCGACCGACCCGGAGCTGCAGAGCCTGGAGTGAGTCGCCACGAACGTGTCGCCGACCCTGTGCAGGGTGCAAAACAAGTGATAGCGATTTGAAGCCATGTGTTGCCATCAATATGGGAGCTGCTTGCGCCTGATTTTCAAGCGCGAGAGGCTGTTTTCGATATCCGAATAATTCGGTAAGTCCCCCCCGGCCTTGATGCCCCGTGCCACCGCACCTGGCCCGCGCAGGTCGCCGGTGACATGCACCCAGTTGCCGGCGCACGACAACCACCGCACCGGCTCGCCAAAAAGACCGCCACAGCCGCGCCGCACCGGCGCACAATCGCGCCAACGCATTCTTGGCGCCGCGCCCCACCCCGCTGTTTCAGGCCAGGGCCGGCGACTTTCTGTGTCCGCCTCCAAATCCTCTCTCGGCGCCCTCACTCTGGGCGCCATCGGTGTCGTCTACGGCGACATCGGCACCAGCGTGCTGTACACCATCAAGGAGGTGTTCGGCTCGGGCCACGTACCGTTCACGCATGGCAACGTGTACGGCGTGCTGTCCATCGTGTTCTGGACGCTGACCATCATCGTCTCGCTGAAATACGTCACCCTGGTGCTGCGCGCCGACAACCATGGCGAGGGCGGGCTGGTCGCCATGCTGGCGCTGGCCTCGCAAAGCGTGAAGGACAAGGCGCCCGCGCTGCGCAAGTGGATGCTGCTGATCGGCATCTTCGGCACCTGCCTGTTCTATGGCGACGGCGTCATCACCCCGGCCATCACGGTGCTGTCGGCGGTGGAGGGGCTGGACGTGGTCTCGCCCGCGTTCCGCAAAGCGGTGATACCGGTCACGCTGGCGATTCTGTTCGTGTTGTTCTGGGTGCAGAAGCGCGGCACGGCGGGCATCGGCCGCTTCTTCGGGCCCGTGATGGTGCTGTGGTTCCTCGTCATCGCGGCGATGGGCGTGTGGCACATCATTGACCACCCCGAAATCCTGTGGGCACTCAGCCCGCACCACGCGCTGCGCTTCATCTTCGCGCATCCGGGCATCACCTTCATCATCCTCGGCGCGGTGGTGCTGTGCGTGACCGGCGGCGAGGCGCTGTACGCCGACATGGGGCACTTCGGCAAGAAGCCGATCCGCGTGGCCTGGTTTTCCATCGTCATGCCCTGCCTCACGCTCAACTACTTCGGCCAGGGCGCGCTGCTGCTGGCCGAGCCCGAGGCGGTGGAAAACCCCTTCTTCCACATGGCGCCCGAGTGGCTGACGCTGCCGCTGGTGGGCCTGGCCACCATGGCGGCCGTGATTGCGTCGCAGGCGCTCATCAGCGGTGCCTTCAGCGTCACCAAGCAGGTCATCCAACTCGGCTACCTGCCGCGCCTGCAGATCCGCCACACCAGCACCAAGGACACGGGGCAGATCTACATGCCCTTCGTCAACTGGGGCCTGTTCGCGATGATCGTGCTGGCGGTGGTGCTGTTCCGCTCGTCCAGCAACCTGGCGGCGGCCTACGGCATCGCGGTGACGCTGGACATGACGATCACCACCGTGCTCACCTTCTTTGTCATCCGCTACGGCTGGGGCTATCCGCTGGCGCTGTGCATCGCGGCCACGGGCTTCTTCTTCGCCATCGACATTGCCTTCTTCAGCTCCAACCTGCTCAAGCTGTTCCAGGGCGGCTGGTTCCCCATCCTCATCGGCGGCGCCATCTTCATGCTGATGACCACCTGGAAGGACGGGCGCGAGCAGCTCAACCAGTCGCTGCGCGACACGTCCATCGACCTCGCGTCCTTCCTCGAATCGGTGTTCGTCAGCCCGCCGGCGCGGGTGGATGGCACGGCGGTGTTCCTCACGGCGCAGCCCGACATCGTGCCCAACGCGCTGATGCACAACCTGAAGCACAACAAGGTGCTGCACCAGCAGAACCTGTTCGTCACCGTGCGCAGCCACGAAGTGCCGTGGATCGGCATGGACAAGCGCCTGAGCGTGGAGCCGCTGGGCCACGACTGCTGGCAGGTGACGCTGAACTACGGTTTCAAGAACGACATCAACCTGCCCAAGGCGCTGGCGCTGCTAACCGGGCGCGGCATCGACCTGAACCCGATGAGCACCAGCTACTTCCTCTCGCGCGACATCGTCACGCCCACGCTGGGGCAGGGCATGGCACTGTGGCGCGAAAAGCTGTTCGCGCAGATGCACCACAGCGCCACCGGCGCGGCCGAGTTCCTGAACCTGCCCAGCAACGCGGTGGTGGAACTGGGCAGCAAGGTGGAGATCTGATGGGCTGCCATATACTCCCAATGCATATGGCCGCTGGCGCCCTGAAACAGGGCGCTAACATCTTATACTCCCGATCAATCCATGCGGGATGGTGGCGTTGCGCCCCACCGGCCCCGGCTCATTCGTCATGCCGGCGCCAGCCGGCGGTCGTTCGTCATTCGTCATTCGTCATTGGGCCAGCCCTCAGTCCGCCTCGATCTGCGACGCCTTGATGACGTTCGCCCATTCGGCGTAGTCGGCCTTCACCTTGTCGCCCAGCTGCGCGGGCGTCTGGTAGTCGGCCGTGGCGCCTTGCTCCAGCGCCTTCTGCTTGAAGGCCGGGTCGGCCATCACCTTCTGCACATCGGCGGCCAGCTTGGTGGCGATGTCCTTGGGCATGGCGGCGGGCGCGAACAGGGCGAACCACGACGTGGGTGTGAGCTTGGGGTAACCCGCCTGCGCGGTGGTCGGCACATCGGGCAGGCTTTGCAGGCGCTCGGCGCCCGTCACGGCCAGCACGCGCAGCTTGCCACCCTGGATGTGCTGCATGAAGGGCGGCGCGGTGCCGAAGGTCAGCTGCACCTGGCCGGCCAGCAGATCCTGCAGCGCCGGGCCGGTGCCCTTGTACGGCACGTGCACCATCTTGATGCCGGCCTGCTGCTCGAGCATGGCTCCCGTCACGTGCTGCAGCGAGCCGTTGCCGGACGAGGCGTAGTTCAGCTTGCCCGGGTTGGCCTTGGCGTAGGCCACCAGCTCGGCCAGCGTCTTGGCCGGCACGTCGTCGCGCACCACGATGATCTGCGGCGCCGACAGGATGTTGGCAATCGGCTGGAAGTCGGCCAGCTCCCACTGGCGCTGCTTCATCAGGTGCGGCGAGATGACGTGGTAGCCCGAGTACTGCATCAGCAGCGTGTAGCCATCGGCCGGCGCGCGCTTGACGATGCCCGCTGCGATGGCACCGTTGCCGCCGCTCTTGTTGTCGACCACCACCTGCTGGCCCACCACCGTGCTCAGGCCCTGCGCCAGCATGCGGCCGGCCAGGTCGGTGGTGCCGCCCGCCGCGGCGGGTACGACCAGCGTGATCGGCTTGCTCGGGTAGCCCTGCGCGAACGCGCTGCCGGCCACCAGCGCGGCGGTCAGGGCGATGAAATGCTTGCGGGTGAGTTGCATGGTCTTGTCTCCTGTTGACTATGAATTAAATAGCTGCTCGCGCTGGATGGGCGGGCGCTGAAGGCTGATTTAGCTTGTTTTTCAGGTCAGTCCACCTTGGCGCCGGTGTCGGCCACCACCTGCTTCCACTGCGCGAGGTCGGATTTGACCAGGGCGCCCAGCTGCGCCGGCGTGCCCTTGAACGGCTCGGCGCCCACGCCGGCCAGCTTGTCGATCACGTCCTTGTCGTCCAGCGCCTTCATCACCTCGGCATTGAGCTGGTCGACGATGGCCTTGGGCGTGCCCGCCGGCGCGAACATGCCGTACCACGGCGTCTTGCCGAAGCCCTTGATCGTCTCGCCGATGGTGGGCGCATCGGGCAGCGCGGCCACGCGCTTCTCGTTCACCACGCCCAGCACCTTCAGCTTGCCGCTCTTGATGAAGGCAATCGACGACGGCAGCGACTGCACCGACAGCGGCACCTGCCCGCCCACCACGTCGGTGGCGGCGGCAGCCGAGCCCTTGTAGGGCACGTGCGTCAGTTCGATGCCGGCGGCCTTGCCCAGCATCTCGCCGATCAGGTGGTTCAGCGTGCCGTTGCCGGCCGAGGCGATGTGGTACTTGCCCGGGTTGGCCTTGGCCAGCGCGATCAGCTCCTTCACGTTGTTGGCCGGAAAGCTCGGGTGCGCCGTCAGCACATAGCCCGCGTGGGCCAGCGGCGCCACGGGTTCGAAATCCTTCACCGGATCGAAGCCGGTGCTCTTGTACAGCCAGGGGTTGATGACCTGCGCGCTGTCGGCCTGCACCAGCAGCGTGTAGCCGTCAGGCTTGGTCTTGGCCACCCAGGCCGTACCCACGTTGCCACCCGCGCCCGGGCGGTTGTCGATGACGACCGACTGGCCGATCTGCTGCGACAGCTTCTGACCGATGACGCGCGCGATGGCGTCGTTGGCACCACCGGCGGCCTGCGGCACGACGATGGTGATGGGCTTCGATGGAAAGCGCTCCTGCGCCGTGGCACCGAAGGCCGTGACACTGGCGAGCATCAGCACGGCCAGGTGGCGGCGCCGCAGGGTGGGGGTGGTCATCAAGGGTCTCCTGTTCAACTTCAGTCAAGGGTTCAATTGTCATGCCCCGCCTGCAGGCGGGGCGGAACGCAATTCAGGCCCGGCCGCCGGCACCTTGCCACGGCCTGCTCACTGGATGATGGCCTTGTCGCGCAGCGTCGCGATCTGCTCGGCGCTCAGGCCCATCTCGCGCAGCACGGCATCGGTGTCGTCGCCCACATGCGGCGCGTTGCTGCGCACGGTGCCGGGCGTGGCCGAGAGCTTGGGCACGATGCCGGGCACTTCGACGGTGTAGCCGTCGCGCGTGGGCTGCTGCAGGATCATGTCGCGGGCGCGGTAGTGCGGGTCTTCGGCGATGTCCTTGGCGGTGTAGACCTTGCCGGCGGGCACGCGCGCGGTAGCCAGGGCGTCCAGCACCTGCTGCACGGTGCGCGGCTTGGTCCAGTCGCCAATCGCGGCGTCGATCTCGGCCACGCGCGCCACGCGGCCGGCGTTGTCGGCCAGGTCGGGCGCCGCGCCCAGGTCGTCGCGGCCGATGGTGGCCATGAGGCGCTTGAAGATGCTGTCGCCGTTGCCGGCCACCAGCACCCAGCCATCGGTGCAGGCGTAGGCGTTGCTGGGCGCGATGCCGGGCAGGGCGCTGCCGGCGGCCTCGCGTACGGCGCCGAAGGCGCTGTATTCGGGGATCAGGCTTTCCATCACGTTGAACACCGCCTCGTGCAGCGCCACGTCGATCACCTGGCCGGCGCCGCCGTTCACCTTGCGGTGGTACAGCGCCATCATCACGCCGATGACGCCATGCAGCGCCGCCAGCGTGTCGCCGATCGACACGCCCACGCGCACCGGCACGCGGCCCGGCTCGGCCGTGAGGGCGCGCAGGCCGCCCATGGCTTCGCCGATCACGCCGAAGCCCGGCAGGTCGCGGTACGGCCCGGTCTGGCCGTAGCCCGAGATGCGCAGGATGACCAGGCCCGGGTTCAGCGCATGCAGTTCGTCTGGCGACATGCCCCAGCCTTCCAGCGTGCCGGGGCGGAAGTTCTCCACCAGCACGTCGGCCTCGGCGATCAACTGACGTGCGAGCTGCTGCCCCTCCGGCTGGCGCAGGTCGATGGCCACCGAGCGCTTGTTGCGCGACTGCACCTGCCACCACACCGAGGTGCCGTTCTTGATGAGGCGCCAGTTGCGCAGCGGATCGCCCGCGCCGGGCGGTTCGATCTTGACCACATCGGCGCCGAACTCGCCCAGCGTCTTGCCGGCGAACGGGCCGGCGATGAGCTGGCCCATCTCGACCACGCGCACGCCGGCCAGGGCCATGGGGGCGGGGGCATTCATGTTCGTCTTCTCCGTGGGTGGGCGGCAGCGCGGGCGGCCGCAGGTTGTGAAGTCTTCTATCCTACGGTGCGCCGCGCGCGGCGCGGTCACGTGCAGGTGGTGCTGCTGCAGTGTGGCAGCTGATTCATGGTCAAATCGGCCTCCAGCGCCCGTCCTGAAAGCGCGGGCAGCTATCAATAACAAAGCATTGTGGCCTTGCGCCAAGCCCTTCTTCAGCCATGCGCTTTTTCAAGGACCTGAGCCCTTCGGCCGCCACCGCCGGCGTGGTGGCGGTGCTGGTGGCCTACAGCAGCTCGGTGGCCATCGTGTTTCAGGCGGCGCGCGCGTTCGGTGCCACGCCGGAGCAGGTCGCCTCGTGGATGTGGGCGCTGGGCCTGGGCATGGGGCTGTGCACCGCGCTGCCCTCGCTGGTGCTGCGCCAACCGGTGATGGTGGCCTGGTCCACGCCCGGCGCGGCCGTGCTGGCGACGGCCGGGGTGGCGGGCGGCTTCGGCATGGGTGAGGCCGTGGGCGCTTTCATGGTGTGCGCGCTGCTCATCGTCGTGGCCGGCGCCACCGGCTGGTTCGAGCGCGTGATGAACCGCATCCCCATGGCGATTGCCGCAGCGCTGCTGGCCGGCGTGCTGGCGCGCTTCGGGCTGCAGGCGTTCGAGGCGGCGCCCGCAGCGCTGCCGCTGGTGCTGACGATGCTGGGCGTGTACCTGCTCGGTCGCCGCCTGGCGCCGCGCTACGCCGTGATGGCCACGCTGCTGGCCGGCATCGCGGTAGCCGGGCTGGTGGGGCAGATCAGCTCGCCCGGCATCGCCAGCGTGGGCGATGCGCTGGCGCGGCCGGTGTTCATGGCGCCCGTGTTCACCTGGCAGGCGGTGGTCAGCCTGGCGCTGCCGCTGTTCGTGGTGACGATGGCCTCGCAGAACCTGCCCGGCGTGGCGGTGATGCGCGCCACCGGCTATGCGCTGCCGGTGTCGCGCCTGATCACGCTGGCGGGCATCGTTACGCTGCTGCTGGCGCCGTTCGGTGCCTTCGCGCTCAACTTCAGCGCCATCACCGCCGCCATCTGCATGGGCGACGAGGCCCACCCCGACAAGGCGCGGCGCTACACCGCGGCCACGGTGTGCGGGCTGCTGTACATGGCGCTGGGCGTGTTCGGCGCGGTGATCGCGGCGCTGCTGGCGGCCTTTCCGAATGCGCTGGTGCTGGTCATCGCCGGGCTGGCGCTGCTGGGCAGCATCGGCAGCGGGCTGACGCAGGCGCTGCAGGAAGAGGGCACGCGCGAGGCGGCGCTCATCACCTTTCTCGTCACGCTCAGCGGTGTCGTCATCGCGGGCATCGGTTCGGCCTTCTGGGGCGTGGTGGCCGGCAGCGTGGCGCTGTTTGTGCAACAGTACGGCCGAAACCAACCCACCGCACCATGAAACTGCTCTTCGTCGCCGACCCCATCGAATCCTTCAAGGCCTACAAGGACACCACCTACACCATGATGCGCGAGGCGCAGCGCCGCGGCCACGCCATTGCCGTGTGCGAGCCGCGCCACCTGCGCTGGCAAAGCGGTGGCCAGGTGATGGCGCAGGTGCGCGACATCCGCCTGACGGGCAATGAGGATGACTGGTTCACCGAGGTCGGCACGCGCGATCTTGCGCTGAGCGAATTCGACGCCGTGCTGATGCGCAAGGACCCGCCCTTCGACGCCGAATTCATCTACGCCACGCACCTGCTGGAGCAGGCCGAGCGCGAAGGCGCGCGCGTCATCAACAGCCCGCAGGCGCTGCGCAACCACCCGGAGAAGCTGGCGGTGATGGAGTTCCAGCAGTACCTTGGCCCGACCCTGGTCACGCGCTCGCCCGAGGACGTGAAGCGCTTCCACGCCGAGCACGGCGAGATCGTGCTGAAACCCCTGGACGGCATGGGCGGCATGGGCATCTTCCGCGTCGGGCCCGACGGGCTGAACTTGGGGTCAATCACCGAGACGCTGAACCACCACGGTGCCACCACCTTCATGGTGCAGAAGTTTCTGCCCGAGATCGTGGCAGGCGACAAGCGCATCATCCTCATCGACGGCCAGCCCGCGCCCTACGTGCTGGCGCGCATTCCGCAGGGCAGCGAAGTGCGCGGCAACCTGGCCGCGGGCGGCAAGGGCGTGGCCCAGCCCCTCACCGACACCGACCGCGCCACCGCGCTGGCCATCGGCCAGGTGCTGGCGCCGCGCGGCCTGCTGCTGATCGGGCTCGACATCATCGGCACCAAGGTGACCGAGATCAACGTCACCAGCCCCACGGGCTTCCGCGAAATCCTCGACCAGACGGGTTGTGACGTGCCCGCGCTGTTCGTCGATGCGGTCGAGCGGGCCGTGGCACGCTGAGTCCGCCTCATGAGCCGATCAGACACCGCCACCGACGACCCGGCCACGCCCGACAAGGACACGCCGCTGCGCGACGACATCCGCCTGCTGGGGCGCATCCTGGGCGACACGCTGCGCGAGCAGGAGGGGCAGGCGCTGTACGAACTGGTCGAGCAGGTGCGGCGCACGGCCATCCGCTTTGCCCGCCACAACCACCCCGAAGCGCGCGCCGAGATGGCGGCGCTGCTCGACCCCCTGCCGCAGGACCAGGCGCAGGTGGTGGTGCGCGCCTTCAGCTACTTCCTGCAACTGGCCAACATCGCCGAGGACGAGCACCACGTGCGCCGCCGGCGTGCGCACGACCTGGCGCAGTCGCCGCCGCGCGAGGGCAGCCTGCCCTTTGCACTCGACCGCCTGGCGGCCGATGGCGTGGCCGCCGATACGCTGGCCGAGCTGCTGGGCCGCGCGCTGGTGGCCCCCGTGCTCACCGCGCACCCCACCGAGGTGCAGCGCCAAAGCCTGATCCACAACCACCGGCTGATTGCGGACCTGCTGGACCAGCGCGAACGCCTGCAGCTCACCCCCGACGAGGCCGCCGACAACGACGTGCAGCTGACCGATGCCGTGCTGCGCATGTGGCAGACGCGCATGCTGCGGCCGGTGCGGCTGAACGTGATCGACGAGGTACGCAACGGCATCAGCTACTTCGAAGAAACTTTCTTCACCGAGTTGCCCCGGCTGTACCTGCAGGCCGAGCAGCAGCTGCGCCAGCGCTATCCCGAACGGACGTGGCAGCTGCCGCCGTTGTTTCGCGTCGGCAGCTGGATCGGCGGCGACCGCGACGGCAACCCTTTCGTCACCGCCGAGACGCTGCAGCAGGCCATGCGCCTGCAGGCGTCGATGGCCTTTGCGCACTACGAGGCCGAGGTGCACGCGCTGGGCAGCGAGTTGGCGCTGTCCGAACTGTTCCTGCAGCCCACCGCCGCCTTGCGGGCGCTGGCCGAGCGCGCGGGCGATGCGTCGCCCCAGCGCGCCGACGAGCCTTACCGCCGCGCGCTGATCGGCATCTACGCGCGCCTGGTCGCCACGCAGCGGGGGCTGAACCCCGACACGCCGCCGCGGCATGGCGTGGCGGTGGCCGAGCCGTATGCCGATGCCGACGCACTGGGCGCCGATCTCGCCGTGCTGTCGGCCTCGTTGCGCAGCCACGGCAGCGGCGCCCTCGCGGCTGGCCGGCTGGCCCGGCTGCAGCGTGCGGTGCAGGTGTTCGGCTTTCACCTGGCACCGATCGACCTGCGCCAGAACTCCGACGTGCACGTGCGCACCGTGGCCGAACTGCTGGCGCTGGCGGGGCGTTGCGCCGATTACGCGGCGCTGCCGGAAGCAGCGCGCGTGGCCCTGCTGACGGAAGAGCTGGCATCGACGCGGCCGCTGCGCTCGCCGTACCTGGACTATTCCGAAGAGACACGCTCCGAACTCGCCATCTTCGACGCGGCCCGCGAACTCCGCGCGCGCCATGGCGCGGCCGCCATCGTCAACTGCATCATCTCCAAGACGGATGGCGTGTCGGACATGCTGGAGCTGGCGCTGCTGCTGAAGGAAAGCGGCCTGCTGCGCCCCGGCCCGAAGCCTCAGGCCGACGTGAACCTGGTGCCGCTCTTCGAGACCATCGAAGACCTGCAGCGCAGCGCGCAGACCATGGACGCGCTGTTCCGCCTGCCCGGCTACCGCAGCCTGGTGGCGGCGCGTGGCGACGAGCAGGAGGTGATGCTTGGCTATTCCGACAGCAACAAGGACGGCGGCTTCCTGACCTCGGGCTGGGAGCTGTACAAGGCCGAGATCGCGCTGGTCGAGGTCTGCCGCGCGCACGGCGTGCGGCTGCGCCTGTTCCATGGCCGGGGCGGCTCGGTCGGGCGCGGTGGCGGGCCGTCGTACCACGCCATCCTGGCGCAGCCACCGGGTGCGGTGTCGGGCCAGATCCGGCTGACCGAGCAGGGCGAGGTGATATCCGCCAAGTACGGCACGCCCGAAACGGGCCGCCGCAACCTGGAGGTGCTGCTGGCCGCCACGCTGGAGGCCAGCCTGGCCCGGCAGGAGGGCGAGGCCGCGGCGGTCGATCAGTTCCAGGCCGTCATGGACGATCTCTCACAACGCGCCTTCCAGGCCTACCGCGCGCTGGTCTACGAAACACCGGGGTTCGCCACCTACTTCCAGCAGTCCACCGTGGTGTCCGAGATCGCGGCGCTCAACATCGGCAGCCGCCCCGCGGCGCGCAAGTCGTCGCAGCGCATCGAGGACCTGCGGGCCATCCCCTGGGTGTTCAGCTGGTCGCAGTGCCGCCTCATGCTGCCGGGCTGGTACGGCTTCGGCTCGGCGGTGGAAGGCTATCTGCAGGCGAACCCGGATGGTCTGGTCAGCCTGCGCTGCATGCGCGCGTCGTGGTCGTTCTTCGCCAGCCTGCTGTCGAACATGGACATGGTGCTGGCCAAGACCGACATGGCCATCGCCTCGCGCTACGCCGATCTGGTGACGGATGCCGAACTGCGCGCCAAAATCTTCGAGCGCATCTGCGCTGAGTGGGCACTCACACGCCGCCACCTGCTGGCCATCCTGGAGCAGGATGAACTGCTGGCCGACAACCGCCAGCTCAGCCAGTCGCTGCAACTGCGTTCGCCCTACATGGACCCGCTCAACCACCTGCAGGTGGAGTTGCTCAAGCGCTACCGCGAGGGCGACACCAGCCCGCGCCTGGCCACTGGCATCCACATCACCATCAACGGCATCGCGTCAGGCTTGCGCAACAGCGGGTGAGGGTTCTCTGTGGTTGAAAATCGAGGAGGTATAGGGTGTTTAAGTTTATCTGATAAGCGCTAACAGCCTGAATGTATGGGAGTATATGGTGCGCCGGCACGGGCACGCTTCATAGCCTGTGCCAGATCGAATCGCACGCGTTCCACATAGTGATCCGACGACGGTGGCACGGAGCGAGGCAGGCGGCACGGCGGCAAAACCGATCCCCCATTCGCGCCCTTCGCTGACATCGCCAGCCGCCGCGCTCAGGCAGACTGGCTTGATGAGCGAAACAGCAGCGCCGAAGAAAAAGCCCTTCTCGATGATCCGCGAGTTCCACCTCGCGGACTGGTTCACGCTGGCCAACGCGGTGTGCGGGGTGGGGGCGATGTTCGCCATCATCACGTTCATCCAGACCGGCGAGGTGCACCACGTGTACTACGCCTGCGCGCTGGTGCTGGCGGCGCTGGTGTTCGACATCTTCGACGGCCGCGTGGCGCGCTGGCGGCAGAAGTCGTCGCTGCTGGGGCGCGAGCTGGATTCGCTGGCCGATGTGATCTCGTTCGGCGTGGCGCCGGCGCTGATCGCCTACGGCGTCGGCATGCAGGGGCTGTGGGACCGCATCATCCTGTGCTTCTTCGTCGCCTGCGGGGTGTCGCGGCTGGCGCGCTTCAATGTCACGGCCGAGGCCATGTCGGCCGGCGGCGACAAGGTGAAGTATTTCGAGGGCACGCCGATCCCCACTTCGATCCTGCTGGTGGCGCTGCTGTGCGTGGCCGCGGCCGTGGGCGCCATCGGGCCGGCCCTGTGGGGTGGCTCGCTGAAGATCGCCGGCTACACGCTGCACCCGCTGGTGCTGCTGTACGCGCTGTCGGGCTCGCTGATGATCAGCCGCATCCGCATCCCGAAGCTCTGATTCTTTACAAGTCAAATCGGCCTCCGGCGCCTGTCAATCAAGCGCAGACAGCTATTGATTGAATAGTGTCAGGCGCTGCGCCCCGTGGCGCATTGGCCTATCATCGGCGGCTTCCCATGCCCGATTCCGATCGCCCGGCGGCCGCGGCCGCCCCCTCATCCGCCGACCTTGGCCCGCTGGCGCCGTTCCAGCACGGTGTGTTCACCATGCTGTGGAGCACCTGGCTGATCGCCAACCTGTGCATGTGGATGAACGACGTGGCGGCGGCCTGGCTGATGACCACGCTGACTTCCACGCCGATCTGGGTGGCGCTGGTGCAGACGGCGGCCACGCTGCCCGTGTTTCTGCTCGGCCTGCCCTCGGGCGCGCTGGCCGACATCCTGGACCGCAAGCGCTTTTTGTTCTTCACCCAGGTGTGGGTGGCGGTGGTGGGCGGGCTGCTGGCGCTGGCGATTTTTCTGGACGTGGTGACGCCGCCGCTGCTGCTGGTGCTGTTGTTCCTCAACGGCGTGGGGCTGGCGCTGCGCTGGCCGGTGTTCTCGGCCATCGTGCCCGAGCTGGTGCCGCGTGCCAAGCTGCCGGCGGCGCTGGCGCTGAACGGCGTGTCGATGAACGCCTCGCGCATCATGGGGCCGCTGATCGCCGGTGCCGTCATCGCCAGCCTGGGCAGTGCCTGGGTGTTCCTGCTGAACGCGCTGCTGTCGGTGGGCGCGGCGGTGGTCATCACGCGCTGGCGGCGCGAGCACAAGCCTGACCCGCTGGGGCGCGAAAGCCTGCGCGGCGCCATGCGCGTGGGGCTGCAGTACGTGGCGCAGTCCTACCACCTCAAGGGCGTGCTGCTGCGCATCGGCATCTTCTTCTTCCACTCCACCGCGCTGATGGCGCTGCTGCCGCTGGTGGCGCGCCACATCAAGGGTGGCGATGCCGGCACCTTCACCGTGCTGCTGGCGGCCATGGGGGCAGGTGCCATCGCCTCCACCTTCGCGCTGCCGCGGCTGCGGCAGACGTTCTCGCGCGACAAGGTGGTGCTGCTGGGCGCCGGCGTGCAGGCGGCCACCATGGCCATCATGGCCGTCAACACCAACATCTGGCTCGGCGTGCTGGCCATGGCGCTGGGCGGCGCGGCGTGGCTGACCACGGCCAACACGCTCAGCGTGTCGGCGCAGATCAGCCTGCCCGACTGGGTGCGCGCGCGCGGTATGTCGATGTACCAGATGGCCATCATGGGCGCGTCGGCCTCGGGCGCGGCGGTGTGGGGCCAGGTGGCCACCTGGAGCAGCGTGCCCGTGGCGCTGGGCCTGGGCGCGGCCAGCGGCATCGCCGCCATGGCGCTGGCCAGCTGGCGATGGCCCGACCGCGGCGTGATGGAAGACCCCACGCCCGCCGGCCCCCTGCCGCGCCCCAACGTCACCGCGCCACCAGAGAGCGGTCACGTGCTGGTGACCATCGAATACCGCATCGACCCCATCGACGCGCCGGCCTTCCGCGCGCTGATGGAGGAAAGCCGCCGCTCGCGCCTGCGCCAGGGTGCGGTGGGTTGGGAGCTGCTGCACGACATCAACGAGCCGGGGCGCTTTGTCGAGGTGATCGAGGACGCGTCATGGACCGACCACCTGCGCCGCTTCGAGCGCGTCAGCGCCGCCGACGTGGCGCTGCGCGAGCGCAAGCTGGCTTACCACCTGGGCGATGAACCGCCCGTGGTGCGGCGCGCGGTGCGCGAGACGACGGTGCGGGGGGCTTGAGCATGGGGCTGCGGGTGTAGGCAGGGTATTTGTGCATACTCCCTGCATAGGTGACTGCTTGCGCCCGACTATCGGGCACAAGAGCAATATACTCCCTGTTTGACGCTGGTGCTGCGACGCTGCCTTCAGGCTTCCAGCGGCGCCCCATCCACGAACACCTTCAGCTCGCCGGGCGCGAACGGCGTCCACTGCTCGTCGCGCGTCAGCGGCGTGGTGGCCACCACAGCCACGCGGTCGCTGGGCGTGGTGTGCTCGGCAAAGTTGACCGACAGGTCCTCGTCCGCCAACTGCGCGCTGGCAAACGGGTGCTGGCGCACGATGTAGCACAGCTTGGTCGAGCCGTGCGCCCACAGCGCCTCGCCGTTGGAGAGCAGCATGTTGAAGGTGCCGTGGCGCGCCACCTGCGGCACCAGCTCGCGCAGCGTGCGCGTCAGCTCATCCACCGGCGGCACACTGGCGTGGGCCTTGGCCAGCTCCTGCATCAGCCAGCAGAAGGCCTGCTCACTGTCGGTGCTGCCCACGGGGCGGAAGTGGCCGTGCAGGCGCGGCGCGTAGTCCTTCAAATCGCCGTTGTGGGCGAACACCCAGTAGCGGCCCCACAGCTCGCGCACGAAGGGGTGGCAGTTCTCCAGCGTCACCGCGCCCACCGTGGCCTTGCGGATGTGCGAGATGACGTTGCGGCTCTTGATGGGGTAGCGGCGGATCAGCTCGGCCACGGGCGATTCGGCCGCGGCACCCGGGTCGACGAACAGGCGCGCGCCGCGCCCCTCGAAGAAGGCAATGCCCCAGCCATCGGCATGGTGGTCGGTGCGGCCGCCGCGCTGCGCGAAACCGGCGAAGCTGAACGTCACGTCCGTCGGCGTGTTGCAGTTCATCCCCAGCAGCTGGCACATGGGGCGATTATGCGATCCGCTCCGGCGGCTGCACGGGTTGGTTCAGGTGCCGCGCGGCCAGCATGGCCAGCCCGCACAGCGCGGCCAGGATGAGGAATACGTCGTCGAACGCCGCCAGCCGCGCGGCGCTGGGCGGGCCGTCGGTCAGCGAGGCCCCGCGCGCCACCAGCCGCCATTCGAGCAGGATGCCGCACAGGCTGACGCCCGCCGCGCCACCCAGCATGCGCACGAAGTTGATGGTGCTGGAGCCCTGCGGAATCAGCGCCTTATCCAACCCGCGCATGGCGCCCAGGTTGAGCGAGGGCAGGATGAAGCCGAGGCCGATGCGGCCGATGACGGTGATCGCCATCAGCAGCCACAGGCTGGATTGCAGCCCGATCACCACCATGGCGGCAAACGATAGCGCCAGCAGCGACAGGCCCATGCTCACCAGCCCGCTGGCGGGTTGCCGGTCGGCCGCGCGCGCCGCCAGCGGAATCGCCAGCGCCAGCACCAGGCCCGAGGGCAGCAGAATGCTGCCCACCAGCGAGGCCGACAGCCCCAGCCCCATCTGCATGTACACCGGCAGCAGGTAGGTGGAGCCGAACAGGGCGGTGCCGTAGATCAGCGCCACCAGCGCGCCCATGGCAAACGGCCGCCAGGCAAACAGCGCCAGGTTCATCAGCGGCGCCTGCCCCCGCCGCGCGCGCCGCCGCTGCCAGGCAATGAAGGCCACCAGGCACACGGCCGCCAGCGTCAGCAGCAGCGCGGCCTCCATCGGCGGGCCGCTGCGCAGCGCCACCAGGCCGTTGAGCAGGCTCAGCGTGCCCATGGTGCCCACCGTCAGGCCGATCCAGTCGAGCGACTCGGCCCGGCTGGCCGCTGCGCCGCCCGGCCCCGTGGTGGGCACGTAGCGCCGCGCCATCCACAGGCACAGCGCACAGAACGGCGCCACCATGAAGAAGATCGATCGCCAGCCGAAGGCATCGACCAGCAGGCCGCCCACCGACGGCCCCAGCGCTGGCGCCAGTACCACGCCCATGCCGAACAGCCCGCTGGCGCGGCCCTGCTCGTGCGGCTCGAAGGCGCGCATGATGATGATGGCCGGGATCGGCTGCACCACGCCCGCGGCCAGCCCCTCGGCCACGCGCGCCACCAGCACCAGCGGGTAGTTTTGCGCAAAGCCGCCCAGCAGCCCGCCGGCCAGCAGCAGCACCATGCAGCCGTTGAAGGTGGCGCGGTAGCCGAAGCGCGCCAGCAGCCAGGGCGTGACCAGCATCGACACCGTGCTGGCCACCATGAAGCCGCTGGTGACCCACTGCGCGCGCTCCTGCCCCAGCGCGAACTGGTGCGACAGCCCCGGAATCGCCACGTTGACCACGGTGGACGACATGATCGAGGCCATCACCCCCACCATCACCGTGGCCAGCAGCAGCCAGCGGTAGCGCGGGCCGTAGCGGGCGCGCAGCGCCTCGCCCGAACCGGGCACGGGCGCTGGGCTAGAGGGGCTGGACATGGGGTGGGCGCGGGCCAAAAGGGACTGAGCATAACGGCGCCGCAGCGCTATCATGGCCGCATGAAAACCGCTCCCTGGGCCTTGGCCACCTTCTCTGCCGCCGTGCTGGCCCTGGCGGCGCTCCAACCCGCGCAGGCGCAGGACGCAGCGGCGGCGCAGCCGCGGTCGGGCATGCCCGTCGGCTCGGCGCTGGCGGCCGACATGGGCTGCCTGAACTGCCATGGCACGCCGCCGCGCGGCGACGCGCCCGCCTTCAAGGCCATGCGCGAACGCGCCGCCAGCCGCGAGGGCGACCGCAGCGGCATCGCCGCCCACTGGGTGGAGGAAATGCGCGCCACCACCAGCGGCTGGCGCACCATCGTCGGCCACCGCCAGGTCAGCGACGAGACGGCGCGCGCGCTGGCCGACTGGCTGGTGCAGCCGCTGCCGGCCAAGCCGGTGAACTGATCAGCCGGGCGCCGGCGCGGCGCGTTCGGCGCAGGTGCGGCAGATGCAGGCCTGCCGGCGCGCTTCGGGCGGCAGCCGATCCAGCAGCGCGGGCGAGAAATCCACCTGCGTGCACCAGCAAGGCGGCTGCGGCTGGCCGCTGGCGCGCTCGGTCTCCATGGCGCAGGCGTTGGACTGGCCGCACAAGGGGCAGCGCGTGGGATCGGTCACGGTCTGGGGGTGCATGCGGGTGGTATTCTGCGGGACAGGCGCCTGCCGCAGGCGGCGCAGTCGAGTTTTGTGCTTTTTGATGATTGCAGGAGAGAAGAGATGAGCGATGCCCTGACCCCGGCCCAGCTGAAGGAGCTGAAGGATCTGCTGCTGGCCCGCCGCAAGGAGCTGCAGGACGAGATGGAGCAGAACCTGGCCAACCTGGCGCCGGCCGAGCGCACCAGCAGCGTGTCGCAGGACGAAAGCGCGCGCCTGAAGAACCAGACGCGCGAGGTCGATTCGGTGCTGACCACGCTGGACGCGCAGGAACTGGCGCGCATCGACCGTGCGCTGGAGGCCATGGAAGCGGGCGACTACGGCCTGTGCGACGAGTGCGGCTGCAACATCCCGTTCGAGCGCCTGAAGATCGAGCCGATGACCCAGCACTGCGTGGCCTGCAAGTCGGCCTGGGAGCAGAAGCAGGGCATCCGCGGCTGAACGCGGCAGCGCGGCCATGCAGCAAAAAGGGCGCCGGCGGCGCCCTTTTTGTTGGTCTGGATATGGGTATGCATCGCCAGCGCTTGTGCAGCAAGCGCTGGCGGATGACATATGGGGGAGTATATGCTTCCCTCCGAATGCTCAGGCCCCCGCCTTCACCTTCTGCCGCCAGGCGTGCAGCAGCGGCTCGGTGTAGCCGCTGGGCTGTTCGACACCCTTGAACACCAGATCGCACGCGGCCTGGAAGGCGGCCGACTTGGCGAAGTTGCCGTGCATGCGGCGGTACAGCGGGTCGCCGCCGTTCTGCTGGTCGACCAGCGCGGCCATGCGCTCCATCGTGGCCTGCACCTGGCCCTTGCTGACCACGCCATGCAGCAGCCAGTTGGCCATGTGCTGGCTGCTGATGCGCAGCGTGGCACGGTCTTCCATCAGGCCGATGTGGTTGATGTCGGGTACCTTGGAGCAGCCCACGCCCTGGTCCACCCAGCGCACCACGTAGCCCAAGATGCCTTGGGCATTGTTGTCCAGCTCCTGCTGCTTCTCGTGGTCGGTCCACTTGGCCTCGGGCACCACGGGGATGGTGAGCAGGCCGGTCAGCAGCTCGTCGCGCAGGACGTTGACGTCGGCCTTGGCCAGCTCGGCCAGCAACTGCTTCTGCACGTCGCTGACCAGCACCTGGTGGTAGTGCATGGCGTGCAGCGTGGCGCCGGTGGGGTTGGGCACCCAGGCGGTGTTGGCGCCGGCCTTGGGGTGGCCGATCTTCTGCTTCATCATCTCGGCCATCAGGTCGGGCGCGGCCCACATGCCCTTGCCGATCTGCGCCTTGCCACTCAGGCCGCAGGCCAGGCCCACCAGCACGTTGTTGCGCTCATAGGCCTGGATCCAGGCGCTGGTCTTCATGTCGCCCTTGCGGTACACCGGACCGGCCTGCATGCAGCTGTGCATCTCGTCGCCGGTGCGGTCCAGAAAGCCCGTGTTGATGAAGGCCACGCGCGATTTGGCGGCGTCGATGCAGGCCTTGAGGTTGACGGAGGTGCGGCGCTCCTCGTCCATGATGCCCAGCTTGACGGTGCTGTCGGCCAGCCCCAGCAGCTGTTCGACGCGGCCGAACAGCTCGTTGGCGAAGGCCACTTCGGCCGGGCCGTGCATCTTGGGCTTGACGATGTACAGGCTGCCGGTGCGCGAGTTGCGCAGGCCGTTCGCGCCCATGCCGCGCAGGTCGTACATGCCGATGGTGGTGGTGATGGCGGCGTCCAGGATGCCTTCGGGGATTTCCTTCCATTTGCCGTCGCTGCCTTTCCACAGCACGGCAGGGTTGGTCATCAGGTGGCCGACGTTGCGCACGAACATGAGCGAGCGTCCGTGCAGCGACACCTCGCGCTTGCCGTTGGCGGCGGTGTAGACGCGGTCGGGGTTCAGGCCGCGCGTCATCATCTTGCCGTCCTTCTCGAACGACTCGGTCAGCGTGCCGCGCAGGATGCCGAGCCAGTTGCGGTAGCCCAGCACCTTGTCCTCGGCGTCGACGGCGGCCACCGAATCCTCCAGGTCGAGGATGGTGGAGACGGCGGCCTCGACCACCAGGTCGGCCACGCCGGCCGGGTCGTTCTTGCCGATGGGCGACTTGGGGTTGATGCGGATGTCGAGGTGCAGGCCGTTGTGCACCAGCAGGATCGAGGTGGGCGCCTTGGCATCGCCCTGGTAACCCACGAACTGGCGGTTGTCCGCCAGCTTGCTGCTCTTGCCGCCCTTGAGCTTGACCACCAGCTCGCCGTCCTTGACCACGTAGCCGGTGGAGTTGACGTGCGAGCCCTTCTTGAGCGGCGCGCAGCGGTCGAGCACGTGGCGTGCCCACTCGATCACCTTGGCGCCGCGCTTGGCGTTGTACTTGCTGCCTTTTTCCAGGCCCTTGGTTTCGGCAATCACGTCGGTGCCGTACAGCGCGTCGTACAGACTGCCCCAGCGCGCGTTGGCGGCGTTGAGTGCGTAGCGGGCGTTGAGGATGGGCACCACCAGCTGCGGGCCGGCCTGCACGGCCAGCTCGTCATCGACGTTGGCGGTGGTCACCTGCACGCTGGCGGGGTTGGGCACCAGGTAGCCGATGCCTTCCAGAAAGGCGCGGTAGGCGCGCATGTCCTTGATGGGGCCGGGGTTGGCGCCGTGCCAGGTGTCCAGCTCTTTCTGCAGGCGGTCGCGCTCGGCCAGCAGGGCGGCGTTCTTGGGCGCCAGGTCGGTCACGAGGCTGGAGAAGCCCTGCCAGAAGGTGGCCGGCGCCACGCCCAGGTCGGGCAGCACCTCCTGGTTGACGAAGTGGTACAGCTCGTTGGCGATCTTCAGGTCGCGGACGGTGGTGCGTGCGGTCATGGCGGGCCTCTGGTGCAAAAAAACAGGAATCGGGCGCCCCATGCACCCGCTGCAGACACTGTATTCGAATTGTTTTGGGCAATAAATGGCAGGCAGATTGAAAAACCTTTGACTTTTTCGCAATGATTAGTCGTGCCTTCGATCTCGACTGCAGGCGTATGCTGCGCTCCACACATAGAACGAGGAGACGCGCATGCCCGGCTTCGATCCGCACCAGATCCACCACAGCCCGTACAAGAACAAGATCGTCACCGCCGCCGAGGCCGTGCAACTGGTGCACGACGGCGACACCGTGGCCACCGGCGGCTTCGTCGGCATCGGCTTTGCCGAAGGCGTGGCGGTGGCGCTGGAAGAGCGCTTCCTCGCCTCGCAGCACCCGCGCGACCTGACGCTGGTCTACGCCGGCGGCCAGGGCGACGGCAAGACGCGCGGGCTCAACCACTTCGGCCACGCGGGGCTGCTCAAGCGCGTGATCGGCGGGCACTGGGGCCTGGTGCCCAAGGTGCAGAAGCTGGCTGTGGACAACCAGATCGAGGCCTGGAACCTGCCGCAGGGCGTGATCACGCACCTGTTCCGCGACATCGCCGCCGGCAAGCCGGGCACGCTGACGCGCGTGGGGCTCGACACCTTCGTCGACCCGCGCCACGGCGGCGGCAAGCTGAACGCGCGCACCACCGAAGACCTGGTGCAGCTGCTGCGCGTGGGCGACGAGGACTGCCTGCTCTACAAGGCCTTCCCCATCCACGTCGGCATCATCCGCGCCACCACAGCCGACCCGGACGGCAACCTGACCATGGAGCGCGAGGCGCTGACGCTGGAGGCGCTGGCCATCGCCATGGCGGCGCGCAACTCGGGCGGCGTGGTGATCGCCCAGGTCGAGCGCCTGGCCGAGCGCGGCACGCTGCACCCGCGCCAGGTCAAGGTGCCGGGCGTGCTGGTGGATGCGGTGGTGGTGGCGCACGACCCGGCGCACCACCAGCAGACCTTTGCCGAGCCCTACAACCCAGCCTTCGCCGCCGAGATCCGCGTGCCGGTGGACCGGCTGGCGCCCATGGGCCTGTCGGAGCGCAAGATCATCGCCCGCCGCGCGGCGCTGGAGCTGCGCCCGCACCAGGTGGTCAACCTCGGCATCGGCATGCCCGAGGGCGTGGCCAACGTGGCGGCGGAAGAGAAGATCATCGACCTGCTGACACTCACCGCCGAGCCCGGCGTGGTGGGCGGCATCCCGGCCGGCGGGCTGAACTTCGGCGCCGCGGTGAACCCGCAGGCCATCATCGACCAGCCCTACCAGTTCGACTTCTACGACGGCGGCGGGCTCGACCTGGCGGTGCTGGGCCTGGCGCAGGCCGACAGCCAGGGCAACCTGAACGTCAGCAAGTTTGGCCCGCGGCTGGCGGGGGCGGGCGGCTTCATCAACATCAGCCAGAACGCGCGCACGGTGGTGTTCGTCGGCACCTTCACCACCGGGCAACTGGAGGTGCGGCTTCAGGATGGGCAACTCGCCATCGTGCGCGAGGGCGGCGCGCGCAAGTTCGTGCGCGCCGTCGAGCACCGCACCTTCAGCGGCGCCGAAGCGGTGCGGCGCGGCCAGCGCGTGCTGTACGTGACCGAGCGCGCCGTGTTCCGCCTGGTGCCGGCCGAGGACGGTGACGGCGGTGCGCTGGAGCTGTTCGAGATCGCGCCCGGCATCGACCTGGAGCGCGACGTGCTGGCCCACATGTCGTTCAAGCCGCACATCGCGGCCGATCTGAAGACCATGGACGCGCGCTTGTTCGTGCCCGAGCTGATGGGCCTGCGCAGCGATCTGCTGGAGCGCCCGCTGGGCGAGCGCCTGCACCTCGACCCGGCGGCGCGCGTGCTGCACATCGACTTCTCGGGGCTGCAGGTCAACTCGTCGGCCACCATCGTCGCCATCGACTCGGCCGTGCGCGCGCTGCTGCAGCCTTTCGGCGAGCGGGTGGACGTGGTGGTCAACTACGACCACTTCGGCATCGTGCCCGAGCTGGTCGACGCCTATGCCGACATGGTGCACGGGTTGACGGCCGAGCTGTACAAGCGCGTCACGCGCTACGGCACCACGGGCTTCGTCAAGTCGCGCCTGAAGTTCGCGGCAGGCGACTGATTGCTAATGAATTGATAGCTGTTTGCGCTTTCTGGACGGGCGCTGGAGGCTGATTTGGCTTGAAATCACTCCAGCGGCTCGCGCACCGAGCGCACCGCCATCCACAGCGCGGCGATCCACACCGGCGCCGCCTGCACCAGCGCCAGGCCGAAGCTGCCCTTGGCGATCTGCCAGGCCCAGGCCAGCGCCACCAGCAGCAGCACGCCATGCAGCACCATGGCCCAGCGGCTGCACTGCAGCAGCAGCCAGCCTACGGCGGCCGAGCCGACGCCGCACAGCAGGTAGTACAGCCCGCCGCCGCGCGACAACATCACCAGCCCGCCGAACATCAGCATCACGCCCCAGGCGATCAGCACCAGGCCCACCAGGCGTGGCGGGCCGTCGGCGCGCGAGCGCGCCTCGTCCTGGCGCGCGATCAACTCCAGTTGCTGCACCAGTGCGTCGTGCGGCGCGGGGGCCGGGTCGTCGGCAGGGGCCGGCGGCGCCAGGGGCGGGTCGACCGCGCCGCGCAGGGGGGCTGCGACGGCGCGCTCGGTCAGGGTCGGGATCGGGCCAGCCGGCGGGCGCGGGGCCGACGTGGGCCTGGGCGGCGTGGCGCTGGGCATCGCGGCCGGGCTGCTGCCGGTGGCTGCGCGCATGCGGCCTTCCAACTCGGCCTTGGCGCGCCGGCTGCCGCGCTCAGCCAGCTTCTGCAGCTGCACCAGGCTCAGCGTGCGGACATCGACGCTGGATTTGGCGGAGGACGAGGACGGTGCGGCGGACATGGTGTAACAAGGCGCGACAGGCGCGCGCCATGATCGCACACCCCGCCAGCACCACCAAAGGCCGTGTGGCGCCCGCGCCGCACCTGTGCGCGGCCGCTGCGGATAATTCCCGCCCATGGACAAGCTCAAGGCCTTCGAGACTTTCGCCTCGGTGGCTGCGCGCGGCTCGCTCAGCGCCGCCGCCCGCGCCGAAGGGGTGGCACCGGCCGTCATCAGCCGCCGGCTCGACGCGCTGGAAGAGCACCTGGGCGTCAAGCTGCTGGTGCGCACCACGCGCCGCATCGCCCTCACCCATGAGGGCACGGCCTTTCTGGACGACTGCCAGCGCATTCTGGCCGAGGTGGCGGGGGCCGAGGCCAGCGTGTCGGCCGGCGGCGTGCAGGCCAGCGGGCATTTGCGCATCACCGCGCCGGCGGGCTTTGGGCGACGGCACGTGGCGCCGTTGCTGCCGGATTTTCACGCCGCGCACCCGCGGCTGCGCATCTCGCTCAACCTGTCCGACCGCGTGATCGACCTGGCCGGCGAAGGCTACGACTGCGCCGTGCGCGTGGGCGACCTGCCCGATTCGTCGCTGGTCAGCATCCGCCTGGCCGACAACCGCCGCATGGCCGTGGCCGCGCCCGACTATCTGGCGCTCCGCGGCACGCCGCAGCACCCGCGCGATCTGGCGCAGCACGATTGCCTGGTGCTGTCGTCCGACGCCTCGCAGACGCGCGGCTGGGCATTCGCGGATGAGGACGGGCAAGTGACGTACCTGCGCCCCGGCGGCCCGCTGGACTGCAGCGACGGCCAGGTGCTGCACGACTGGTGCCTGGCCGGCCACGGCATCGCCTGGCGCAGCACCTGGGAGGTGGAGCACGAGATCGCCGCCGGCCTGCTGGTGGAGGTGCTGGCCGACTTTGCCGCGCCGCCCAACGGCATCTACGCCATCCTGCCGCACCCCACGCGCCACGCGCCGCTGCGGGTGCGGCTGTGGGTGGATTTCCTGCGCGAGCGCTACGGCGATGCCGCCTTCTGGCGCCGCGCGGGCTGAGGCGGCGGTTAGCATCGCGCCATGCTCGAACCCTGGCTCGCCTTCTTTCACATCAGCGCCTTCCTGGGCTGGATCGTGTTCGCCTCGGCGCAGGCCGCGCTGTGCCGCACCGAATGGCTCAACGCCGCCGTGGTGCCGCGGCTGGTGCGGCTGGACGTCATCCTGTGGATTGCCACCGCCGCCGTGCTGCTGTCGGGCCTGGCGCGCATCTACTGGGGCGCCAAGGGCAGCGCCTGGTACTGGAGCAACTGGCTGCTGCATCTGAAGCTGACGCTGTTCATCGTCGCCGCCATCATGCAGATTGGCCCCGCGCGGCAGTACCGCCGCTGGCGCGACCGGCTGGCCGCTGGCGGCGCGCTGCCGTCCGACACCGAAATCCGGGGTGCGCGCCGGCTGGTGATGCTGGCCACGCACGTGGTGGCGGTGATCCCGCTGGCGGCGGTGTTCCTGGTGCGGGGCTGGGGCGCCTGAAGCGTCGATAGCTATCGTATAGATAGCTGATTGCGCTTGCCGGATAAGCGCTGAAGGCCGATTTGGCTTGTAATCCAGGGGCGGCGGTGCCGGCCGCCTAAAATCCGCCGATGCAATCCGTGAAGAACGAACTGCTCGCCGCGCTGGCGGCCGAGCTGGACCAACTCTCGCCCGGCGCAGGCGAGAAGGCCGCCTTCGAATCGCCCAAGCAGGCCGCGCACGGCGACCTGGCCTGCACCGCCGCCATGCAGCTGGCCAAGCCGCTCAAGAGCAACCCGCGCGCGTTGGGTGAGCAGCTGAAGGCCGCGCTGGAGGCCACGCCGGCATTCCAGCGCTGGGCCGACGCCATCGAGTTGGCCGGACCGGGCTTTCTGAACATCCGCCTCAAGCCCGCTGCCAAGCAGCAGGTGGTGCGTGATGTGCTCTCTGAAAAAGCGCGCTATGGGCAGCAGCCGCCACGCAACGAGCGTGTGCTGGTCGAGTTCGTCAGCGCCAACCCGACCGGCCCGCTGCACGTCGGCCACGGCCGCCAGGCGGCGCTGGGCGATGCCATCTGCAACCTGTTCGCCACCCAGGGCTGGCAGGTGCACCGCGAGTTTTATTACAACGACGCGGGCGTACAGATCGAAACGCTCACCACCTCGGTGCAACTGCGCGCCCAGGGCCTGAAGCCGGGCGACGCGGGCTGGCCCGAAGCCGCCTACAACGGCGACTACATCCAGGACATCGCGAACGACTTCCTGGCAAAGAAGACGGTGCAGGCCGACGACCGCAGCTTCACCGCCAGCGGCGACGTGAATGACCTCGATGGCATCCGCCAGTTCGCCGTTGCCTACCTGCGCCACGAGCAGGACAAGGACCTGCAGGCCTTCCGTCTGAAATTCGACGAGTACTACCTCGAGTCGAGTCTCTACACCTCGGGCCGTGTCGAGGCCACGGTGCAGAAGCTCATCGACGCCGGCAAGACCTACGAGCAGGACGGCGCGCTGTGGCTGCGCACCACCGACTACGGCGACGACAAGGACCGCGTGATGCGCAAGTCCGAGGGCGGCTACACCTACTTCGTGCCCGACGTGGCCTACCACATCACCAAGTGGGAGCGTGGCTACCCCAAGGTCGTCAACATCCAGGGCACCGACCACCACGGCACCATCGCCCGCGTGCGCGCCGGTCTGCAGGCGGCGGGCGTGGGCATCCCGGCCGGCTATCCCGACTACGTGCTGCACACCATGGTGCGCGTGATGAAGGGTGGCGAGGAGGTCAAGATCAGTAAGCGCGCCGGCAGCTACGTCACGCTGCGCGATTTGATCGAGTGGACCAGCGCCGATGCCGTGCGCTTCTTCCTGCTCAGCCGCAAGCCCGACACCGAATACACCTTCGACGTCGACCTGGCGGTGCAGAAGAACAACGACAACCCCGTGTACTACGTGCAGTACGCCCATGCGCGCATCTGCTCGGTGCTGGAGGCCTGGGGCGGCGACGCGGCCACGCTGGCCGATGCCGATCTGGCGCCACTCGATACGCCCGCCGCGCAGGCCCTGATGCTGCAACTGGCCAAGTACCCCGACATGCTCACCGCCGCCGCGCAGGACTTCGCGCCGCACGACGTCACCTTCTACCTGCGCGAGCTGGCCGCCAGCTACCACAGCTACTACGACGCCGAGCGCATCCTGGTGGACGACGAAACGGTGAAAAAAGCCCGCCTCGCCCTGGTCGCCGCCACGGCGCAGGTATTGCACAATGGCCTGTTGGTGCTGGGCGTGTCGGCCCCCACCCGGATGTAACGCGTTATCCCACCATGATTTTTCACTTCAACGATCGGGCCGTGCCAAGGCGCGCCGCGGGCCATCAGGGCGGCGGCACCTTCCTCGGCATCATTCTGGGCATCGTCTTCGGCCTGGCGGCGGCGCTGGGCGTGGCCATCTACGTGGCCAAGGTGCCGGTGCCCTTCGTCAACAAGAACACCTCGCGCACCAGCGGCCAGGACGCCGCCGAGGCCGAACGCAACCGCAACTGGGACCCCAACGCCACGCTGCGCAACCGCAATGGCGCGCGGCCCAGCGCGCCCAACGGTGGCGTGGCCAGCGGCACCGTGGCCCCGGCGCCCGAGCCGGCGCCCATTCCCGCGCCGGCCGAAGTGGCGCGCCCCGCGCCGCGGAGTGCGCCCACGCCGGCCGAGGTGAAGCCCGCCGAACCCCGCACCGCCGAGGCCAAACCGCCCGCGCGCGCGGCGGAAAAGCCGCCGGCCGAACCCACGCCGCCCGCCGTGGCCGAGCGCAAGCCCGCACCCGCCCCGGTGCCGCCGCGCGCCCAATCCAACGACCCGCTGGGCGATCTCGCCGCGGCACGCGCCGGCACCACGCCGCCTGCCGCCACGGTCGATCCGTTCACCTACTTCGTGCAGGCCGGTGCCTTCCGCACGCCCGACGATGCCGAGGCGCAGCGCGCCCGCCTGTCGCTGATGGGCGTGGAAGCCCGCGTGACCGAGCGCGAGCAGGCCGGTCGCACCGTGTACCGCGTGCGGGTGGGCCCGTTCCAGAACAAGGACGCCGCCGACCGCGTGAAAGACCGCCTGGACGGCAATGGTTTCGACTCCGCGCTGGTGCGCGTGCAGCGGTAAAGTTTCACAAAGCTGGTCGAGTCGCGAAGCTGCTGAGGAACTTCGCGCCGGCGGGCCGGCTCCATCAGCCGCATTCCCGAATTTGGAGAACAACACATGAATCGTCGCGAATTTGCCTTCGGTGCTTCGGCCCTGGCACTGCCGGGCCTGCTGGCTCTGCCCGCCCATGCCCAGTCGGGCGTCGGCTACACCACGCTGAAGGACCGTGCCCCCGTCGAGGCGCCCGCAGGCAAGGTCGAGGTGGTCGAATTTTTTTCGTATGGCTGCTCGCACTGCAAGAACTTCGAGCCCATCTTCACGGCCTGGAAGAAAGCCGCGCCGGCCGATGTGGTGGTGCGCCGCGAGCACGTGGGCTTCCAGAGCAGCTTCGAGCCGCTGCAGCGCATCTATTACGCGCTGGAGTCCATGGGCGAGGTCGACAAGGTGCACGCCAAGGTGTTCGAGGCGCTGCAGACGCAGCGCAAGCGCATCGACAAGCCGGAGGTGCTGTTCCCCTGGATCGCCGAGCAGGGCCTGGATCGCGCCAAGTTCGAGGCGGCCTACAAGTCCTTTGGCGTGGCCACCAAGGTGCGCCGCGCGGTGCAGTTGCAGGACGCGTACAAGGTCGAGGGTACGCCCGCGCTGGGCGTGGCCGGCCGCTACTACACCGACGGCTCGATGGCCGGCGGCTTCGAGCGCATGATCCAGCTCGCCAACAACCTGATCGCCCAGGAGCGCAAGCGCGGCTGATGCAGCGGTTGCCACAAGGCGTCTCCAAGCCCGCTTCGGCGGGCTTTTTCACGCCTGTGCACCCGCGCGCGCCGTGGCCCGCGCGTACAATGAAACGAGCCATAAAGCAAAAAACGTGCCTTCCATGAAGCCTTCCGTTTTCACCCGTACCGGCGCGGCCGCCGCCCTGTGCATCCTGTTGACGGCGCCCGCGTGGGCCGAACGCGCCGACCGCGACAAGCCGATGAACATCGAGGCCGATGCGCTGCGCTATGAGGATCAGAAGCAGCTGTCCACCTTCAGCGGCAACGTGGTGGTGACCAAGGGCAGCATCGTCATGCGCGGCGCGCGCCTGGAGGTGCGGCAGGACGCTGCAGGCAACCAGTCGGGCACCATGTTCGCCGAGTCGGGCAAGCGCGCGTTCTTCCGCCAGAAGCGCGAGGGCGTTGACGAATACATCGAGGGCGAGGGCGAAACCATCGAATACAACGGCAAGGCCGACACCGTGCGCTTCGTGCGCCGTGCCGAGATGCGGCGCCTGGCCGGCGCCACCGTGATGGACGCGGTCATGGGCAGCCTGATCGTCTACAACAACACCACCGAGGTCTACACCGTCGACGGCACGGCGCGCGCCGACGGCACGCCATCGGCCGCGCCGGGTGGGCGCGTGCGCGCCACGCTGGCGCCGCGCAGCCATGGTGGTGCGGCCCCTGCGCCCGCACCGGTGCCGCTGCGGCCGTCGACCACGCTGCCGCCAGGGGCCGGCCAGTGAGCGCAGTGGCCATCGACGACCTGGCCTCCAGCTTCAGTGCCACCGCGCCGGGCGCGCTGGCGGCCGCCCCGGGTCAGAGCCGCCTGGAGGTGCGCGGGCTGCGCAAGAACTACGGCGCGCGCCGCGTGGTACACGATGTGTCGCTCGACGTGGTGAACGGCGAGGTGGTGGGCCTGCTGGGCCCCAATGGCGCTGGCAAGACCACGTCCTTCTACATGATCGTCGGCCTGGTGCGGGCCGACGCCGGCACCATCGCCATCGATGGGCAGCCGATCCACGACATGCCGATCCACCAGCGCTCGCGCCTGGGCCTGTCGTACCTGCCGCAGGAGGCGTCGATCTTCCGCAAGCTCACGGTGGCCGAGAACGTGCGCGCCGTGCTGGAGCTGCAGGTTGGTCCCGATGGCCGTGCCCTGCCGCGCGCCGAGATCGAACGCCGCCTGACCGAGCTGCTGGAGCAGTTGCACGTGAACCAGCTGCGCGACTCGCCCGCGCCTGCGCTGTCGGGCGGTGAGCGGCGCCGTGTCGAGATCGCCCGCGCTCTGGCCACGCAGCCCCGCTTCATCCTGCTGGACGAACCCTTTGCGGGTATCGATCCGATCGCCGTGATCGAGATCCAGCGCATCATCGCCTTCCTCAAGAGCCGGGGCATCGGCGTGCTGATCACCGACCACAACGTGCGCGAAACGCTGGGCATCTGTGACCACGCCGTCATCATCAGCGAGGGGCGCGTGCTGGCCACAGGCACGCCGGCCGACATCGTGGCCAATCCCGAGGTGCGACGCGTCTACCTGGGCGAGCACTTCCGCCTGTGACCGCGGAGGCTGGGCAGTAGGCAGTGAAACCCGGGCTTTCCCTTCGCGTCTCGCAGCATCTGGCGCTCACGCCGCAGCTGCAGCAATCAATCCGCCTGCTGCAGCTGTCGACGCTGGAGCTGGCCAGCGAGGTCGAGCAGATGCTCGACGACAACCCTTTCCTGGAGCGCGATGACGAGGCCGCGCCGCGCGAGGAGTTCGGCCTGACCCGGGCCGATGCGCGCGTCAGCGAGGGCGATCGGATCCAGGAAGTCGCTTCTGAATCGATAGCTGCTGGCGCAGATGGGTCAGGCGCAGAAGCCGAATTTGGCACTGAATCCCCGCTGCCGGACAGCTGGGACGGCGATGGCAGTGTCGAAGTGTCGCCCGACGACGGCGAATGGGGCGGTGATGCCCCGGCGCGCGCCAACAACCTCGACGGCGACGACGAGCTGGACCCGGGCGAGCGCGCCCGCCCGCAAGAGTCCCTGGCCGAGCACCTGCACCGCCAGGCGCTGGCGCTGCGCCTGTCGCCCGAGGACACGGCGGCACTGCGCTTTCTGATTGAATCGCTCAACGACGATGGTTACCTGGAAGATTCGCTCGCCCAGCTGGCCGCCACGCTGACCGACGAAGGGGACGACCTGGAGCATCTGGAAGAACTGGTGCACCGCTTCACCCTGGGGCTGAAGCTGCTGCAGTCGCTGGAGCCGGCCGGCGTGGGTGCGCGCAACCTGGCCGAGTGCCTGACGCTGCAGCTCAAGAGTCGCCAGGCCGAGCGCGACGTGGACGCGGTCGAGCAGGCGTGCATCGCCGCCGCGCTGCGCATCTGCGCCCAGCATGGCGCCGTCGATCTGCTGGCGCGGCGCGATGCCAAGCGCCTGGCCCAGCTCACGGGCGACGGTGAAGACGCTGTGCGTGCCGCCATGCAGTTGATCGGCCGGCTCGACCCCAAGCCGGGCCGCCAGTTCGCCGACGTCGAACGCAACACCGTGGTGCCCGACGTCATCGTCAGCAGCGTGGGCAGCGGTGCGGCGCAGCGCTTTCGCGTGCAGCTCAACCCCGACGTGATGCCTAAGCTGCGCGTGCACGACATCTACGCCAACGCACTGCGCGGCGGCAAGGGCGGCGAGAACCACCAGGCGCTGGCCCAGCGCCTGCAGGAGGCGCGCTGGTTCATCAAGAACATCCAGCAGCGCTTCGACACCATCCTGCGCGTCTCCACCGCCATCGTCGAGCGGCAGCGCAATTTCTTCATCCATGGCGAGCTGGCCATGCGCCCCATGGTGCAGCGCGAGCTGGCTGATGAACTGGGCGTGCACGAGTCCACCATCAGCCGCGTGACCACCGCCAAGTACATGGCCACGCCGCGTGGCACCTTCGAGTTGAAGTATTTCTTCGGCTCGGCCCTGGGCACCGAGGCCGGTGGCAACGCCAGCAGCACCGCGGTGCGCGCGCTCATCAAGCAGTTCATCGCCGCCGAGGACACGGCCAAACCACTGTCCGACAACCAGATCGCCGACATGCTGAAAGAACAGGGCATCGACTGCGCGCGCCGCACCGTCGCCAAGTACCGCGAGGGCCTGCGCATTCCCATCGCCAGCCTGCGCAAGGCCACGGCGGGTGCCGCATGAAGACGCTCACCCTGTTCCTGCCCTGTGCCGGCGGCGTCGAGGACTTCCTGGCCGACGAAGTGCACGGCCTGACCGGTCTGGTGGGCGAAGACCTGCTCACCGTGCGTGGTGGGGTGCGTGTGCGTGGCGACTGGGCGCTGGCCCTGCGCCTGAACCTGCACAGCCGGCTGGCGCAGCGCGTTCTGGTCGAGCTGGCGCACGCGCCGTATGCCGACGAGCACGACCTGTACCACCTGGCTGCCGGCGTGGCGTGGGAGGAGTGGTTTACACCGCGCCAGAGCTTTCGCGTCGACATCACCGCGCAGGGCAGTCCGCTGCGCAGCCTGAACTTCGCCACGCTGCGCGTGAAGGACGCCGTGGCCGACCGTTTTCGCGAGCGCGCGGGCGGCGTGCGCCCGAGCATCGACACGCAGCGCCCCGATGCGCGCGTGACTGCACACCTCAGCGCCAGCCACGCCACGCTGTACATCGACACCAGCGGCGAGCCGCTGTTCAAGCGCGGCTGGCGGCAGGACAAGGGCGACGCGCCGCTGAAGGAAACGCTGGCCGCCGCCATGCTGGCCGCCAGCGGCTGGTGGCAGCCCGCTATGCGGCAGGTGTTGCCGGTGCCACTGTACGACCCCTGCTGCGGCAGCGGCACCATCGTCATCGAGGCGGCGCAACTGGCGCTGGGCCTGCCGCCAGGCGGGCAGCGGCGCTTTGCTTTCGAGCGGCTCAAGCCCTTCGATGCACAACAATGGAATGCTATCAAGAAAGAATCTGCTGGCGCAGTACCCGCGGGCGCTGAAGGCCAAAATGGCTTGAAACCCACGGTGCATGTCTTCGGCAGCGACGTGGCGCACCGCATGGTCGACTTCGCGCAGCGCAATGCCGAGCGCGCGGGCGTGGCCCATGCCGTGCAGTTGCGCGGCGGCGATGCCCTGCAACGCATGCCGCCCACCGAACAGCCCGGTGTGCTGCTGATGAACCCACCCTACGGCGAGCGCATTGCCGCCGCCGGTGTGGCGGGGCGCCGGGCGGGCGGGCGCGAAGCGTTCCAGAGTGGCACCCTGGCGCGCCAGCGCAGCGATGATGTCGCGCCCGCGCTGGAGGTCAACGCCGGTGATGAATTCTTTACCCGCCTGGCCGCGCACTGGAAGGGCCACTACGCCGGCTGGACGGCGTGGCTGCTCACGCCCGACCTCAAGCTGCCGGGCCGCCTGCGCCTGAAGGAATCGCGCCGCGTGCCGCTGTGGAACGGGCCGATCGAATGCCGGCTGTTCCGCTTCGACCTGACGGCACGGCAGGTGAATTTCAAGCCAAATCAGCCTTCAGGCCAGGAATGACAGGCGCGAATAGCTATCAATATGATAGTTATGAAATGCTTTCTGGTCGCACTCCGGCCATGTACGGCGAGATCGTCATCGACACCAACTGCGTGCTGGACCTGTGGGTGTTTCATGACCCGGCCGTCGACGCGCTGCGTGCTGCCCTGACGACCGGTCGGCTGCGCTGGATCGCCACGCCGCCCATGCGCGAAGAACTGGCCCGCGTGCTGGCCTACCCGCGCATCGCAACCCGACTGGGCCGGCCAGGTCCGACCCGCGATGCGGTGCTGGCGGCCTTCGACGAATGGGTGGTGCCGGTCGACGTGCCGGTGCCGGCTTCTGTGCGCTGCCGTGACCCGGACGACCAGGGCTTCATCGACCTGGCGGTGGCCCGCCGCGCGCTGCTGCTCAGCAAGGACGCCCGCGTCACGGGCCTGGCGCGTCGCCTGGCGCCACTGGGCGTGCACGTGCTGCGCCGGTGGCCGGTGGTGTCGCCGGCCAAGGCAGACAAGCCAGCGTGAAGCGAACGGAAAACGGCGCCTTTGAGGCGCCGCTTTTTTCTGACCATGGGGTGATCAGAGCGACTTTTTGATCGCTGCCCCGATTTCGCCCACGATGCCGCGGCGGAACAGCAGGACCACGACCACGAAGATGATGCCCTGCACGATGGTGACCCAGGCGCCCAGCTGCGCCAGGTAGTTCTGCATACCGACCATGATCGCAGCGCCGATCACCGGGCCGAAGATGGTGCCCAGGCCGCCCACCAGCGTCATCAGCACCACCTCCCCTGACATGCTCCAGTGCACGTCGGTCAGCGAGGCCAACTGGAACACCAGCGCCTTGGTACCACCTGCCAAGCCGGCGATGGCTGCCGACAGCACGAAGGCGCGGTGCTTGAATTTGGCGGTGTCGTAACCCAGCGAGGTGGTGCGCGGCTCGTTCTCGCGGATCGCCTTCAGCACCTGGCCGTAGGGCGAGTGGATGATGCGGTAGATCAGCAGGAACCCGCCCAGGAAGATGGCCAGCACGAAGAAATACATGGCCAACGGCTGCGACAAGTCGATCAGCCCCAGCAGGCGCCCGCGCGGCACGGCCTGGATGCCGTCCTCGCCACCGGTGAACGGAGCCTGCAGCGCGAAGAAGTACACCATCTGCGCCAGCGCCAGCGTGATCATCGTCAGGTAGATGCCCTCGCGGCGAATGGCCAGCTTGCCCGCTATCCAACCCAGCACGGTGGCAGCGGCCACGCCCAGCAGGATGGCCAGTTCAGGCGTCAGGCCCCACACCTTGGCAGCGTGGGCGGTAACGTAGCCTGCACTGCCAAAGAACATGGCGTGTCCGAAGGACAGCAGGCCCCCAAAACCCAGCAACAGGTTGAAGGCGCAGGCGAACAGCGCAAAGCACATCACCTTCATCATGAATACCGGGTACAGGCCCACGAAGGGCGCTGCGACCAGCACCGCGGCCATGATGAAGAACAGGATGCGGTGCAGGCGGGCGTTGTCGGCCGGAGCGGCGGCGCGTGCAGCGGCGGGGGAGGAAACGGTGGTAGCGGTGGCAGACATGTCGGTTCTTACTTCTGCGTGCCGAACAGACCGGCCGGACGGATGAGCAGCACGATCGTCATGATGATGAAGATGACGGTGGTCGAGGCTTCGGGGTAGAACACCTTAGTCAGGCCCTCGATCAGGCCCAGGCCGAAGCCGGTGACGATGGCACCCATGATGGAGCCCATGCCACCGATCACCACCACCGCAAACACGACGATGATCAGATCAGCGCCCATCTGGGGGCTGACCTGGTAGATCGGGGCGGCCATCACACCGGCCAGTGCCGCTAGCGCCACGCCGAAGCCGTAGGTCAGCGTGATCATGCGCGGCACGTTGATGCCGAACGACTGCACGATCTGGGGATTCTCGGTGGCAGCACGCAGGTAGCCGCCCAGTTTGGTGCGCTCAATGATGTACCAGGTGGCCAAGCACACCACCAGCGAGGCCACGATGACCCAGGCACGATAATTGGGCAGGAACATGAAGCCCAGGTTCTGACCGCCCTGCAACTGCGAGGGCATGGAATAAGGCAGGCCGGTGGAGCCGTATTCGTTGCGGAAGATGCCCTGGATGATGAGCGCCAGGCCGAAGGTCAGCAGCAGGCCATACAGGTGATCGAGCTTGTATAGGCGCGACAGCATGGTGCGCTCGACGAGCACGCCGGTGGCGCCCACCAGGATCGGCACCAGCAGCAGCGACCACCAGTAGCCGAGGCCCAGTTTGTTGAGCAGCAGGTAGGCGCCGAAGGCACCCAGCATGTACTGGGCGCCGTGGGCGAAGTTGATGATGTTGAGCAGGCCGAAGATCACCGCCAGCCCGAGCGACAGCAGGGCGTAGAACGAGCCATTGATCAGGCCAATGAGCAACTGGCCCATCATGGCCTGGATCGGGATGCCGAAGAGTTCCATAGATCGTTCGCCGCCGTGCGGTCGCTTGGGTTCAGGCTGTGATTACTTCTTGGCGACCAGCGGGCAGGCGCCTTCGCCGATCGGGCGGAACGCCTTGTCGGCGGCGATGGTCTGCTGCAACTTGTAGTAGTCGTAGGGGCCCTTCGACTCGGACGGCTTCTTGACCTCGAACAGGTACACCGGGTGGATCTTGCGGCCGTCGGCGCGGATGCTGCCCTTGCCGAACAGCGGATCGTCGGTTGGCAGTTCCTTCATCTTGTCCACCACCTTGGTGCCGTCGTCGGTCTTGGCGGCATCGACGGCCTTCAGGTAGTGCAGCACGCCGGCGTACACGCCAGCGTGGTCGGACGACGGGTACTTGCCGCCGTTGGCCGCCACGAAACGCTTGGTCCAAGCGCGGCTGGCGTCGTTCAGGTCCCAGTACCAGGACTCGGTCACGTTCAGGCCTTGCGCCGTGGCCAGGCCCAGGCCGTGCACGTCGGGCAGGAACACCAACAGGCCGGCCAGCTTCTGGCCGCCCTTGACGATGCCGAACTCGGCTGCCTGCTTGATCGAGTTGATGGTGTCGCCGCCGGCGTTGGCCAAGCCGATGATCTTGGCCTTGGACGATTGCGCCTGCAGCAGGAAGGACGAGAAGTCCTGCGTGGCCAGCGGCACCTTCACGCTGCCCAGCACCTTGCCGCCGGACGCCTTGACGACCTCGGAGGTGTCACGCTCCAGCGCGTGGCCGAAGGCGTAGTCGGCGGTCAGGAAGTACCAGGTGTCGCCACCGTTCTTCACCACCGCGCTGCCGGTGCCGTGCGCCAGCATCCAGGTGTCGTACAGCCAGTGCACGGTGTTGGGCGAGCAGTCCTTGCCGGTCAGGTCGGACGTGGCGGAGCCGGTGTTGATATAGGCCTTGCCCTTCTCCTTGGTGACCTGGTTGATGGCCAGGCCGACCGACGAGGTGGGCACGTCGATGATCATGTCGACGCCGTCGGAGTCGTACCACTTGCGGGCGATGCTGGAGCCGACGTCGGGCTTGTTCTGGTGGTCGGCGGAAACCACCTCGACCTTCAGGTTGGACTTGGTGGCCTTGATGTAGTCCTCCACGGCCATCTTGGCAGCCAGCACGGAGCCGGGGCCGCCGATGTCGGCATACACGCCCGACATGTCGTTCAGGACGCCGATCTTGACGAGGTTGCCCGAAATCTGGGCTTGCGCTAGGCCGGCGCTAGCCAGGCCGATACCGGCGATCAGGGCGCTGAGCAGTTTGCGTTTCATCGATACATCTCCTTAATGGATGGACTGCCAAAGAAAAAAGGACAGGGGAAAAAGGGACAGGGAAAAACAATCAGGGACTCAGACCCCGAGGTACTCTTGCAACATTTCCATGTTGTCCTGCAACTCGGTGGCGGTGAACTCGCGCACGATCAGGCCGCGCTCCATGATGTAGAAGCGGTCGGCCAGCGGCGCGGCGAAGCGGAAGTTCTGCTCCACCATCAGCACGGTGAAGCCGCGCTGGCGCAGTTCCTTGATCATGCGGGCCAGCGCCTGCACGATCACGGGTGCCAGGCCTTCGGAGATTTCATCCAGCAGCAGGGTCTTGGCGCCCGTGCGCAGGATGCGGCCCACGGCCAGCATCTGCTGCTCGCCGCCCGAGAGGCGCCCGCCGGGGCTGTTCTTGCGCGCCTTCAGGTTGGGGAACATCTCGTAGATCTCGTCCACGCTCATGCCGCCCTCGGCCACCTTGGGCGGCAGCATGAGGTTTTCCTGGCAGGAGAGCGAGGCCATGATGGCGCGCTCTTCCGGGCAATAACCCAGGCCCAGCCGGGCGATCTGGTGCGGTGCCATCTTGATGGTCTCGACACCATTGACCTGGATCGAGCCGGTGCGCTTGCCTGTCAGGCCCATGATGGCGCGCAGCGTGGTGGTGCGGCCGGCGCCGTTGCGGCCCAGCAGCGAGACCACCTCACCGGGCATCACCTCGATGTTGATGCCGTGCAGGATGTGCGATTCGCCGTACCAGGTGTGCAGATCCTGGATGCGGATGGCGGGGGTGGTGTTGCTCATCTCAGTGTGCCCCCTGCAAGACTTCGTCGGCGCTGCCCATGTAGGCTTCCAGCACCTGCGGGTCCTTCGATACCTGCTCGTATTGCCCCTCGGCAATCACCTGGCCGAACTGCAGCACGGTGATCATGTCGGCGATCTTGCCGACCACGCCCATGTTGTGCTCGACCATCAGCACGGTGCGGTTGGCCGCCACCTTCTTGATGAGTTGGGTGACCATGTCCACGTCCTCGGAGCCCATGCCCTGCGTCGGTTCGTCCAGCAGCATCAGCTTCGGCTCCATGGCCAGGGTGGTGGCGATCTCCAGCGCGCGCTTGCGGCCGTAAGGCAGCTCCATCGCCTTGTGCTGCGCGAAGTCGGCCAGGCCGACGAAGCCCAGCAACTCCATGCAGCGGTCGTTGAGGCGATCGAGCGTGCGCTCCGAACTCCAGAAGTTGAACGCCGTGCCCAGCTGCTGCTGCAGCGCCACGCGCACGTTCTCCAGCACCGTCATGTTGGGGAAGGTGGAGGAAATCTGGAACGAGCGCACGACGCCGCGGCGTGCGATGTCGGCCGGCTTCTCACGCGTGATGTCATGCCCGTCGAACAGGATCTGGCCGCGGGTCGGGTCCAGGAACTTGGTCAGCAGGTTGAAGCAGGTGGTCTTGCCGGCGCCGTTGGGGCCGATCAGCGCATGGATCGTGCCGCGACGCACCTGGAGGTTGACGTCGTTGACGGCTACGAAGCCCTTGAACTCCTTGACGAGTCCACGCGTTTCCAAAATGTTGTCCGAACTCATGCGGCTCGCGGTGCCTTGAAGACTGTGAAAAAACGGGCGGATTATGCGTGACGCACTGCAGCATTCAGCTAGGGGTTTTTACCCGCCATGAACATGCGTGAACGCTTATTTAAAAAGGACTTGCACAGGCCTTCAAAACGCCTGCCGTGCAGGGTGTGTTGACGAGGAAAACCCGAATGCGCCGACAGCGCCCGCTGCAACACTGCAAGCCCTGTTCAACGTGCATCGGAGCCGCGCCATGCATCGGGCACTTCGGTGGCCGATGCCGGCGTGGCCGCATCGGGCGAGGCTTGCGTGGGCTCGATGGTGCTGCGCGCCGCCGGCCCGGGCGCCTGCGCCGGGCGCATCTGGCGTGCCACCTCGTAGGCCGAGGGCGGCGCGCCGGAGGGCCGCACGCCGCTGCGCACGCGCAAGTCGGGCGGCGCCTCGCCGGGCGCCGGCTCGCGCGGATCGAAGCTGTCGGCGCTGGCCAGCGGCCAGTACAGCCGGTACACGTTGGGCAGATGGCCCAGGTCGTTGAGGATGGCGCCGGGCGCCATCTGCGGCATCAGCGACGACAGCAGCCGCACCTCGGCATCGTCGATGCGGCGCACGATGTGGTGTGCGGTGATCTGGCTCGGGTGCGTCAGCCCGGCCGCCTGCAGCAACTCCTTCAGCGCGTGCATGGTGTTGGCATGGAACTGCGCCACGCGCGGCGCCTTGTCGGCCACCACCAGCGCGCGCTGGCGCGCCGGGTCTTGCGTGGTCACGCCGGTGGGGCAGCGGCCGGTGTGGCAGGTCTGCGCCTGGATGCAGCCCAGCGCCATCATGAAGCCGCGCCCGGCATTGGCCCAGTCGGCGCCCAGCGCGACCATGCGCGCGATGTTGAAGGCGTTGGTCACCTTGCCGGCGCAGCCCAGGCTGATGCGCTCGCGCAGGCCCACGCCGACCAGCGTGTTATGCACCAGGCGCAGGCCCTCCTGCAAGGGCGTGCCGACGTGGTCGGTGAACTCGACCGGCGCCGCGCCGGTGCCGCCCTCGGCGCCGTCGACGACGATGAAGTCCGGCGTGATGTCGGTGGCCAGCATGGCCTTGACGATGGCGAACCATTCCCACGGGTGGCCGATGCACAGCTTGAAGCCCGTGGGCTTGCCGCCCGACAGCTGGCGCAGTTGCGCGATGAACTGCATCAGCTCGATTGGCGTGGCAAAGGCGCTGTGCGCCGAGGGCGAGATGCAGTCCATGCCCACCGGCACGCCGCGCGCGGCGGCGATCTCGGGTGTGACCTTGGCCGCCGGCAGCATGCCGCCGTGGCCGGGCTTGGCGCCCTGGCTCAGCTTCAGCTCGATCATCCTGATCTGCGCGTCGCGCGCCTGCTCGGCAAAGCGCTCGGGGCTGAAGTGGCCGTCGGTGGTGCGGCAGCCGAAGTAGCCGGAGCCGATCTCCCAGATCAGATCGCCCCCGTGCACGCGGTGGTATTGCGAGATGGAACCCTCACCCGTGTCGTGCGCGAAGCCGCCGATCTTCGCGCCCTGGTTCAGCGCCAGGATGGCGTTGGCCGACAGCGCGCCGAAGCTCATGGCCGAGATGTTGAACACGCTGGCGCTGTAGGGCTGCGTGCACGGCGCCACGCCGGGCAGCGGCGCGCCGGGGCGGCCGCCGATCCAGAGGCGGAAGTCCTGCGATTCGATATGCGTGGTGTGCAGCGAGTGGTTGATCCATTCATAACCTTCGACACCCACGTCGAGTTGCGTGCCGAAGGGCCGGTTGTCCGGCTCGCCCTTGGCGCGCTGGTACACCACCGAGCGCTGCGCGCGCGAGAACGGCTGCGCCTCGGTGTCGCTCTCGATGAAATACTGGCGGATCTCGGGGCGGATGAACTCCAGCCCGAAGCGCAGCCAGCCCACGATGGGGTAGTTGCGCAGGATGGCATGGCGCGTCTGGTTCAGGTCGTGAATGCCCAGCGCCACCAGCGCGCCCGACAGCACGAACCACGGCAGGCCGCGGCCGAAGGCGATGAGGGCAAACAGGCTGAGCACGAACACCAGCACGCACAGCGCCAGCGTGCTGTAGCGCACGGTGTTGGTGAAGGTCAGGGGTGGGGGCATCGGCAGTGACTCCGCAAGGGCGGGCGCGGCGCCGGCAGGCCGCGCCGAACATCGGCAGGCCGCGCTGCACCGCCAGGGTGCGGCCGGCCAAGGGTGGGGCACAGCCTAACACCCGCGGGTTGCGGTGGGCGGTTGGCATCAAAAACACTTGATCATCAACAAGTCGCCAATGACGGGCGGACCGCATCCGCTGTGTGGGAGCGGGTTTGCCCGCGATCAAGCGTTGGTGGCGACGAGGCGCCTCATCGCGGGCAAGCCCGCTCCCACAACGTGGTCTGATACTGGTTGCCCATCACGCAAAAACAATAGCGGCCTGCGCCCTGTTTGAAATGATTTCAGGATGAAATGCCTTGAAATCAAGTTTCTGCGTGCGCAAGCAGCTATCTTTTTTGATGTGGCCGCCCCGCTGCGTCAGGGACTTCCCTCTGTGTCGGCGGCCCTGCAGCTTGCATACTGACGCGTTTTGCAACCGCACAGGAAGGGCCAACAACATGAACATCCGCACCCTCTCTCTGGCCGCGCTGGCCGTGTGCTGCGCGCTGCCGCTGCACGCCAAGACCTTCCGGTGGAGCAGCGCCAGCGACATCCCCACGCTCGACATCCATTCGCAGAACAACGCGCTGGGCAACGGCGTGCACGCCGCCATCTACGAATCGCTGGTGTACTACAACAGCAAGAGCTTCAAGATCGAGCCCATGCTGGCCACCGCCTGGAAGCAGGTCAGCCCCACGCACATGCAGTTCACGCTGCGCGAGGGCGTGAAGTTCAGCGACGGCAGCGCGCTGACGGCCGAGGACGTCAAGTTCTCCATCGAACGCGCCATGGCCAAGACCTCGAACTACCACGTCTTCACCCAGGGCATCGACCGCGTCGAGGCCGGCGCCGGCAGCATCGACATCCACACCAAGTCGCCCAACCCGGTGCTGCTGAACCAGCTGACCGAGCTGCGCATCATGAGCAAGGCCTGGGCCGAGAAGAACAACTCCACCCAGCCCAAGGACATCAAGACCAAGGAAGAAAGCTTTGCCCACCGCAACGCCATGGGCAGCGGCCCCTTCATGGTGAAGGAGTGGCAGCCCGACCAGCGCCTGGTGCTGGTCGACAACCCGAACTGGTGGGGCCACGCCGCCAAGGCCAAGCCGGGCAACGTCACCGAGATCGTCTACAGCCCCATCAAGTCCGAGGCCACGCGCATGGCGGCGCTGCTGTCGGGCCAGGTCGACCTGGTGCTCGACCCCACCCCGCAGGACCTGCAGCGCGTGCAGGCCAACAAGGCGCTGAAGGTGGTCACCGGGCCCGAGAACCGCACCATCTTCTTCGGCATGGACCAGCACCGCGACGAACTGCCCGGCTCCAACATCAAGGGCAAGAACCCGCTGAAGGACCAGCGCGTGCGCCAAGCGCTCTACCAGGCCATCGACATTGACGCCATCCACAAGGTGGTGATGCGCGGCCAGAGCCAGAACACCGGCACGCTGATCGCGCCGCAGGTGGCCGGCTGGACCAAGCGCGCCGACCAGCGCTACCCCTTCAACCTGGCCGCGGCGCAGAAACTGCTGGCCGATGCCGGCTACAAGGACGGCTTCGAGGTCGACTTCGCCTGCCCCAACAACCGCTACATCGCCGACGAGCGCATCTGCCAGGCCGTGGCCGCCATGTGGTCGAAGATCGGCGTCAGGGCCAAGCTGCGCACGCTGCCGCTGGTCACCTACTTCCCCATGATCCAGCGCTACGAGGCCAGCATCTACATGCTCGGCTGGGGCGTGCCCACCTTCGACGCGCTGTACAGCCTGCAGTCGCTGGTGCGCAGCGTGGGCGCCGGCGGCGACGGCAACTACAACGTCGGCCGCTACAGCAACCCGCAGATGGACGCGCTGATCGAGCGCATCAAGGTCGAGGTCGACCAGAAGCGCCGGCTGGAGCTGATCGAGCAGGCACTGATCCTGGAGCACCAGGACGTGTCGCACCTGCCGCTGCACAACCAGGTCATCCCCTGGGCGATGAAGAGCAACGTCGACGTGACGCACCGCGCCGACAACCGGCTGGATTGGCGGTTGATCACCGTGAAGTAAGCGCGCACAGCCCGTGCCGCCAAGGGCTGCCCGCGGGCAGCCCTTTTGCATGGGCGCGCGGGCCACGCGGAGGACGCCCCGCAAAAAGGGGGGGGGGCTTGAAAATTATTCAAGGCAAGAAAAAGGCCTTCAGCGCCCATAAGCCGGGCGCAAGAAGCTACTTTTTTTGACGGTTCAAACGGCGTCAAAACGCTATCGCCTGTGATTCCATTTCCAGTTCATACCGTTTCGGGTTCCAAACGTTAGCTCTTGACGGATGACGCAATGAATTCGCCGCTGCGCGGCGTGATGACGAAATGACACCGCTGATGCGTGGACTGCCTTGCACTTGGCTGGCGTCATGGCGGCGCAGCCGCCGTCATGGAAGCGCAGCGAGGTCATTTCGTCATCGCATCACGTGCCAGCAACCATCTTTTTGAACGCGAAGCAGTATCAATCGCCGCCGTGCCGGCGAAGGCCGGGATCCATGTTGCTCCGCACACGCCGTCTGGATTCCGGCTTGCGCCGGAATGACGAGCTATTGCAGCTCTGATCTGGAAATGGAATCAGGCCTCGGCCGGCCCCTGCAAGCGCTGCACCAGCCGCGCCAGCGCATGCGCCACCGTCTGCGCACGCACGGCGGCGCGGTCGCCGTCGAAGTGCTGGCGTTCGGCGAACGTCTGCCCATCCACGCACCAGCCGAACCACACCGTGCCCACTGGCTTGCCGGCACTGCCGCCGCTGGGCCCGGCGACGCCGGTGACGGCCACGCTGAGCTGGGCGCGCGAGTGCGCCAGGGCGCCTTCGGCCATGGCGCGCACCACCGGCTCGCTGACGGCGCCGTGCGCTTGTATCAGCGCGGCGGGCACGCCCAGCAGCTCGGTCTTGGCGGCGTTGCTGTAGGTCACGAAGCCGCGCTCGAACCAGTCGCTGCTGCCGGCCAGATCGGTGCAGGCGGCGGCGATCAGGCCGCCGGTGCAGCTTTCGGCGGTGGCCAACAGCCAGCCGCGCCGGCGCAGCAGGGTGGCCAGGTCTTGAACGATTTCGGCTTCCAGCGACCGCCCAGAAAGCGCAGACAGCTCATTGTTTTGTAGCATCCGGCGTCACCATGCGCGCCACAGCGCGATCACCACCAGCGTGCAGAAGGCGGCCACCAGGTCGTCCAGCAGGATGCCGAAGCCGCCTTTCCAGCCGCGCGCGCTGTGCAGCAGGCGGTCGGCCCAGCCCACGGGGCCGGGCTTGGCGGCGTCGAAGAGGCGGAACAGCGCGAAGGCCACGAACTGCGCCCACAGCCCGGCCGGCAGCAGCAGCCACAGCACGAGCCAGAACGAGACGATTTCGTCGATCACGATGGCGCTGGGGTCGGCGCTGCGCAGGTGGCGCGCGGTCACGGTGCTGCTCCACACCGCCAGCGGCAGCGATGCGGCCAGCAGCCAGCCCAGCTGCGCGGGCGTCAGCCACCAGCCCAGCACCACCCACGCCAGCCAGGCCCACAGCGTGCCCGCTGTGCCGGGCGCCACGGGCGACAGGCCGGCGCCGAAGCCCAGCGCGATCCAGTGCGCCGGGTGCGCGCGCATGAAGCGGGCGGTGGGCCGCACGGCGCCGGCGGGTGGTGGGCCGTCGCCGGGGGGCGCGGTGGCTTCCAGGTCGATGGGAGGCGCCGGGCCGCGGCGGCCGGCTTCCGGCGCAGCCGGCTCCAGCGGCCGCGCGCGCACGTCGCTCACGTCGTCGCGCGGGGCGTTGGCCAGGCTCATGGGCGCTCGCGCAGCCGCGCGTCCTTCGGCCAGGTGATGACGTGCTCGGCGCTGAAGCGCTGCGTGGCACCGGCGGGCAGCGGCTGCGCCCACAGCACGGTGCCGGGCTGGTCGTTCCAGCGCTGGCTTTGCGGCTCGGGCTGGTAGCGCGATTCGACGCGCACGTCCTCGTGCTCGGGCACCGGCGCGGCGTCCAGCACCTGCAGCGTGATGCCGTCGCGGTGGCGGTTCTCCACTGTGTACAGGCGGCTCACGCGGCGCTCGTTGCGGCTGCCGATGAAGCCGCCCGTGCCGTCGGTGCGCTGGGGTTGCTCCATGCGCACGCTCACCAGCTCGTCGCGCCCGAAGGCCAGGCCCTGGCGGCCGAGTTGCGCGGTGTCGAAGCGGCCGTTGCCCACGTAGGCGCCGTCGCGGTACAGGTTGACTGGGCCGGCCGGCCACACGCCGGGCGGCGGGGCGATCTCGGCGATCAGGTAGGCCGTGGCATCCAGCGCGGGCGTGGTGCGCACCTTCAGCGTGGTGTCGGCCAGGTGCTCGCCCAGCGACAGCGTGACGCGCTGGCCGCTCGAAGGCACGCTGATGCGCTGCGGCACGGCGAATTCGGTGGCGAAGCTGCCGTCGAACACGCTGACGTCGAAGCTGGGCATGGCTTCCGCCGCGTCGGTGGCGGCCACGCGCGCGCGCGACATGGGCGCGGCCGCCAGCGCAGGCGCAGGCGCCATCGCCGGGGCGGGCATGGGCTGCACCGGCGGCTCGATGCCTACCCGCCACGGCCGTGGCAACGGCCCCTGCGTGGCCGCGCCGGGCTGGCCGGTGGACAGGGTGAGCTGCACGCCGTCCCAGTCCTCACCCGTGGCCTGCGCCACCAGCGCCTGGCGTTCCAGCCGCACCTGTTTCGTGGCGCTGTCCAGCGTGGCGCGGTAGCTGGGCTGCCAGCTGGGGCCGCGCACCTGGTACGACAGGCGCAGCTCGCCACCCTGCGGCGCGGCCAGCGTCACCTGCACGGTGCTCACGCGGGCGCCCTGCGCGCCGGCGCGGTCGCGCTCGGCCAGCAGCGGCTTCAGGTCGCGCTCCAGCGCCTCCTGCTGGCGCTTGATCTGGTGCTGGCGCGTCAGCGCCTCGCGGGCCGACTGGCGCAGCGCCGTCACGGTGGCACCGATCTGCGCCGGCGGCGTGGCGCGGCCTTCGCCGTTGCCGGCGTTCTCGAAGCTCTTGAGGTAACCCGCCGCGTAGCCGATGCCGGCGCTTTCGGCCTGCAGTGCGGCGATCTGGTCTTCCAGGCCGCGGATGCGCTCATCCAGCGGGCTGGCGCAGGCGTTGCCCAGCAACTCGCGCGCCTGCTGGCGCACCGCCAGCTCGCCCACGCGCACCGTGGCATCGCTGCTCACCTGCAGACTGGCGGCGTCCAGCCCCGCCGGCAGGCAGGCAAAGATGGCTTGCCGCGCGCCGGGCGCCAGGCGCAGCGTGCGCTCCACGGTGGCGCTGCCGGGGTAGACCTTGACGCGGACCACGCGCGAGGCGTCGGCTCGCGTCTCGGTCGATTGCGCCTGCGCGGGCGACAGCGCGCACAGGGCCAGCATCGGCAACAGCAGGCGCCAGCGCGGCCCTGAATGAGCGAGAGACTTGAGGTGCATGGCCTGCATGCTAGCAGCGCGGTGGGTGGCTTCGTGTTTTTGAATCAAACAGGCGCCTGGCGCTTGTCCATCAAGCGCAAGCAGCTATGAATTCGGGAGTGATTGGGTGCCGGATGAGCGCGGCTGCCGCGTGGCTTCCTGCGCCGCAGCGATGGCGCCGTGGATTGCCGTCCGCGCCTGCGGGCTGTTGTTCCAGCAGCTCGAGCCCGCCAATGCCGCGCCGCGCGCCAGAACGTCGGCAGCGTTGGCGCGCGCCAGGTGCGCCAGCGACTCGATGCCCATCTGCTCCAGCCGCGCGATCACGGTGGGGCCGACGCCCTTGACGGCCAGCAGCGCTTGGCGCTCGCTCGGCGCGAAAGGCATCAGCCGGCCGGCTGCAGCTTGGCCGCGGCTTCGTCGTCGATGGCGTTGGCGCGCTGGGCTGCCGGGCGCCTGGCGTGCAACTCGGCAAAGCGCACGAATTCAGGCCGTGGCTCCAGCATCTTGAACTGCAAGTAAAAGCCGATCGACGCGGCGACGAACAAATCGGCGGCGGTGAAGTGGTCGCCCGCCAGATGGTCACGCCCTTTCAGCGCACCTTCGAGCGTGGCGAGCACGTCGGCTTCGGAGCCGTAGCCGGCCTGTTCGGGCTTGGCCAGCGCGCCGGCGCTCTTGGCGGTGAGCATCGCTTCCAGCGGCGCCATGAAGGCGATCCAGCGGTAGTAGGGGCCGCGCGCCGGCGTGCCCACGGGCGGCGCCAGCTTTTTCTCGGGCACCAGATCGGCCAGGTACAGCAGGATGGCGGCGTTCTCCGTCACCACGGTGTCGCCGTGCTGGATGGCCGGCACCTTGCCCATCGGGTTGATGGCGCGGTAGTCGGGCGCTTTCATGGTGGTGCCGTACTCGAGCAGCACGGTGTCGTAGGGCAGGCCGGTTTCTTCCAGCATCCAGCGCGCCACGCGGCCGCGCGACATGGGGTGGGTGTAGAAGGTGAGTGGGGTGGTCATGAGTTTCTCCTTGGTAGTGCAGGCGTGGATATGTCTTGCACACGGACAATGTCGAGCGCGCCCCGCACGGCGTCGTGGAACGTCGTGGTTTATTCGAAACGGTTGGTGCCAAGCGAAACGTGCGACAGAGCCGAGCGCTGTGCGGTCATGGCGAGCTCTTGGTTGGGGGAGCGTCATCGTGGCACGCGTCGATGACGGTTTCTGTCAGCAGCACACTCGGCCGCGACAGCGCCAAGCGCCAACGCACGGTGCCCTACCAAAGACGCAAGATGAGTTGACCAAAAACGGCCAGTATGGGCGCGTTTCCCATGTCGTAAGTGTTGGATGAATTGGCATTAATCGGCCCGGGCCTTGACCTGCAGCAGCAGCGCACGCGGGAACACCAGCGCCGTGCCGATCCAGTTGGATTTGTCGACGATGCGCAGGCCGTCGGGGTCACCGTCGGCTACGAAGACACGGAGGGAGAAGGGGGCGTTCATGCCGAAGATCGCGGCCAGAGCCTCAGCGCATGTTCAAACAACATTTCCGCCCGCTTTTGGATCTCTGCTTCATTCCAAAGTGATGTTGCGGTCAATGTTCTGTTGAGCTGTAAATTCGAATGCTCGAACAATGCCTGGCGCTTGACCGCGAACTCTTTGTTTTGCACAGACCGGTTCACGCCGTAGTGAACCATCGTGAGATTGCCAATTGTCGGCACTGATGCTTCGCGCTGCGCGATCGCCTTGGCCTTATCGGTCAACTCGGTGGCAGTGAGGGATAACAACCTCGCATCGCCGACTTCCTGGGCTGACACCATGCTGCCATCAGCCAGTGACCAATGAGTGCTCCATGTCTGCGGAAGAATGTGATCGATGTCGAGATCATCAAGCGACAGCACCACCCGCTCCTCCGACTTGGCCGATCGCATCGCCACCTCAAGCCGATGAAACATAAAGCGAAGCTTTGCGGCATCTAACCGGCCAGGGAAAACGGCACCACTGAGCCACTGTTTCTTAAACTCGTCATCGGTAGGCCAGCGGGATGCTTCCCCCGAAAGCTCTGCCAGAGCACGCCTGAAAGATTTCGCGTCTCCACCAGAATCGGTCAGCTTCTTCAACTGCTGCGCGAAAACTTTGTTGTAGTTCTTTCGTGAGAGGCCGCATACAGCCCGACGAACCAGATACGACTCGATGGCCTCGAAAACAGCGGCCTGCTCGTCCGCAGGCAATGCACCTGCGGCCACCCTCAGAGCCAACGGATGTGTGGGAGAAGCATCCCAAGCCGACATGTGGCGACCAAACTCCGCGATGGGCGAACTACCTGTGCCCGTCACCAAGGCTCTGTAGTGCTCGGCATAGCGGTTCAAGAATTTCAACTGGTCACCGGCAGAGGAAAGTGCCGCGTCACCCTCGACGCATCGTCGATACCCAGCATAGAGACGCCCTATGTCAATTTCCTCGCCCGTCTGCGCCTGTACTGCGGTCTGCACAAACCACTCCAGCCGAGGGCGATTCAAACGGCCTCGCTTCTGTTGCTCGGCCCACAGCGGCGCCTCGAACTGGCTCCATAGCGTTGCGTACAAATCGTCGGCATCTGTCCCTGCGCGCATAAAGATGAAGTTGCGGATCAGGTCAGTGGCGTGCAACTCCGCTCCGCGTCCGTTCAGTGTCTCGAAGATCACCTGTGCGTCGTCCTCTTCTCCCAGCGAGATGCAAACGATGGCCAGATCGGTCAGTACCGCTGAAACAAGGGCCGATGTCCGCTCGGGCAAAGGTTCCGCATCAGGCTCTCTCGCCCATTCCAGCATGACTTCACGGAAATAGCAGATGGCTTCGAGGGCGGGCGGATGATCCGCGCCGATCTTCTTAAGTGTCCCGCCACGGGTAAAGCTGTCCGGAAACCGCTCTTTGAGCTTGTCGATATCTCCGGCCGTCATGGCCTTGATGTACTGCTCGCGGTCTCGGAAGGTCGGCCAGAGCTTGAATCGCTCCACCTCCTTGTCTTCCATGGTTTCCGGGTTGGCGTTCACGAGGCAGTTCTCGACTAAGGGCAAAAGTGCTTTCTGATCCAGTTCACGCAAGACGAGACAAAGCGCTTTGAATACGTACTGCAATGTCGTCAGGCGTTGCTGTCCGTCGATGATGTGATGCCGTTCAACTCCCAGCAATCCTGCCTTCTTTTGGGGCTCCAGCACAACGGCACCCATGAAATGCGGCACGGGCTTGCCGCCTTGCAAGCGAATTTCTGCCTTCTCCTGAATGTCTACCCATAATGGCTCCCACTGCTCCTCGCGGTTCCAAACATATGCCCGCTGATAAAACGGAACGCGATACTGGCGGCGGTCCTGGTAAATCTGGTGAACGGTGTAGGTCCTCGAATCCATGTTTCCTCTCTGAGGTTGTTGAATGTGCTGCGACTACTTAAAACTCGTGGCCAGAACCGCCTGCCGCAGTTCGCACCAGGCGGCGATCAGGCGCGCCTGGTCGAAAAACGCCATGGCGAAGGGCCAGATGCGGCGCTGCGTCACGTGGCCTGCCTCGTCGCGGTAGTCGAGCTGCAGCACGTGCTCGTCGCGGATGGCGCGGCGCAGTGTTGGCAGCCACGGCGCGGGGGCGGGCCGGTAGCAGTCGTGCGGTGGCGGCACGAACAGGCCGCTGGTTTCCACCGCCAGGCGCAGCGCGGGTGGCAGCACGTTGCCGATGCGGTTCATCACGCCGTGGGCGGCCTGCGCCAGCTCGGGGTCGGCGGCGTGGTTGGCCACCCAGCGCGTGCCGAGGATCAGGGCTTCGAGCTCGTCCTCGCTGAACATCAGCGGCGGCAGCGTGAAGCCGGGGCGCAGCAGGTAGCCGACGCCCGGGTCGCCGTCGATGCGCGCGCCCTGTTCGCGCAGCGTGGATACATCGCGGTACAGGGTGCGCAGGCTGATGCCCAGTTCGGCCGCGAGCGCGGCGCCGGGCACGGGCTGGCGGTGCGCGCGCAGGCGTTCGAGCAACTGCAGCAGGCGGGCGGCACGGCTGGGCATGGCGGCGCGCAGATCAGGCGAAATGGTCGAAGGCGCGGGCGGCCAGCGGCGTGGCGCGGCCATGGGCGTCGATGAGGCGCAGGCCGGGTTCGGCCTCGATGCGGCCGATGCGGGTGACCGGGGTAGCGGCGCGCTGGGCGGCGGCCTGCACGGCGGCGCGGGCGGCGGGCGGGGCGGTGAAGGCCAGTTCGTAGTCGTCGCCGCCGGTGAGGATGAAGGACAGCAGGGATTTCAAGCCAAATGGGCCTTCAGCGCCCGCCAGCAGGGCGCGAGAAGCTATTAATTTAGAAGCGTCCACGGCTTCGATGGCCGCGCCCACCTGGCTGGCTTTCAGGATGTGGCCCAAGTCGCCGGCCAGCCCGTCGCTGACGTCGATGGCGCTGTGGGCGATGCCGCGCAGCGCGGTGCCGAGCGCCAGGCGGGGCGTGGGGCGCTCCAGCCGCTGGCAGGCCTGGGCCAGCGCTTCGGCGGGCAGGTCGATCTCGCCGCGCAGCGCGGCCAGCGCCAGGCGCGCATCGCCCAGCGTGCCGCTGACCCACAGGTCGTCGCCCGCGCGCGCGCGGTCGCGCCGCAGCGCGTGCCCGGCGGGCACCTGGCCGAAGACGGTGATGCACAAGGTCAACGGCCCGGCCGTGGTGTCGCCGCCGACCAGCGCGCAGCCGTGGGCGTCGGCCAGCGCGAACAGGCCTTGCGCCAGCGCGGCCAGCCAGGCTTCGTCCTGCGCGCGCTCGGGCGGCAGCGCCAGGGCCAGGGTGAAGGCCAGCGGCTCGGCGCCCATGGCGGCCAGGTCGCTCAGGTTGACGGCCAGCGCCTTGTGGCCGAGCGCGGCCGGGTCGACGTCGGCGAAGAAGTGGCGGCCTTCGACCAGCAGGTCGGTGCTGACGGCGAGCTGCATGCCGGGCGCGGGCTGCAGCAGGGCGCAGTCGTCACCGATGCCAAGCGCTATTGAATTAGGAGCTTCTGGCGCAGTGGGGGCGGGCGTTGCAGCCTGATTTCGCTTGAAAAAACGTTCGATCAGTTCGAACTCGCCCATGGCCGGATGCCCCGTGTGGCGGGGCCTCAGAGGCCGATGCGCGCGCTGGCGCGCTCGCGCACGCGGGCCATGCCGTCGGCCAGGCTGCGCACGCGGCCGGCGCGGCGCATGGCGGCCTTCAGAAAGTCCATCATCAGCGGGCCGCTGTCGAGCACGCCGTCGCCGGCCTCGAAGCCGCCGCTCATGTGGAACTCGGGGTGCCACTGCACGCCCATGACGAAGCGGTGGCCGGGGTGGCGGATGCCCTCGGGCACCAGGTCGATGGGGCTGCGCGCCTCCAGCACCAGGCCGGTGCCCAGCTTGTCGACGCACTGGTGGTGGATGCTGGTGATGCGGCGCGGCTCGTAGCCGTAGATGTCGGACAGGCGCGAGCCGGGCATGAAGTGCACTTCGTGGATCAGCCGGTCGTAGCGCTCGGTGTCGTTGTGCAGGATGGCGCCGGGCCACTGGCTCGGGATGTCCTGGATCAGCGTGCCGCCGAAGTACACGTTGAGCAACTGGCAGCCGCGGCAGATGCCGAGCACCGGCTTGTCGGCGGTGATGAAGCCGCGCAGCAGCTCCAGCTCGTACTCGTCGCGGATCGGGTCGTATTCGGCCTTGTCCTGCCAGGGCTTTTCGCCGTAGGTGGCGGGGCTGATGTCGATGCCGCCCTGCAGCACCAGGCCGTCCAGGTTGTCCACCAGGTCGTGGATCGGCGGGCGCTTGCGCATGCCGGGCATGCGCTGGTCGATGAACGGGATCATCAGCGCCAGCACGCCGTGCGACATGATCCATTGGGCCATGCCGCTTTCGAGGAACTGCAGCCGCTTGGTGGGCAGGCCCAGGCCGGCGGGCGGGTTGTGCAACAGGCGGGCGGAGATGCCGATGCGGAGGGTCATGGATGCAATGACGAAATGACGAAATGACTGCGCTGCTGTGCAACGCCAATGCAGAACGCGGTTCGCCGCATGCCGGTCAGGGGCTCGGTCATGGCGGCGCAGCCGCAGTCATCAAAGCGGCGCAGCAGCAAGATCATTTTGTCATTCACCACGAAACCTGAGCGCGGCCTGCCTGATGACCTCGCCCAGCAACTGCTCCCTGGCCTGGCGCTCGCGCAGCCAGCGGGCGTCGTTGCGGTTGTCCTGCACTTCCTGGCGCAGCAGCGCCAGGGCATCGCCGGCCTGGCACTGTTCGGCAAACGGCGCCAGCCGCTGCATGGTGGCCAGCAGGTGCTCGCGCAGCGGCAGATGCTCGCCGCTGGCCGGGTCGACATACACGGCATCCAGCCCGAAGCGGCAGGCCTGGAAGCGGTTGTAGCTGTAGACGAGGTAGTCGTCCTCGCACGGGGTGAAGGGCCGCTCGTGCTGGAACCACGCGGCCAGGCACTGCACGTAGCCGGCCAGCGCGGCGGCGCGCTCCACCGTCAGCGGGGTGTCGAACACGCGCACCTCGATGGTGCCGTATTCGGGCTTGGGGCGGATGTCCCAGTAGAAGTCCTTCATCGACTTGACCACGCCGGTGCGCGTCATCTTGTCGAAGTAGTGGCCGAACTCGTCCCAGGTCAGCACGCAGGGCGCGCGGCCCGACAGCGGAAAGGCGAACACCGAATTGAGTCGCGCCGAGTCGAACGCCGTGTCCTGCCCCTGCACGTAGGGGCTGCTGGCCGCCAGCGCGATGAAGTGCGGGATGTAGCGGCTCATGCAGTGCAGCGTGTAGAGCGCGGTGTCGGCGTCCGGGCAACCCACGTGCACGTGCTGGCCGAAGATGGTGAACTGCTTGGTGAGGTAGCCGTACAGGGTCGACAGCTCGTGAAAGCGCGGCTTGTCGTAGATGCGCTGCTGGTGCCACTGCTGGAACGGGTGCGTGCCACCGCCCACCACGGCGATGTTCAGCTTGTCGGCGCACTGCACCAGCGCGTCGCGGATCTGGCCCAGCTGCGCCAGCGCCTCGCCGGAGGTGCGGCACACGCCGGTCGATATCTCGATCATGCCGGCCGTCATCTCCGGCACCACGCTGCCGGGCAGCTGGCGCTGCGCCATCAGGCGCAGCATGTCGTCGGCGTAGTGCGTCAGGTCGTAGTTGTTGGTGTTGACCAGTTGCAGCTCCAGCTCCACGCCGATGGTCAGCGGGTCGGACTGGCCGAAGGCTTCCAGCGTCATGGGCGCACCTCCGCGTCGGCGGCGGTGCGCGAGCCGCTCTGGCGCCACGGGCGCACCGATTCGCCGGTGCGCGCCAGGGCGATGCTGACCAGCGCCGCGCCCAGCAGTTCGGTGATCAGGATGGTCGGCAGCGCGATGGCCGCCACCTGCGCGCCCACGCTGTGCGAGGCGGCCACGAACTGCGAGGTCAGCAGCAGCGCCACCGACGACATGGGCACCATGGCGATGCCGACCCAGAACGCCTGCTTCAGCGCCATGCCGCTGCCGGCGCTGGTCAGCAGCAGGCTGCCCACCTTGGCCAGCAGGCGCACGCCGATCAGCACCAGCGCCGCCCAGGTGATGCCCGCGCTCCAGTCGGCCTGCACCGCCATGCTGGACACCAGCACGAACATCAGGATGGTGAGCATCGACGCCGCCGTGCCCAGCTGGCGCGGCCACACCCAGGGCCGCGGGTGGAACTGCTTGAGCAGGATGCCGCCCAGCAGCACCGCAAGCGGTGCCGAGCCGCCGAACGACGGCGCGATGACGGCGCAGGCGGCGATCAGCGCCAGCATGACGATGGCCGTGTCCTGGCTGGTCGGGTGCAGCAGGCGGAAGGCCGCGAACAGCAGCGCCGCCAGCACGGCGCCGAACAGCAGCGACACGCCCAGCACCGCCACCGACGACACCATGGAGGCGACCAGCGTGCCGTCGCCGCGGTCGATGGTGCGCAGCATGGCGGTGCCCAGCGTCAGCGCGTACAGCGTGTTCAGCGTGGCCAGCGCGATGGCGCGGTCGGTCACGGGGCCGTTGCCGCGCAGGTCGCTGACCACGCGCATCAGCACCGCCGGCGAGGCGGCCATGGCGATCACCGCCAGCGCGCGCACCACGGGTACCTCCAGCCCCAGCGCGCGCAGCGCCATGTAGGCGGCGGCATAGGTCAGCAGCGATTCGGCCAGGCTCTGCACCAGCACCATCGGGTTGTGGCGGAACCAGCGCAGCGGCAGGCGCGCGCCGGCCTCGAACAGCATCACGGCAATGCCCAGCTCGAGCAGGAACATGCCCACGCCCGACAGCGGCCAGGCCGCGCCGGCAAAGCCCAGACCGCCGGCCAGGGCGCCGATGACGGCGTAGCCGATGATCTTGGGCAGGTGCGTGTAGCGCTGCACCAGGTGGCCCACCAGCGCTGCAAGCGCCAGCAGCAGCGCCCATTCGAGCGCCAGCGAGCCGGGGGTGAAGGGCAGTCGGTCGGCCCAGGGGGCGATCCAGGAGTCGGTCAAGCGGCAGGTTCTCCGGTCAGGTCGCGGTTCGCCATGCTAACCCGCATCGGCGGGCGGCTCGGCGGCGGGCGCGGGCGGCGCGGTGTGGCGCACCCGCACCGGCAGCAGGAACGAATGCGGCTGGCGCAGCAGGCGCCGGCCCATGGCGGCGTAGACGCGGCGGCGGTCCACGGCCGGCACGTTCTGCGCCGTCAGCGCCAGCCTGAAGGCCAGGGTGAAGCTGGCCGCCAGGTTGGTGAGGCCGGTGACGGCGATGCCGCCCACGGCCCACCACAGGGCCGGCTGCCGCAGCACGCCGGCGCCCAGCTCGTGGATGGCGGCGGCGATCTGGCCCGCCACCAGGGTGACGTGGCGCACCTCCATCGGAATGCCGAAGAAGCTGACGATGGGCGGCACCAGCCCCAGCATCAGGCCGAGCGAGATGTTGGCCGTCCAGCTCGACACGTGGTTGCGCCAGTACAGGCCCCAGCGGCGCGCCCGCTCGGCGCCCAGCCGTTCGGTGACGCGCGGGTGGAAGGCGATGACCGAGTCGAGCCGGTGGAACACGAACCAGTTCTCGGCCCAGCCGGCGATCAGGCTGGACAGGAACAGCAGCCCGCCGGTGGCCGCCGCGTACAGCACCGTGGGGCCCAGCGCGTGGTGCTGCGCCAGGATGTACTGGGCGTGGTACGGGTCCATGGCCTGGCCCCAGCCCAGCCAGGCCAGCGCCATCGCCAGCGCGAACACCACCGGCATCACCAGGCCCACGTTGCCCAGGATGGCCACGGCCTGCGAGCGCAGCAGGTACACCACCTCGTCGACGAAGTTCTCCACCGCGTCGGGCGCCTTCATGTCCTTCAGCCGCGCGGCCATGGCCGGCGCCGTCATGGCCGGCTGCTTGGTGGCCACCGTCCAGCCCATCAGCATGATGATGACGAAGGACACCGCGTAGTTGATGCCCGACCACCAGCCGCCCCAGAACGCCGACAGGCCGATGGCGCCGATGGCCAGCTTGATCCAGGTGGTGAACGCCAGCAGCGTGCCGCCGCCGGCCGCCGCGCCCAGCAGGCGCCAATAGTCGCCGGCGCTGCGGGTGATGTAGTGCTCGCCGGTTTCGGCGTTGCGCTCGGTCACCTTGGCGGCCAGCAGCTCGGTGCTGGTGCTCAGCAGCGCGCGCAGGCTGCGGCTGTCGTGGTTCACGCGCACCAGGTGCGACAGCAGCTGCGCCGTGGCCTGCGCCGGCGCGTCGGTCTCCAGGCACAGCAGCAGCGCCTTCACGCGGATGATGCGCTGGCGCATCTGTCGCAACTGGAACTCGATGTGCACCGAGATGCCGTGCTCCTGCAGGTGCGTGTACACCGTGGCGGCGCCGGCGCGGCAGGCGTCGAGCTGCTCGCGCAGCTGGCCCACGGCCACCAGCGCCGGCGCGCTCTGGCGGCCGTGCGCCACCACCGCCTCGCGCAGCGTCTCGAAGACGATGGGCAGGTCGAGAAACGGGCGCCGGGCCTTCACCTCGGGCGACAGGCGCGCGCGCACGTCGGCAGACTGCCCGACGGCGCTGATCTGGCTGATGGCCGAGGCCAGCGCGTCCAGCAGCGTGCGCAGCGCGTAATCGCCGACGCTGGGCCGCTGGTCGCCCGCGCCCAGGCGCGCGTCGGCGCGAAACAGCGTGGTGCGCAGGCGCCGCAGCGTGCGTTCGTCCAGTGCGCGCAGCCAACGGGCGTCCAGCTCGCTCGGAAACAGCAGGCCGAACAGCTCGCTCAGGTCGGTGGTGTCGGGCGACATCGGCAGCAGCTTGCGGCGCAGCCGGTGCCCCAGCTCGCTGGAGAAGGAGCCCTGCGGCGCAAACCCCAGGTGGGCCAGCAGCGGCGTGGCGTCCATGTCGGTCAGGAACTCCTCCCACCAGTGGTGCCACAGCTTGAGGAAGTCGGGGCGCAACTCGGCGGCGTCGATCAGCATGCGCACGCGCGCCACCGCCACGTCGGGGTTGTCGGTGTCGCCGCGAATCCAGCCGAGCAGCCGGATCAGCCACAGGTGCCGTTCGGCCAGCGGCGCCTCCGGGTCGAGCGCGCGCAGCAGGCCGATCAGGTCGAGCTGAGTGGTTCCCATGCCGGGCGGGGGGTGTTCAGTGCAGCACGCGGGTGCTGCCCACGCCGCCGTCGCCGGCATCCAGCACGAACATCGGGATCTCGACCTCGAAGCGCTCGCCATCGGCCGCCACGCAGAAGTAGCTGCCGTGCATGGTGCCGCTGGGCGTGCGCAGGCGGCAGCCGCTGGTGTACTGGAAGGATTCGCCCGGTGCCAGCAGCGGCTGCTGGCCCACCACGCCCAGGCCCTTGACCTCCTCGGTGTGGCCGCGCGCGTCGTTGATGACCCAGTGGCGCGAGATCAGCTGCGCCGGCACCTCGCCCGTGTTGTGCACGGTGATGGTGTAGGCAAAGCCATACAGCTCGCGCGCCGGCTCCGATTCGTGCGGCAGAAACTGGGGCTCGACCTCGACCCTGAACTGGTATTTCGGCATGCGACGATGGTAACGGCGCGAAACGCCGGCGTCCGTGGGTGAAAATCGCCGCCCATGAGCACCACCTACCGCATCGCCCCGTCCATCCTCTCGGCCGACTTCGCGCGGCTGGGCGAGGAAGTGAAAAACGTCATCGCCGCCGGCGCCGACTGGATCCACTTCGACGTGATGGACAACCATTACGTGCCCAACCTCACCTTTGGCCCCATGATCTGCCAGGCCATCAAGCCGCACGCCGTGCGCGCCGATGGCACGCCGGTGCCGATGGACGTGCACATGATGGTGCAGCCGGTGGACGCGCTGGCGCAGGCCTTCGCGCAGGCAGGGGCCGACCTGATCAGCTTTCACCCCGACGCCACGCCGCACCCGCACCGCAGCGTGCAGGCCATCAAGGCCGCCGGCTGCCAGGCCGGGCTGGTGTTCAACCCCGCCGCGCCGCTGGATGTGCTGGACTGGCTGATCGACGACATCGACCTGATCCTGATCATGAGCGTGAACCCCGGCTTCGGCGGGCAGTCGTTCATCGACAGCGCGCTGCGCAAGGTGGAAGCGGCGCGCCAGCGCATCGACGCCTCAGGCCGCGACATCCGGCTGGAAGTGGACGGCGGCATCAAGGCCGCCAACATCCGCCAGGTGGCCGACGCCGGGGCCGACACCTTCGTCGCCGGCAGCGCCATCTTTGGCCAGCCCGACTACGCGGCCGTCATTGCCGACATGCGGCGCGCGCTGGCGGGCTGAGGCGCCCGAATCAGGCGATAGCCATTTGGCGCCATCTGGTAGTTCAAAAAAAGAAGCTGCTGGCGCCCGGCGGACGGGCGCTGAAGGCCTTTTTGATGCTCTGAAAAATCTGTAAGGTCCCCCCCTCCTCCAGGCGGGGCCCGTCGCCGCCCCTCAGGGCTTGATGTAGGCAAACCCTTCGCGCGTCTGCAGCTCGGTGATGCGCGCCACGCCCGAGGGCACGAAGTCGGCATCCATGGTGAACTGGTCCTTCTTCAGCCCTGCACCGGTAATCGTGATCTCGCAGATCTCGAACCGCACGCCGCGCGACTTCAGCGCGTTCACCAGCGCGTTGTAGTCGATGTCGGCGTTTTTCTTGTCCTTGGCGCCCTCGCGCAGAAAATCGATGCCTTCGGCGTGCGTCACCACCACGATCTGCGTCTTGGGCGCCACATCGAGGTGGTTGCGGATGTTGCGCAGCCCGGCCGTGGCCTGCGCCTCGGCGTTGTTGATGTGGTACACCACCTTGTCCTGCGCCCAGGCGACGGTGGTCGCACAGGCCAGGCCCAGGATCAGCACACCGCGCAGTGCGCTGGCGCGCAAGGTCTTCAAGCGATCAAACACATCAGTCTCCTCTTATTAATGACGGTTCGCAAGCTAACACAAGTCATCGATGCCTGCATCATCGACCTCGACGGCACCCAGGTCGACACCCTGGGCGATTTCGAAGTCGCGTTGGGCCGCATGCTGGCCGAGCTGCAACTGCCGCCGGTGGCGCGCGACTTCATCGAGCGCGCGGTCGGCAAGGGCTCCGAGCACCTGATCCGCAGCGTGCTGGCCGAGCAGATGCGCCTGGCCGACCTGAGCGGCGGCGCCATCGGCGCCAGCTGCCCGGCCACGCAACCCGAGGCGCGCTACGAACAGGCCTGGCGCAGCTACCAGCAGCACTACCTGGCCATTAACGGCCAGTTCAGCAGCGTCTACCCCGGCGTGGTGGCGGGCCTGCAAGCGCTGCGCGAGCTGGGCCTGCCGCTGGTGTGCCTGACCAACAAGCCCTTGTCGTTCGCCAAACCGCTGCTGGCCGCCAAAGGGCTGGACGGCTTCTTCGTCCACGTCTTCGGCGGCGACAGCTTTGCCCGCAAGAAGCCCGACCCGCTGCCGCTGCTCGAAGCCTGCAAGGCGCTGGGCACCGCGCCGGCGCACACGCTGATGGTGGGTGATTCGCAGAACGACGCGCAGGCCGCGCGCGCCGCCGGCTGCCCCGTGGTGCTGATGACCTACGGCTACAACCACGGCGAGCCGGTGCGCGGCGTCGACGCCGACGGCTTTGCCGACACCATGACCGCGGTCGCCGCAGGGCTGACGGCGCAGCGGCAGAATCAGCCCCGAAAGGAAGGATGAGGCGGGTGAGTGTGGATCACGAACTGCTGCGGCGCGCCGTGGCCGACCCCGAGGTGCTGCACTGGCACACCTGGGCGGCGCTGGCGCCGGGGCCATCGCTGGTGGTGCTGGGTGCGGTGCACGGCAACGAGGTGTGCGGTGCCCACGCCATCGTGCGCGCCATCGACGACCTGACGCATGGCCGCCTGCGCCTGCTGCGCGGCCGCCTCACCCTGGTGCCGGTGGCCAACCCGCTGGCCTTCGCGCAGGCCACGCGCGAGGGCGAGCGCAACCTGAACCGCCGCTTTCTGCCGCAGCCCGAGCCGCAGGACTACGAAGACCGCATCACCCGCCAGCTGGCGCCGCTGCTGGCGCAGCACGAGGTGCTGCTGGATCTGCATTCCTTCCACACGCCGGGCGACCCCTTCGCCATGGTCGGCCCGCGCAACAACAGCGGCGCGCGCGAGCCCTTTGCCCGCGCCGCCGAAGAGATGGCGCTGGCCCGTGCCCTGGGCGCGCAGCAGGTGGTCGAAGGCTGGCTGGAGGTGTACGACCGCGCCGCCGGGCTGCGCGGCGAACTGCCCGACGACGAAGGCATCGGCACCAACGAATACATGCGCAGCCAGGGCGGCTACGCCGTCACCATCGAATGCGGTCAGCACGAAGACCCGGAGGCCATCGACGTGGCCACGCGCGCCATCCACGGCGCGCTGGCGCACCTGGAGCTGGCGCACGTGCCCGCGCCACCGCGCTTTGCCGGCCCGGCCGCGCGGCTCAAGGACGTGGTGCTGCGCGAATCACCCGCCGACCGCCTGGCGCAGGACTGGCACAGCTTCGACGCCGTGCAGGCCGGCGACGTCATCGCCCACCGCGCCGACGGCACACCCGTGGCCGCGCCCTACGACGGCTGCGTGCTGTTTCCGCACCCCGAGGCCGAGGTGGGGCAGGAGCTGTTCTACCTGGCCGAGCCGGACGCGGGCTGACGCCCGCGGCTCAGGACGCGGCGCCCTCGGCCTTGCCCAGCAGCGCGTCCTTCAGCTTCCAGTCGGGCGGCTTGGTGCCCAGCCAGATGCGCATCAGCGCGGCGAAGAACTCGGGCTCCTTGAACGGCTCGCCGGCCGACTTGCCGTTGACATGGATCGTCATGCCCGTGCCCGGCACCCAGTCGATGTCGATCACGTCGCCCGCCTTGTTGCGCTTGAAGTCGGTGAACACCTGGCTCATGCGCATCACGCCCGGCACCAGCTTGGCGAACGCGTTCCTGTCCATGTTGTCTTCCATGCCGCGGTAGAACATCTTGCCGAACTCGGCGGCGTCGATGTCGCGCAGCATCGTCAGCTGCAGGCGGCGTGGCTCGGCGCCGACCTTCAGGATCTCGTCCACCGAATGCGTCTTGCGCGGCAGGTACAGCCCGGCGACATAGACCTTGAACACGGCGCGGTAGCGCGTGCCCGCCCCGTTCAGCACCAGCGGCTGGCCCGCCACGCTGATCTGCTCGGCCAGCTTGACCCCTTCCACCTCGGCCGCCTGCGCGCCGCGCGGCACGGCGGCGAGCAGGGCGCCCGCCAGCATCCAGGCCATGACCAGGTGGGGAAGAAACCGGACACCCGCTTGCTGCATGTGCATCGCCATCACCTTTGAAAAGAACGACCGTTCGTTTCATGATGACATTTTGTTACCGGCATGCCATCGGTGAATACCCGTGCCCGGCGGCGGCGGTCAGGGCGCCGGCTGGGGTGCAGCCGGCGCCACTTCGTCGGTGATCACCTCGAAGCGGTTCAGCTGGCTCCAGCCGAACACCATGGTGATCGGCACGTCGGCGGCGTCGCGCCCGCGCGCCATCAGCACGCGGCCGATGCGCGGCGTGTTGTTGCGCGCGTCGAAGGTGTGCCACTGGCCGCCAAGGTAGACCTCCATCCAGGCGGCGAAATCCATCGCCGCATAGGGCGGCGGCATGCCGATGTCGCCCAGGTAGCCCGTGACGTAACGCGCCGGAATGTTCAGGCAGCGGCACAGCGTGACCGACAGGTGCGCATAGTCGCGGCACACGCCCACGCCCTCCTGCCAGGCCTGCAGCGCGGTGCGGTTGGCGCGTGCCTGCATGTAGTCGAAGCGGATGTGCCGGTGCGCGAAGTCGCAGATGGCCTGCACGCGCGCCCAGCCTTCGGGCAACTGGCCGAACCGGTTCCAGGCGAAGGGCATCAGTTCGCTGTCGACCTCGCAGTAGCGGCTGGGCAGCAGAAAGCGGAACACCTCCAGCGGCAGCTCGTGCAGCGGGTGCTGGCGCGCGTCGGCATGCACCGGGTCGGGCAGGCCGCTGTCGGCCACCACGGCGTGGTTGGTGAAGCGCACGCTGCCCACGCCAGCGGGCACGTCGACGCGCGTGATGGTGTTGTCGAAGCCGTCCTGGTAGTTGAGGAGCGGCAGCGCCGGCTCGACGGCGAATTGCTCGGGGGCCTGCAGGTCGCCGGCGCGCGAAGGGTGCACGTGCAGCGCCGCGAGCACGGTGGTGGGGGCGCTCAAGGCCAGTTCGATGTCGTAACCAATCCGGATCAGCATGGCAGTCTCTGTTGCCCGGCCTGGCGGCCGGCGGGGTTGAAGCAGGGAGGGGAGCGGGTGGCGCACGGGCGCGCCCGATGGCCCATTGGGCACGGCGGCGGGCCTGTTGTAAGCAAGACAATGCCCACCGGCCTGGTCGGCGTTCAGGCTGACATGCGCAAAACCTGTTTGCTACACTAGGCCGCATGTTCTCTTCCCGCAACGTCATATCACCACTGGGCGCCGCCGTCCAGGGGGCGTGGCCCTGGCGCAAGCCTGCACGCTGACTTTGTGATTCGCGCCCGCAATGGGCGCTGGGCGCGGCGCCACACCTTCCGGTGCCGCAATGAAGGAAGACGAAACGGCCGGGCCCCATGCCCCGCCAGCGAGCATGGAGGCTCGACCCCTGTGATCACCGAACTTGAATTCAAGAGCCTGGCCAGCCAGGGCTACAACCGCATCCCGCTGATGAGCGAGGCCTTCGCGGATCTCGAAACGCCGCTGTCGCTTTACATGAAACTGGCCGCCGGCGCAGGCGGGGCGGGCGGTGGGCGCTATAGTTTTCTGCTCGAATCGGTCATCGGCGGCGAGCGCTTCGGCCGCTACAGCTTCATCGGCCTGCCGGCGCGCACTTTTCTAAGGGCCAGCGGCTTCGGCGCGGCTGCGCGCACCGAGGTGGTGACCGACGGCCAGGTCGTCGAGACGGCGCCAGGCAACCCGCTGGACTTCGTCGATGCCTACCAAAAGCGCTTCAAGGTCGCGCTGCGCCCCGGCCTGCCGCGCTTTTGCGGCGGGCTCGCGGGCTACTTCGGCTACGACGTGGTGCGCCACATCGAGAAGAAGCTGTCAGCCAGTTGCCCGCCCGACACCCTGGGCACGCCCGACATCCTGCTGATGCACTGCGAGGAGCTGGCCGTCATCGACAACCTGTCGGGCAAGCTGTATCTGATCGTCTACGCCGACCCGGCCCAGCCCGAGTCGTACAGCAACGCCAAGAAGCGTCTGAAAGTGCTGCGCGAGCAGCTGCGCTATTCGGTGGCCGCGCCACAGGTGAAGCCGAGCACCAACTATCCCGCAGAGCGCAGCTTCGCCAAGGCCGACTACCTGGCCGCGGTGGAGCGCGCCAAGGAACTGATCGCCGCCGGCGACTTCATGCAGGTGCAGGTGGGCCAGCGCATCAGCAAGCGCTACACCGAGTCGCCGCTCAGCCTGTACCGGGCGGTGCGCTCGCTGAATCCGTCGCCGTACATGATCTATTACGACTTCGGCGACTTCCACGTGGTCAGCGCCAGCCCCGAGATCCTGGTGCGGCAGGAGCACACCGCCGAGGGCAAGAAGGTCACCATCCGCCCGCTGGCCGGCACCCGCCCGCGTGGCGCCACGCCCGAGTTGGACAAGGCCACCGAGGAAGAACTGGTGGCCGACCCCAAGGAGCGTGCCGAGCACGTGATGCTGATCGACCTGGCGCGCAACGACATCGGCCGCATCGCCAAAACCGGCAGCGTGAAGGTCACCGAAGCCTTCGCGGTGGAGCGCTACAGCCACGTGATGCACATCGTCAGCAACGTCGAGGGCATCCTGAACGAAGGCATGACCAACATGGACGTGCTGAAGGCCACCTTCCCTGCCGGCACGCTGAGCGGCGCGCCCAAGGTGCACGCCATGGAGCTGATCGACCAGCTCGAGCCCGTCAAGCGCGGCATCTACGGCGGCGCCTGCGGCTACATCAGCTACGCCGGCGACATGGACCTGGCCATCGCCATCCGCACCGCCATCGTCAAGGATCAGACCCTGCACGTGCAGGCGGCGGCCGGCGTGGTGGCCGACAGCGTGCCCGAGATGGAATGGAAAGAGACGGAGCACAAGGCGCGCGCGCTGCTGCGGGCGAGCGAGCTGGTGGAGGAGGGGCTGGAGTGATGATGCCCTTGCCGAACAGCCAACAGCCATACGCAGAGGACGCAGAGGTTTCGCAGAGGACGCAGAAGGAACAGCCAAGAATCGAGAATGATTTTTCGCATGAGGTGATCGGCGCCGCGGTAGAGGTGCAGCGTGTGCTGGGTGTGGGGTTGCTGGAAAGCGCCTATGCGGGGGCGTTGTCGATCGAACTGGCGCAGCGTGGTTTGCGTTTTCAACGCGAGGTGCCCGTTGCCGCGCGCTACAAGGGGTTGGATGTCGGGCTGGCCTACCGGGCGGATTTCATCGTCGAAGAAGCGGTGATTGTGGAACTGAAGGCACTGGACAGCTTGATGGAAGCGCACCGCGCCCAACTGCTGACCTATCTGCGTCTGTCGGGCCTCAAGCTCGGCCTCCTCATCAATTTCCATGCCTTTCCGGTCGTCAAGGGCATTCAACGCCTGGTGAACAAGCTATGAAATTTCTTTGGCATTTCTTTTGCGTCCTCTGCGAAACCTTTGCGTCCTCTGCGTATGGAAGTCCGGTATTGAGGAGCCAGGCATGAACGTGCTGATGATCGATAACTACGATTGAGGTCCACTGGCTTCCATCAACCTCCACGGAGAAACTCTAAGTCCTTGTTTTTAAAGGGTTGATCGTCCATCGAGCGATTCTGAAAGCTGGACAAATCCAGTGCTCATGTGTGTAATGGAGTGTGTAACGGGCCAATTTGGAGGCGTTATACACATGGCACTCACAGCACTCAATCTTCTCTCGGCGCGCAAAGTGGAAACGGCGCAGCCGAGGCCGAGGGTGTACCAACTACGGGACGGCGGCAGCCTCTTTTTGCGCGTTCAACCTAATGGCTCCAAGCTCTGGTGGTACCGCTACCGGCTGGGTGGTGCTGAGCAGGTGTACTCAATCGGGGTGTACCCAAAGATCACGTTGGAGGCGGCTCGTGCTGAACGTGATCGAGCGAAGACGCTGGTCAGGAAGGGGCTTGATCCCATCGTGGAGAAAAAGGCGGCCATGGCCCTCCAGGCCGACACATACGAACGCACGTTCGAAGTTGTTGCTCGGGAATGGATCGCAGCCAACGCCCACTGGAGCGAGTACTACACCAACCAGGTCACCAGCTACCTTGAAAAGGACGTCTTCCCACGGATCGGGAAGTTGCCGATCAGCTCCATCAGGGCTCCCCATCTGCGACCTATCATCAAGGATGTGGCTGCTCGGGGAGCGAAGACTGTGGCGATTCTCATCCGCCAGTGGTGTGGTCAGATCTTCAGCTATGCGGCTGCCCAAGGTGTCTGCGAATTCGATCCCGCCTCCTTGCTCAAGGGGCTGGTCAAGCGTCCTCAAGTCCGTCATAACCCTCCGCTGACATGGGCAGAGATCCCGGACTTTCTGAATCGGGTGGACAACGAAGGAGGGTATCGAACGACGGTGCTTGCCCTCAAATTGATGGCATTGACCTATGTGCGCACGGTCGAACTTCGCAAAGCGTCGTGGGAAGAGTTCGATCTGAACAATGCCATTTGGTCAATTCCCGCCGAGCGCATGAAGATGCGGCGCCCTCATCTGGTTCCGTTATCGCGGCAGGCAGTGGCTGCGCTTAGGGAACTCTATGCGCTCACCGGTGGCGGAAAGGTATTGTTCCCGAGCTACAGGAAGCCGGGGCAGGTGATGTCGGCGACGACGCTCAATCAAGCACTCAAGCGCATGGGTTATGGAGGACGTTTTTCGTCCCATGGATTTCGTTCCACTGCTACGACGATTCTTGGGCTGCTGGGCTATCCTGAAAAGCGAGTTGATCTCCAACTTGCACATTCCAAGAAGAACAAGGATTCCTCGCGTGCCCCCTACGACCACACGAAGTTCGTGGAATCGCGCAAGGTGATCATGCAGGACTGGGCTGACATCCTCGATGCTTTGCAGGCTGGGAAGAGTGTTGAAGATGTCACGAAGGCATTTGGTCCCATGTCGAAGCGTAGAACCGCACTGCTCCGGGTCATCGAGCGCGAGTGACCTCTACTACTCAGCGCGACCGGGTGTCGCCAAGTGACTCCGGCCATAGAGGGATTCACCACGCGGAGCCTGTCCCGGCAACTTGCAGTGCTCTCTGCTCGAATCGCTCGATAACCGAGTCAACTTGTGCGTAAGGCCGTTGCAGGTATGTCACGACCTTAAAGGGGCCGTCTGCGAGCGGCCGCATAGTGAACCCCCAGCCATGAGCATGGTCTATGCGCGATTGCGCGGATAGCCCAACGCCGTAGCCGGCAGCAACCCATAGCGCCATCATCTCGAACGAAGGCACCCGCTGGACGTTCTCCCGGTCCACAGGCATGAGCGAAATCAAGCTCTCATCTAGCAGGGGACAAGCTTCCGCCTGCCACCGATAGATCGTGTGATCCTGGAGATCTGCGATGGTGAGCTTCGCCTGGTCGAGTAAGTGGAACCGTGGTGCTATGGCCACGGCCATGTCCTCAATCCATAGGGGTTGCGATTTGAGGGCTGGGTCGCTGGCATCCTGAAGTGACACCCCAATGTCGAAGCGGCCCTCAAGAAGTCCCTGAAGCAGAACGTCGCCTGTAACCTCGAAAAACGCGAGCGCGACATCTGGTTCTTCCGCGCGTTGTCGCGCGAGAAGCGCCGAAAGGTGTGATGACGGTACGCCCGGTGCTACGGCAAGTTTAAGGGTGGACCGACTGGTGGCCTCGTGCATAACAGCCCCCAAGAAGAGAATTGATAAACAAGGCAATCCAATATGATACTCGTGAGTTAAATTTAACGTGGTTAAATTATCGTGACTGCTCGACGCTTCTGCTGATGCAGAAGCGTAGTGTTCAACGAGGCCGCCCCCCGGGCACAACCAGATATGAAGCCGAGCCAGCCCTGGCTTTCGGCAAGGCTGTGCGCGCCTTTCGTATGGATCAGGGTGTTGCTCAAGAGGAACTGGCCGCGCAGGCCGGAATCGAGCGTTCGCACATGAGCAAGATCGAGCGAGGGAAGCATTTGCCCTCGCTGACCGTCATACTGAAGGTTGCCGTTGCGCTCAAAATGAGCGGCACCGAGTTGATGGCTGCGATGGAACGCAATCTTCATGCTGATGCCGAGGCAGGCTGAAGCCGCACCGGAAATAGACTATCCGTTTGACCTGCCCCCATTGACCGTACCAACGGATTGGAGAAGTCCGGGGGTGAAGGTTAATCGAAGTTTTGTTTCTGCTCACTGTCAGCAGCACCGCCCGCGCGCTGGCGGTGCTGCTGTGCGAATCGTGCCGGAGGGATGCGCCCCAAACTGCTGTGCGGCCTGACCTCGTTGTAATCCCGCCGCCAATGCGCAATGCACTCCCGGGCCTGTGACAACGATTCAAACCACTGCTCGTTGAGGCATTCATCTCTGAACTTGCCGTTGAAGCTCTCGATATAGCCGTTCTGCATGGGCTTGCCCGGCTCAATCAGGATGTGCCGAATCCCATTCTTGTGCGTCCAGGCCAGGAACGCCCGACTGGTGAACTCCGGGCCATTGTCCGTTCGCACGGCTGCCGGATAGCCACGGAACCTGGCCACTTGGTCGAGCACGCGCGTGACGTACTGGCCCGAGATGCCGTAGTCCACCGTGATGTCCACGGACTCCTTGCTGAAGTCATCCACCACCGTCAGACACTTGATGCGCCGTCCACTGGACAGGCTGTCCGAGACGAAATCCATGCTCAGCACCTCGTTGATATCCCTGGCTGCGCATTCCACTGATGGCGGACAGTGATTCCATTCCCATCGCGGACAGCGTTCCAGGCGATGGC
>NZ_JBHUEP010000009.1:0-284090 GCF_042680925.1 Ottowia beijingensis
GGCGTGCCGGACCGGGTTGCCGGGGCGGGTGGCCGCGGCCGCTCGGCCGGGGTGCGCGCCCGTTCGGCGGCGTCGGGGCGCGGGCGGCGCGGCGCCGCAGCGGGCATGGCCCGCTCTTCGGGCGGCGGCAGCGTGGCGGGGCCGAGGTCGCTGGGCGCAGCGTCGTCGTCGCCCAGCTCGGCCAGCGCGCCGAAGCCGGTGGTGCCCGAGTGGCTGCGCAGGGCGCCCAGCTCGACGCTCTGGCGCTGCATCTCGGCCCAGAAGGTGGGCAGCTCCAGCGCCTCGCGGAATTCGGCGATGCTGCGGATGCGGTCTTCGGGGTGCACCGTCAGCGCGCGGTCGATGGCGCGCGCGAAGGCGGGCGACAGCGCCAGCCCGGGGGTGTCGGCCAGCCGGGGCAGCGGATCCTTCAGCAGCCGCGACACCGAGGCGGTGACGGGCTGGCCGGTGACCAGGAAGTGCAGCACCGCGCCCAGGCTGTAGACGTCGGTCCAGGGGCCTTGCTCCAGCACGCTGTCGTACTGCTCGATGGGGGCGAAGCCGGGCTTGACGATCACCGTCAGCGCCTGCGTGGCGTCGCCCATGGCCTGCCGCGCGGCGCCGAAGTCCAGCAGCATCGGCACGCCGGAGTCCAGCACCATGATGTTGTCGGGCGAGATGTCGCGGTGGTAGCAGTCGTTGGCGTGCAGCAGCTCCAGCGCGTCGAGGATGGGCGACAGCATGTGCTTGAGCCAGGGCTCGCTGGCCACCAGCCGGGGCTCGGCCTGGCGCAGCGCGCGCAGGGTGCGGCCCTGGCACAGCTGCATGGCCATGTAGGCGGTACCGTTCTGCTCCCAGAAGCGGTAGACGCGGATCAGCGCCGGGTGGTCGAACTGCGCCAGCAGGCGCGCCTCGTTCAAAAAGCTGTCCAGCCCGCGCGCCAGGGTGGCCTGCATCTGCGGCTCGCGCGCGATCACGCTGCCGTCGGGCGCGCGCGTGGCGAGTGCACCGGGCATGTATTCCTTGATGGCGACAGTGCGCCGCAGCGAGTGGTCGTGCGCACGGTAGACCGTGGCAAAACCGCCTTCGCCCAGCACGCCGCGCAGCTCGAACTCGGCCAGGCGCGTGCCGGCGGGCAGGCTGTTGGCGGTTGTCACCAACTGCTCGTCGGCGGCGGGGGCAGAAGGGGCGGAGGGGGGCAAGGTCATGAAGCGGGTGTCGTGTCAGGCAAGGCTGCGCTGCTCGTGTGGACTATGGCGGCGCTGTCGACGCGGGCTTGTAGGTCAAATCCTAATACTAATGTGCGCATTGAAACGCCGGGTATCGGCCGACCCTGAGGGGATCGGTGCGGGGCGATCACTCTTGGTTGACAACGCCCGGGGTGAAGCGGTATTCCAGCGCGGCACGTCTGCCGGGCGCACGCAGCGGTGCGCGGGTGGCGGGGCGGCGGTACCCGCGGCGGCATCACAATCAGCACCTGCATCAGGTTTTTGGGGGAGTATCTTGTTGTAGCGCTTGTCCATAGGGCGCTGGCGGCCATGTAGATTGGGAGTATGTGGCTGGGTCACCTGGAGCAGATACAAAAAGGCCCGCCGATGCGGCGGGCCTGGCAGCAGGGGCGTGCGGCGCGGCTTATTGCAGCGCCACCTCCACCCGGCGTGCCTGCGCACCGGCGCCGGCCTGGATATCGGCGGGCTTCTGCAGGTCGATCCTGTCTTCGGCCACGCCCAGGCTCTTGAGCAGGTCGCGCACGGCGAAGGCGCGTTGCTTGGCGATTTCCTCGTTCGCGGCGGCGCTGCCCGTGCTGTCGACGTAGCCGCTGATGACGGCCTTGTTGCCGGCGTTCACGCCATCGACGATGCGCTGCAGGGTCTGCGCGCCGTCGGGGTGTGGCTCGGTCTTGCCGGTGGCGAAGTAGAACACCACCTTCTCGCCTTCGACGGCGACCGCGCTGGCATCCTCGGCCACCACCGCGGCGGGCGCCGATGCGGGGCTGAACGCTGCCGACGCCGGTGCCGACGCAGGTGCGGCGGCGGGTGCGGGTGCCGGGGCGGCGGCCGGTGCCGGTGCCGCGGCGGGCGCCGGCGGCGTGGCCAGGGCCGTGCCGGCCGACGGCACGCCGTACACCGTGCCCGTGGGCGCGGCCGAGACGCCGGTCGCCGCGCTGCTGGCAGCGGTGGCCGCCGCCGGGGCGCTGGGCGCCAGATCGCGCGTGGTGGGGTGCATGCCCACCACCAGCGGCACGATCAGCAGCGCCACGATGTTGATGATCTTGATCAGCGGGTTGACGGCGGGGCCGGCGGTGTCCTTGTAGGGGTCGCCCACGGTGTCGCCGGTGACGGCGGCCTTGTGCGCCTCGCTGCCCTTGCCGCCGTGGTGGCCGTCCTCGATGTACTTCTTGGCGTTGTCCCAGGCGCCGCCGCCGGTACACATGCTGATGGCCACGAACAGGCCAGTGACGATGGTGCCCATCAGCAGGCCGCCCAGCGCCTTCGGCCCCAGTGCCAGGCCGACGAGGATCGGCACCACCACGGGCAGCAGGCTGGGGATCATCATCTCCTTGATGGCGGCGCCGGTGAGCATGTCGACCGCGCGGCCGTACTCGGGCTTGGCCGTGCCGGCCATGATGCCGGGGATCTCGCGGAACTGGCGGCGCACTTCCTCCACCACGCTGCCGGCGGCGCGGCCCACGGCTTCCATCGCCATGGCGCCGAACAGGTAGGGGATCAGGCCGCCGATGAACAGGCCCACGATCACCATCGGGTCGCTCAGGTCGAAGCTGATGGCCTGGCCGAAGCTTTCCAGCTTGTGCGTGTAGTCGGCGAACAGCACCAGCGCCGCCAGCCCGGCCGAGCCGATGGCGTAGCCCTTGGTGACGGCCTTGGTGGTGTTGCCCACGGCGTCCAGCGGGTCGGTGATGTCGCGCACGGCGGGCGGCATCTCGGCCATCTCGGCAATGCCGCCGGCGTTGTCGGTGATGGGGCCGTAGGCGTCCAGCGCGACGATGATGCCGGCCATGCTCAGCATCGACATGGCGGCCACCGCCACGCCGTACAGGCCGGCCAGCCAGTAGGCGGCGATGATGGCGATGCAGACGAAGATCACCGGCCAGGCAGTGGACTTCATGCTGACGCCGATGCCGGCGATGATGTTGGTGGCGTGGCCGGTGGTGCTGGCCTGCGCCACGTGCTGCACCGGCTTGTACTGCGTGCCGGTGTAGTACTCGGTGATCCACACCAGCGCCGCGGTCAGCAGCAGGCCGACCACGCAGGCGCCGAACAGGCGCATCACACTGCCGCTGGGGGCAATGGCGTTGTCGGGGATGATCCAGGCGGTAACGAAGTAGAACAGGATCAGGCTCAGGATGCCCGCGATCGCCAGGCCCTTGTAGAGCGCCGGCATCACGTTCTTCATGCCGGGCGAGGCCTTGACGAAGAAGGTGCCGATGATCGAGCCGATGATCGACACCGCGCCCAGCGCCAGCGGGTACATCACCGCCTGCCACGGGGCCGTGGCCACCATCAGCGCGCCCAGCACCATGGTGGCGATCAGCGTGACGGCGTAGGTCTCGAACAGGTCGGCGGCCATGCCGGCGCAGTCGCCCACGTTGTCGCCCACGTTGTCGGCGATCACGGCGGGGTTGCGCGGGTCGTCCTCCGGGATGCCGGCCTCGACCTTGCCCACCAGGTCGGCGCCCACGTCGGCGCCCTTGGTGAAGATGCCGCCGCCCAGACGCGCGAAGATCGAGATCAGCGACGAGCCGAAGGCAAAGCCGATCAGCGGGTTGAGCAGGGTGGACAGCTTGGCCGTGGGCGACAGCTGGCCGTTGCCGACCAGGAACCAGGTGAACGCCGCCACGCCCAGCAGCCCCAGGCCCACCACCAGCATGCCGGTGATGGCGCCGCCGCGGAAGGCCACGTCCAGCGCCGGGCCGATGCCCTTGGTGGCCGCCTGCGCGGTGCGCACGTTGGCGCGCACCGAGACGTTCATGCCGATGAAGCCGCAGGCCCCCGAGAGCACCGCGCCGACGACGAAACCGATGGCGGTGGTCACGTCCAGCACCATGGCGATCAGGATCGCCAGCACCACGCCGACGATGGCGATGGTCTTGTATTGCCGGGCCAGGTAGGCCGCCGCGCCGGTCTGGATGGCGGCCGCGATTTCCTGCATGCGGGCGTTGCCCGCGTCCTGCGAAAGAATCCATCCGCGGGCCCAGAAGCCGTACACGACGGCGATCAGACCGCAGACGAGCGCCAGTATCAGCGCCGAGTTGCCTGTCATTGATATCTCCTCACAAAAGCGGTTGCGCTTCGGAGGGGCCGTCTGCCAGCGGTGCAACGCAGCCCGGCCCTCCACTGCGTTGCTTCCTCGTTCCCTCTGATCAGAAAGGGACAGTCGATTGGCCAACAGCGCGAATTTAGCCGGAAAACGTGACGAATCCGCGGGTGCAAGGGGGGCGAAAGTAAAATCAGGGTTAATCCCAGCCAGTCTTACCCGCTGTCTTAATCCACATCAACCCACGAGAACCAACAATGTCCCTCGACCACGTTTCCCCTGGCGCCAAGGCGCCCGACGAGTTCAACGTCGTCATCGAGATCCCGATGAACGCCGACCCCATCAAGTACGAGGTCGACAAGGACACCGGCGCCATCTTCGTCGACCGCTTCATGAGCACGGCGATGCACTACCCCACCAACTACGGCTACGTGCCGCAGACGCTGTCGGGCGACGGCGACCCGGTGGACGTGCTGGTGGTCACGCCCGTGCCGCTGATCCCCGGCGTGGTGGTCACCTGCCGCCCCATCGGCATCCTGAAGATGCAGGACGAAGCGGGCGAAGACGGCAAGGTGCTGGCCGTGCCGATCAGGAAGGTGCTGTCGCTCTACAGCAGCTGGCAGAAGCCGGAAGACCTGAACCCCGCGCGCACCGCCTCCATCGCGCACTTCTTCGAGCACTATAAGGACCTGGAGCCGGGCAAGTGGGTCAAGGTGCTGGGCTGGGAAGGCCCCGACGCCGCCCGCAAGGAAATCACCGACGGCATCGCCGCCTACAAGAAGGCCAATCCCGAAGGCTGATGGGCGCCCGCCCTGCAGCGCAGGGCTTTGATGTGAAAATGGCTGCCAGCGCTTGCCTGACAAGCGCTGGCAGCTATTTTTTTTGTAGTATCCGGCGCGTTCGCTCGCGGCCTGCAAAGCAAGGGGCGTGGACCCGCACGGCACGCACCGGGCCGCCGCCCCTCACGGGCTTTGCAGCGACTCGCGCGGCGCCTGCTTGTCCACGTCGCTGGTCCGTGCGATGCGCACCAGCGCCTGCTCGAACTGCCGCGTGGCCGTGGGCCAGTTGAACTGTTCGGCGTGCCGCCGCACGCCGTCGCGCGGCTTGGCCAGCGCGGCCAGGCAGGCGGCGCGCAGGTCGTCGTCGATCACGCCACCGGCCGAATCGTGGCCCACCACGTCGATCGGCCCCGGCACCGGGTAGGCGGCCACCGGCGTGCCGCAGGCCATCGACTCCACCATCACCAGGCCGAAGGTGTCGGTCACGCTGGGGAACACCATCACGTCGGCGCTGCGGTACACGGTGGCCAGATCGTCGCCGCTCAGCACGCCGAACCAGCGCGCGTGGGGGTACTGCGCCTTCAGCCTGGCTTCTTCCGGCCCCGTGCCGGCCACCCACTTCTCGCCCGGCAGATCGAGTTCGAGAAACTTGTGCACCTGCTTCTCCACCGCCAGCCGGCCGACGTAGAGGAACACCGGAGAGCTGTCGCGCGGCAGCCTCGGCCCCTCGGGGCTGAAGGCTTCCAGATTGACCCCGCGCGACCACAGCCGCGCCTGGGTGAAGCCGCGCGCCCGCAGGTCATCGACGATGGCCGGCGTGGGCGCCAGCGTGGCGCGGCCGGCGTTGTGGAACTTGCGCAGCAGCGCGTAGCTCCAGCCCACCGGCACCCGCACGCGCGCATGCACGTACTCGGGAAAGCGGCTGTGGTACGCCGTGGTGAACGGCCAGCCACGCTTGACCGCCACCGCCCGCGCGGCCCAGCCCAGTGGCCCCTCGGTGGCGATGTGCAGGCAGTCGGGCGCCACGGCGTCGATGTGCCGCGCCACCGCGCGCCGCGTGACCACCGCGAGGGAAATCTCGGGGTAGGTGGGGCAGGGGAACGACCTGAAATCCAGCGGCGACAGGATGTGCGTGCTGTGCCCCATCTCCTGCAGGTGGCGCGTGGTCATCTTCAGCGTGCGCACCACGCCATTGACCTGCGGCTCCCACGCGTCGGTGACGATCATGATCTTCATGTTGGCTCCTTCAAGGCTTGCGATGACAAATGACGAATGACTGCCGGCGGGTGCCGGCATGACAAATGACGACGCGCTTCGTCATGGAGGCGAAGCCAAGTCATGCGTCGTTTGTCGGGTGCAGATAAGCCAGGCGGCTTCAACCTGTCGGCGTTTTCCTGGAGGGCGGCTTCTCGAGGCTCGACAGCGCGTGCTGCGCCAAAGAAAGCTCCCTCTCCCTCTGGGAGAGGGTTGGGGTGAGGGCCGGCAGCGTGTCAGGGACGGCGGAAATCTCAACGGCTTCAAGGTGCGCTCCACATCAACCCGCGCGCGGCCCGCTGGCGCAGGCGCCACATCACCAGCGCCACCCCGGCGGCCACCGCCGTGCCCAGCAGCCCCACCAGCCACGGCAGCGGCCAGCCCGCGGCCTGCAGCCCCGCATACGTGCCCAGCATCGCCAGCACGGCCGCGTTTTCATTGAAGTTCTGCACCGCGATGGATTCGCCGCTGCCCAGCAGCCGCTGGCCGCGGTGCTGCAGCAGCGCGTTCATCGGCACCACGAACAAGCCCGCCAGCGCACCCACCGCCGCCAGCAACGGCGCCGCCAGCGCCACGCTGTGCACCAGCGTCAGCAGCGGCACGGCCAGGCCCATCGCCACGCCCAGCGGCAGCACGCGCAGCGCCTGCCCCAGTGCCACCCAGCGCCCGGCGGCCAGCGCGCCCAGCGCAATGCCCACCGCCACCACGCCCTGCAGGTACGCCGCCTGCGACAGCGACAAGCCCAGCCGCTGCTGTGCCCAGGCCAGCACCACGAACTGCAGCGTGGCCCCCGCACCCCAGAACAGCGTCGTCACGCCCAGCGAGGCGCCACCCAGCGCATCACGCCACAGCGTGCGCTGGGCGTGCGCAAAGCGCTGCAAAAATTGCAGCGCGCCGGGTGGCAGCGCGTGCCGCTCGGCCACGCTGGCCGCGGGCCGCGGAATCGCCAGGTTCAGCGCCCCGGCCAGCCCGTACAGCACCAGCACCACGCCCAGCGCCACCACCAGCGCGCCGCCCACCGCCAGGCCCGCGCCGGCCGGCGCGGTGCCCAGCGCCTGCACCAGCGTCGGCCCCACCAGCACGCCGCCCAGCGCCGTGCCCAGGATGATGGCGGCCACCGTCGTCACCTCCAGCCAGCCATTGGCGTTCACCAGTTGCTGCGGTGGCGCCAGCTCCACCACCAGGCCGTACTTGGCGGGCGAATACACCGCCGCGCCCACGCCCGCCAGCCCGTAGGCCAGCAGCGGGTCGGCGCCCGCCAGCATCAGCGCGCAGCCGGCGCCCTTCAGCGCGTTGGCGGCCAGCATCACCCGCGCCTTCGGCCAGCGGTCGGCCAGCGCGCCCACCAGCGGCGCCAGCACCACATAGGCCAGCGTGAACACGCCCTTGAGCAGCGGCGCCATCCACGGCTGGTCGCCCAGCTCCGCCAGCCGCGCGATGGCGACGATGAGCAATGCGTTGTCGGCCAGCCCCGACACGAACTGTGCCGCGATCAGGTAACCGATGCCGCGCGTCATCGCCCGGCGCTGCCAGCGCGTGGGTGCATGTGACGATTGGAATGCGGGAGTGTGAAAGGGGGATGACGGGCAGTCGCCCAGCGGCCTATGGGCGAGCCTGAGCAGCGAAACGCCGCTACCTGAAACGCTCGACCGTGCGCCGTGTGATGGACTTCACCTTCATGGCCAGCCTGTCAGCCAAACCTTGCCCGCTGGCAGGGAGGAAGGGCATGACTTCTTCAAGGCCAAGGTTCAGTGCCTCCGGCACCCGCGCAGCCAACTCGCCTGCCATCCCGCGGACATAGCGAGCCCCCATGCCCAATTGCGCCGCCAGGGCCTCCAGATGCTCGCCGCCGAACTGCCCAGGGCGCGTTTCGCCGCCAAGGCTGAACGCGAATTCGTCTGACAGTCCGGGATAGATGCGCGTGCACATCAGGTCATAGAAGGGCGTCAGGCGCACGCCTTCGCCGGGGCGGTGGTAGATGGAGAGGTTCTTGGCGTGGCTGTCGTTGTTGCCGACGTACAGGTTGAACAGCACCCACTGCGCCAGCGCCTGCAAGTCCAGCGCGGGGCGGGCGCTGTAGCGGCGCACCAGGGCGGCGCAGGCCGCCAGGCTGGGGCCGCCTTCCTTCTCGTACTTGCGCTCCGAGCCCAGGCCGGAGAGCTGGCAGAAGTCGTACTGCACCAGGCGGCGCAGGCTGCCGTCGGGTTGGCGCACGCGGTCGAAGCGTTCGACGATGCAGGCGCGGGTGGTGGGTTCGTAGAACACGGGGGCCACGTTCAGCCCGCAGTGGTGCGCGGCACGCATGACGATGGCTTCGTTGGCGGCGGAGTCGCGCACCTTGGGCAGGCGGCGGATGTCGGGCTTGAGGATGTGGGTGGAGGGCGCGGCGCCTTGGGGCAGCCACGGCTCGGGGCCGTCGAGCAGGGCGATGGACGCCTTGTCCTGCGCGCCCGCCAGCGAGATGCGCGTGCGGCCACCCTGAGACTGGATGGCGGCGGCCGACTGCTGGCGAATGGTGTCGGCCAGTGTCTTCCAGGTGGTGCGCTGGTAGCGCGGTGGTTCGGGCCGATGGCCCTGCGGCAGCAGCACGAAGGCGCCGGCCGTGTCGCCCGCCACCTCCAGCAGCAGCGAGAACAGCGTGGACGCCTTGCGCTGCTGCGCCATGTAGGCGCGCAGGTCGCCTTCGGGCAGCAGGTTCTCGAAGAAGGCGTGGACTTCGGGCGAATCGATGCGGCCGGGTGCCAGGCCGATGGCACACAGCGCGAAGGCGTCGGCGCGCTGCAGCCAGGTGGGCGCGTATTCAAAACCGAGCGGCGTGGTGTCATGCACCGTGCCCATGGGCTCGGTGCCGTAGAACACGTCGAGCGCGGCGGCGCGCGGCATCACAGCGGCCCGGCGGATTTGGGGCGCAGCACCACTTCAAGCCCCAGCAGGTCGAGCACGTCGAGCACCTTCTGCAACTGCACGGTGGGCTTGCCCTTCTCGATGTCGACGATCAGGCGGTTGCCGGTGTTGCCGATGCCCGCCAGGTCGATCTGGCGCAGGCCGAGGGCGATGCGCTGGGCCTGCGCGATGCGGCCCAGGTCGGCGGCCGTGCGGACGACGGTGGGCAGGAGGGTGGCAGGGGCGGGCAGGTGGGGGGTGGACACGGTCAGAATAACGAAATTACCGGTCAGTAATTTATTCTGAGTCATGCCGAGTGTCAAGGAATAAATTACCGGTCGGTAATTTATTCCGATTTCAACAGATTTGCACGCATTAAAATTACCGGTCGGTAATCAGGCGCCGTGCGCGCGGAGTTTGTCAAAGTGCAGGCGTGTGCGAGGCGTCGACAGACTCAGCCCGAACGGCCTGGCCGGATTTCGTGGCGTGCCATCGCAGTGGCCCACTCACGCCGGCTTCTTCTCGCGCGGAACGCGCCCCATCAGATAGAACTCGGGGTTCGGCTGCATGCCGCTGAAGCTGGCGATGCGGTTGGACAGCCCGAAGAAGGCCGTGATGGCGGCGATGTCCCAGATGTCCTCGTCGTCGAAGCCGTGCGCGTGCAGGGGGGCGAAGTCGTCCTCGCTGATCTCGTGCGAGCGCTCGCACACCTTCATGGCGAAGTCGAGCATGGCGCGCTGGCGCGGGGTGATGTCGGTGGCCTTGCGGTAGTTCACGGCCACCTGGTCGGCCACCATCGGCTTTTTCTCGTAGATGCGCAGCAGCGCGCCGTGCGCCACCACGCAGTACAGGCACTGGTTGGCGGCGCTGGTGGTGGTGACGATCATCTCGCGGTCGCCCTTGCTCAGGTTGCTGGTGCGGCCCACGCTTTCGGGCTCCATCAGCGCGTCGTGGTAGGCGAAGAAGGCGCGCCATTCGGCCGGGCGGCGCGCCAGGCCCAGGAACACGTTGGGCACGAAGCCGACCTTGGATTGCACTTCGAGCACCTTGGCCTTGATGTCATCGGGCAGGGCGTTGATGTCGGCGAGGGGGTAGCGGCTCATGGCATGTCTCCTTTTATATGCGTGGCAACGGATTCATTATGCTGCGCCTGTTATTCACCCACGACCACGAAAGCGACAGCCATGAACCTGCCCGACGATCCCGACTTCCAGAACGGCCTGAAGACGCGCCGCCAGGTGATGGGCGACGACTTCGTCGACCGTGCCTTCGCCGGCATGACGCCGTTCACCGAGCCGATGCAGCACGCCATCACGCGCAACGCCTGGGGCGATGTGTGGCAGCGGCCGGGGCTGGACTTGAAGACGCGCAGCCTGGTCACCGTGGCCATGCTCACCGCACTGGGTCGACAGCACGAGCTGAAGGGGCACGTGCGCGGCGCGCTGAACAACGGCGCGAGCGTCGAGGAGATTCAGGAAGTGCTGCTGCACGCCAGCATCTACTGCGGTGTGCCGTGCGCGGTGGAGGCGTTCCGCAGCGCGGCCGAGGTGGTGGATGGGCCGGTCAAGGCCTGAGCCGCGTCGTCGCCCTTTACTACAAAAAAAGAAGCTGCTTGCGCTTGTTATATAACGATTTAATGTGATTTTTGTATCTGAAATCGTTTGGTGACGTGCGCCAGGCGCTATCAAAATGTTATTGATTGGCCACACATCCTGGAGGGCGCTGCAGGAGCGGGCGTGCCCGCGATGAGACGACTGGGTGCCACGAACCCTGGATCGCGGGCACGCCCGCTTCTACAAAGCGGATGCGGGTCCGAGTACTTCCTGTTCAGCCAACGCTGACCGCGCAACGCCATCGCGCGCCAGCCGGATGCCAGAGAACTGCCAGCGCGCGCCGGGCGGAAAGAAATTGCGGTAGCTCGGCCGCGCGTGGCTGCGCGGCGTGGCGCACGAGGCGCCCTTCAGCACCATCTGCCCCGACATGAACTTGCCGTTGTATTCGCCCACGGTGCCTGCGGGCACGCGGTAGCCGGGGTAGGGCAGGTAGGCGCTGGCCGTCCATTGCCAGCAGTCGCCCAGCAGCTGCCGCAGGCCCGCCCCATGCGCGGCGGGCGTGGGGTGAAAGGCCTCGTCTTCCAGCAACGCGCCATGCCATGTGCCGTCGGCCGAGGTTGCCGCGGCGTGTTCCCATTCGGCTTCGGTGGGCAGGCGGGCGCCGGCCCAGCGGGCGAAGGCATCGGCCTCGTAATGGCTGACGTGGCACACCGGCACGTCGGCGCGCGGCGCGCGCCAGCCACCCAGGGTGAAGACTTGCCAGGCGCCGTCTTCATCGGCGCGCCAGTACAGGGGGGCCTGCCAGCCCTCGGCCTCGCGCGTGGCCCAGCCGTCGGACAGCCACAGCGTGGCCTGCGCGTAGCCGCCATCGTGCATGAACGCCAGGTACTCGGCTTCGGTGACCAGCCGGTCGGTGATCTCGAACGGCTCCAGCCACACGCGGTGGCGCGGAAATTCGTTGTCGAAGCCGAAGGCCCCGCCTGCGTGGCCGATGTCGCACAGGCCGCCGTCGACGGCGGTGAATTGGAGCGCGGCCGGCTCTGCGCCGTCGTGCGCCGGCACCGGCCGGTACGCCGGCGTCAGCGGCTGCGAGAACAGGTGGTGCTTCAGGTCGGTGAGGATCAGCTCCTGGTGCTGCTGTTCGTGCTCGATACCCAGGCGCGCCAGCGCCGTGGCGTGGGGGTCGGCGCGCGGCAGCAGGTCGGCGACGGCGCGCGTCACGTGCCGGCGGTAGGCCAGCACCTCGTCCAGCGGCGGGCGCGACAGGTCGCCGCGCCGTGCGCGCGGGTGGCGCGTGCCGGCGCCGACGTAGTAGGAGTTGAACAGCGCCGCATAGCGCTCGTCGAACGGCGCCACGCCCGCCGGGCCCAGGATGAACTGCTCGAAGAACCAGCTGGTGTGTGCCAGGTGCCATTTGACGGGGCTGGCGTCGGGCATCGACTGCACCATGCAGTCGTCGGGCGTCAGGCCCTGCACCAGCCGCTCGGTGGTGGCGCGCACGGCGTGGAACGCGTCCACGGTGCAGCCGCGCGCGTCCTGCGTTTCAGCGTTCAGACTCTGCATGGCCGATCCTCGCGAGGTACACGCCATAGGCTTCGCCGTCGATGCCGAAGCGCTGCAGCTGATCGAAGCCTGCGCCCCGCAACAGCTGCTCGGCGCGCGCCGGCGCGTGCTTGTAGGAATGCTCGGTGACGATGTGCTCGCTCGCCTGCAGCCGCAACACCTGGCCCGTGCCCAGCGCAATGGCTTGCGCATGCTGGCTGACCAGATGCATCTCGATGCGGCTGGCCTCGGCGTTGAACACGGCGCGGTGGCGAAAGGCGGTGGCATCGAAGCTGGCGCCCAGCGTGCGGTTGACCACGTTCAGCACGTTCAGGTTGAAGGCGGCGGTGACGCCGGCCGCATCGTCGTAGGCGTGCACCATGCGGGCGTGCTCCACCGGGCCATCCACCGCCAGCACCAGCGCGTCGCCGGGCCGCATGTGGGCGCGCATCTGCGCCAGCAGTGCGGTGGCGGCCGCGGGCTCGAAGTTGCCGATGGACGAGCCGGGATACCAGAAGATGCGCGGGCGCTCGGCCTCGCGAGGCAGCGGCAGTTGCAGGCCCCAGGTCAGGTCGGTCACCACGCCGTCGAACTGCACGCCGGGATAGCGCTGGCGGCCCCGCCGCAGCACCTCGCGCAGCCAGTCCTCGGCGATGTCCAGGCCGATGTAGCGCCGCACGATGCCGGCATCCAGCCAGCGGCGGGCCTTGGCGCCGTCACCGCTGCCGATGTCGATCAGCTCGGCGCCGCGCGGCAGCAGCTGCAGCATGGCGCCCTGGTGCCGGTCGAGAATGGCGCGTTCGACGCGCGGCAGGTGGTATTCGGGCAGCGTGGTGATGGCCTCGTACAGCGCGCAGCCGTGCGCGTCGTAGAGGAACTTGGGCGCGATGGACGGCGGCGTGGCCAGCAGGCCCCAGCGCAACTCCTGGCAGGCATCGCGCCATTGCAGTGTGGATGGCGGCGCGCCGTGGGCCACGCGGGGTGCATGCTGAAGGGTGTCGAGCATGGTCTGGTCTTCCTCGGATGCCTCTGCTTGGATTGCCCCGGTGACGCCGTGCAGTGACTTGCAAGGCCCACGCGAACCCGCTGGCAGCGGCGTTGGGACATGAACGGGTGCACCCTAGCACCTGTGCCGCCGCCTGCATGTAGGGCAGAACCGAAACCCTGGCACCCGCGCGGCATCGGCGCGTTGCGACCTGGCGAGGGGACGAACCTTGACCTGTATCAAAGATGAGGTCAATTCGTACCTTTTGCATGGGGGTGTGCCATCCTTGATCAAAACAAAAAGAGCACTGCCATCCGCAAGTTCTTGAACAAGGAGGAGACATGAAGCGATCAAACCGACAGGGCCTGGCAATCGCGCTGGCCATCTTGCTGCTGGTCGGCGGCGTGCTGTTGTCGTGGCTCACGCATGGCCGCGGCGTGGTGCGAGACGATCCAAAGCGCAACATCAGCGTCCCCAAGACGCTCACCGTGCCGCTGCAGGTGCGCGCGGCCTACAACGCCGAGAAAATCTTCGTCAACTACCGCTGGCCGGCCGACCGGCCGGGTCTGTTCCACGACGTGCTGGTCTATGAGGGCGGTCGGTGGGTCGTCAAGGGGCGGGCCACGCCGGGCTCGCAGCCGGACGGCATGCATGAGGATCGGGTGGCGATGATGCTGGACGACGGCGGCGTGCCGGAGTTCGCGCGCTACGGCGGCTACATCACGGTGGGCGATGGCATCCTGACTTTTACCAACGAGGCCAGCGAGGACGCCGTGAAGGCGCACCCCTACCTGGGCGGCAAGCTGAAGCAGGAGGAGGTCAGCAAGTCGCTGCCCGGCACCCGCAGCGACATCAACGACTGGGCCAGCCTGCGCTCCGAGGAAGTGCTCGGGGCACAACGGCGGGCGGGCTACTTCCTCGACCTGTGGCACTGGCGCAGCCACCGCGCCAACCCGATCGGGATGTCGGACGACCAGATGGTTGCCGAGGTGCGTGGCGGCGATGACGGCAAGAGCGCCGCCGGCACAAACTGGGACGGCGAGCGCCAGCAGCCGCGCCTGATGTTCGATGCCGCGGCAGTCCGCCACAAGGCGCTCCAATGGGCCGATGTGGTCGCTGGACGCATCGACCAGGAATCGGTCTACTACCTGGTGGAAGGTCAGGCGGTGCCGTTCGATCCGCAGGCCGGCTGGGTCGAGGGCGATACGCTGCCGCGCCGCTTCCTGCGCCAGCCCGAGGGCTCCAAGGCTGACATCACGGTGCAGGGAAAGGGGCGCTGGGCCGACGGCCACTGGGACGTCACCCTCAGCCGCGCACTCGATACCGGCCATCCGCTGGACGACAAGATCCTGCGCGACCACGGCCTGTACGACGTGGCCTTTGCGATCCATCGCCATGCCACCGGCGGACGCTGGCACTACGTGTCGCTGCCGATGAGCCTGGGCCTCGGGCGCGATGCCGACATCGTGGCCATGCAGTTCGACGTGGCCGAGCCGACTTGGTCCGGCCCCGGGCGCGAGGTCACGCTGTTCTATCCGGGTCAGGTGAGCTGGCCGCACCTGCACAGCAAGGCGCATGCCGGCGCGGAGGCCATCGCACGCCGCTTGCCGGTGCACACGCGCCACAGCGTCGAGCAGCTCAAGCACTACGGCATCGAGGTGGAGTTCGCGCAGGAGATGCGGCGCCAATGGCTGTGGACGTTGTGGTCCGGCCTGGCGTTGATTCTGGGCATCGGCTTTGCACTGAACATGGCGCTGGCACAGCGCCGGGGAGCTTGACCATGGGCCCGTATCACATCGTCCTGACCCATTTCCCGATCGCACTCTGGACGCTGGCGATGGCGGTCATCCTGCTGCGGGTGCTGAGCGCCGGACCGCTGGCGCGCCGGCTCGACCAGGCGCTGGTGCCCCTGCTCACGGTGGCGCTGCTGTTCGGGCTGGCGGCCTACGCCACCGGCACGCAGGTCTGGGATTGGGAGAGCATCAGCGCGTCGCCGCTGGGGCGCAACCACCTGATGCTGGCCGCCTGGACCGTGGCGCTGTGGGCCGTGGTCTGGTGGCTGCGCTGGCGCCGTGGCGAGGCCGTGTGGGAAGGCGGAATGCGCTGGGCGATGGCTGCGCTGGCGCTGCTGGGCGCGGTGCTGTTGGCCATCACCGGCACGCTGGGCGGGCACCTGATGAGCGCCCCGACCGACCTGTCCAAGCTGCTGCGCCACCTGGGCTGGGAGGTTTACACGACCTACCATGTGCCTGACTTCACCGTGTGGGCGCTGCTGGGCATCGCGGCGCTGGGCGTGGCGCTGGGCCTGTGGGCTCGCGCCAGGCGGGCGGCGGGTTCGGCGACCGGTTGACGGCGGACCGCCAGCGCGCGGCGGCCTCGCCGCTGGCGTGCCCTTACACCCCGCCCATCAGCTTCTGCACCAGGTCGGCCGCGGTGCTGGCGCCGTACTTGCGCATCAGCCGCGCGCGGTAGATCTCCACCGTGCGGTGGCTGATGCCGAGCACGCGGCCGATGGCCTTGCTGGTCAGGCCCTGCATCAGCTGCGCGGCCACCTCGCGCTCGCGCGCCGTGAGCGGCGCGGTGACGGGGCGCTGCGCGCTCAGGTCCTCGAAGGTCCAGATGCCGGCCGCGTGCGGCGCGGCGCGGTCGATGGCGCGGCCGGTGACGTGGCACCAGAACGGCTCGCCCGCGTGCGCACCGCCCACGCGCTGCATCACCCGGTTGTCGGCGTACACGCCGTGCGCGTTCAGGATCGGAGCCATGCGTTCGCCGATGCGCTCGTACTCGTCGGCGCTGGGGTACAGGATGCGAAAGCTCTGCCCCACCAGCTGCGCCGGCGTGGCGCCGAAGATCTCGCACACGCGCTCGTTGCAGTCCACGATGTGGCGCTGGCGCGAGAGAATGAGGCCCACGGGCGCGAGCTGGAAGGCCAGGCGGTAATCGGGTGCGGCAGGGCCGGGGGCAGGGAAGTCCATTACGAAATACTACGTAGCTGGATACGTAGTATCTTTCAGGGCTGTACCCCGGTTTCCCCTTACGCATCCACCTATTCAGGAGAGACATCCCGTGAACAAGATTTACCCCTCGGCCGCCGAGGCGCTCAAGGGCGTCGTCGCAGACGGCCAGATGCTGGCCGTGGGCGGCTTCGGCCTGTGTGGCATCCCTGAGGCGCTGATCGACGCCCTGCGCGATTCGGGCGTGAAGGACCTGACCGTGATCAGCAACAACGCCGGCGTGGACGGCTTTGGCCTGGGCAAGCTGCTGGACACGCGCCAGATCAAGAAGATGATCAGCAGCTACGTGGGCGAGAACAAGGAGTTCGAGCGCCAGTACCTGGCCGGCGAGCTGGAGCTGGAGTTCACGCCGCAGGGCACGCTGGCTGAGAAATTGAGAGCAGGCGGCGCCGGCATTCCGGCCTTCTTCACCAAGACCGGCGTGGGCACGCTGGTGGCCGAGGGCAAGGAGCTGCGCGAGTTCGACGGCCACACCTACGTGATGGAGCGCTCGCTGGTGGCCGACGTGGCCCTGGTCAAGGCCGACGTGGCCGACCGCAGCGGCAACCTGCGCTTCAACCTGACGGCGCGCAACTTCAACCCGGCCTGCGCCATGTCGGGCAAGGTCTGCATCGTCGAGGTCGAGCGCATCGTGCCCAACGGCGAGCTGGCGCCCGACGACATCCACCTGCCCGGCATCTACGTGCACCGCCTGGTGCACAACCCGACGCCCGAGAAACGCATCGAGAAGCGCACGCTGCGCGAGCACAAGTAAGCAAGGAGTCAAACCATGGCCTGGACACAAGACCAAATGGCGGCCCGTGCCGCGCAAGAGCTGCAGGACGGCTTCTACGTCAACCTGGGCATCGGCATTCCCACGCTGGTGGCCAACCACGTGCCCGCCGACAAGGAGGTGTGGCTGCAGTCCGAGAACGGCATGCTGGGCATCGGCCCCTTCCCGACCGAGGACGAGGTGGACGCCGACCTCATCAACGCTGGCAAGCAGACCGTGACCACGCTCAAGGGCAGCAGCATCTTCGGCAGCCACGACAGCTTCGCCATGATCCGCGGCGGCAAGATCAACCTCAGCATCCTGGGCGCCATGCAGGTCACCGACAAGGGGGATCTCGCCAACTGGATGATCCCCGGCAAGATGGTCAAGGGCATGGGCGGCGCCATGGACCTGGTGGCGGGCGTCGAGCGCGTGATCGTGCTGATGGAGCACGTGGCCCGGAAGAAGGACGGCAGCACCGACATGAAGATCCTGCCCGAGTGCACGCTGCCGCTGACCGGCGTGGGCGTGGTCGACCGCATCATCACCGACCTGGGCGTGTTCGACGTGACGCCCGAGGGCCTGAAGGTGGTGGAGCTGGCCGACGGCGTGACGCTGGAAGAGGCGCAAGGCAAGACCGGCGTGCCGCTCAAGCAATAAGCACCCTGGTGTGGGAGCGGGCTTGCCCGCGATGACGGCGCCGTGAGCAACGACACGCCCCATCGCGGGCAAGCCCGCTCCCACATCCGATCATTCAATTTCACTCAGGAGAGATTCATGAGCACACTGAAAGGCAAGACGGCCCTCGTCACCGGCTCCACCAGCGGCATCGGGCTGGGCATCGCCATCGAGCTGGCCAAGCAGGGCGCCAACATCGTGATGAACGGCTTCGGCGACGTCGAAGGCCCCAAGGCGCAGATCACCGCGCACGGCGTGAAGGTGGAATACCACGGCGCTGACATGAGCAAGCCGGCCGAGATCGAAGCCATGATGCAGTTCGCGGCCGAGAAGTTCGGCGGCGTCGACATCCTGGTCAACAACGCCGGCATCCAGCACACGTCGAGCATCAAGGACTTCCCGGTCGAGCGCTGGGACGCCATCATCGCCATCAACCTCACCTCGGCCTTCCACACCACGCGCCTGGCGATTCCGTACATGACGCAGAAGAACTGGGGCCGCATCATCAACATCGCCTCGGTGCACGGGCTGGTGGCGTCGAAGGACAAGTCGGCCTACGTGGCGGCCAAGCACGGCATCGTGGGTCTGACCAAGGTGACGGCGCTGGAGCTGGCCACCACCGGCGTCACCGCCAACGCCATCTGCCCCGGCTGGGTGCTGACGCCGCTGGTGCAAAAGCAGATCGACGCCCGCGCCGCCGAGCAGAAGATCAGCGTGGAGCAGGCCACAAGGGATCTGCTGAGCGAGAAGGAACCGTCGCACCAGTTCACCACGCCCGAGCAGTTGGGCGCCATGGCGGTATTCTTCTGCAGCGATGCTGCTGCCAACGTGCGCGGCCAGGCCTGGGCCCACGACGGCGGCTGGACGGCGCAGTAACGAATTTCTAGTCAAATCGGGCTTTAGCGCCCGTCCATCAAGCGCTGACAGCTATCAATTGGATAGTTGTCAGCGCTTTTTTTCATGCCATGTCGGCCGCTGCCGACAGGCGCATGCTGCGGCCGCTGGCGCGTGCCGGCCGGGCGGCGGGCCACCATGGCGCCACGGCGTGCCACTGTTCACCCGGTGCGCCAGGAGCCGACCGTGCACCACGCCCGCCTTGCCCTGCACTGCCTCACCGCCTCGCTGCTGACCCTGCCCGCCGCCCAGGCCAGCGCCGCCTGCTATACCGTGTACGACGCCCAAGGTGGCGTGGTGCAGCAGGCCGATGCGCCACCGGCCAGCGCGGCGCAGGCGGCCAGCGTGCCCGCAGGTGGGCGCGTGGTGTTGAACGGTGATGCCTGCGCACGCGAGGTGGCGATGGCCGGGCAGATCGCGCCAGCCCCGGCCCGCGAGCCGGCCAGTGCCCCGTTGCTGACCCATGTGGCGAACGCCGCCGCGGCGCAGGCCCCTTACGCCGTGGTGGGCAGCGGCATCGCCGTGGTGGCGCCTGCGCACGCCGAGCAAGTGTGGGAGCGCGCGCCGCTGGTGCACCCCGTGGTGCCCGCGGCCGGCCGACCGGCGGTGGAAACCGTCATCACCGAATGGGCCGACGGCCGCACCGACGTGGAGCAGCGCCCCGTGCGCACGCGCCGCTGATACGGATGGGCTTTCAAGCATGCTTGACCATCAAGAAGTTTCAGATGCCGCGCGGATCACATCCGCTGTGTGGGAGGGGTGAGTCATCCAGCAAGAAAGACCAATGACTTCGCTGCGCTTCAGTGACCAAGACGTCATTCGTCATTGGTCATCGTTTTGAACGCAGAACGTCATGAGCCAGCGGCCACGCCGCCTCTCGGTGTTAATGCGGCTGCCCGGCTTGGCCGCACCGTGCTAGCCTGTACCGCGCCGACGAGCGAACTGGGCGCCTCATGTCTGGGGCGCGAGTGGTCGGCCTGGATCGATGCAAAGGCCCTCCGAGATGAACACCCACGTTTTTCACCGCAGTCTCCTCACCACGCCCCCGGTGGCCGTGCGCGGACAGGGCCTGTGGCTCGAAGATGCCGCCGGCCAGCGCTACATCGACGCCTCGGGCGGTGCGGCCGTCTCCTGCCTGGGCCACGGTCACCCTGACGTGCTGGCCGCCATGCACCGGCAGATCGACCAGCTGGCCTACGCGCACACCAGCTTCTTCACCACCGAGGTGGCCGAACAACTGGCCGACCAGCTGGTGCGCACCGCGCCGGCCGGCATGAGCCACGCCTACTTCGTCAGCGGCGGCTCCGAGGCGGTGGAGGCGGCGCTGAAGATGGCGCGCCAGTACTACCTGGAGATCGGCCAGCCTGAGCGCAGCCACTTCATCGCCCGGCGCCAGAGCTACCACGGCAACACGCTGGGCGCGCTGGCGGTGGGCGGCAACGAATGGCGGCGGCGCCAGTTCGCGCCGCTGCTCATCGATGTGACTCACGTGTCGCCCTGCTACCCCTACCGCGACCTGCAGCCCGGCGAAACGCCCGAGGCTTACGGCCAGCGCCTGGCACGCGAACTCGACGAGGCGATCCAACGCGTCGGGCCGGCCAAGGTGCTGGCCTTCATCGCCGAAACCGTGGGCGGTGCCACCGCCGGCGTGCTGGTACCGGTGCCGGGCTACCTGAAGGCGGTGCGCGAGGTGTGCGACCGGCACGGCGTGCTGCTGATCCTGGACGAGGTGATGTGCGGCATGGGCCGCACCGGCACGCTGCACGCGTGCGAACAGGACGGCGTGGTGCCCGACCTGATGACCATCGCCAAGGGCCTGGGCGGCGGCTACCAGCCCATCGGCGCGGTGCTGGCGCAGCAGAAGATCGTCGATGCCATGTCCTCGGGCAGCGGCTTCTTCCAGCACGGCCACACCTATTTGGGGCACGCCGTGGCGTGCGCGGCGGCGCTGGCGGTGCAGCAGGTCATCGAACGTGACGGGTTGCTTCAAAAAGTGAAGCGCGATGCGTCCGTCCTGAAAGCGCTGCTGGCTGATAAGTTCAAAAACCACCCGCACGTGGGCGACATCCGCGGGCGCGGCTTCTTCTGGGGCATCGAACTGGTGCAGGACCGTGCCAGCAAGGCGCCGTTCGACCCGGCACGGCGCTTGCATGCCAAGGTGAAGGCGGCGGCCTTCGCGCGCGGATTGCTGGTTTATCCCATGGGCGGAACCGTCGATGGCTGTTATGGTGACCACATCCTGCTGGCACCGCCCTTCATCGCGTCGCAAGACGAACTGGCACAGATCGTGTCGCGTCTGGCCGAAGCGCTGGATGCGGCGCTGGCGCAGGGCTGACCCCCGTTCCCTTTGTTTTTTGCGGAGATGACTTTGATGCGAATCCAGACCGTTCTGAAAACCCTGGCCGCCGCCGCGGCGGCTTCCACGGCCATGCTGTCGGCGCCGGCCATGGCACAGCAAAAATTCATGACCATCGGCACCGGTGGCGTCACCGGCGTGTACTACGCCGCCGGCGGCGCCATCTGCCGCCTGGTCAACAAGGACCGGTCGAAACACGGCTACCGCTGCACGGTCGAATCCACGGGCGGCTCGGTGGCCAACATCAACACGGTGCGCGCGGGCGATCTGGACTTCGGCGTGGCCCAGTCCGACTGGAACTACCACGGCTACAAGGGCACCAGCAGCTTCGAGAAGAACGGGGCGTTTTCCGACCTGCGCTCGGTGTTCTCGCTGCACCCCGAGCCATTCACCGTGGTGGCGCGCGCCGAGGCGAACGTGAAGAGCTTCGATGACCTCAAGGGCAAGCGCGTCAACGTCGGCAACCCCGGATCCGGCACCCGCGCGTCGATGGAGCAGCTGCTGGCCGCCAAGGGCTGGAAGATGGGCGACTTCTCGCTGGCCTCCGAACTGAAGGCCGACGAGCACGGCGCCGCCCTGTGCGACAACAAGATCGACGCCTTCTTCTACGGCGTCGGCCACCCCAGCGCCAACATCCAGGACCCGGTGACCACCTGCGGCGCCAAGCTGGTCAACATCACCGGCCCGGCGATCGACAAGCTGGTGGCCGACAACTCCTACTACGCCAAGGCCACCATTCCGGCCGGCCTGTACAAGGGCAACGACCAGGCCACGCAGACCTATGGCGTGCTGGCCACCTTCGTCACCTCGGCCAAGGCGCCGGACGATCAGGTCTATACCCTGGTCAAGGCGGTGTTCGACAACTTCGACGAGTTCAAGAAGCTGCACCCGGCGTTCGCCCACCTGAGCGCCGAGCACATGGTCAAGGACGGCCTGTCCGCGCCGCTGCATCCGGGCGCCGCCAAGTTCTACAAGGAAAAGGGCTGGCTCAAGTAACTGGGCCTGAGAGGGTGCGCCACGCGCACCGCGCGCCCCATGCTGGATCGTGTCGGCATGGGGCGTTTTTTCGTGGCGCGACGCACGGTGTGAGCAACCAAAGAGCCGGGTACGGAGAGGCAGCATGAGCAAGAGCAAGGACGTGGCGGTGGACCAGGTCGATGTCAACAGGCTGGTCGAGGAGACGGACACCGGCGGCCGGGAGCCCGGTCCGCTGGTGGCCAGGCTGCTGCTGCTGGTGGCCATTGCCTGGTCGCTGTTCCAGTTGTGGATCGCCTCACCGCTGCCGTTCACGCTGCGCGTGGGCATCTTCAACGACACGGAGAGCCGTGCCATCCACTTGGCGTTCGCCGTTTTCCTGGGTTTCATGGCGTACCCGGCCAGCACGCGTTCGCCGTCCAACCGGGTGCCCGTCACCGATTGGGTGATGGCACTGGTCGGCGCCTTCTGCGCCGGCTACCTGTTCCTGTTCTACCGCGAGCTGGCCACCCGGCCCGGCAGCCCGACGCAGATGGACGTGTACGTCTTCATCGTCGGCATCGTCCTGCTGCTGGAGGCCACGCGCCGCGTGCTGGGCCTGCCCATGGTCATCGTGGCCACGCTGTTCCTGGTCTACACCTTTGCCGGGCCCCACATGCCCGACATGCTGGCGCACCGCGGCGCCTCGCTGGAGCGGGCGGCCTCGCACTTCTGGCTCACCACCGAGGGCGTATTCGGCGTCGCGCTGGGCGTGTCCAGCGGCTTCATCTTCCTGTTCGTGCTGTTCGGCTCGCTGCTCGACAAAGCCGGCGCCGGCAACTACTTCATCAAGAGCGCGTTCGCGCTGCTGGGCCACATGCGCGGGGGGCCGGCCAAGGCGGCGGTGGTGTCGTCGGCGGCCACTGGCATCATCTCCGGCTCGTCGATCGCCAACGTGGTAACCACCGGCACCTTCACCATTCCGCTGATGAAGCGCGTGGGCTACCGCGGCGACCAGGCCGGCGCGGTGGAGGTGTCGTCCTCGGTCAACGGCCAGATCATGCCGCCGGTGATGGGCGCAGCGGCCTTCCTGATGGTGGAGTACGTGGGCATCCCCTACGTGCAGGTGATGAAGCACGCCATCCTGCCGGCGCTGATTTCGTACATCGCGCTGTTCTACATCGTGCACCTGGAGGCGCTGAAGGCCGGCATGGAAGGGCTGCCGCGGCGCCAGCAGTCGAGCGGCCAGCAGCGGCTGATCTCCTTCGTGATGACCGTCAGCGGCTTCATCATCCTGTCCGCCATCACCTATTACGGCATCGGCTTCATCAAGACGCTGTTCGGCAGCAGCGCGGCGCCCATCATCGCCATCGTCCTGCTGGCCGCCTACCTGTTTTTGCTGTGGGTGGGATCGCGCCAGCCGGAGCTGGAGATCGACGATCCGAACTCCCCCGTGTTCGAACTGCCCGAAACCGGCCCCACGGTACGTTCGGGCCTGCACTACCTGCTGTCGGTGGTGGTGCTGGTGTGGTGCCTGATGGTGGAGCAGCTCTCGCCCGGGCTGTCGGCGTTCTGGGCCACCATGTTCATGATCTTCATCATGGTCACGCAAAAGCCCATCCTAGCCGCGCTGCGCGGCAGCGGCGCGCTGGGCACGGCCTTCAAGGCCGGCGTGCGCGATCTGATCGACGGCCTGGTCACGGGCGCGCGCAACATGATCGGCATCGGCGTGGCCACCGCCGCCGCGGGCATCATCGTCGGCACCGTCTCGCTCACCGGCGTGGGGCTGGTGATGACCGAGATCGTCGAGCTGCTGTCGGGCGGCAACCTGATGCTGATGCTGATCCTGGTGGCCGTCATCAGCCTGATCCTGGGCATGGGCCTGCCCACCACGGCCAACTACATCGTGGTGTCCACGCTGATGGCGCCGGTGGTGGTGGAGCTGGGTGCGCAAAGCGGACTGATCGTGCCGCTGATCGCGGTGCACATGTTCGTGTTCTATTTCGGCCTCATGGCCGACGTGACGCCGCCGGTGGGGCTGGCCTCGTTCGCCGCTGCCGCCATTGCCAAGCACGACCCGATCAAGGTCGGCATCACGGCTTTCTACTACAGCATGCGCACGGCCATCCTGCCGTTCCTGTTCATCTTCAACACGCAGCTGCTGCTGATCGGGCTGACGGGGCCGATCCACACCGTCATCACCATCGGCACGGCCATCATCGCCATGCTGGTGTTCGCGGCGGCCACGCAGGGCTACTTCCTCACCAAGACGCGCTGGTGGGAAACCCTCGCGCTGCTGCTGGTGTGCTTCACCCTGTTCCGCCCGGGCTTCTGGATGGACATGGTGTACCCGCCGTTCGACGAGGTGCGTGGCCAGGCCATGCAGCAGGAGATTGCCGATGCGCCGGCCAACACCGGCAAGCGCATCTGGATCGAAGGCATCAGCCTGGAAGGCAATGACGTGCGCAAGGGCGTGCTGCTGCCGCTGGGCGCCAAGGAGGGCGACTATCGCCAGCGCCTGGCCGACGCCGGCGTGACCGTGATGCCCGACGGCGACGAACTGATGGTGGTGGGCGTGCGCTTCGGCAGCGTGGCCGAGAAGCTGGGGCTGGAGCAGGGCTTCCGGATCAAGGCCATCGAACTGCCCGCCGCCCGCCCGGCCAAGGAATGGTTCTTCGTTCCGGCGCTCGCATTGCTGGCCCTGGTGATGTGGCTGCAGGCGCTGCGCATGCGGCGCGGGCGCGGCGCGCCGGCGCTGGCCTGACGGGGATCAGGCGGCTGAAAGCGCCCAGGGGTCAACCCGATTCCATGATTTACATCAAGACCGAAAAAGGCCGGACTGCGCTGCTGCAGCATGATCTGCTGAGCGTGCGCGAGCGCCAGGTGATGGTGCTGTGCAACGGCGTGCGGACCGATGCCGAGCTGATCGACCTGTTCGGCCGGGCCATTTCCGAAGACATCGACCGCCTGGAGCGGCGCGGCCTGCTGGCTGCCCAACTCAGCCACACCAGGCCGCCGGCGCTGAAGGCCGTGCTGGCCGAAAGCCCGCAGATCGCCGACGCGGCGGCAGACGCCGCCGGCGCGCACCCGCCCGACAGCTTCGTCGCCAGCCGCATCACCACCACACAACCGCCGGCGCCTCAGCGCGAGACGCTGCCCCGCATGTCGCTGCAGGAGCTGGCCGCGCTGGCCGACGTGCCCCCGGTGGACGCCGCCGTGGTGGCGCCGGTGCGCCAGGCCCTGGCCGACAGCGAGCCCGCGCCCGCGCCCGCCCCCGACGCGGTGGAGCAGGTGGCCGCCATGGTCAACAGCATCGACGCCGAGCAGGTGATGGTGCGCTCGCCCGTGGCCGCGCAGGCCTACATGACGCAGGTGCTGCTGGCGCTGAACAGCGCGCCGGCCACCACGCTGGTCGAAACCCACGGCAACGTGCGGCACGAGGTCGACATCCTGCTCTATCTGGCGCAGGGCCTGGGCCAGACCTACGACGTGGCGGGCGAAGACGTGACCCTGCGCGTGGCCATGCGCGTGGGCCGCCTGCTGCCGCCGGGCGACCTGCCCATGCTGCTGGACTGCGTGCTCGACTACGTGCCCGCCAGCTTCAGCGTGCTGCTGTACGAGTTCGTGGTGGCCGGGCGCGACACCGCCAGCACCTGAGCCTCACCCGCCGGCACCGACGGGTTCGGCGGCGGCATCCCAGCGCGCCCATTCCGCGCCCAGCGCCGCTTTGATCAGCAACGGCGCGCCCGTCACCGGGTGCGGCAGCGCCAGCGTGGACGCATGCAGCCACAGGCGCTGCAGCCCCAGCCAGCCGGCCAGCGCGCGGTTCAGCGGGCCCTTGCCGTGCGTGGCGTCGCCGATGATCGGGTGGCCGATGTGCTTGCAGTGGCGGCGCAGCTGGTGGCGGCGGCCGGTCTCGGGTTGCAGTTCCAGCAGCGCGCAGCGCGTCTGCGCAAAGTCGCCATAGGGCAGGGGCACCGCCCAGCGCCCCAGGGTGCGAAAGCGCGTGCGCGCCGGCTGCACCGTCAGCGCCCGCGCCGTGGCGCGCGCGTCGTCGGCCAGGCGGGTCAGCGGGTGGTCGATCACACCCTCGGCGGGCGGCCAGCCGCGCACCACGGCGCGGTAAGTCTTGGCGATGCCCTCGTTGCTCTCGAAAAGTGAGCTGACAGCGCCGGCCACCTGGGCGCTCAGGGCAAAAAGCAGCACGCCGCTGGTGCCCTTGTCCAGCCGGTGCAGCGGCCACACCGGCTGGCCGATCTGGTCGCGCAACAGTTGCACGGCAAAGCGCGTCTCGCCCGCATCCAGCCCCGTGCGGTGCACCAGCAGGCCGGCGGGCTTGTCGATGGCGATCAGGTGTGCGTCTTGATGGAGAATCGGCAGCATGCTGTTTGTATTGTCACCAGCCAAGGCGCTGGATTACGAAACGCCGGTGGCGCCCGAGGTGCCGCACACGCCCCCGTTGTTCGGCAAGCAGTCGGCGGCGCTGATCGCCGTGCTGCGCGAGAAATCACCGCAGCAGATCGCCGAGCTGATGAAGCTGAGCGACCCGCTGGCCAGCCTGAACGTGGCGCGCTATGAGGCCTGGCGGCCGAAGGTGACGGCGAAGAACGCCAAGCAGGCCGTGCTGGCCTTCAACGGCGACGTGTACGGCGGCCTGGACGCCGCCAGCCTGACACCCGCGCAGCTCGACTGGCTGCAGGATCACATGTGCATTCTCAGCGGCCTGTACGGCGTGCTGCGCCCGCTGGACTGGATGCAGCCCTACCGGCTGGAGATGGGCACGCGACTGAAGACCGACCAGGGCGCCAACCTGTACCAGTTCTGGGGCACGCAGATCGCCGACTACCTGAACCAGCGGCTGGCGGGCGACAAGGCGCCCATCCTGGTCAACCTCGCCTCGCAGGAATACTTCAAGTCGGTCGACCGCAAGGTGCTGCAGGCGCGCGTGATCGACTGCGTGTTCGAGGACTACAAGGGCGGGCAGTACAAGGTCATCAGCTTCTTGGCCAAGCGCGCGCGCGGGCTGATGGCGCGCTACGCCGCGCAGCACAAGGTGGCCACGCCGAAGAAGCTGGAAGGCTTCGACCTGGAAGGCTATGCCTTCGCGCCCGCCGCGTCGGAGCCGGACCGGCTGGTGTTCCGGCGCAAGCGGTAAGCCGGCCGCTGAAGCTTCAACTCATGAATTGATAGTGGGTTGCGCTTGCTGCACAAAGGTTTCAAGACAAAACCATCTGAAATCATTGAATTACAAGCGCCAGCAGCTATTGTTTTTGATCATCATCACCCCGCGACCATGACCCAACAGATCACCCCCGAACTGCGCCAGTGGATCGTCGACCAGGCGCAGGCCGGCCACAGCGCCGAGAGCGTGCTGCAGTCGATGAAGGCCTCCGGCTGGGACGAGGACGTGGCCATCGAGGCCATGGAGAGCACCCTGCGCGGCCACCTGAACCAGCAGGCCGTGGCGCAGGGCCTGCCGCCGGCGGTGAAGGTGCCCGAGCCGGCCGTGGGCGATTCGCCCCTGTACCTGGACGGCGGTGACCGCCAGGTGGCCGTGCTGGGCGTGATGGCGCTGCCGCGCGTGGTGGTGTTCGGCGGCCTGCTGTCCGACGAGGAATGCGACGCGCTGATCGCGCTGGCCAGGCCGCGCATGAGCCGCTCGCTCACCGTGGCCACCAAGACCGGCGGCGAAGAGGTCAACGAAGACCGCACCAGCCAGGGCATGTTCTTCCAGCGTGGCGAAAACGAACTGGTGAAGACCATCGAGGCGCGCATCGCCAGGCTGGTGAACTGGCCCATCGAGAACGGCGAGGGGCTGCAGATCCTGCAGTACGTGCCGGGCACCGAATACAAGCCGCACTACGACTACTTCGACCCCGCCGAGCCCGGCACGCCCACCATTCTCAAGCGCGGCGGCCAGCGCGTGGGCACGGTGGTGATGTACCTGAACGAGCCCGAAAAGGGCGGCGGCACCACCTTCCCCAGCGTGTTCTTCGAAGTGGCGCCCAAGCGCGGCAACGCCGTGTTCTTCAGCTACGAGCGGCCGCACCCCAGCACCAAGACCCTGCACGGCGGTGCCCCCGTCATCGCCGGCGAGAAGTGGATCGCCACCAAGTGGCTGCGCGAAGGCGAGTTCCGTTGAAGAGCCAAATCGTCCCTCAGCGCCCGCCCAGCAAGCGCAACCAGCTATGAAAATAAAAGCAAACGGCATCGAGCTGGCGCTGGAGGACAGCGGCGGCCCCGGCCCCGCCGTGCTGCTGGTGATGGGGCTGGGCGGCCAGCTGATCCACTGGCCGGCCGGCCTGGTGCAGGGCCTGGCCGATGCCGGCTACCGCGTGCTGCGCTTCGACAACCGCGATGCCGGCCTGTCGACGCACTTCACGGCGCACGGCACGCCGCGCATCCCGTGGATTGCCACGCAGGCCTGGCTGGGCCGCCGGCCGCGCGTGCCCTACACGCTGTCCGACATGGCGGCCGATGCCGTGGGCGTGCTGGATGCGCTGGCCGTGCCCAACGCCCACATCGTGGGCCTGAGCATGGGCGCCATGGTGGCGCAGCGCGTGGCGCTGGCGGCGCCGCAGAGCGTGCGCAGCCTGGTGTCCATCATGGGCAGCAGCGGCGCGCGCGGCCTGCTCAAGCCCAAGCCGGCCTTGCTGCGCGTGGCCGCCAGCAAATCCAAGGCGCGCGGCGACGCGGCGCTGGCCGCGTACTACGTGCGCTTTCTGCAGGCCATCGCCAGCCCGCGCTTCGGCCCGAGCGACGAGGCGTTGCTGGCCATGTTCCGCCGCACCGCGCAGCGCCATGCGCCCGACAACGCCGCCACCTACCGGCAGCTGGCCGCCATCCTGGCCGATGGCGAGCGCGCCGACCAGCTGGCGCGCATCCAGCGCCCCACGCTGGTGGTGCACGGCGCCGACGATCCCTGGGTGCCGCCGGTGTGCGGTGAGGACACCGCACGCCGCATCCCCGGCGCGCGGCTGGCCATCATCCCCGACATGGGGCACGACCTGGCCCCCGTGGCGCACCCCGAGATCGTGCGCCGCGTGCTGGCCGTGCTGCTGCCCTTTCTGCAAGACCACGACGAGGAGCGCGCATGAGCGCCAGCGCCGACCATTCCCCGCTCGGCAAGGCCGTGCGCTATGCCGACCAGTACGACCCGGCGCTGCTGTTCCCCATCCCGCGCGCGCCGCAGCGCGCGCAGCTGGGCATCACCGGCCAGCCCGGCTTCTTCGGTGCCGACCTGTGGACGGCGTTCGAACTGTCGTGGCTCAACGCCCGCGGCAAGCCGCAGGTGGCCATCGCCCACATCATGGTGCCGTGCGAGAGCACGCACATCGTCGAGAGCAAGTCGTTCAAGCTGTACCTGAACAGCTTCAACGGCACGCGCATCGGCGATGCGCAGGAGGTGCAGCGCCGCATCCAGGCCGACGTGAGCGCCGCGCTGTGGCAGGGCGGCCCGGTGCGCGCCAGCGCCAGCGTGCGCCTGATCGCGCCGGAAGACTTCGACCGCGAGGCGGTGCATGAGCTGGACGGCCTGAGCCTCGACCGCCTCGACATCGACTGCGACGTGTATGAGCAGCCGGCGCCCGAGCTGCTGACCGCAGTGTTCGACGAGCAGCCGGTGGAAGAAACGCTGACCAGCCGCCTGCTGAAAAGCAACTGCCCCGTCACCGGCCAGCCCGACTGGGGCAGCGTGCAGATCCGCTACGCCGGCCCGCAGATCGACCAGGCCGGGCTGCTGCGCTACATCATCAGCTTTCGCAACCACAACGACTTCCACGAGCACTGCGTCGAGCGCATGTTCATGGACATCTGGCAACGCTGCCGGCCCGCCAAGCTGAGCGTGACCGCGCGCTACACGCGCCGCGGCGGGCTCGACATCAACCCCTGGCGCACCAGCCATCCGGCCAAGCCCCCCGCCAACGTGCGCACGGCGCGCCAATAAACGACGTTCGGGGCCAAGTCCGTGCACTGTTTCATGGGGTGGCCAGCCGGGCGCGTTACGTCAAACTGACACAAGCGGGGATAATCGCGTGATCGTGCCAAAACGCGCCGCGGGCCGGCTCCGGCACGATCTTCACCAATCCGTTGGAAGTATCACGAGGTTTTGGTCTTCATGTCTGCCCACTTTGCTTCGCTCCACATCGACAACCACGCGCCCGAGCCCCTGTGGCGCCAGCTCTACATCCAGCTGGATGACCTGCTGACCTCCGGCACCCTGCAGGCGGGCACCAGCCTGCCGCCCGAGCGCGAACTGGCCGAGACGCTGGGCGTCAGCCGCTCCACCGTCAAGCGCAGCTACGACCAGCTGCGCCACGACCAGCGCATCGGCGGCCGTGGCCGCGCCGGCAGCGTGGTGCGCCGCCCCGAGCGCGTGGAGCCCACGCTGGGCCGGCTCAAGGGCTTCACCGAGGAAATGCGCGAGCTGGGCAAGTTCGCCTCCACCACGCTGCTGGTGTGCGAGGTGGTGCACGACCGGCGCATGGCCTCGATCTTCCAGCGCCCGTCCAACGCGCTGTTCCTGCACATCGAGCGCGTCCGCGAGGCCGACGGCGTGCCCATGACGCGCGAGCTGGCCTGGTACGACCTCACGCTGGCCCCCATCATGGCCGAGTGGGACGGCGGCGGCTCGGCCTACGAGCGGCTCAAGCAGCTGTGCGGCGTCACCCTGGGCGGCGCCGAGCAGACGGTGGAGGCCGTGCTCAGTTCCGACGCCGAATCGGCCGCCTTCGGCTTCGAGCAGCCCCAGCCCTGCCTGCTGTTCAAGCGCATGACGCGCGACGTGGGCGGCGCGCTGGTCGAGTACGTCGAAGGCACTTTCCGCGGCGATGCCTATGTGTATCGGATGCAGCTCAACCCCTGATGGGGCATGCACAGGCAGCTCCTAAAAAGTGAGTTTCTCGGGCGGCGGCCAGGGGCCGGCCAGCAGCCCTTCCAGTTGTGCCGCGAACGGCAGCGCATCCAGCACGCCGCGCCGCGCCGCCACATGGGCGCCGCACAGATTGCCCCACACCAGCGCCGTGCCCAGCGCCTGCCCGGCCAGCACGGCCGTGACGTAGCCGCAGGCAAAGCCGTCGCCAGCGCCCACCGTGTCCAGCGCGTCGACGGCGGGCGCGGGCACGTGCACCAGGCGCCAGCCGCCATCGTCGCCGCGTTCGGCGCCCAGCGCGCCGCGCGCGCCCAGCGTCACCACCAGCCGCCGCAGCGCCGGCCAAGCGATGGCCAGCGCTTGTTGCCGCTGCCGCACGGCACGCGCGATGTCGGCCACGGCCAGTGTCAGCAGTGCAGGCGCATCCAGCAGGCCTGCGGCCTCCAACTCGTTCACGATCAGCGTGTGCGTGGCCGACCGCAGCGCGGCCGGCGGCGCCTGCCAGGGCGAGGGGTTCAGCACCGTGGGCACGCCTTGCCGGTGGGCGATCTCGAGCGCCACCTGCACGGCGGGCAGCGCGGTCTCGAATTGGCCGCAGACCAGCGCCGCCGCTTCGATGGCGCTGCGCGCCGCCTCGGCATGCGCCGCCGTCAGCAGCCCGTTGGCGCCGGGGTACACCGCGATGGTGTTGTGCCCATCAGCGCCGATCAGCCCTGCGCCCCAGCCCGAGGGGCCGGGCAGGCGATGCACGTGCGTGGCATCCACGCCCTCGGTGGCCAGCAGCGCCAGCAGCTCGTCGGCCGCGGCGTCCTGGCCGCAGCCGATCAGCGTCTGCACCCGCGCGCCCAGCCGCTGCAGGCCCACCGCCACGTTCAGCCCCTTGCCACCGGCCTCCTTGTGAAAGCCGTGCGCCTGCAGCGTCTCGCCCGGAGCCGGCAGGCGTGCTACCTGCCAGCAGCAGGCCTGCACGAAATTGCCCAGCACGAAGGCGCGCGGCGGTGGGGAGGCAGATGCAGTCATCGCAGCGAAGTGCATTCACGTAGAAAAACCGGCATGCAGCGATCACATAGTGGGTCGATCATCCTGTCAATACCCGGAAGCGTGGAGGGAGCGTTGTGACGGCACTCGATGTTCTGGGCCTGGTGGCCACCTGCTTCACCACATCGTCCTTCGTGCCGCAGTTGTGGCGCGCCTGGAAGACGCGCGACGTCTCGGGCGTCTCGCTGTCCACCTACGTCATCATCACCATCGCCCCGGTGCTGCGGCTGGTGTATGGCTGGCTGCGCGGAGACCTGCCGCTGATGGTGGCCAACGCGGTGATGGTGGTGCCCACCGGCGCCATCACGGTGATGAAGCTGCGCGTCGAGGGCTCGGCGCCGCGCGCGGGTTGATGCCGCTGGGCGCGCTGGCCCAAGTGTCGCGGTGGCTGGCGCTTCTTCGTGGCGGGACGGCGCGCGCACCGGTGGTGTCCCTGTAGCAGGTCAAGTGTCCGCCCCGTTCTTTTTCTGTGGGAGCGGGCTTGCCCGCGATGGGCGATGGTTTCAACAGATGCGCCCCATCGCGGGCAAGCCCGCTCCCACAAGGGGTGACTGTATTGTCTTATGGGGGAGTATGTGCTTTTTGCTCAGAAAATTCGGGCGCTAAGGTATGCCTATATGGGGAGTATCTGTTGGTCTCCTTGGTCAACGTGCCTCAGGCACCAAAGTCGCGCAGCTCGGCCAGCGGCGGAAAGCGCCCTTCGCGCTTGTCCTTCATCGCCGTCACGGCCTCGCACACGTGGGTGTTGCTCCAGATGGCGGCCTGCACCCAGCCCATCTGGCGCAGGGCATCGTCCACCGAATGGTCGCGCGCGTAGTGAATGACCTGCTTGGTGCCCCAGATGGCCACGGGCGGCTTGGCGGCGATCTCTTTCGCGCACTGCAGGGCGGCGGCCAGGCAGGCCTCGGGCGTGTCGAACACTTCGTTGACCAGGCCCACCTCGCGCGCCCTGGCGGCGGGCATGCGGCGGCCGGTGTAGGCCAGTTCCTTCACCACGCCCAGCGGCACAAGCTTCGGCAGGCGCTGCAGCGTGCCCACGTCGGCCACCATACCGATGTTGATCTCCTGGATGCAGAAGAAGGCGTCCGCCGTGGCGTAGCGGATGCACGCGGCCGTGACCAGATCGACCGCGCCGCCGATGCAGCCGCCGTGGATGGCGGCAATGACGGGGATGCGCAGTGTCTCCAGCCTGGTGAAGGTGGCCTGCAGCCCGCCGAGCAGGTCGGCGATGGCGGCGCGGCCTTCGGGGCTGGCGTCGTCCATCTGGATGGCGCCGCCGAACACGTCAAGCGCCATGCCGGCCGAGAAGTGCTTGCCGGTGCTGGAGAGCACCAGGGCGCGCGCCTGTCCGCGTTTGTTGATGTGGTCGAGCACCTCGTCCAGCTCGCGCCAGAAGACGGGGCCCATGGTGTTCATCGCCTCGGGGCGGCTGAGCACCAGGTGGGCGACGTGGTCGGTGATGGTGAGCTGGAAGCAGGTGAGGGTGGGAGTGTTCATGCGCGCACTGTAGTGCGCTTGGCGGGGCGGGCGCAATCGCGTGAGGGACTACGCGGCCAGGCACAGTGCTCCCGCAGTGCTTGCAGCGCCTGGATGCTTGTAAAAAGATAGCTGTCAGCGCTTACTGAAACAGCGGCAGGTCCAGGTCTTCTTCTGAAGACTTGGCCCCCGCCAGCTCCGCAGCCTTCACCAGCGAGCCCACACGCACGCCCAGCAGGCGCAGGCGGCGGTCGAGCGGCACGCGCTTGAGGCACTGCCCCGCCACCTGGCGGATGCGGCGCGCGTCGTTGGTGTGCTCGGCCACGGTGGTGTCGCGCGTGGCGATCTTGAAGTCGGTGTAGCGCAGCTTGATGCCGATGGTCTTGCCGACGTAGCCCTTGCGCTGCAGGTCGGCCGCCACCTGTTCGGCCAGCCGCGTGAAGATGGCCCCCAGTTCGGCCTTGTCGTGCACGGCGTGCAGGTCGCGGTCGAAGGTGGTTTCGCGGCTCATGCTGACGGGCTCGCTTTCGGTCACCACCGGGCGCTCGTCGCGGCCGTGCGCGGCGTCGTGCAGCCAGGCGCCGTAGCTGCGGCCGAAGTGCTCGACCAGCCACGACCGCTCGCGCGCGGCCAGCTCGCCGATGGTGGTGATGCCGTGGGCTTGCAGCTTCGCGTCGGCCTTGGGGCCGATGCCGTTGATCTTGCGGCAGGGCAGGGGCCAGATCAGTGTTTGCAGATTGGCCTCGTGCACGATGCTGATGCCGTTCGGCTTGTTGAACTCGCTCGCCATCTTGGCCAGCAGCTTGTTGGGCGCCACGCCGATGGAGCAGGTCAGGCCCGTGGCCTGGAAGATGCTTTTCTGGATCAGCCGCGCCAGCACGCGCCCGCCCTCGCGCTGGCCGCCGGGCACGTGGGTGAAGTCGATGTACACCTCGTCGATGCCGCGGTCTTCCATCACCGGCGCGATGCCCTGGATGACCTGCTTGAAGGCGCGCGAACAGCGCCGGTATTCGTCGAAATCGGCTGGCAGCAGGATGGCCTGCGGGCACAGCCTGGCGGCCTTCATCAAGCCCATGGCCGAGCCGATGCCGAACGGGCGCGCGGCGTAGCTGGCCGTGGTGATGACGCCGCGGCCCACGTAGTCGCGCAGCAGCGGGAAGAAATCGACCGGAATGTCGGCCAGGTCGGCGGCGGTCCAGCTGCGTTCGGGGCGCTCGGTGTTCAGGCGTGCGATCAGTTCATCCTCGCGCCGCCGCCCGCCGCCAATCACCATCGGCAAACCCTTCAGCTGCGGATAGCGCAGCCATTCGACCGACGCGTAGAAGGCGTCCATGTCGAGGTGGGCGATGCGGCGGGGTGGCGTGGCTAGTGTCAAGGCGCTGCACCAGGGGAGCGGGGCGTGACGAAGGGGTTCAGCACATCCATGCCCAGCGCCTTGAAATCGGCCACGTTGCGCGTGACCACCGTCAGGCCGTGCACGCGCGCCGTGGCGGCGATCATGGCGTCTTCGTACAGTGTGTCCGAACGGCGATGCATCAGCCTGGCCCAGTCGCGCAACAGCGCCGCGTCCATCGGCAGTACGTTGTAGGCAGCCGCCACCTGGTCGAGCCAGGTCTCGATCTCGCTGGCCTTGGTCGCGTCCTGTTCGCGCGTCAGTTCGATGCCGGCCTGGATCTCGCCCAGCGTGACGGCCGAGAGAAACAGTTGTGCATCGTCCACCGACTGCAGCCACGCCAGCACCGCGCCGTGCGGCCGCGGTCGGCGCAGCTCGGAGACGACGTTGGTGTCGAGCAGGTACATCACTCGGCCACCGGCACCGGGCGGCGCCGCGCGCGGCCACGCGGGGGCAGCAGCAGATCGGTGCGTGCCTCGTCGGACAGCAGCAACTGCTTCAGCGAAGGACGCGCGGCGTGCTGCAGGCGCCGCCATTCGTCGACGGGCACCAGCACGGCCGCTTCTGCGCCGCGCCGGGTCACCATCTGCGGGCCTTCAGACAGGCAGGCGTCCAGAAACTCGCTGAAGCGCGCCTTCGCATCCTGAACCGGCCAAGCGTGCATGGTCACCTCCAATCAAACTAGGTAGATGACTAGTTTAAGAGAGCTGGACTTGGCGGTCAAATGTGGGTGGCTCTGGGCCGGGCCAGTTTCTTTTGTGGGAGCGGGCTTGCCCGCGATGGGCGCATCGCCAGCAATAGTGCTTCACGCGGACAAGCCCGCTCCCATAGGTTCTCAGTCAGTCAATAGGGGGTATCAATGTCAAGCTCCCGTCAGTCGGGCGCCAGCGGGTATCTATGCAGGGAGTATGTGATCCCTGCAGCGCTGGCGCCCCGCTCTCCAACATGGCTCGTCACCGCCCCGAAGGCGAGCGGGTGGGCTGCGCCGTCAGGCCGCCGCGGGCAGCACCGTGCCCACGCATTCGCCAAAGCCGATGCGCGCGGCGCCTTCCTTCTGGCACCAGCCGCGCAGCACGATGGTGTCGCCGTCCTCCAGCCAGGTGCGGCTTTCGCCGTTGGCGAGCTGGATCGGGTTCTTGCCGCCGGTGGTCAGCTCGATCAGCGCGCAGGCCTGGTCCAGGGTGGGGCCGCTCAGCGTGCCGGTGCCCAGCAGGTCGCCGGGCCGCAGGTTGCAGCCGTTCACGGTGTGGTGCGTGACCATCTGCGCGGCGGTCCAGTAGGCGTGCTTGTAGTTGGTGCGGGTGATGCGCTCGGGCGCGGCGCCGGCGGCGCGCATCTTGTCGGTCAGGATCAGTGCTTCGAGTTCGATGTCGAGCCCGCCCTGCGCGCTGTTGGCGGCGCTGCTCAGGTAGGGCAGGGGCTGCGGGTCGCCTTCCGGGTGACTGAAGGGGGCGCGGAAGGGGGCGAGCGCTTCCATCGTCACCACCCAGGGCGACACCGTGGAGGCGAAGTTCTTGGCCAGGAAGGGGCCGAGCGGCTGGTATTCCCATGGCTGGATGTCGCGCGCCGACCAGTCGTTGAACAGCACCAGGCCGAAGATGTGGTCTTCGGCCTCGGCCATCGTCACCGGCTCGCCGAGCGCGTTACCCTGGCCGACGAACACGCCCATTTCCAGCTCGATGTCCATGCGCGCGCTGGGTTTCAGCACGGGCACGTCGGCGTCGGGCGGCTTGACCTGGCCCTTGGGGCGCTTGAAGGCCTGGCCCGAGATGCCAATGCTGGAACTGCGGCCGTGGTAGCCGATGGGCACCCATTTGTAGTTGGGCAGCAGCGGGTTGTCGGGGCGGAACTGCTTGCCGATGTTGGTGGCGTGGTGCACCGAGGTGTAGAAGTCGGTGTAGTCGCCAATGCGCGCGGGCAGGCTGTATTCGGCCTGCGCTTGCGGCACCAGGCAGGCTTGCAGCGCGGCTTGCTGCGACGAGCCAGTTTGCAATGCTTTCGATAGCACCTTGCGCAGGTGGGACAAGGGCTGCGGGCCCAGACTCATCAGATTGTTCAGCGTCGGTTCAGCCGCGGCCTGCGCCGCTGCCAGGGCCTCGCCGTTGAACACGCCGGCCTGCACGGCGGCGGCCATGTCGACGATCTGGTCGCCGATGGCCACGCCGCCGCGCCACGCCTCACTGCTGCCCTGGCGGCGGAAGATGGCGAAGGGCAGGTTCTGGATCGGGAAGTCGGTCTGGCCGTCGTTGGCGGAGGCGACCCAGCTGGTCAGATTGGGGTCGTGGGTTTCGTTCAGTGGGGTCATGGGGGACTCGCAGAAAGGCGGGGTGAGCTGGGCATGGGGCCGCGGGGGCGGTGGATGCCGAGCCCTCATCCCAACCCTCTCCCGCGAGCGGGAGAGGGGGCTTCAGGGCGTGGTGAGATCGGTGAAAGACGGACGCGCCGGCGGGTCAATGCGCGCCGACCTTGCCAGTCCCGTCGTGCATCCAGCGCGCATGCTCGGGCGCCTTCTTGGTGCGGTCCCACTCGTTCAGCATGTCCCACTTCACGCGGTCCAGTTCCTTGTCCATCTCGGGCGTCGAGGTGTTGGCGGCCAGCTCCAGGCGGTGGCCGCTGGGGTCGAAGAAGTAGATCGACTTGAAGATGGTGTGGTCGGTGGGGCCGATGACTTCGATGCCGTCGGCCTCGAGCTTTTGCTTCACCTTCAGCATGGTGTCGACCGAATCGACCTTGAGCGCCAGGTGCTGCGTCCACGCGGGCGTGTTGGCATCGGCGGGCGACAGCATCTCGGCCCGGGTGGGCAGCTCGAAGAAGGCCAGCACGTTGCCGTTGCCGGCGTCCAGGAAGATGTGCATGTACGGGTCCGGCTCCTTCGTCGACGGCACTTCGTTCTCGGCAATGGCCAGGATGAAGTCCATGTCGAGGTACTTCTGGTACCACTCCACGGTCTGCTTGGCGTTCTTGCAGCGGTAGGCGACGTGGTGGATTTTTTCGATGAGGGCCATGGGTTTGTCTCCTTCGGATGGTGAGAGGGTGGCGGGGGTCAAAGGTCTTGCAGCGCGGCCTGGATGTGCTGCCGCACGGTTTCGGGTTGGGCCAGCGCATTGGCGTTGAGCAGGGCGAGCTTGACGAGGAACAGCTCGGCCTTCTCCGGCCCGGCCTGGTCGATGGCCTGGGCCAGCACGTCGTACACGGTTTCCAGGTCGGGGATGCTGAGGGCTTGGGTTTTCGCGTTCATGCGGGTCTCCATTCTCATTGCGGCAGTGCCTGGTGGAAGGCGGCTTGCAGGCGCGTGGCATCCAGTGTGAGCCAGCGCGCGCACACGTGCTGGTCGGGCCGCAGCAGGTAGGCGCCGCCGCTGGCGCTGATGCCGTAGCGCTGGCGGAAGTGGCCGTCGGCGTCGGCGAAGGTCTGATCGGCGCCCTGCACTGGCGTGGCGCTGCCCACAGCGGTCACGCGCACCGGCACGCCACGGCCGCGCACTTCGGCGATCACGTCCTGCAGCGGCTGCGGCAGGCTGGCAGCGTCGGTGAAGTAGAGCAGATCGAACCCGCCGCCCAGGTGGTCGAGCAGGAAATCGTCCGCGCCCAGGCGCACGTTCTGCGGCGGCGCGCCGTGCGCCGGGCCGGCGGTGAACAGGGCGTTGTCGTCGCCCGGGCTGTTGAGCATGGAGTGCGTGTACTCGTGCGGGCGCGAGGTGCGCCAGTGGTAGAGCGGGCGCACGAAGTCCTGCGTGCGCGACAGCGACAGCACCGCATCGCGCAGGACGCGAAAGCCGCGCGTGGGCGGCGCCATGAAGCGCGTGCTCTTGCCCGCCTCGTCGATGATCTCGCGCGCGGCGCCCACGCGCTCGGCGCTGTGGTTGGCCAGCAGCTTTTCGCTGGCCAGGCCCTTGATGACGAAGGCCAGGTGCCAGGCCAGCGATTGCGCGTCCTGAAAGCCGGTGTTGGCGCCGCGCACGCCGAAGATCGGCAGCAGGTGCGCCGCATCGCCGGTGAACAGCACGCGGCCGACCACGTAGTCGGGCAGCGTCAGCGTGCGGGCCGAATAGACCGAGCACCAGTCCATCTCCCACGGCGTGCCGCCATGGCCGATCATGGCCAGTTGCGCGTCGATGCGGGCCTTCAGCGATTCGGGCTTCAGTGCGTCCTCGGGCTTCTCGCCCGGCGGCAGCTGATAGTCGACGCGCCAGATGCCGTGCGGCTCGCGGTGCATCAGGATGGTGTTGCCGGGGTTCCAGGTGGGGTCGAAGAAGGCCAGCCGCTCGGTGGGGAAGGGCAGGTCGATGCGGATGTCGGCGATGACGAACAGGCCCTCGTACGAGGCGCCTTCCATCTTCAGCTGCAGGCCTTCGCGGATGCTGGAGCGGCCACCATCGGCGGCGATCAGCCAGTCGGTGGCCAGCACGTATTCGCCTTCGGGCGTGTCGATGGTGACGATGGCGTGGTCGCTCTGCTGCGCCACCTTCACCACCTTGTTGCCCCAGCGGAAGTCGATCAGCCCGCTGGCGGCGCAGGCGTCGATCAGGTATTCCTCCATGTACTGCTGCTGGATGTTCAGCATGGGAAAGAAGCGGTCGTCGGCGCTGTGCGGCGCCTCCATGCGAAACACCGTCTGGCCCTTGTAAATCGAGTTGCCGAAGCGCCAGGGCAGGCCGTTCTCGGTCATGCGCTGGGCGGTGCCCACCTGCTGCAGGATCTCCATCGAGCGGCGCGTGAACACGATGGCGCGGCTGCCCTGCGACACCTGGAGCTCGGCCGTGACCAGCACGCTGGGCACGCCATGGCGCGCCAGCTCCAGCGCGGCCACCATGCCCGCGGGGCCGGAGCCGGCGATCACCACCTTGTGGCGCGGCTGCGCGCCGTGCTGCGAGGGTAGCCAGGGCGCATGCACGCGGTAGTCGTAATAGATCGACGGGCGCGGCTCGGTCGTCGGCTGGTGCATCGTGTCTCCTGGGGGTGCGCGCCGCGGCGCCGGCGCTTGTGCAAAGATGCACTATTATTCCTGTAATTGGTTGCGCACGCAACCATTGTTGAGATGGGTCAAGCCTTGCCTTCACGCCCCCGTTCCGGTCCGCGTTCCACCGCCCCTGCTGCGCCGCCGGCGCGGCCGCGCCAGGGCACCCGCCCGCTGGGCGACACCTACACCCACCGCCTGCACAGCCTGCAGAAACTGACCGACAAGGTCACGCTGGCGGCCTACGGCGCGGTGACCGATTTGTCGCTGGGCGAGGGCCGCTGCCTGACGGCGGTGGGCGCGTTCGCGCCGCTGTCGGTGCAGCACCTGGCCTACGCCGCCAACGTGGACAAGGGCCAGGCCAGCCGCGCCGCGCAGGCGCTGGTGCTGCGCGGCCTGGTGCGCAAGCAGCCCGACCCGGACGACGCACGCGGCGTGGTGCTGAGCTTCACGCCCGAGGGCGAGGCGCTGTACCACCGGCTGATGAAGGTCATCCACCGCCGCAACGCCGAGATCGTGGCCTGCCTCAGCCCCGCCGAGCAGGCCCAGTTCGACCGCATGCTGAGCAAGCTGGTGGCGCACGCGCGGCAGGTGGCGGACTTGAAATGACGAATGACGAATGACGAATGACGAATGACGAATGACGAATGACGAATGACGAATGACGCCGGCTGGCGCCGGCATGACAAACGAGGCGTTGCCATTGGTCGTTGAAGCGCAGCGAAGTCATTGGCCATTCGTCACCGTGCGCGCGAGTGGCACGGATGAACAGGGGGGGACCTCTGAAAATTTTTTACATGGCAAAAAACGCCCAGCGCCCGCACATCGGGCGCTAGCAGCTTCTTTTTCAGGACTGCCATGCCGCGCCAAATGGCTATCGCTTGTTTTTGGTGGCACGACGTGCGTCCGCATGTGCAACGCGCCATGGGGGCACTTGCACCACACCCATCCACCGGCCGCCGGTTCCGCGCCAGCCAAGCGCGGCAAGCTCCTGAATCCAGAGCGGCCGTGTTCGCCGCATTTGCCATCCGCGCGCATTCGTGCGAGAATCGTGGGCTTCGCGCCAGACAGCCATGCTTGGCGCGGATGCACGTCGCAAGACGTGAGAGCAGCCGCAATCTTCCTTCTCGCACGGGCTGCCGGGCAGGCACACCACCTTGGTGTGCGCACCGCGCAGCCACGTTATCGGCACCGGGTTTTTTCAGATTCCGGTGGCCTGTCTCCCGCACCGCCGCCGCGCTTTTTGGGCGCGGCAAGCCGGTCGGCGTTGTCAGATGGTGGGTCGCGATCCGTGTTACCCGGGCGTTTTTCATCGCCCACCATTTGACGCCTGTCGTGGCCCGCGCACCTTTGGTGTGCGTGCCGTGGCATGCGGGAAAGCAGAGATTCAAAATGGCCTCTTTCGAGGAAAAAGACCTGTTGGCCACCGCCGACACCACGCCGTCAGCCATCGAGACCGCAGCTGACGAACCCAATCAAGACCGCTTCGCCGCCCTGGGCCTGGCGCCCGAGCTGCTGGCCGCCGTGCGCGACCTGGGCTTCACCGAGCCCACCGCCGTGCAGCAGCGCGCCATTCCGCTGGCGCTCGAGCCGCACGCCGAAGGCTTCAACGACCTCATGGTCAGCAGCCAGACCGGCAGCGGCAAGACAGCCGCCTTCCTGCTGCCCGTGCTGCACACCCTGATCGGCATGCAGGCCGAGGAAGCCGCGCGCGAGAAAGCCGCCTGGGACGCCAAGGTCGCCGCCGCCCTGGCCGCCGGCGAGCCCGCGCCCAAGAAGCCGCGCCGCCGCAGCCCGCTGGATGCGCGCAAGTTCAAGCCCGCCGTGCCCGGCGCGCTGGTGCTGTGCCCCACGCGCGAGCTGGCGCAGCAGGTGGCGGCCGATGCCATCGACCTGGTCAAGCACTGCCGCGGCGTGCGCATTGCCACCATCGTGGGCGGCATGCCGTACCAGTTGCAGATCGCCAAGCTGCAGAACGCCAACCTGGTGGTGGCCACGCCCGGCCGCCTGCTCGACCTGGCCGGCAGCGGCCAGATCAAGCTGGACCAGGTGCGCTTTCTCGTCATGGACGAGGCCGACCGCATGCTCGACCTGGGCTTTGCCGACGCGCTGGCCGAGGTGCACCAGCTCACGTCGCAGCGCCAGCAGACCATGATGTTCAGCGCCACGTTCGCGCCGCGCATCCAGCAACTGGCGCTGCGCGTGATGCACGACGGCGGCAGCAAGGTGCAGAAGGTGCAGGTGGACACGCCGCAGCAAAGCCACGCCAACATCCGGCAAGAGCTGTACTGGGCCGACAGCCCCGAACACAAGCGCCGCCTGCTCGACTACTGGCTGCGCGATCCGGGCATCGACCAGGCCATCGTGTTCGCCTGCACGCAGATCGAATGCGAGCAACTGGCCGAGGAACTGCAGCAGACCGGCTTTGCCGCCGTGTCGCTGCACGGCGCTTTAAGCCAGGCCGTGCGCAACCGCCGCCTGGGCGCGCTGCGCGATGGCCGCGTGCAGATCCTGGTGGCCACCGACGTGGCCGCGCGTGGCATCGACGTGCCGACCATCACGCACGTGATCAACTTCGGCCTGCCCATGAAGGCCGAGGATTACACCCACCGCATCGGTCGCACCGGCCGCGCGGGGCGCGACGGCCTGGCGATCACGTTGGCCGAGTTCCGCGACCGCCGCCGCCTGGCCGACATCGAGGCCTACACGCAGCAGCACTTCCGCCCGCTCACCATCGACGGGCTGGAGCCGACCAAGTTCTTCCCGCCGATCCAGGAGCAGCGCCCGCCCGCACGCAAGGGCGGTGGTGGTCGACCCGGCGCACGCAGCGGTGCGCCGCGCCGTGGCTTTGGCGAGTCGCGCGGCCCCAAGCAGATCGGCGGTGGCTTCAAAGAGAAATCGCCCTTCGACGCCCGTCCGTCGGGCGCTGGCAGCTATAAAAAAGAGAGTTCCTTCAAGCCGGCCGGCCGCCCTGCTGCGCGCGCCGGTGCGCCGCGCGCCAAGCCTTACGCACCGGGCAAAGCCGGGCGTTGAACGCGGCTGGCCGCAGCGGTGCGGGGGCGCCTGAGCCGATGAGGGCAAGGCCGATGCGCTGGCAGCCTCAGCCGCTGGGGCCCTCCGACGTGCCCGATTTGCTGGCTGTGCAGGCGGCCTGCTATGACGCCGAGTTTCTGGAAGGCGCCGCGGTCTATGTCCGCCGCCTGGCAAACTCCGCGCAATGCAGCCTGGCGGTGCGCGGCGACGACGGCGTGCTGCTGGCCTACCTGGCTGCCTACTGGTCGGCGCGCGGCGCCGTCACGCCGCTGCACGGTGACTTCGCCGCGCGCGATACCCCCGATACCTTGTACCTGCACGACTTGGCGGTGCACCCGTCCCACGCCGGTCGCGGGCTGGCGCAGGCCTTGCTGGGCGCGGCCTGGCAGCAGGCGCGCGCCGAAGGCATGGACCATGCCGCGCTGGTATCGGTGCAGGGCACGGGCGCCTTTTGGCAACGCCACGGCTTCGCACCTGCGGTCGCGGACGCTGCGCTGGAAAGCTATGGCGCCGAGGCGGTGTACATGACGCGGGCGTTGACGCCGGTTCTGTAGCCGCGGCCCTGGCCGTGATCCGGCGGCCGGCCCCGCAGAGATGCCGATCGCGGGCCAGCCCGCACCTACAGCGGGCGGGACGCGCTTTCTGCCAGCACCCGCCCCGGATTCAGGATGCCCTGCGGATCCAGCGCCTGCTTGAGCGCGCGCATCATCCGCATCGCCACCGGTGACTTGTAGTGCGGCAGCTTGGCGGCCTTCAGGCTGCCGATGCCGTGCTCGGCGCTGATCGAGCCGCCGTGCCGCGCCACGGCGTCGAACACCAGCGTGTTGATGCGCTCCTCCTGCTCGCGCAAGAAGGCCTTGGCATCGCCGCCTTCGGGCGCCTGCACGTTGTAGTGCAGGTTGCCGTCGCCCAGATGGCCGAAGTCGACCAGCCGCACGCCGGCGATGGCCTGCGCCAGCAGCGCATCGGTCTCGGCCACGAAGGCGGGGATGCGCGACACCGCCACGCTGATGTCGTGCTTGATGTTCAGTCCTTCCTCGGCCTGCGCCAGCGGAATGCTCTCGCGGATGTGCCACAGGGCCTGCGCCTGCGACAGGCTCTCGGCCACCACGGCGTCGTTTATGCAGCCGGCTTCCAGCGCGGCTTCGAGCAGGCGCTCGAACAGCGTGCGGGCGTGGTCTTCGCTCTCGTGATCCGAGTTTTCCAGCAAGACGCACCACGGCGACGTGCGGAACAGCGGCACGCGCTGCTGCGGATAGTGCTTGTCCACCAGGCTGAGCGCAAACTGGTTCATCACCTCGAACCCTGTCAGCCCCGCGCCCAGGTGCTGGTGCGCCAGCCCCAGCAGATCTACGGCGGCCTGCATCGAGGGCACGGCGGCCCAGGCGATGAGCCGGGCGGCGGGCAGCGGGTAGAGCTTCATCGTCGCCGCGGTGATGATGCCCAGCGTGCCTTCGCTGCCGATGAACAGGTCGCGCAGGTCGTAGCCGGTGTTGTCCTTGCGCAGGCCGCTCAGGCCGTTCCACACTTCGCCCTGCGCGGTCACCACTTCCAGCCCCAGGCACAGCTCGCGCGCATTGCCGTAGCGCACCACCTGCGTGCCGCCGGCGTTGGCGGCCAGGTTGCCGCCGATGGTGCAACTGCCTTCCGAGGCCATGCTGAGGGGGAACAGGAAGCCTGCCTGCTCGGCGGCTTGTTGCAGGTTCTGCAGGATGCCGCCAGCCTCCACCGTGATCGTCAGGTTGGCGGCGTCGATGGCGCGCACGGCGTCCATGCGGCGCAGGCTCAGCACCACCTGCGTGCCGCTGTCGTCGGGCACGCTGCCCACCGCCAGCCCGGTGTTGCCGCCCTGCGGTACGATGCTGGCGCCGGCCGCCGCGCAGGCGCGTACCACGGCCGCCACCTCGTCGGTGCTGCCCGGTCGCACCACCGCCAGCGCCCGGCCGCGCGCGCGCTGGCGCCAGTCCTGCTCGTAGCCGATCAGGCCATCGCCGGTCAGCACGTGGCCGGTGCCGACGGCCTGGCGCAGGGTGTCGAGAAGAGCTGTATCAGTGGTCATGGCGCTTCAAAATAAGTAGCTGCTCGCGCTTGATGGACGGGCGCTGGAGCCCTGAATGGCTTGAAATCATGTTGTGGGAGCGGGCTTGCCCGCGATGGGCGCATCCATGAAGCATGGCGCCCCATCGCGGGCAAGCCCGCTCCCACAGGTCTCATCAATCTGTTGGCCATTCCGTCATACATGACACGCTGCCGGCCCTCACCCCAACCCTCTCCCAGAGGGAGAGGGGGCTTTCTTTGCGCGGCACGCGCCGTCATGCTTTTGGCAACCGTCAAGAGGGCAGGCTGCCGATAGCCCTGCCGCGCGCGCCTGCCGCTGGCGCAGCCGCACATGCGCGGCGCAGGCAGCGAACAGAACGATGGTCAGCAGCACCTCGCCCCACGCATACCACGCCGAGGGCGCGCGGTCGCTGGTGGCGCGCACGACGCCTTCGACGAAATACAGCCAGATGAACAGCGCGGTCTTGCGGTAGCTCAGCATGCGCAGGCGCAGCAGGCCGGGCAGCGGCAGCAGCAGCGGCAGTGCCTTCAGCGCCAGCCACGAGCCACCGGGCCGCAGCGGCGCCAGCCACAGCTCCCACGCCAGGCACAGCGCGAACAGCGCCAGCAGGCTGGCCACGGCCACGCTGCGGGTGGCGCGGACGGCGGGCGAGGGCGTGGCGGGTGCGGCGGCGGCGGGGGGCGGCATGGGCGGTGGCATCATACCCAGCATGAAGTCGAAGCTGGAACAGCTCAAGACGCGCGCGCAGTCCTTCGTCACCGACGTGACGGACTTCCCCGTGCTGCCCACCGCTGCCACGTTGTGGGAGCGCTTTCAGCAGGACCGCCTGGGGCTGACGGCCAGCTCGCTCACCTTCACCACCACGCTGGCGCTGGTGCCGTTCTTTGCCGTGGTGCTGTCGGTGTTCACGGCGTTTCCGGTCTTTGCGCAGATGCGCGAGGCGCTGGAGCAGTGGCTGGCCAGCAGCGTGATCCCTGCCAGCATCGCGCGCAACGTGCTGGATTACCTGACGCAGTTCGCCGGCAAGGCGAGCGAGCTGGGCCTGGTGGGCTTTGCGGTGCTGACCTTCACCGCCGTGTCGCTGGTGCTGACGATCGACCAGACGCTCAACCAGATCTGGCGCGTCACGGTCAAGCGCCCGCTGGGCCAGCGCGTGCTGGTGTACTGGGCGGCGCTCACGCTGGGGCCGCTGGTCATGGGCGCCAGCCTGGCCATCAGCTCCTACGTGCTCACGGCCTCGCGCGGCTGGCTGCCCGACATCGGCGGCGGCGTGAACCTGGCGCTGGACACGGTGCAGTTCCTGCTGATGACGTTCGGCCTGACGCTGCTGTACCGCTTCGTGCCCAACACGCCGGTGAAGTGGAAGCACGCGCTGGCCGGCGCGCTGTTCGTGGCCGTGTGCATGGCGCTGGCCAAGTGGGGGCTGGGGCTGTATCTGTCGCGCATTCCCACCTATTCGCTGATCTACGGCGCCTTTGCCACGGTGCCGATCCTGCTGTTGTGGATCTACATGTCGTGGCTGATCGTGCTGTTCGGCGCCGTCATCGCGGCCTACCTGCCCAGCCTGCTGGGCGGCGTGGCGCGCCGCGGCGGCGGGCCGGGGTGGGACTTTCAGCTCGCCACCGAGGTGCTGCAATCGCTGGCCCGCGTGCGCGACACGCAGACCCGCGGGCTGACGCTGCCGCAGCTGGCCAACTGGCTGAAGGTGGACACGCTGCAACTGTCGCCGGTGATGGAGGCGCTGGACGAACTGGACTGGGTGGGCCAGCTGGGCACCCACACCGAGAACGAGGAGCCGCGCCACGTGCTGCTGTTCGACCCCGCGCAGCAGCCGCTGCGGCCGCTGGTCGAGCGGCTGCTGCTCAAGCCCGACCAGGCGCTGTCGGGCTGGTGGGAGCACGATTTTCTGGCCGGCATGACGGTGGCCGATATCCTGCCGCCGCGCGAGACCGCCGCGCCCATGCCCAAGCCGCCGGCGGGGTGACGCGCGCCGCGGCGCGTGGCGCTGCGCCCGGCCGTGATGGCAGTGAAATAGTGGGGTATATGTCTCCAGCGCCAGTAAAACGGGCGCTGGCGGGGTGGTGGTGTGGGAGTATATGGTGTCGCCTGCGCAGTTCATGCCGTTTCAAGCTCTGCCCGTTTCGTGCTCCAGGCGTTGGCCTTTGACGGCTGACGCCATGACTTCGCCGCTGCGCGGCGTGATGACGAAATGACGAAATGACACCAGTGAGGCGCGGAATGCCTCGCACCTGGCTGGCATCATGGCGGCGCAGCCGCCGTCATCGAAGCGCCGCGAGGTCATTCCGTCATCGCACCGCGCGCGCGCAGCTGTCTTTTTTGACGCGAAACAGGATCAGGCCGCCAGAAAGTCGCGCAGCGCGAACAGCACCTCGTCCGGCGCCTCGGTCATCAGCGCGTGGCCGGCGTTCACCTCGACGATCTTCGACAGCCGCGCGTGCGCGGCCAGCGCCTTGGCGGCTTTCGGCGGCGTCATCTGGTCGTGCCGGCCGACCAGGAACAGGGTGGGGCAGTGCACCGCGGCCATCGCCTGCTCGCCGCCCGCGTAGCTGTCGCAGGCCTTGAAGCCGGTGTAGAACACGTTGGTCTCGGTGTTGCTGGCCAGCATGCGCCGCATCAGCGCGCGCGAGCCGCCGTACAGCCAGGTGCCCGGCCCCAGCGCCGATGGCGGCGGGCACAGCGTGCTGTGCGAGAAGGTGTTGACCATGGCGATCGCCTTCTCGGGCGCCTTGACCGAGGCCTCCAGCAGCGCCGGCGACACCGCCATCGGGAAGGCCGTGCCCACCAGCACCAGGTGGCTCACGTGCGCGGGCGAGCGCGCGGCGGCTTCCAGCGCAATCAGGCTGCCAAAGCTGTGACCCACCAGCGCCGCCTGGTCGATGCCGGCGGCGCCCAGCAGGGCGAGGACGACATCGGCCGCTTCTTCCACGCTGGCGGGCGGCTGGCCGCCGCTCTTGCCCTGGCCGGGCAGGTCGATGGCCAGCACGTTCCAGCCGTGGTGCGCCAGGTAGCGGCTTTGCAGAATCCACACGCTGTGGTCGTTCAGCACGCCGTGGATGAAGACCACGGTGGGCTTGGCGGCATCGAAGCTCTTGCCGCCGGTGTAGGCGTAGACGGGGGCGCCGTTGACTTGGATGAGCATGGTCAGGCTCCTGCCTTTTGCGCGGCTTTCAAGGCGCGCTTCAGGTCGTCGATCAGGTCGGCCGGGTCTTCCAGCCCGATCGACAGACGGATGGTGCCCGGCCCGATGCCGGCGCCGGCCAGCGCCTCGTCGCTCATGCGGAAATGCGTGGTGCTGGCGGGGTGGATCACCAGGCTGCGGCAGTCGCCCACGTTGGCCAGGTGGCTGAAGAGCTTCAGCGTCTCGATGAACTTCTTGCCTTGCTCGCGCGAGCCCTTCAGGTCGAAGCTGAACACGCTGCCGGCACCCTTGGCGCCGTGCTTGAGCAGCCGGTTGGCAATGGCGTGGCTGGGGTGCGATTCGAGCAGCGGGTGGCCGACGCGCGCGACGAAGGAGTGTTCGGCCAGAAAGCGCACCACGGCTTCGGTGTTGGCGATATGGCGTTCCATGCGCAGCGGCAGCGTTTCGATGCCCTGCAGGATGAGCCACGCCGAATGCGGGCTTAAGGCAGCGCCGAAGTCGCGCAGGCCCTCGCGGCGCGCGCGCAGCAGGAAGGCGCCGACGGTGCTCTCCTCGCTGAACACCATGCCGTGAAAGCCGTCGTAGGGTTCGGTGAGTTCGGCGAATTTGCCCGCGCTGCCATCAGCGGCGCTTGTCGATGCCTTGTCCCAGTCGAAGCTGCCGCCATCGACCAGCACGCCGCCGATCACCGTGCCATGGCCGCTGAGGAACTTGGTGGCCGAGTGGTACAGCAGGTCGGCACCATGGTCGAAGGGCTTGAGCAGATACGGCGTGGTGAAGGTCGAATCGACCAGCAGCGGCACGCCGGCGTCGTGCGCGATCTGCGCGACGGCGGGGATGTCGAGCACCTCCAGCCCCGGGTTGCCCACCGTCTCGCCGAACAGCAGGCGCGTGCTGGGGCGGATGGCGGCGCGCCATGCGTCCAGGTCGCCCGGTTTGACGAAGGTGGTCTCGATGCCGAAGCGGCGCAGTGTGTAGTGCAGCAGGTTCTGGCTGCCGCCGTACAGCGCCGTGCTGGCGACGATGTGGCCGCCCGCGCCCATCAGCGTGCAGACTGCCAGGTGCAGCGCGGCCTGGCCGCTGGCGGTGGCAATGGCGCCGATACCGCCTTCCAGCGCCGCCACACGCTGCTCCAGCACCGCGCAGGTGGGGTTGCTGATGCGGCTGTAGACGTGGCCCGAGCGCTCCAGGTTGAACAGCGACACGGCGTGGTCGCTGGAATCGAACACGAACGAGGTCGAGAGGTGGATGGGCACGGCGCGCGCGCCGGTGGCGGGGTCGGGCTGGGCGCCGGCGTGGATGGCCAGCGTGTCGAAGGCGGGATCGGCATGGCCGGGCATGGGCTTGTCTCCTTGGCGAGCGGACATTGTGGGCTATATTCACCGGCCAAAGTCGCCCGCGGGCGACACCGGAGCAGCAGCAATGAAAGTCAGCGATATTTTGCGGGTGAAGGGCCACGCGCTCTACACCATCACGCCCGAGGACAGCGTGGCCGACGCGGCGAAGATCATGAGCGAGAAGGACATCGGCTCGCTGGTGGTGATGTCGCACGGGCTGGTGGTGGGCATGCTCACCTTCCGCGAGGTGATCGCGGCCACGGTGCGCAACGGCGGCAGCTTCGGCACCACGTCGGTCTACCGCGCCATGGACGACGGCCCGCTGATCTGCACGCTGGAGACCGAGCTGGACGAGGTGCGCCGCATGATGCTCGACCACCACGCGCGCTACCTGCCGGTGATCGAGAACCGCCAGCTGGTGGGCGTGGTCAGCTTCTACGACGTCGCCAAGACGGTGGTGGACCGGCAGAACTTCGAGAACCGCATGCTCAAGGCCTACATCAAGGACTGGCCGGAAGACGGCTCGAAGCACACCGAGCCCAATCTGCCCTGATCCGTTGGTATTGTTTTGATAGTGGGTTGCGCCCGCCATGCAATGCTTTCAAGCCAAATCGCTTTGAAAATGGCTTGTAGCGGGCGCCGGCAGCTATCAATATCGATATTGCCCGCCCGCTGCCGGCAGCGTGCCTGAAGGGCACGGCGGATGGCCAAGCCCGAGATGGACACACACTGCTCGCCCTGCGCGCCTGCATGGACCAGGACGGCCTGGCCGCCGGCCTGCGCTTTCTGAACCAGCGCGTGCCGCACCGCTTCACTGGCTTCTACCAGCTGCGCGACGCCACGCTGCACAATGTGGGCCTGTTCGACAAGCTTGGCGAAATCGCGCCCGAGGCGCTGCTGGCCGTGCCGCTGACGAGCAGCTTCTGCCAGTTCGTGCTGCGCGACGGCTGCATGCTGATCGACCATTCGGGGCAGGACGCGCGGCTGAACGGCCACCCGTACCAGGGCATCCTGAACAGCTACATCGGCCTGCCGCTGACGCACAGCGGCGCCGACCTGCAGGGCACGCTGTGCCATTTCGACTTCGAGCCCATCGAGGTGCCGCAGCACGAGCACGAATTCCTGCGCAAGGCGGCGCTGCTGCTGCCGCGCTACCTGCGGCTGGGCTGAGCTGGCGGCTGCGGCCGCCGCCGGATGGCGATAATCCGGCGCATGAGCGGCAACACCCTCGGCAACCTGTTTGCCGTCACCAACTTCGGAGAATCCCACGGCCCGGCCATCGGCTGCGTCATCGACGGCTGCCCGCCCGGCATGCCCCTGAGCGAGGCCGACATCCAGCCCGAGCTGGACCGTCGTCGTCCCGGCACCAGCAAGTTCGTCACCCAGCGCAACGAGGCGGACCAGGTCGAGATTCTCTCTGGCGTGTACCAGGGCCTGACCACCGGCACGCCGATCTGCCTGCTGATCCGCAACACCGACCAGCGCAGCAAGGACTACGGCGACATCGCGCAGAGCTTTCGCCCCGGCCACGCCGACTACACCTACTGGCGTAAGTACGGCGTGCGCGACCCACGCGGCGGCGGGCGCTCGTCGGCGCGCCTGACGGCGCCCACGGTGGCGGCTGGCGCGGTGGCGCGCAAGTGGCTGAAGGAACGCCACGGCACCACCTTCCACGGCTGCATGACCCACGTGGGCGAGCTGGCCATCGGCTTCGAAGGCTGGGAGCACGTGCCCAACAACCCCTTCTTCGCCCCCGTGGCCGATGTGAGCGCCATCGAGGACTACATGAACGCCCTGCGCAAGCGCGGCGACAGCTGCGGTGCGCGCCTGCGCGTGACGGCGCGGCACATGCCCGTCGGCCTGGGCGAGCCGATCTACGACCGGCTGGACGCCGACATCGCGCACGCGCTGATGGGCCTGAACGCCGTCAAGGGCGTGGAGATCGGCGACGGCTTTGCCAGCGTGGCGCACCAGGGCAGCGCGCACGGCGATTCGCTGCTGCCCGGCGGCACGTTCGAGAGCAACCGCGACGGTGGCGTGCTGGGCGGCATCAGCACCGGGCAGGACCTGGAAGTGGCCATCGCCATCAAGCCCACCAGTTCGATCCTGGTGCCGCGCGCCTCGCTCAACACCGAGGGGCAGCCGGTGGAGGTGATCACCAAGGGCCGCCACGACCCCTGCGTCGGCATCCGCGCCACGCCGATTGCCGAGGCGCTGCTGGCGCTGGTGGTGATGGAGCACGCGCTGCGCCACCGCGCGCAGTGCGGCGACGTGGCCGTGCCGGCGGGCTTCGGCGCCGCCGCGCCGTGACCGGGCGCCAGCGGCTGCGGGCGCGGGCACCATGAACTCGGCGTCGACGACAGCGCGGCGGACGGCCGACGCCATCGTCCGCGTGTCGGAGGCGGACTGGGTCGAGGCCACCAAGATGGCCACGGTGATGCGCGGCGTGGACACCTCGCAGTGGGCGGCCCTGGCCGTGGTGGCGGTGCTGGCCTGGCTGAGCTGGTCGCACGCGCTGCGCACGGTGCTGTATGCCGTGCTGGGCACCTCGCTGGCGGTGGCCGTGGTGCGCTACCGCGTGGTGCGCGGCTTCCTGCGCCTGGCGCGCGAGGGCCAGATCGACCACCAGCTGGCCTATCTGCACCGGCACCGCTGGTTCTGGCCGCTCAACGCCATCAGCTGGGGCGTGTGGCCGCTGGTGTTCCACGGCCGCCTGCCGCCCGAATCGGAAGTGGTGTGCTGGATGCTGACGGCAGGCGTCGGCGGCGTGGCCGTGGCCTGGATGTCGGCGCACCTGCAAGTCACGCGCGTTTTCCTCTGGACCTTCCTGGCCTGCGTGGCGGCCAGCGTCGGCACCATCATCGTGGTGTGGCCCGAGCACATGACGCAGGGGCGCGACTTCTGGTTTCCGGCCGTGCTGGGCGTCTACTGGCTGATGCTGCTGCGCATGGCGCGCCAGCTGCACGAGCTGTACCGCGAGAGCATCGACCTGAGCTACCACAACGCGCGCCTCATCCACTCGCTGCGCGAGCAGAAGGGCCTGGCCGAAGAGGCCTCGCGCTTCAAGGACCGCTTCCTGGCCGGCGCCGCGCACGACCTGAAGCAGCCCGTCAGCGCGCTGGGCATTTACGCCGAGTGGCTGAGCAACGAGCCCGAGCTCGTGCACGAGCTGGGGCCGAAAATCCTGCAGTCCACCCAGGCCATCAACGCGCTGTTCGATTCGCTGTTCGACCTCGTCAAGCTGGATGCGGGGCGCTTCGACATCGACGTGCGCGCCATCGACGTGCCCGAACTGCTGTCCGACCTGCAGGTGCAGTTCAGCCCGATGGCGCAACAGAAGGGGCTGGCGCTGCGCATCCGGTCGCCGCAGCTCACGGTGCAGTCCGATCCGATCCTGCTGCGGCGCATCCTGGGCAATCTGGTGGCCAACGCCATCCGCTACACCCTGCAGGGCGGCATTCTGCTGGCGGCACGCCGGCGTGGCGATGCGGTGCTGTTCGAGGTGTGGGACACCGGCATCGGCATCGCCGCGCACGAGCAGGGGCAGATCTTCGGCGAGTTCTACAAGGTCAGGACCGCCGGTACCGAGGAGGGCTTCGGCCTGGGGTTGTCCATCGTGCAGCGGCTGTCGAGCCGGCAGGGATACCCGGTGTCGATGCGCTCGCAGCCGAGGTTGGGCACGGTGTTCCGCGTGCTGGTGCCGCCCGAGCCCCGGGCTGCGACACCGGGCTTCAGGAACTCAGCAATCCATTCATCCGGGCAAAGTGCAGGGTCTGCGTCCGGCTCTTGACGCCCAGGCGGCGGAACAGGCGCCACAGGTGCACCTTCACCGTGTGCTCGCTGATGCCCAGGCGCTCGGCGATGTCGCGGTTGGACAGGCCCTCGTCCAGCATCAAGATCAGCTGCTTCTGGCGCTTGGACAGCTTGGTGTCGACCTTGCCTTCGCCGTCTTCGAGATCGCCGAACTGGCTGTCGGTGAGCAGCATGGCGCGCAGCGCGGTGGCGATCTCGCTGGCGCCGGCGGATTTCTCGATGTAGACATCGGCGCCGGCTTCGCGGCACCATTCCTCCACGTCGGCGGCGGGTGTGGCCGAGATGACGGCCAGCGGCACGTCGGGGAACAGGCCCTTGAGCAGCTTGACGCCGGAGATGCCCACGGTGTCGGGCAGCTTCAGATCCAGGCAGAACAGTTCGGGCTCGCCCTTGCTGGCCACCGCGCGGTCCAGCTCGGACAGCTGCGACAGCTCCACCACATCGGAACCGGGGCGAACGCGCCGCAGCAGCATCACCACCGCTTCGCGCATCAGCGGGTGATCATCGATAACGTAGATGGCCAAACCGGTTCTCCTAATACTTTTTCTCTAGTGCGAACCATTGTGCCTGAGCCGTCGCGCCATGAGGCGGGGTGAGGCGGGCCCGGGCACGGCAGCGTACCCAATAGTTCACGCTTGCTGGGCTTCCTGCAGGGCCTGCAGGGCTTCGCGCAGCGTCGGTGCGGGGCCGTCGGCGGGCAGCTCCAGCCGGTCGGCCAGGGTTGCCAGCGCCGCGGCACCTTCGGTCTGCAGGCGCTTGACGGCCTGGCCGGCATCGCGTGGCGATTCGAAGCCGCGGCTTTGCAGCAGCAACTGGCCGGCGGCGTCGACCAGCTTGAAATAGAAGCGCCCATCGGCTTCGCGGTATTGCTTGAAGCTGCAGCTTGCTGCGGTTTTGGTAGCTGGCTGTGCCGGCTTGGCGCCGCTTGTGGCCTGCAGTGGCCGCAGGCCCACGGCATGGCGCAAGGCCGCCATGAAAGGCGTGGCGATGGCGCGCGCCTTCTCGGCGCCGCGCAGCAGCAGGCGCTCGACTTCCTCGGGGTGCGCCATCAGGTGCTCGTAGCGCTCGCGCATCGGGCCGATCTCGGCGTCGATGCGCTCGAACAGCGCCTGCTTGGCGTCGCCCCAGGCGATGCCGTCGGCAAACGCCTGCGCAAAGGCCGCGGCCTCGGCATCGTCGGCGAAGGCGCGGTAGATCTGGTACAGCGCCGAGCCTTCGGTGTCCTTGGGCTCGCCCGGTGCGCGCGAATCGGTCACGATGCCCATGATCTGCTTGCGCAGCTGCTCGCGCGGCCCGAACAGGGCGATGGTGTTGTCGTAGCTCTTGCTCATCTTGCGGCCGTCCAGGCCGGGCAGCAGGGCCACGTTGTCGTCGATCAGCGCCTCGGGCGGCACCAAGTGTTCACCGTACAGGTGGTTGAAGCTGGCCGCCATGTCGCGCGCCATCTCGATGTGCTGGATCTGGTCGCGCCCCACCGGCACGTGGTGGGCCTTGAACATCAGGATGTCGGCACCCATCAGCACCGGGTACATGAACAGGCCGGCGCTGACGTCGCTGTCCGGGTCGGCACCCGCGGCGGCGTTCTTGTCCAGCATGGCCTTGTAGGCGTGGGCGCGGTTCAGCAGGCCCTTGCCGGTGACGCAGGTGAGCAGCCAGGTCAGCTCCGGGATCTCGGGGATGTCGGACTGGCGGTAGAAGGTCACGTGCTCCGGGTCCAGTCCGGCGGCCAGCCAGCTGGCGGCGATCTCGAGCGTGCTGCGCTGGATGCGCGCGGGCTCGTCGCACTTGATGAGCGCGTGGTAGTCGGCCAGGAAATAGAAGCTTTGCACGCCCGGCTGGCGGCTGGCGCGCACCGCCGCGCGGATGGAGCCGACGTAGTTGCCCAGGTGCGGGGTGCCGGTGGTGGTGATGCCGGTGAGGACGCGGGTAGTCATCTGCAATGAAAACAGGAGCAAACAGGAAAGAGGCGGCGCGCCGTCAGCGCAGCAGCGCCGTGATGGGCGAGAGCAGCAGATTCAGCGCGCCGTAGGTCAGGCTCATCACCGGGCGCATCCACAGCGTGGAGAGCACGCCCGCCACGATCAGGCCCATGACGATGAAGAAGCCCCAGGGCTCGACGCGGCTGTACGGAATGGCCAGCCGCGGCGGCAGCAGGCCGGTGACGATGCGACCGCCGTCCAGCGGCGGCAGCGGAAACATGTTGAGCGCGAACATCACCACGTTCACCAGCACGCCGGCGCGGCACATCTCGACGAAGAAGCGCTCCTGCACGCCCAGGCCGGCCAGCACGATCAGGCCGATGGCCCAGCCCAGCGCCATGATGAAGTTGCTGGCTGGCCCGGCCAGCGCCACCCAGATCATGTCGCGCTTGGGGTTGCGCAGGTTGCCGAAGTTCACCGGCACCGGCTTGGCATAGCCGAACAGGAAGCTGCCTGCCGTGGCCACGTACAGGAACAGCGGCATGGCGATGGTGCCGATGGGGTCGATGTGCTTGAGCGGGTTGAGCGTGACGCGGCCCAGGAAGGCGGCCGTGCCATCGCCGTAATGGCGCGCCACGTAGCCGTGGGCCGCCTCGTGCACGGTGATGGCGAACAGCACCGGCAGGGCGTAGATGGCGATGGTCTGGATGATGTTGGCGATGTCCACGGGCTGGATTGTCTCATTGCGTGGCGGCGGGCCCGGCAGCGGCCGCATCGCGGGCCTGTGGGAGCGGGCTTGCCCGCGAAGCAGCGCTACACGTGCGCGATGCCGCATCGCGGGCAAGCCCGCTCCCACACAGGATTTTCGAAGAAATCAGGCTCTGATCGCCGCAGATACTGCGCAGGTAGCTATCAATTCAGGACTTTGCGCACCGTCACAAGCCCAGTTCGGCCGGGTCGCCGCGCCCGCGGCGCAGCACCTCGGGCACGTCGCCGCTCAGGTCGACCACGGTGGTGGGCTCCAGCGCGCAGGCGCCGGCGTCGATGACGCCGGCCACCTGCCTGTCGAGCCGCTCGATGATCTCGTCGGGATCGTTCAGCGGCTCATCGTCGCCCGGCAGGATCAGCGTGGTGGCCAGCAGCGGCGCGCCGTGCAACTCCAGTAGCGCTTGCAGCGCCTTGTGCTCGGGCACGCGCAGGCCGATGGTCTTGCGGTGCGGGTGGCTGACGCGGCGCGGCACTTCCTTGCTGGCTTCCAGGATGAAGGTGAAAGGCCCCGGCGTGCCCAGCTTGAGCAGGCGGAACTGCGTGTTGTCCACCCGCGCGTAGCTGGCCAGCTCGCTCAGGTCGCGGCAGATCAGCGACAGCAGGCGCTTGTCGTCCAGCCCGCGGATGCGGCGCAACTGGTCGACCGCGGCCTTGTCGTCGAGGTGGCAGACCAGCGCGTAGCTGGAGTCGGTGGGCACGGCCAGCACCTCGCCCTGCTGCAGCAGCGCGGCGGCAGCCTTCAGCAGGCGCGGCTGCGGGTTGTCGGGGTGGACGCTGAAAAGCTGGGTCATGGTGTTGGTTTAACTATTAAAATAATAGCTTTTGGCGCTTATACAGCAAGCGCTGGAGCCCAAAAAGGCTTGAAATCCGCTGGCGGCCAACGGTTCAGCGCGTGCCGCACCAAAGAAAGCCCCCTCTCCCTCTGGGAGAGAGCCTGCCCCGGACTTGATCCGGGGGCTGGGGTGAGGGCCGCCAGCGTTGTCATGTATGACGGAATGATCAACAAGTTCAGTGCACGCGCCCGGCCAGCAGTTGCCACACGGGCGTCAGGCCATCGGGCAGCGGCGGCAGCTTGCCGAGATCGATGTGGCTCTCGTCGGGGCTGTGGAAGTCGCTGCCGCGCGAGGCGGCCAGGCCGAACTCGCGCGCCATGTCGGCGTAGCGCAGTGCCTCGGCGGCGCTGTGGCTGCCGGTGACGACCTCCACGCCCTGGCCACCGTGCTGCTTGAACTCGCTGAACAGGGCGTACTCGAGGTTGGGCGAGAAGTTGTAGCGCGCCGGGTGCGCGATGACGGCGAGGCCGCCGCTCTGCGTGATCCACTGCACCGCATCGCCCAGCCGGGCCCAGCGGTGCGGCACGAAGCCGGGCTTGCCTTCGGTGAGGTATTTGCGGAACACCTCCGGGGTGTCGCGGCACACGCCCGAGTCGACCAGGAAGCGTGCAAAGTGCGTGCGCGAGATGAGGCGCGGGTTGCCGACGTACTTCAGCGCGCCTTCGTAGGCGCCGTGGATGCCGACCTTGGCCAGCTGTTCGCCCATTTCCACCGCGCGCGGGCCGCGCCCGTCGCGCGTGTCGGCCAGGCCTTCGGCCATGCGCGGGTCGGTGTGGTCGAACCCGAGACCGACGATGTGCACCGTGGCATCGGCAAAGGTCACCGAGATTTCAACGCCCGTCAGGTAGCGGATGCCGTGGGCCTGCGCCGCGTCGATGGCGCGTTGCTGGCCGCCCACTTCGTCGTGGTCGGTCAGCGCCCACAGGTCGACCCCGTTGGCCGCCGCGCGCGCCGCCAGTTCCTCGGGCGTCAGCGTGCCGTCGGACGTGGTGGAGTGGCAGTGCAGATCGGGGTTGAGAGGAAAGTTCACTGCCCGATTTTACGGCGCGGGGCTGTTTGCCGTTGGCCGCGGGGCGTTGGGCGCTCGGTCCGATGACACGGATGCTGGAAAAACAATAGCTGCTTGCGCCTTTCTCGTAAGGATTTCAAATAGAAAAATATCTGAAATCGTTGTTTATCAAGCGCAAGCAGCTATGCTTATTGATGCTTACGCCTTGCTGGGCACGGCCGGCCAGGCACGCTGCGGGCCGCGCAACTGCTCGAAGGCGCGCGCCATCTGCAGCACGCCCAGGTCGTCGAAGCGCTGGCCGGCGATCTGCAGGCCGATGGGCAGGGCGGCGCCGGGCGTGCCGGGCGAATCCATGTAGCCGCAGTTGACCGAGACGGCGGGCTGCTCGCCGATGTTGAAGGGCACGGTGAAGCCGATGTGCTCCAGCCCGCGCAGCGGGTCGTTGGTGGGGCTGGGCCAGTCGAACGGCGCCGGGGCGTTGGGCGAGACGGGCGAGATCACGTAGTCGAACGCCTGCATGGCCGCGTTGGTGGCCACGCGCGTGGTGTGCGTGGCGGCGTAGGCGCGGAATACGTCGGCACCCGACATGCCGCGCGCGCTTTCGGCCCATTCGCGGATGACGGGCAGCACGCTGTCGCGCGCGGCGGGCGCCAGCGCGTCCAGATCGAGCATCGAGCGCATGCGCCAGAAATGGTCGAGGCCGGCCAGCAGCTCGGGCGTCATGAACGGGGGCATGGGCGTGACGACGGCGCCCTGCGCTTCAAAAAGATGCGCGGCGTGCTCGACGGCGACGCGGATGGCGGGCTCGACGGCCAAGCCGCAGCCGGCCTCCAGCAGCAGGCCGATGCGCACGCCCTTCAGCGGCTTGTCAGCACGCCAGGCCAGCGACCAGTCGATGGCCTGCGGCGGCAGGGCCATGCTGTCGCGGGCGTCGGGGCGGCTCAGCACCTGCATCAGCAGCGCGGCGTCGGCCACGCTGCGTGTCATGGGGCCGGCGGCGCGGCCCATGTAGGGCGGGTCGATGGGCACCCGGCCCAGGCTGGGCTTCAGGCCGACGATGCCGCACCATGCGGCGGGCAGGCGGATGGAGCCGCCGATGTCGGTGCCCAGGTGCAGCGGCCCGTAGCCGGCCGCCGCTGCCGCGCCCGCACCGGCGCTGCTGCCGCCCGGCGTGCGCGACACGTCCCAGGGGTTGCGCGAGATGGCGTGGAAGGTGGACAGGCCCGAGGACAGCATGCCGTAGTCGGGCATGGTGGTCTTGGCGACGATCACCGCGCCGGCTTCGCGCACGCGCGCGGCAGGCGGCGCGTCGGCCGCGGCGGGCGCCAGCGCCACGGCCCGGGTGCCCAGCGGCACCGGATCGCCCGCGGTGGCGATGTTCTCCTTGACGGTGATCGGCACGCCGTCGAGTGCGCCGCAGGGTTCGCCTCTGGCCCAGCGTGCCTCGCTGGTGCGCGCCTGCGCCAGCGCCAGCTCGGGCCGCAGCAGCCAGGTGGCGGCGATGTGCGGCTCCCAGCGCTCAATCTGCGCCAGCACGGCCTGCGCCACGTCGAGGGGCGAGAACGTGCGCGCCCTGTAGCCGGCCAGCAGCTCGTGCGCGCCCAGGTCGTGCAATGCGGTGTGGCTCATGTCGTCTCCAAACAAAAAGAGCTGCCTGCGCCCATCCTACCTGCGCAGACAGCTCTTGTTTTTATAGTGCTGAATCAGCCCCAGCCGAGTGCCGACAAATCGTTGACGAAAATGGGCATGTCTTTCCACAGGCCTTGCAGGCCCTTGCGCGCCACCGTCACCCACTGCGGCTGGTAAAGCCAGGCCAGCACGGCGTCGTCGGCCAGCATCTTCTGCGCTTCGCCCAGCAGCTGGTTGCGCTCGGCCGGGTTGGCCGTGGTCTTGATGCGCGCGTACAACTCCTTGAACTTCGGGTTGTTGTAGCCCCAGTAGTACTCGGGCTTGGTGAAGTTGTCCAGGTCGAACGGCTCCACGTGGCTGATGATGGTCAGGTCGTAGTTCTTCGGCCCGCCATAGGTGTTGGCCAGCCACTGCGCCCATTCCACGTTCTGCACCTTGGCGGTGATGCCGATCTTGGCCAGTTGCGCCACGATCACCTCGCCACCTTGGCGGGCGTAGGGCGGCGGCGGCAGCACCAGGCTCAGCTCCAGGGGCGTGGTGATGCCGGCTTCCTTGAGCAGCGCCTTGGCCTTCTCGACGTTGTAGGGGTTGACGCCCGTGGTGTCGATGTAGCCGGCCGCACCCGGCACGTAGTGGCTGCCGATGGGCACGCCGAAGCCGTCGCCCGCGCCCGAGATGACGGCCTTGCGGTCGATGGCCATGCTGATGGCGCGGCGCACGCGCACGTCGTTCAGCGGCTTTTTCGCGTTGTTGATGGCCAGCACCGTCTTGGCGCGCGAGCCGCTGACGAGGGTCTGAAGACGCGGGTTGGCCTTGAACTGCGCCGCGCCGCGCGGCGTGACGCGCGGAAACGCATCGACATCGCCCGACAGCACGGCCGCCACCTGCGCCGCCGGATCGCTGATGAAGCGGAAGGTGGCGCGCCTGATCTTCAGCGCCTTGGCCGCGCGGTAGCTGGGCGAGGCTTGCAGCGTGATGGACGAGCCCTTGGCCCAGTTGCCCAGCACATAGGGGCCGGTGCCCACGGGTTTGGTGGCGTTGGTGTCGGCGCTCTTGGGCTCGACGATCACGGCCGTGGCCTGGCCCATGTAGAACAGGAAGTCCGGGTCCGGCTCCTTGTTGATGATGACCACCGTGTGGTCGTCGATCACGCGCACGCTCTCCATCGAGCTGAAGTTGCGCTTGTCCTTGTTGGTGCTCTTCTCGCCGGCGGCGCGCTCGAAGGCGTACTTCACCGTCGCGGCGTTGAAAGGCTCGCCATTGCTGAACTTCACGCCCTTGCGCAGGTAGAAGGTGTAGGTGCGCAGGTCGGGCGAGACTTCCCAGCGCTCGGCCAGCAACGGCGTCACGCTGCCGTCGCTGTTGATCTTGGTCAGCGTCTCCAGGATGTTGTAGTGCACCACCTCGCCGATGGCCGCCGCGGCGCCGGTGGTCGGGTCCAGCCCTGGGGGTTCCAGCGTCATGCCCATCACCACGGCATCGCGGCGCGACTGGGCGAACGCAGGCAGGTGGCTCAGCGTGGCCAGCACGGGCAGGGTCAGGGCGAAGTCGCGGCGTTTCATCTTCTCGGTTCTCCTTGGGTAGGCAGGACTCGGACGCGCGCATGGTAGCGCACGGTCGGTAACGCTTCAGACCCCTGCAGGGGCGACAAGTTCGGGCACCGATTCGAGCAGCGTGCGCGTGTAGTCGTGCGCCGGCTCGCGCAGCACCTGGCGCACCGGGCCCTGCTCGACGATCAGCCCACCCTTCATCACCGCCACGTCGGCGCAGAGGTGGCTGACCACGGCCAGGTCGTGGCTGATGAACAGGAAGGTGACGCCGTGGTGGTCGCGCAAGTCGGCCATCAGGTTGAGCACCTGCGCCTGCACCGACACGTCGAGCGCGCTCACAGCCTCGTCGGCCACGATCAGCTGGGGCTTGGTGATGAGCGCCCGCGCAATGGCGATGCGCTGGCGCTGGCCACCGGAGAATTCGTGCGGGTACTTGTCGAGCGCGTCGGCGCGCAGGCCCACCGATTCGAGCGTGGCGGCGGCGCGCTCGCGCTGCTGCGCGCGCGTGGCGCCTTCCAGCGCGGCGGCGGGCTCGGCCACGGTGCGCCAGATGGGGCGGCGCGGGTCGAGCGAGCCGTACGGGTCCTGGAACACCATCTGGAAGTCGCGCCGCGCCGCGCGCAGTTTATCAGGCGGCAGCGCATGCAGGTTGCGGCCCATGAACAGGATCTTGCCGCTCGTCGGCGGCTCCAGCGCCATCACCAGCCGCGCCAGCGTGCTCTTGCCCGATCCCGATTCGCCGACGATGCCCATGCTGCGCCCGGTGGTCACGTTGAGCGACACGCCGCGCAGCGCCTGCACCTCGCCCGGTGCGCGGAACAGCGATTCGCGCGGCAGCGTGTAGCGCCGCGTGACATCGCGGATTTCAAGCAGAAAAGAGCTTTTGACCGCGTCCATCAAGCGCCACCAGCTCTCGTTGTAGGAGCGGGCTTGCCCGCGATGACAGCGCCGGATGGGGCAGTGGCGTCCATCGCGGGCAAGCCCGCTCCCACAGGCAGGGACTCGGTTGCCGCGAGCACCACGTCGGCACGCCGGCAGACGAACTGGTGGCCGCCTTGCAGCGGCACCGTGGGCGGCTGCTGCGTGACGCACGCGTCTTCGGTGTACGCGCAGCGCCCCGCGAACGGGCAGCCCGGCGGCAGGCTGAACAGGTCGGGCACGCTGCCGGGAATGGTCGGCAGCCGCTCACTGCGGTGCGCCACCAGGCGGTGCTGCATGTTCGGCCGCGCCGCCATCAGCCCGCGCGTGTAGGGGTGCGCGGGGCGCGCGAAGACGTCGGCCGAAGGCCCGCTCTCGACCACGCTGCCGCCGTACATCACCAGCATGCGCTGCACATTCTGCGCGATCAGTCCCAGGTCGTGCGAGATCAGGATCAGCGCCATGCCGCGCTCGGTGACCAGCTCGCGGATCAGGCCGAGGATCTGCTTTTGCACCGTCACGTCGAGTGCGGTGGTCGGCTCGTCGGCGATCAGCACGTCGGGCTCGCAAGCCAGTGCCATGGCGATCATGATGCGCTGGCGCTGCCCGCCCGAGAACTGGTGCGGAAAGCTGTCCACGCGCCGCGCCGCATCGGGGATGCCCACGCGGTCGAGCAGGGTGATGGCCTTCTCGCGCGCTGCGTTGCTCGACAGGTTCTGGTGCAGACGCAGCGGTTCGGCAATCTGCGCGCCGACGCGGTGCACCGGGTTCAGCGCCGTCATCGGCTCCTGGAAGATCATCGCCACCTGGTAGCCGCGGATGGCGCGCCAGTCGCGGTCGTGCAGGCCGATCAGCTCGCGCCCCTCCAGCTTCAGGCTGCCGCTGACGGTGGCGTTCTCGGGCGCCAGGCCCATCAGGGCCAGCGCCGTCATCGACTTGCCGCAGCCCGATTCGCCGATCAGGCCCAGGGTTTCGCCGCGATCCAGCGTGAACGTCATGTCGCGCACCGCCGCCGCCGTGCCGCGGTGGGTGTGCAGGTCGACGCGCAGGTGGGAGACTTCGAGCAGGGGCACGGGCTCAGCTCCGCAGCAGGTTGGCCAGCGGCTTGCCGCGCGCGTCGCGGTAGACGTCGAAGTCCGCGTCGATGCTGACGATGCGGCGGATGCCCAGCCGCTCGGCGGCTTCGGCGATGGACGCGTCGGCCAGGTCCAGCGGCAGGCTGGCAAAGCGCTGGCTGATGCGGCGCATCTGCGCCAGGCTGGTGTCGGCCGGCGCATCCACCCGCACGCCGCCGCGTTCGACCCACAGCAGAAAGTCCAGCGCTGCCTGGTTGTGCACGCGCCGCGCCAGCAGGGCGCACACCTCGGTCAGCACCGGCCAGGTGCTGACCAAACCCAGCGCCGGGTGCGCCTGCAGCCAGGCAACGACGCGCGCGTGCCAGTGGTCGGCGGCGTTGAACAGCGCCAGCAGCGGGCCGCTGTCGACCAGCACCTGGCCTGGCGGCATCACGCCGTATTGCGCCGGTGCTTCGGCGGCGTGCAGGGGCGCGGCGGCTTTGCTCATGCGGGGCGCGGTGCGGTCAGTGCGCGCTGCGGCGGGCGTGCTTGTCGCCCCACGCGTCGGCCAGATGCTGGCGGCGCGCCGTGGCCAGATCGGCCGGGCCGGCGTGGCGGCCGAACAGGTCGGCGCCCAGCGCCCAGGGCGATGCGGGCGTGGTCGGCACGCTGGCCAGGTAGGCCACCAGCGCATCGCGCATGACGTCGCTGATGCTGCGGCCCTCGGCCGCGCAGTGCTGGCGCAGCGATTGCTCCAGCTCGGGCGGGAGTTTGACGGTGGTGGTCATGGAGTTGACTTTGGTGTAATAAGAAAAATATTACCAATCTGCTGGACAAAGTTCAAGCCTCAACTGCGCCGCTGCAGCCGCGGATCGAGCAGGTCGCGCAGCCCGTCGCCCAGCAGGTTCAGGCCCAGCACCGACAGCGCGATGGCCACGCCCGGCCACACGGCCAGCAGGGGCGACTGAAACATCAGCGTCTGCGCCTCGGCCAGCATGCGGCCCCAGCTGGGCTGGGGCGGCTGTGTGCCCAGGCCCAGGTACGACAGCGCCGCCTCGGCCAGGATGGCGACGGCGAAGCGGATGGTGGCCTGCACGATCAGCACGGCCAGGATGTTGGGCAGGATGTGCTGCCAGGTGATGGCCCACGGCCCCTTGCCCGACGCGCGCGCGGCCAGCACGTAGTCGCGGCTCCACACCGCGTTGGCGGCGGCTCGGGTGATGCGCGCGAAGGTGGGGATGTTGTAGATGCCGATGGCGACGATGGCGTTGACGATGCCCGGCCCGTACACGGCGGTGAGCATGATGGCGGACAGAATGGCCGGAAAGGCGAAGCCGAAGTCGGACACGCGCATGATGGCTTCCTCCACCCAGCCGCGCCGCGCCGAAGCCAGCAGGCCCAGCGCCGTGCCGATGACGAGGCCGATGCAGACGGCGATGACGCCCACCAGGATCGATGCGCGCGCGCCCACCAGCAGCAGCGAGACGATGTCGCGCCCGAACGCATCGGTGCCCAGCCAGTGGCGGGCGCCGGGCGGCAGCAGCTTGGCGTCCATGTCGACGTCGTAGACCGAGTAGGGCGTCCACAGGTACGACAGCGCGGCGGTCAAAAGCAGCAGCAGCGAGAGCACGCCACCGATGAGAAAACCCGGATGGCGCAGCGCGCGCTGCCAGAAGCCGGGCGCGGTGCGGGCGGGCGAGGCGGGCAGGATAGTGGTGTTCATGCAGGCCGCTGCGGATCGACGGGGCTGTAGGAGCGGGCTTGCCCGCGATAGCTGTGTTTGGTGGGAGGAAGCGCCGCATCGCGGGCAAGCCCGCTCCCACGAGCGGGAGCATCCGATGGCCGCGGAGCAGGCCACACCAGCGGACGCCGTGGCCGGACCTGCGCCGGCCACTGGCGTTGTCCCCCCTCCCGCAGGAGAGGGGGGAAGGCGCGCAGCGACTCAGGGGGGTGCCTCATATTTCACTCGCTTTCACCCGCGGATCGATCACGGCATACAGCACATCGACGATGAAGTTGACGATGACCACCATGGTCGCCAGCAGCATCACGCAGTTGCGCACCACGATCACGTCGCGGTTGGCGATGCTCTGGAAGATCAGGCGGCCCAGGCCGGGCAGGTAGAACACGTTCTCGACCACGATGGTGCCGGCCAGCAACTCGGCGAACTGCAGGCCCATCACGGTGATGACGGGGATCATGGCGTTGCGCAGCACGTGGCCCCACAGCGTGGCGCGGTGGCTCAGGCCCTTGGCGCGCGCCGTGCGCACGAAGTCCTCGCGCAGCACCTCCAGCACGGCCGAGCGGGTGAAGCGCGCCAGGATGGCCGCCTGCACCACCGCCAGCGCGATGGCCGGCAGGATCAGCGCCCGCAGCCCATCCCACAGGCCGCGCCACACGCCGTCGTCGAAATACCAGCCGTCAAAGCCACCGGCCGAGAACCACTGCAGCTTCACCGAGAACAGCAGGATCAGCAGGATGGCGAACCAGAAGTTGGGGATGGCGATGCCGATCTGCGCCAGCGTCATCAGCCCCACGTCGCCCGCGCTGTTGTGGCGCGAGGCAGCGTACACGCCCACGGCCAGCGCGATCACGGTGGTCAGCAGCATCGCCAGCACGGCCAGCGGAATGGTCAGCGCCAGGCGCTCGACGATCAGCTCCGACACCGGCGAGCCGTAGGTGTAGCTCAGGCCCATGTCGCCGCGCAGCAGCCCGCCCATCCAGCCGAAGTAGCGTTGCAGGGCAGGTTGATCCAGCCCCAGTTCGGTCGCCTTGGCGGCCACAGCGGCGGGGTCGGCATCAGGCCCCATCAGCACCTGCGCGGCGTTGCCGGGCAGCACCTCCAGCACCGCGAACACGATCACGCTAGTGGCCAGCAACGTGGCGATGAGCGTGAGAACGCGCTTGAAGAGGAAGTAACTCATGGGTCGGCGCGATTATCAACACATTCGTTGCTGCCTTTGACCGCGCGCAGGCCGCGCTGCGTGCCCCGGCGGATAATCGGACGCACCGACCAAAGGAGTATTGAACCCATGGCACTGATGATCACCGACGAGTGCATCAACTGCGATGTGTGCGAGCCGGAGTGCCCGAATGAGGCCATCTCGATGGGCCCGGAGATCTACGTCATCGACCCGAACAAGTGCACCGAATGCGTCGGCCACTTCGACGAGCCGCAGTGCGTGACGGTGTGCCCGGTGGAATGCATTCCGGTGGATCCGAACCGGGTCGAGGACAAGGAAATGCTGCTGCAGAAGTACCACCGGCTGCAGGCGGCCAAGGCCTGATTCAAGGCCTTTTCGGCCTCTGGCGCCCGTCCATCAAGCGCCAGCAGCTATCAATCTTGCTTGATGCTCAAGAAGTCTCCGATGACGCGCGGACCGCATCCGCTGTGTGGGAGCGGGCTTGCCCGCGATCAAGCGTTCGTGGCGACCCGTTGCCTCATCGCGGGCAAGCCCGCTCCCACAACGCTGTGTGAGACTTCTCGATAGTCACGCAATCTTGATTTTTCACAGGCGTCACGAGCCGGCTGAATCATCGCCGGGCGTCGGCGCTGTCCGTGGCGCGGCCGGTTTGGGTGGCTTGGCACGCGGCGGCTTGTCGGTGTGGATCTGCACCGTGGCGCGCTCCATCTCGCCCATCACCAGGTTCTCGAACGCCTGCGCCGAGCGCGTGATGGCGGCTTCGATCTGCGCCAGTTCTTCCGCCGGCGGCTTGCGCAGCACCCAGCCCACCACTTCCGACTTGTCGCCCGGGTGGCCGATGCCGATGCGCAGGCGCCAGTAGTCGCCCGTGCCCAGCTGCGCGTGGATGTCGCGCAGCCCGTTGTGGCCGGCGTGGCCGCCGCCTTTCTTGAGCTTGGCCTGGCCGGGCGCCAGGTCGAGCTCGTCGTGCACCACCAGAATCTGCTCGGGCGCGATCTTGTAAAAGCGCGCCAGCGCCGACACCGAGCGGCCGGACAGGTTCATGAAGGTCTGCGGCTGCAGCAGCCACACGCTGTGCCCGCGCACGTTGGCACGCGCCACCAAGCCGTGGTAGCCGCGCTCGGGCGCCAGGCGGGCGTTCAGCTGGCGTGCCACGGCGTCGATCCACCAGAAGCCGGCGTTGTGGCGGGTGGCCTCGTATTCGGCGCCGGGGTTGCCCAGGCCGACGAAGAGTTTGATCATGGGTGGGATTATCGGTGGCGTGGTTCGGTGCGGGGCGGGTTGGCAGCACGCCGCAGCCAGTTCAATTTTGATAGTGGGTTGCACCCGCCAGGTAATGAATTCAAGAGAAAAAGGCCTGAAATCGTTTAGTGATGGGCGCAAGAAGCTATTGTTATTGAAGCAATCAAAGATGTTCGGGCAACAAAAAACCCGCTCGAAAGCGGGCTTCTTGCAGCGAACGGGCTGTCAGGCCTGCATCACTTCTTGTCGCCTTCGGCCGCGGGTGCGGCGTCGCCGGCAGCAGCGTCGGCTTCCGGCTCCTCGGCGGCAGGCATCACCACCGACACCAGCACCGTGTCTTCGGCGCTGTGGCCGTGCAGCATGGGCTCGACGCCCTTGGGCAGTTCGATGTCCTTCAGCGTCAGGGTGCTGCCCTTTTCCAGCTTCGACAGGTCGACCTTGATCGCCTCGGGCAGGTCGGCCGGCAGGCACGACACTTCCAGTTCGGTCAGGATGTGGTTGACCAGACACTTGTCGGTCTTGACCGCGGTGGACTCTTCCTCGCCGCTGTAGTGCAGGGGGATCTTCATGGTGATCTTCTGCTTCGCCGACACGCGCTGGAAGTCGATGTGCAGCACCTGCTGCTTGTAGGGGTGGATCTGCAGGTCACGCAGCAGCACCTGGGCGGTCTTGCCGGCCAGTTCCATGTCCAGCACGGACGAGTGGAAGGCTTCCTTCTTGATGGCATGCCACAGTGCGTTGTGGTCCAGCTCGATCAGCTGGGGCTCACCCTCACCGCCGTAAACAATGCCGGGCACCTTGCCGGCATTGCGCAGACGGCGGCTCGCACCCGTACCCTGCTTGCTGCGCTCGAAAGCGACGAATTTCATGACTGACTCCTGTATTGAGCCGACCGCGACCAGTGCGGCTCAGGTTGAAAAAGCCGCGCGGCTGGATTGCCATGCGACCCGTGCGTTCCGTCAGAACAGGTTTTCCTGCTCCTGGAACAGACTCATCACCGACTCGCCGCGGGCGATGCGGCCGATCGTCTGCGCGATCAGCGGCGCCACCGACACCTGGCGAATCTTGGGGCATTGCGCTGCCGCGTCGGACAGCGGAATGGTGTTGGTCACCACCACCTCGTCGAGCGCCGTGCCCTTGGCGATGCGCTCGATGGCCGGGCCGCTGAAGATGGGGTGCGTGCAGTAGGCGTACACCTTCTTGGCGCCGCGCTCCTTCAGCACCTCGGCCGCCTTCACCAGCGTGCCGGCGGTGTCGATCATGTCGTCCATGATCACGCAGTTGCGGCCCTCGATGTCGCCGATGACGTGCATCACCTCGCTCACGTTGGCCTTGGGCCGGCGCTTGTCGATGATGGCCAGGTCGCAACCCAGCTGCTTGGCCAGCGCGCGCGCGCGCACCACGCCACCCACATCGGGGCTGACGACGAGCAGATCGTCGTAGTTCTTCTGCCGCAGATCGCCCAGCAGCACCGGCGAGGCGTAGATGTTGTCGACCGGGATGTCGAAGAAGCCCTGGATCTGGTCGGCGTGCAGGTCCATCATGATGACGCTGGACACGCCCACCGCCTGCAGCATGTTGGCCACCACCTTGGCGCTGATCGGCACCCGGGTGGAGCGCGGGCGGCGATCCTGCCGGGCGTAGCCGAAGTAGGGGATGACGGCGCTGATGCGTTCGGCCGACGAGCGCTTGAGCGCGTCGACCATGATCAGCAGTTCCATCAGGTTCTCGTTGGTCGGCGCGCAGGTGGACTGCACCACGAACACGTCGCGGGCGCGCACGTTCTGCTTGATCTCGACCGTGACCTCGCCGTCGGAGAAACGCCCCACGTCGGCGGCGCCGAGGCTGATGCCCAGATGGCTGGCGATTTCAGCCGCCAGTGCCGGATTGGCATTGCCGGTGAACACCAGAAAGTCAGGAGTGTGGGACGGCTGCATGCGCTTTCCGGCGTGTCACTGAAACGGTGCGGCTTCGAACCGGGCACGCGGTGCCCGGCGAAAAGTTCAAGCCGGGCGCGTTGCGCACGGCGTCAGGGTCTGGCAGGGGAGGAAGGACTCGAACCCTCGCATGCCGGAATCAAAATCCGGTGCCTTGACCAACTTGGCGACTCCCCTACACCGGTTGCCGGCCCCAACTGCGGGCCAGCCACCTTCAACTGTCGCCTGGGGCCCAGCCGCTGAGCGGATGAACCTCCAGATTGCTGCACAGACGCACTTGCCAGTCTGCCGGGGCCTGGGGCGTGGCGGCCAGATCAGCCTCCTGCGCCTGCGGCACCCTTGCAAAAACCGCGCTGCCCGAGCCGGTCATCCTGCCCTGAAGGCCGAGCCGCGAAAGCCACTCGATCCCCTCGGACACCTGCGGGCAAAGCCGCTGGGCAACCGGCTGCAGGTCGTTGCGGCCAAAGCCGTACGGGTCTGCAGCAAAGCCTGAAATTATAGCAGGCTCTGAATCACGTTTCAGATCGGGTGCGCCAAAAATGGCGCCGGTTTCCAGTCCCTGCGGCGGTTTTGCGACAAGAAACCGCGCCGGCGGCAGCGCCAGCGGCCGAATCTGCTCGCCGATGCCTTCGACCCAGCCATGGCCGCCATGGATGAAGAAGGGCACGTCGGCCCCCAGCGACAGGCCGATCTGCGCCAGTTGCGCACGGGTTAGCTGCAGGCCCCAGAGCCGGTTGAGCGCCAGCAGCGTGCTGGCGGCATCCGACGAGCCGCCGCCCATCCCGGCCTGTGACGGCACGCGCTTGAGGATGCCGATGTGCGCGCCTTCGGCACATCCGGTGGCCTGTTGCAGCGCGCGTGCGGCGCGAAGCACCAGATCCTCGGGCGGCAGCGGCAGGCCCAGGTCCTGGCGCGTGATGGCGCCACCGGCGCGCCGCTCGAAATGCAGTGTGTCGCACCAGTCGATCAGCATGAAGGCCGATTGCAGCAGGTGGTAGCCGTCGGCCCGTCGCCCGGTGATGTGCAGGAACAGGTTCAGCTTGGCCGGCGCGGGCACGTCGTACAACGAGCGCATCGTGTGGCCAGTCTCAGCGATCGAGCACGACCCGCAGATCGGCGGTCGGCAAGGGCATCAGACGCTTGGCCGACAGGCGGCCTTCGGGCAGGCGGCTCAGGTCGGCCTGCCAGCCCGGCACCGACTGCGGCTGGCCGCGCAGCCACCCGAACAGGGCGCGCACGGGCAGCGGGGTGCCGATCACCTCGGCCGCCAGAGTCTCCAGCGATTCATAGCGCCGCGCCTGCTCGCCCTGGCGCAGCCAAGCCTCTCCAGGGTGCCACTGCATGACGGCCAGGGTGCTGCCCAGGGGTGAAGTCAGGGTCAGTTCGCCGGCGTCGGGGCTGCCGCTCAGGCTGAAGCCGGCAGAGAAGGACTGCGGCGGCTCCGCGGCCACGGTCAGGCCCAGGCGGCCGCTCCACTGGTTGCTTTCAGTATCAAATGCGGCATGAGGCGGCTTGTCAGTTGCGCAGCCAGCTATCAAAAAAGAAGCGATCAACAGCCAGCCGAAGGCTGCGCGCCGCGCGATGGCGCCACCGCGCCAGCCGCCGGTCATCGTCAAGGCGTCACCCCGAATCGCTTCAGCGTCTTCTGCAGCGTCTCGTTGTCCATGTCCTGGCGCAAGCCGTCGCGCCAGATGCGGCGCGCCTCGTCGTGGTGGCCCTGCACCCACAGCACTTCACCCAGGTGGGCGGCGATTTCGGGGTCGGGGCGCTTCTTGTAGGCAGCTTCCAGAATCTTGCGCGCTTCGCGCACGTTGCCCATGCGGAAATGCACCCAGCCCAGGCTGTCCTGGATGAAGCTGTCGTCGGGGGACAACTGCACGGCCTTCTCGATCAACTGCCTGGCTTCGGGCAGGCGCAGGTTGCGATCGGCCAGCGAGTAACCCAGTGCGTTGTAGGCGTGCGCGGCGTCGGGGTTCAGTTCGATCAGGCGGCGCATCAGCCGCTCCATCTCGTTCATGCGGTCGAGCCGCTCGGCCGCCATGGCCGCGTCGTACAGCAGGCCTTCGTCGTCGGGGTCCTTCTTCAGCTCTTCAGTCAGCAGTTGGTAGGCCTGCTCGGGTTGCTGGTGGTCGCGCAGCAACTGGGCTTCGGTCAGCAGCTTCTGGCGGGCGTCCTCGGGCTTGCGCTCGGGCACGTTGCGGATGGCCTGGCGCGCCTCGTCCAGACGGCCCTGGCGCGCCAGGATCTGCGCGCGGCGGGTCTGCACCGCCAGCAGCTGGTCGGGCGAATCCACGCTGGCCAGCCAGCGCTCGGCCGCGGCGTAGTCGCCACGGCGCTCGGCGATGCGCGCCAGCATCAGGCGGGCGTGGTCGGCGCCGGCGGTCTGGTCGGGCTGCCTGGCCAGGTTCAGGTAGTGCTGCAGGTCGGCCTCGGCCTCGGTGTCCTTGCGCTCGTCGGCGTACAGCGCGCCGCGCACCAGCCAGGCTTCGGCGTTGTCGGGCGAGCGGTGCAGCAGGGTGTTGAGCTGCGCATGGGCGTCGGCGTGGCGGCCCTGTTCGACCAGCGCGCGGGCGTAGCCGATGTGCACTTCGGGCCGCGCGTCGGGGTGCGACAGGTGGCGCTGGATCAGCGCCTCGGCCTTGGCCTCGCCCGCGCCCGACATGAGCTGCAGCGCCAGCAGCGCCGGCCATTCCGACTGCGCGTTGGCATCCTGCCCCAGGGTGGCCGCGGCCAGGGCGCCGGCGTGGTCGTTGTTCTGCAGGCGCATGCGGCCGATGGTGGTCCACGCCGCGGGCGCCAGGGCCGAAATCTTGACCGCCTCGGACAGTGCGCGCTGCACCGTCTGCGCGGCTTCCGCCTTGTCGGGCGCGCGCTGGTACAGCGCCGGCAGCGCGGTGATGAAGGCGATTTTTTCTTCCGCCGGCAGCGACGCCAGCACGGCGCGCAGGGGTGCCTCGGTTTCGGCGATGCGGCCCAGCACGATCAGTACCTGCAGTTCGTAGCGGCTGGCTTCGATGGAGCTGGGGTGTGCCTGGCGCCAGGCACGCGCGGTGTCCAGCGCACCGGGGCCGGAGCGCGACTGGATCGCCATCTCGGTGGCCCGCTTGAACAGCGATTCGTCGCCCGTGCGGCGCGCTGCGCTCAGCATGGTGCCGGTGCTGTTCTGCGCGTCGCCCTGGCGGAACAGCATTTCGCTGATCAGCAACTCGTACATCAGGCGCGCGGTGAGGCGCGACTGGGCGGGCGGGGCGTCGGCGTCGGCGGGTGCGCTGGAGGCTGCAGCCTGCGGCGCGGCCGGGGTTTGCGCCAGCGTGGCCGTGGCCGCCAGAGCCAGCGCCAGCCCGCAGGCGACGCGGTGAAAATGCTGCATCAACCCATAATAATCCATGCCTGTTGATCCTTCTGGACATGCCGGAACTGCCTGAAGTCGAAGTCACGCGGCGCAGCTTTGCCGACCGGATTCGCGGCGCGCGCATCCTGGCCGCGCGCGCCGGCCTGCCGCTGCGCTGGCCGCTGGGGCTGGCGCCCGAGGCCCTGGTGGGGCAGTACGTGCAGGACGTGGGCCGGCGCGGCAAGTACCTGGTGCTGCAACTGGACGATGGCGTGCTGCTGGTGCACCTGGGCATGTCCGGCAGCCTGAGCTTTCGCAGCGAGCCCCCCGAGGCCGGGCGGCACGACCATTTCGACCTCGTCACCACGCAAGGCACGCTGCGGCTGCACGACCCGCGCCGCTTCGGCGCCGTGGTGTGGTCGGCCGGGGTGAGCGCCGACCCGGCGCGCAAGCTGCTGGCCAGGCTGGGCATGGAGCCGCTGGGCGAGCAGTTCGATGCGGCCGCCTTCCACGCCGGCCTGCGCGCGCGCCGGGCGCCCATCAAGCAGGTGCTGCTGGCGGGCGACGTGGTGGTGGGCGTGGGCAACATCTACGCGTCCGAGGCGCTGTTCATGGCCGGCATCCGGCCCACCACGCGGGCCGACCGGCTGTCGCGCGCGCGGGCCGACCGCCTGCACGCGGCGGTGCGCGAGGTGCTGGCGCGCGCCGTGGAGCGCGGCGGCAGCACGCTGCGCGACTTTTCCAGCGCCACGGGCGAGGACGGGCACTTCCAGCTGGAAGCGGCGGTCTACGGCCGGGCCGGCCAGCCCTGTCTGAAGTGCGCCACACCGCTGCGGCAAATCCGGCAGGGCCAGCGCTCGACATTCTTCTGCCCGGTGTGCCAGCGCGCCTGACGGCGACTTAGGTCACGCCTTGCGCTTGTGCAGGCCCGAAGGCGCGGGTTCCGGCGCGGGGCGCGGTGTAATATGGCCCGAACTCCGGGAGTGGCTTCAGTGGCGGTGGCAGGTTTCAACGAGCAGTTCGACAAGCACGGCGCGTGGCGCCGCGAGATGGGCCTGCGCCTGAAGGTGCTGGGCGACTGGCTGCGCGAACAGCAACTGCTGGACGACGGCGCCGACGAGAGCCTGCAGCGCCTGATCGAGCAATTGCGCTCCGACAAGGTCATGGTGGCCTTCGTGGCCGAGTTCTCGCGCGGCAAGTCCGAGCTGATCAACGCCGTGTTCTTTGCCGGCTACGGCCGCCGCATCATGCCGGCCAGCGCCGGGCGCACCACCATGTGCCCGACCGAACTGGGCTACGAGGCCGACCTGCCGCCCTGCCTGCGCCTGCTGCCCATCGAGACCCGCCTGCAGCCGCAGGCCCTGCTCGAATGGCGCATGGTGCCCGAGAAGTGGACGCGGGTCGACCTCGACGTGAACGACCCCGAGCAGCTGGCCGGCGCCATGGAAAAGGTGTCCGAAGTGCTGCACGTGACCAAGGACGAGGCGCGCGCGCTCGGCTTCTGGCACGACGACCGGCCCGAGGACAACCCGCCCGTCAACGCCTCCGGCGCCGTCGAGGTCCCGCGCTGGCGCCACGCACTCATCAACATGGCGCACCCGCTGCTCAAGCAGGGCCTGGTGGTGCTCGACACGCCCGGCCTGAACGCCATCGGCGCCGAGCCGGAGCTGACCGTCAACCTGATCCCTCAGGCGCAGGCCGTGGTGTTCATCCTGGCGGCCGACACCGGGGTGACCAAGTCCGACCTGACGATCTGGCGCGAACACCTGGCGACCATGGAAGACAGCGCCGGCACGCGCTTCGTGGTGCTGAACAAGATCGACACGCTGTGGGACGAGCTGAGCAGCGCGGCGCAGATCGAGGCGCAGATCGGCCGCCAGCGCGCCGACACGGCACAGACGCTGGCGCTGGACGCGCAGCAGGTGCTGGCGCTGTCGGCGCAGAAGGGGCTGCTGGCCAAGGTGCGCGGCGATGCCGCGCTGCTGGCCGAAAGCCGCCTGCCGAATTTCGAGCAGATGCTGGGCCAGCAGGTGCTGGGCGCGCGGCAGGCGGTGCTGGAAGGCGCGATCCGCTCCAGCGTCGGCCGCGTGCAGACGGATGCCACGCGCACGCTGGGCATCCGCCGGCGCGAGCTGTCCGAGCAGATGCTGGAGCTGAAGGGCCTGCGCGGCAAGAACCACACCGTGATCCGCCAGATGCGCCTGCGCGTCGAGCAGGAGAAGGCCGACTTCGACCGCAGCGCCGCCAGCGTGCTGGCCGTGCGCTCGGTGCACCTGAAGCTGCTGCGCGACGTGTTCAAGCTGCTGGGCAGCTCGTCCATCAAGCGCGAGCTGGCGGTGCTGAGCACGGCGCTGCGCGAGCCGGGCCTGAAGCTGGGCATCAAGAAGTCGTACGCCAAGGGCTTCGACAACCTGCGCGGCGTGATGCAGCAGGTGCAGACGCTGGAGACCGAGATCCACGCCATGCTGACGACCTCGTTCCGTCAGCTCAACACCGAGTACGGCTTTTCGCTGCAGGCGGTGGTGCCGCCCACCATGGACCGCTTCGAGAAGGACCTGGATGCCGTCGAGCGCAGCCACCTGCAGTACCTGGGCGTGGGCAACATGGTGCAGCTGGCGCGGCCCGAGTTCGCCGAGAAGCTGGTGCGCGCGCTGCTGGCGCGCGTGCGCTCGATCTTCGAGACGGCGCTGGGCGAGATCGAGCTGTGGAACAAGTCCACCTCGAGCCAGCTCGATGCACAACTGCGTGAGCGCCGCCGCGCCTACGGCCGCCGCATCGAGGCGATCCAGCGCATCCAGGACGCCGCGGGTGGGCTCGATCTGCGCATCGGCGAGATCGAGGAGCAGGAGTCCGCCCTCGACGCCATTGAGCGGCGGCTCGCCACCCTCAGCCGCGAGCTGCAGACCGCCAGCGCCGACCAGGCCACACCGTCCGAGCACGCCGAGGCCGTGCCGGCGTGACGCGCCGCGGCGCGGCGTTTTCCGCCCGCATCATCGACTGGCAGCGCCAGCACGGCCGCCACGGCCTGCCGTGGCAGGGCACGCGCGATCCGTACCGCGTGTGGCTGTCGGAAATCATGCTGCAGCAGACGCAGGTGACGACGGTGCTGGGCTACTACGCGCGCTTTCTCGAGCGCTTTCCCGACGTCGCCCGCCTGGCCGCCGCGCCCGAGGATGAAGTGCTGGGGCTGTGGAGCGGGCTGGGCTACTACTCGCGTGCGCGCAACCTGCACCGCTGCGCGTGCGAGGTGATGGCGCGCTTCGGCGGCGCGTTTCCGCGCACGGCGGCCGAGCTGGCCACGCTGCCGGGCATCGGCCGCTCGACGGCGGCGGCCATCGCGGCGTTCTGCTTCGGCGAGCGCGCCGCCATCCTGGACGGCAACGTCAAGCGCGTGCTGACGCGCGCCTTCGGCATCGACGACGACCTGAGCGAAGCCCGCCACGAGCGCGCGCTGTGGGCGCGGGCCGAAAGCCTGCTGCCCGAGCACGACCTGGCCCGCAGCATGCCCGCCTACACGCAGGGACTGATGGACCTGGGCGCCGGCATCTGCACGCTGCGGCGACCGGCCTGCACGGTGTGCCCGCTGGTCGGTGACTGCGTGGCGGCGGGCCAGGGCGCACCCGCGCGCTACCCGGTCAAGACGCGGCGCGTGGCGCGCGGGCAGATCACGCTGTGGCTGCTGCACGCGCAGGACGAGCAAGGCCGGGTGTGGCTGCAGCAGCGGCCCGACAAGGGCATCTGGGCGCGCCTGTTCTGCCTGCCGCTGCACGAAGGGCGCGAGGCCTTGACGGACAGCCTGCCGCCGGCCGCGCGCGCGGAGGCGATCGAGCACGCGCCGTTCCGGCATGTGCTGACGCACCGCGACCTGGACATCCACATCGTCAGCGCCCGGTTGCCGGGCACCGCGCTGGGCGACGACGGCCGCTGGTTCACGCCCCATGAATGGCCAGCGCTGGGCCTGCCGGCGCCGATCCGCAGGTTTCTGCAGGCGCAGGCTTGAGCGGCCAGGTAGGCTGTCGATAAAGCGTGATGATCAAGAAGTCTCGAATGACGCGCGGCCTGCATCCGCTGTGTGGGAGCGGGCTTGCCCGCGATGAGGCGACTCGTCGCCACCAAGGCTTGATCGCGGGCAACCCGCGCATGCAACGCTGTCCGAGCGTTGTGGTTGATCAATAAAGATAGCTGCTTGCGCCTGTCAGTAAACGATTTCAGATATAAAAAAGCCTGAAATCGTTTCAAATCAATCGCAAGCAGCTATTATTTTTGAATGCCGTCCAGCTCGCGGTGGCGTGCCAGCGTCAGCCACTCGGCGCTGAACTGTTGCACCAGCTGCTCCACCAGGTACACCGAGCGGTGCTGCCCGCCCGTGCAGCCGATGGCCACCGTGACGTAGCTGCGGTGGTCGCGCGCCAGCGCCGGCAGCCAGGTGCGCAGGAAGTCGGCGATCTGCTGGCGCATCAGCTGCACCTCGGGCTGCTGCGCCAGGAAGTCGGCGACCGGCTGGTCGCGCCCGGTCATGGGGCGCAGCTCGGTGTCGTAGTGCGGGTTGGGCAGCATGCGCACGTCGAACACGTAATCCGCATCCAGCGCAATGCCGCGCTTGAAGGCGAAGGATTCGAACACCAGCGTCAGGTGCGCCGTGGGCGCGGCGATGAGCTGCTTGACCACCGCCAGCAGCTGCGACGGCCGCCGGTGGCTGGTGTCGATGACGTGCGAGCGCTCGCGCAGGTCGGCCAGCAGGCGGCGCTCTTTCTCGATCGCCTGCGGCAGCGCCTGCCGGCCCTGCAGGTCGTCGGGCATCGACAGTGGGTGGCGCCGCCGCGTTTCGGAAAAGCGCCGCACCAGGGTTTCGTCGTCGGCGTCCAGAAAGATCTGGCGCAGCGCGATGCCCCTGTCGCTCAGGCCATGCAGCAACAGCGGCAGCTGCGGCAGCGAATCGCCGCTGCGCACGTCCATGGCAATGCCCACCCGGCGCGTGCCCAGGCGCTGCTGCAGCGCGATGAAGGGCTCCAGCAGTTCGGGCGGCAGGTTGTCGACGCAGTAGTAGCCCACGTCCTCCAGCGCGCGCAGCGCCACCGACTTGCCCGATCCGGACATGCCGCTGATGACCACCAGTTCGATGCTCATGCGCGCGCCTTCCGCGTGCCGCGCGGCGGCGTTGCGGGCGCCGCCGCGGGCGCGTTCAGCATCTCCTGCGCATGCGCCAGCGTGGTGTCGGAAATGCGCTCGCCGCCCAGCATGCGGGCGATCTCGCGCGTGCGCGGCTCGCCCTGGATGGGCGCCACCGTGCTGGTGGGCGCGGCCCCTTCGCCAGCCTGCTTGCTGACCAGCAGGTGCTCGTCGGCACACGCCGCCACCTGCGGCAGATGGGTGACGCACAGCACCTGCCGGTCGCGCCCCAAGCGCTGCAGCAGCTGGCCTACGGTGGCGGCCACGGCGCCGCCCACGCCCGAATCGACCTCGTCGAACACCAGCGTTCCGACGCTGCCCAGTTCGCTGGTGGTCACCGCGATGGCCAGCGCCAAGCGTGACAGTTCACCGCCGGATGCTACACGTTCAATAGCGCGTGGCGCTGATCCGGTGTGCGCTGCCACCAAAAACTGCACGTTCTCCAGGCCGTGCTGCGCCGGCTCGGACAGGCGCTCAATCGCCGCTTCGAAGTGGCCGCCCTGCATGCCCAACTCCTGCATCGCGGCGGTCACCGCCTGCGACAGGCGCGGCGCGGCCTGCTGGCGCTGCTTCGACACGGCTTGCGCGGCCTGCAGATACGCCTGACGCGCGGCCTGAGCGTCGGCCTCCAGCTGTGCCAGGTCGCCCGCCGCTTCCAGCTGCGCCAGCTCGGCGCGCCATTGCGCCAGCACCGCGTGCAGCTCTTCCGGCGGGCGGCGAAAGCGCCGCGCCAGGCCTACCCATTGGCCCATGCGCTCGTCCAGCTTGGCCAGTTGCTCGGGGTCGGGGTCGGCGCGCCGCAGATAGCCGTGCAGGCTGTGGGCGGCATCGCGCGCCTGGGCCACGCAGGCTTCCAGCACCTCGACCAGGGCGGCGAATTCGGGTTCGATGCCGCGCTGCTCGTCCAGCGCGTTCTGTGCCTGCGCCAGCGCGGGCAGGGCGCCGCCTTCGCCATCGTCGCCTTCCAGCGCGGCGCTGGCCGTCTGCGCGGCGTCGATCAGCGCCTGCGCATGCGACAGGCGGGCGTGGCGCTGGTTCAGCTCGTCCCACTCGCCATTGGCCGGGGCCAGCTTGTCGAGTTCGCCGATCTGCCACAGCAGGCGCTCGCGCTCCTGCGCCAGGCTGTTCTGGGCTGCGCGGGCGGCTTGCAGCGTGGCGTCGGCCTGGCGCCAGGCTTGCCAGGCGGCGGTCATCGGGCGCGCATCGGTGCCGGCATAGGCATCCAGCAGCTCGCGCACGGCGGCGGGGCGCGTCAGGCTTTGCCAGGCGTGCTGGCCGTGAATGTCGACCAGCCACTCGCCCAACTCGCGCAACTGCGCCAGCGTGGCGCTGGAGCCGTTGATCCAGGCGCGGCTGCGGCCGGCACTGTCGATGGTGCGGCGCAGCAGCAGGGCGCCGGATTCGGTGTCGAAGCCATGCTCAGCCAGCCAGGGGCGTGCCGTCTCGGGCAGGTCGAACTCGGCGCCGATCTCGCAGCGCGGCTGGCCTTCGCGCACCCACAGCGCATCGCCGCGCCCGCCCAGCACCAGCTGCAGCGCGTCGATCAGGATCGACTTGCCGGCGCCCGTCTCGCCGGTCAGGGCCGTGAAGCCGCGACCCAGCGCCAGATCGAGCGCCGGGACGATGACGAAGTCGCGCAGGGTCAGGTGGCGCAAACCCATGTCAATGATCTCCCGCGTCGTCGCGTCGCCCGGTGTGCATCAGGCACCCCGAATCCAGCGGCCGCGGAGCAGGCCACGCGGGGGCGCCGTGGAGCGGGCTTGGCCCGGCCACTGGCGTCGTCCCCCTGAGGGGAAGGCGCCGCAGGCGACTCAGGGGGGACGTCATACCCCGCCCTCGTTCCAGTGCAATTTCTTGCGCAGCGTGTCGAAGTAGCTCCAGCCCGTGGGGTGCAGAAAGCGCACGCGGAACTCGGAGCGCCGCACCACGATGCGGTCGCCATGGTGCAGCGAGGCCAGCGACTGCATGTCGAAGCTGGCGCTGGCGTCCTTGCCGGAGACGATCTCGATGGCGATCTCCACCGGATCCGCCACCACGATCGGCCGGTTCGACAAGGTGTGCGGCGCGATCGGCACCAGCGCCCAGGCCGGCACCAGCGGGTGCAGCAGCGGCCCGCCGGCCGACAGCGCATAGGCCGTGGAGCCGGTGGGCGTGGCCACGATGATGCCGTCGGCCCGGTGGTTGGCCACGAAGTGGCCGTTGACCTCGACGCGCAGTTCCACCATGCTGGCCACGGCGCCGCGGTTCACTACCACGTCGTTCATGGCGAAGGCCTCGAACACGCACTCGCCCTCGCGCATCACCTTGCCATGCATCAGGCTGCGGTGGTCTTCCTCGAACGCGCCGCCCAGCATGGCCGACAGCGTTTCGTGGTAGCCCTCCAGCGGAATGTCGGTGATGAAGCCCAGCCGCCCCTGGTTGATGCCGATCAGGGGCGTGCCGTAACGCGCCAGCTGCCGGCCGATGCCGAGCATGGTGCCGTCGCCACCCACCACCACCGCCAGGTCGCATTCGTTGCCGATGGTGGCCACGTCGAGGGCGGGGTACTGGTCGAGCCCGGTGCTGTGCGCGGTGCGCTCGGCCAGCACCACCTGGCAACCCTGGGCCGTCAGAAAGCCGGCGATCTCGGCAATGATTTCTCGGGTCGAGTCCGGCACGGCGGAAGAGGCCGAATCCTGGTACTTCCCGACCAGTGCGACACGGTGAAACTGAAGGCTCATGAACAAATTACATCATAATGATTTGAATGCTCGACGACCGTGCACGCCTGCTGCTCAAGACCCTGATCGAGCGCTACATCGCCGACGGCCAGCCCGTCGGTTCGCGCACGCTGTCGCGCGCCTCGGGGCTCGATCTGTCGCCCGCCACCATCCGCAACGTGATGTCGGACCTGGAGGAGATCGGCCTGATCGCCAGCCCGCACACCTCGGCCGGGCGCGTGCCCACGGCGCGCGGTTACCGCCTGTTCGTCGACACCATGCTGACGGCGCAGCAGGGCGAGATGGACGCGCCGGCACTGACGCCCGACCAGCCGCAAAAGGTGATCGCCAACGCGGCGCAGCTGCTGTCCAACCTGTCGCACTTCGTCGGCGTGGTGATGGCGCCGCGCCGCTCGTCGGTGTTCAAGCACATCGAGTTCCTGCGCCTGTCCGAGCGGCGCCTGCTGCTGATCATCGTGGCGCCCGACGGCGACGTGCAGAACCGCGTGCTGTTCACCGACACCGACTACACGGCGTCGGAACTGCAGGAGGCGTCGAACTACCTCAACGCCAACTTCTCCGGCATGGCCATCGAGCAGGTGCGCGCGCGCCTGCACCACGAGGTGGACCGCCTGCGCGGCGAGATCGCCAAGCTGATGCAGGCGGCGGTGCAGGTCGGCTCCGAGGTCATGAGCCAGGCGCAGGACGAGGTGGTGATCTCGGGCGAGCGCAATCTGTTGGCGGTGACCGATTTCTCCAGCGACATGAACCAGCTGCGCCGCGCGTTCGACCTGTTCGAGCAGAAGGCGCAACTGATGCGGCTGCTCGACGTATCGAGCGAGGCCGAGGGCGTGCGCATTTTCATCGGCGGCGAAAGCCAGACCGTGCCGGTGGAAGACCTGTCGGTCGTCAGCGCGCCGTACGAGGTGGATGGCCAGGTGGTCGGCACGCTCGGCGTGATCGGCCCCACGCGCATGCCTTACGACCGCATGATCCAGATCGTCGACATCACGTCGCGGCTGGTCAGCAACGCGCTCAGCCAGGGCAAGCCGGGTGGCAACGCCTAGAATCACGCGCTTGGCGGGCCGTTAGCTCAGTTGGTCAGAGCAGGGGACTCATAATCCCTTGGTCGCAGGTTCAAGTCCTGCACGGCCTACCAAATTTCTTGTGTTAGAATTGCGGGCTTCGCGCGGCTGTAGCTCAGTTGGATAGAGTACTTGGCTACGAACCAAGGGGTCGTGGGTTCGAATCCTGCCAGCCGCGCCACTTTCTTTGAGAAACCCCGCAAGTCCTTGATTTGCGGGGTTTTTTCATGTTCACGGGCATCATCACCGCGGTTGGCCGCATCGTTGAAGTGCGGGCATTGGGCGACAGCGGCGCGCATGGCAAGCAGTTGCTGATCGAGACGCCCGCCGGCTATCTGGATGACGTGGGCCTGGGCGACAGTATCGCGCTCAACGGCGCCTGCATGACGGCCACGCAGATCGACGCCGCGACCGGGCGCTTCGCCATCGACATCTCGGCCGAATCGCTGGCGCGCACGGCGGGGCTCGACCAGCCCGGGCCCATCAACCTCGAAAAAGCCCTGCGCGCGCACGACCGCCTGGGTGGGCACATAGTCTCGGGCCATGTGGACGGCATCGGCCAGGTCACGCACTTTGCCCCCGTGGGCGAGAGCTGGGAGCTGCGCGTGCTGGCGCCGCGCGAGCTGGCGAAATACCTGGCGTACAAGGGCTCGATCACGGTCAACGGCGTGAGCCTGACGGTGAACCGGGTGAGCGACACGGCCGAGGGCTGCGAGTTCAGCATCAACCTGATTCCGCACACGGTGCAGAACACCGCGCTGCATGCGCTGGCGGTGGGCGCTGCGGTCAATCTGGAGATCGACCTGATCGCCCGTTATGTGGAGAGAATGCTCTCCAGCGCAGGCGTGGCGGGCGCCGGCAGCTCCTAAATTCGCAGCTTGACGACGCCCGTGGCCAGTGCCGTGCCGCACAGCACGATGGCGCCGCAGAACAGCATCCACGGCGTCACGGTTTCGCCCAGCAGCGCCACGCCATAGAACACCGCGAACACCGGAATGGTGAAGGTGACCGTGATGGCCCGCGCCGGGCCCAGCCGGTCGATCAGGCGGAAGTACAGCACGTAGGCCACCGCGGTGCACAGCACGCCCAACGCGAGCAGCGCGCCCCAGGCTGTGGCGCTGGGTGGCTGCGACGGCCACAGCAGCAGCGATGGAATCGCCAGCCCCAGCGCCGCGCCGATCTGGCTGCCGGTGGCCGACATCAGTGGGTTCAGGCCCGTCAGGTAGCGGCGCGTGTAGCTGGCCGACACGGCATAGCTGATGGTGGCCAGCAGGCACGCGGCCACGCCCCAGGCCGGGCTGAAGCCCGATGCATTGGGCGTGAAGCTGGCCTTGCCCCAGGTGAGCAGCGCCACGCCGATGAAGCCGATGACCAGCCCCAGCGTGCGCGAGGCGCCTGGCCGGTCGCCCAGCCAGGCCCAGGCCACCAGCGCGCCGAACAGCGGCACCGTGGCGTTCAGGATGGACGACAGGCCGGTGCTGATCGACAGCAGCGCGAAGCTGAACAGCGCGAATGGAATGGCCGAATTGATGACGCCGCAGAACAGCACCGGCTTCCAGTGCTGGCGCAGCTGCGGCCACAGGCCACGCGCCAACATCACCGGCAGCAGCGCCAGTGCCGCGATGGCCACGCGCACGCCGGCCGTCGGCAGCGGGCCGAACTCCAGCGTGCCCAGCCGCATGAACAGGAACGACGCGCCCCAGATGGCGGCCAGCAGGATGAATTCGACGGCGACGGCGGCAGACATGGGCGCGAAGTATGGGGCCGCGGGCGGCGCGGCAGGTTGCTGGATGCGTGCGGGATGGATGCGGCGGGCGCAACCATGTCTCAGGCGCGGCCGGGCGGCTGCGGGCGCAGGGTGGCGGCTGGCGCGCCGCCGCTTGCGGGCGTGTCGATGGTCCAGCCCTCCAGCCGCAGCAGCGCCGCCTTGCGCGCCAGGCCGCCGGCGTAGCCTGTCAGCGCCCCGCGGCTGCCCAGCACGCGGTGGCAGGGCACGAAGATGCTGAGCGGATTGGCGCCGACGGCGGTGCCGACCGCGCGCACGGCAGCCGGGCGGCCGATGCGTTCGGCGACCTGGCGGTAGCTTTGCGACTGGCCGGCTTCGATGGCCAGCAAGGCGCGCCACACGGTTTGCTGGAACGGTGTTCCGCTCGACAGATCCAGTGGCACGTCGAAGTGCACGCGCCGGCCGGCGAAGTACGCGTCCAGCTGGCGCATCGCCCCGGCCAGCGCGGGGTGACCGGGCTCGGGCGCTCCCCATTCGGCCCAGGCCGGGCTGTCCTTATGGCCCTCGGTGAACCAGGCGCCGCACAGGCCCTGCGGCGTGGCGGCCAGCAGCAGATCGCCCAGCGGGGTGCCGCACAGGGCGTGTGCGGTGTGCAGATGGTGTTTCATGGTCAAAACCTCGTTGAGCCGCCGTCCATCAAGCGCGGACAGCTATGAAATTGATACTTCTTTGGTTTGCCACGCCCGCACGGCGGCGTAGCCGCGCCACGGCCGCCAGCGCTCGGCCAGCGCTTGCGCGGCGCGGGCGCGGTGGCGCTGGCTTGACACCCCCAGCGCCTTGTGCAGCGCCACGTCGCCGGCCGGGAAGGCATCGGGCCAGCGCAGCGCGCGCAGGGCGATGTACTGCGCCGTCCAGTCGCCGATGCCGGGCAGGGCGGTGAGGGCGGCCAGGGTGGCGGGCACGTCGGCGCCGGCGTGCAGCGCCAGCTGCCCGGCATCCACCGCCCGCGCCAGCGCGTGCAGCGCAGCCTGGCGTTGCCGCACCAGGCCGAGCCGGCCCAGTTCGTCACCGCTGGCGCCCGCCAGCGCGGCCGGAGCAGGAAACAACCGCGCCAGCCCGTCGATCGGCGTGGCCAGCGGCTCACCGAAGCGCGCCACCAGCCGCGTGGTCAGCGTGCGCGCCGCGGCCACGCTGACCTGCTGGCCGACGATGGCGCGCACCGCCAGCTCGAAGCCGTCCAGCGTGCCCGGCACCCGCACGCCCGCCGCGCTGGGGAAGTCGGCGCCCAGCACGGCGTGGATGGCGGCCGGGTCGGCGTCCAGGTCGAGCCAGGCGCGCACGCGGGCGATCACGCGCGGCAGCGCGGGTGCCAGCGTGTCGGCCACGCGCACGTGCACCCGGTGCGCGCCGGGATCGAAGCGGCAGGCGACCCAGCCGCCGATGCCGCGCTGGCCCACCTGCAGGCGCAGCGTGCGTGCCACGGTGGCGGCCTCGACATCGACCTGCTCCGCGCCGGGCACGCTGCGCTGCTGCAGAAAAATCAGCATGGCCTGCACGTCATACGGCGGCCGAAAGCCCAGAACGACTTCGATGCCGTCACCGTGCGGCGCGCCCTGGCCCTGGCGCCGCAGCGCCGTCGGGCTCATGCGGTAGTGCGCGGCCAAGGCGGCGTTGAAGCGGCGCAGACTGGCAAAGCCGGCGGCCAGCGCCACCTGCGCGATCGGCAGGCGCGTGTCGGCCAGCAACTGCTTGGCGGCCAGCAGGCGGCGCGTCTGCAGCCAGGCCAGGGGCGACACGCCCAGTTCCGCCTCGAACACGCGGCGCAGGTGCCGGTCGCTCACGCCCAGGCGCGCCGCCAGCCCCGCCACGCTGGGCGCGGCATCACCCCAGGCATCGGGCGAATCCAGCAGGCGCGCGGCGTGCCGCGCCAGCAGGGCCGAGGCGTCCTGCGCCGACCAGGCCAGCGCCTGCGGCGCCAGCTCGGGACGGCAGCGCAGGCAGGGGCGAAAGCCGGCGCCTTCGGCCTGCGCCGCGTGGGTGAAGAAGCGGCAGTTCTCGCGCCGCGGCGTCTTCACGCGGCACACGGGGCGGCAGTAGATGCCGGTGGAGGTGACACCGATGAAGAACGCGCCGTCGAAGCGTGCGTCGTGCGCTACCACGGCGCGGTAGCAGGCGTCGGCATCGAAGGGTGAAGGGGGCGTCATGCAACGCATGATAGGCAGCGCCGCGCTGGCGACTCGCCGTTTTCGGACATGGTGCTGACGGCACCCCGTCGAAGGGCCGCTGCCTACAATCGGCGCCCATGCAAGTCACCCCCAGCATCTTCAAGGCCTACGACATCCGCGGCACCACGCCGACCACCATCAACGAACCGGTGGCCGAGGCGCTCGGCCTGGCCTTTGGCACCACCGCGCTGGCGCTGGGCGAGAAAACCGTGGCGGTGGGGCGCGACGGGCGCCTGTCCGGCCCGGCCCTGTCCGCCGCGCTGGTGCGCGGGCTGGTGGCGGCGGGGGTCGAGGTGATCGACATCGGCCTGGCCACCACGCCGATGCTGTACTTCGCCGCCGCCACGCTGTGCAGCAGCGGCATCCAGGTGACGGGCAGCCACAACCCGCGCGACGACAACGGCTTCAAGATGGTGCTGGCCGGCCGCGCGATCCATGGCGAGGACATTCAGGCGCTGCGCCGCATGATGGAAGCCGAAAGCTGGCAGCGCCGCGCAGGCGGCCGCGTGCGCAGCGTGGACGTGCTGCCGGCCTACCGCGAGCGCATCGCGGGCGACGTGAAACTGGCGCGGCCGATGAAGATCGTGGTCGATTGCGGCAACGGCGTGGCCGGCGCCAGCGCGCCGGGCATCTTCCGCGCCATCGGTTGCGAGGTGATCGAGCTGTTCAGCGAGGTTGACGGCAACTTCCCCAACCACCACCCCGACCCGAGCAAGCCCGACAACCTGCGCGACGTGATCGCCGCATTGCAGACCACCGATGCCGAACTGGGCCTGGCCTTCGACGGCGATGGCGACCGCCTTGGCATCGTCACCAAGGATGGGCAGAACATCTTCCCCGACCGGCAGATGATGCTGTTCGCGCAGGACGTGCTCAGCCGCGTGCCGGGCGGCACCATCGTGTTCGACGTGAAGTGCTCGCAGCGCCTGGCGCCCGCCATCCAGCAAGCGGGCGGCGTGCCGCTGATGCACAAGACGGGGCATTCGCTGGTCAAGGCGCGCATGAAAGAGGTCGATTCGCCCCTGGGCGGCGAGATGAGCGGCCACATCTTCTTCAAGGAGCGCTGGTACGGCTTTGACGACGGCACCTACGCCGGTTGCCGCCTGCTCGAAATCCTGAGCCGCCACGCCGACCCGAGCGCCGTGCTGAACGCGCTGCCCACCAGCCACAGCACGCCCGAGTTGAACGTGGCCTGCGCCGAAGGCGAGCCGCACCGGCTGGCGGCCGAGTTGCAGGCGCTGGCGGCCGAGGCGTTCGCTGCGCCGGCGCAGGTGTCGACAATCGACGGCCTGCGCATCGACTGGCCCGACGGCTTCGGCCTGATCCGCGCCAGCAACACCACGCCGGTGCTGGTGCTGCGTTTCGAGGGGCACACCGATGCGGCGCTGCAGCGCATCGAAGGCGAGATGCTGGCCCTGCTGAAACGCGTGAAACCGGATGCGCGGGTGGGGGCGGCGGCGCATTGAGCAGCACGCGGCATACTCTCGAATTGATAGTGGCTTGCGCTTGTCAGGCAATGATTTCAAGACAAAATGATCTGAAATCGGCCTGTGAAAAGCGCAGGCAGCTATCTTTTTTGAATGCGATGGCCTGAGGTGCGGGCCCTTTACAGCCTGGCCGCCTGGGCCGCCCAACCCCTGCTGCGCCGCAAGCTGCGCCGCCGCGCCGTGGCCGAGCCGGGGTATGGCGAGCATGTCGAGGAGCGTTTTGGCCGCTACGGCGTGGCACGGCCTGTGGGCGACGGCCCGCTGGTGTGGGTCCACGCCGTGTCGCTGGGCGAAACGCGTGCCGCGGCCATCCTGATGGCCGCGCTGCGCCAGCGCCTGCCGGGCATGCGCCTGCTGCTCACGCACGGCACCGCCACCGGGCGGGCCGAGGGGCGCAAGCTGCTGCGCGATGGCGACGTGCAGGTCTGGCAGCCGTGGGACACGCGGGGCGCGGTGCGGCGCTTCTTCGCGCATTTCCGCCCCGACGTGGGTGTGCTGATGGAGACCGAGGTCTGGCCGAACCTCATTGCCGAGGCCCGTGCCTGCGGTGTGCCACTGGCGCTGGCCAACGCGCGCCTGTCCGAGAAATCGCTGCGCGGCGCCCAGCGCGCCGGCTGGCTGCTGCGCCCAGCCTACCGTGCGTTGACGGCGGTGTTCGCGCAGACCGAGGCCGACGCGGCGCGCTTTCGCAGCATCGGCGCGCCGCAGGTCGGCGTGCTGGGCAACCTGAAGTTCGACGCCCAGCCCGACGCCGCGCAGCAGGCGCAGGCCAGCCGCTGGCGCGCAGTGCTGGCGGGCCGGCCGGTGGTCATGCTGGCCAGCTCGCGCGAAGGGGAGGAGGGTGAGTTTCTAGGCCAAATCAAGGCCCTGGCGCTTTCTGGGAAAGCGCGAGCAGCTCCTGAAAATGAAGCGAACGCCCGCCCCAGCCCGCTCTGGCTGATCGTGTCCCGCCACCCGCAGCGCTTTGCCGAGGTGGCGCAGATGGCACGTGATGCGGGCCTGGCGGTGGCGCAGCGCAGCACCTGGACCGATGCACCGCCGACGGGCGCGCTGGCGGCCGATGTCTGGATCGGCGACAGCCTGGGCGAGATGGCGCTCTATTACAGCCTGGCCGATGTGGCGCTGCTGGGCGGCAGCTTTGCGCCGCTGGGGGGGCAGAACCTGATCGAGGCCGCGGCCTGCGGCTGCCCGGTGGTGATGGGCCCGCACACCTTCAACTTCGCGCAGGCGGCCGAACTGGCCGAGGCCGCCGGCGCCGCACGCCGCGTGGCCGACATGGCGGGCGCCGTGGCCGCCGCGCAGGCGCTGCTGGCCGATGCCGCCGGGCTGGCGGCCATGCGCCGCGCCGCGCTCGGCTTTGCCGGCGCCCACCGCGGCGCCGCGGCGCGCACGGCCGATGCGGTCGCCGCCCTGCTGGCCGGGCAAGGGCTTGCACCAAGTCGCCACAACAAGCAGCCCTGATAAAGTCCATTACCGATCGCCATCCGGCCGCCCACCTGTCCCAAGACCCGCCGTGTTCCGCTTCTTCGCCATCTTCCTTGTCATCCAGGCCGTGCTGTTCGGCATCGAGATGCTGAACCCGGTTCAGGCCGCCGTGGTGCAACCGTGGACCGGCCTGCTGGCCAAGGCCAGCGCGGGCATCGTGCACGTGATCGACCCCTCGGTCATCTCCTACGGCCGCGTGCTGCAAAGCGCCAAGACGGGCTTCGGCGTGTCGATCGAGGCGGGCTGCAACGGCGTCGAGGCCATGATCGTGCTGCTGGCGGCCATCATGGCCTTTCCGTCGAGCTTCAAGGCCAAGCTGTGGGGCTTGGGGTTGGGCTTCCTGGCCGTGCAGTCGGTCAACCTGCTGCGCATCGTCAGCCTGTTCTTCCTCGGCCAGTGGAACTACAAGGTGTTCGAGTTCGCCCACCTCTACATGTGGCAGGCGCTCATCATGCTGGACGTGCTGGTGGTGTGGCTGCTGTGGATGCGCTACGTGGCCAAGCACGACCCGAAACCGGCCGTCACCAACGCGGCGGCCGCGGCCTGAGCGGGAGCCCACGACGATGCGCGCCACCCTGATCGGCCGCTTCCTGCTGCTGGCCATCGTCTGGCTGGCGCTGCTGCTGCCGCTGTGGTACTGGGCCGCCAAGTGGCTGGCCACCCCGCCCATCTGGCTGGCGGGCACGGTGATGAACGCGCTGTTCCGCTGGGCCGACGGCTTCGAGCAACAGGGCGTGAATGCCGTGCTGCACACGCTGGTGCAGGTGCGCATGCAAGGCCCCACGGGCGACGTGCTGGGCGAGCTGGCGCCGGAGGTGAGCTACCCCACCTACGGCTACGGCCTGGTGCTGCTGTGGGCCATGCTGCTGGCCGCGCGCACCGAGCGCTGGTGGCTCAAGGGGCTGGTCGGCAGCCTGCTGCTGGTGCCGGTGCAGGCCTGGGGCATCTGCTTTCAGTGGCTGCGCGACGTGGTCATCCTGTCCGGCGCCTCGGGCGCGGCCTATCTGCAGTACCCGCGCTGGGTGAACGACGTGGTGGCCTACGGCTACCAGTTCGGCTTTCTGATGCTGACGCCCGTGGCGCCGATCATGCTGTGGCTGCTGTTCAACAAGTCCTTCGTGGCCGCGCTGTGGCTGGAGGCGGCGCTGGAGGAGGCGCCGGACAAGCGCGCACAGGCGCCGACGGTGGAAACCGGAAAGTCCTGATTTGATAGCTGCCAGCGCTTGATGGGCGGGCTCTGTAGCCCGTTTTTCCTCTTATCCTGGAGCGCGCCTGGCCCGTGCTTCATCCGGCATGGCGGCGGCACCTGCCGGCATGCCAGCGCGCTGTGCCTTCAGCGCCGGTCGGCTCGCGCGGGGCGCGTGGCGTCTGCAGGCGATGGGGCAGTGGCACCGGGCGCACTGGCTGCGCCCGCGGGGGCCATGGGCGCCAGCGGCGCCACCACCACCGGCGGGCGGGCGCCCTCGGCCGCCAGCATCTGGTTGATGGGCAGCAGATCGTCAGCGCTCAGCGTGCCGCTGGCCTGCTTCAGGCGCAGCAGGCCCACCAGCACGTCGTAGCGCGCACGGGCCAGATCGCGCCGAGTCTGGTACAGCTGGCTTTGCGCGTTCAGCACGTCGATGTTGATGCGCACGCCCACCTGGTAGCCGAGCTGGTTGGCCTGCAGCGCGGTCAGGCTGGAGGCTTCAGCCGCCTCCAGCGCCGCCACCTGGCCGTGGCCCGACTGCACGCCGAAGTAGGCCGCGCGCGTGGCTTGCGCCACGGTGCGCTGGATGTTCTCCAGGTCGGCGCGGGCCTTGTCCTCCAGCGACAGGGTTTCGCGCACGCGGTTTTCCACCGCGAAGCCGGCGAACAGCGGCCAGTTCAGCACCACGCCCACGCCGGCGTTGGTGCTGCGGTAGCGCGCGCTGGGCGCGGCGCTGACGGAAGGGTTGCCGTCCGGGTAGCGGTTCTGCCCCACGCTGGCCTGCAGGTCCACCGTGGGCAGGTGGCCGGTCTTGGCCTTGGCAGTCTCCAGCCGGGCGATGTCGAGCGCCATGCGCGACTGCACCACGGCGGGGTGCTCGTTCACCGCGCGATCGACCCAGGTGTTCACGTCGGGCGGCTGGGGCTGCGGCAGCGCGATGGGCTGCGCCAGCGGGCGCGGGTCGACCCCGGTCAGGCCCACCAGCTGGTCCAGCGCCAGCTTCTTCACCCGCAGGTCGTTCTCGGCCGCGATCTCCTGCGCCGTGGCCAGATCGAACCGGGCCTGCGCCTCGCGGCTGTCGGTGATGGTGGCGTTGCCGACCTCGAAGTTGCGCTTGGCGGATTCGAGCTGCTCGGCCACCGCGGCCTTCAGCGCGCGCACGAAGGCCAGCGATTCCTCGGCCGCCAGCACGTCGAAGTAGGCCTGCGACAGGCGCACGATCAGGTCCTGTTCAACGCTGTGGAGCTGCACCCGCGCGGCTTCGGCGGCGCGCTGGCCCTGGTCCCAGGTGATGCGGTTGGCCGGGCGGTACAGCGGCTGCGAACCGACGATGGAACCGTTCAGCACGTTGAACGAGCGGCTGGACGATTGGCCCGCCACGTTGGTCTCGGCCCAGTTGCGCTGCGCGCCCGCCTGCAGGCCCACCTGCGGCAACAGGCCGGCGCGGGCCTGGTCGGCGCGCGCCTGGCTGGCCTGCGCGTTGGCCAGCGCCGACTGGTAGGGCGCGTCGTAGCCATGCGCCGTCTGGTACAGCTGCAGCAGCGATTGCGCCTGCGCGGACGCCGCGCCCCCGGCCAAGATGGCAGCCGTGCAGGCCAGTCGCATGAAACCAGGGAGTCCGACGGCCGCGGAGCAGGCCATGCCAGCGAACGCCGTCGCCGGACCTGCGCCGGCGACTGGCGTTGTCTCCCCTCGCGCAGCAGAGGGGGGAAGGCGCGTCAGCGACTCAGGGGGGTGTTTCATCTTCAATACCGGGGAACGGTGGGATCGACCTGCACCGACCACGCGTCTATGCCGCCGGCGATGTTGGCCACGCGGGCAAAGCCGTGCTGCTTCAGGAACATCGCCACCTGCATGCTGCGCCCGCCATGGTGGCACAGCAGGGCCACGGGGCGGTCGCGGTCCAGCTCGTGCAGGCGCGGCGGAATGCTGTGCATGGGCATCTGCACCAGCTCGGCGCCGTCGGGCTGCACGGTGGCCACGCGCCACTCGGCCGGTTCGCGGCAGTCCAGCAGCAACGGGGGGGCCTCACCCTCGGTGCGTGCGTCGGCCAGCCAGGCGGGCAGATCGCGTGGGGGGACTTGTTCGATCATGGTCAAAAACGGCTTCAGCCCTTGTGCCACCTGCGTTAGCAGCTTCAAAAATGAAAGCGCGACGGCTCGGGGAAGTTCAGCAGGCGTGGCAAGTTGCAGTCCCACGGCTGGGTGCTGACCAGGCCGTTGCCGGATTGCTGCACCAGCGTGGCGCGCATCACCGGCTCGTCGCCCACGATGGCCATCAGCCGGCCGCCGGCTTTCAGCAGGCCGAGCACGGCGTCGGGCAATTGCGCCACCGAGCCCGACAGCACGATGACGTCGAACGGGCCGTCGGCCGACAGGTCGGTGCTGGCGCCATCGGCCACGCGCACTTCCACGTTCAGCACGCCGGCGCGCTGCAGGTTGGCGTGGGCCGTCTTCGCCAGGTCGTTGTCGATTTCCAGCGTCAGCACGCGCTGCGCGCGGTGGCCCAGCAGGGCGGCCATGAAGCCGCTGCCGGTGCCGATCTCCAGCACCTTCTCGTGCTTGGCGACCTGCAGGTCCTGCAGCATGCGGGCCTCCACGCGCGGGGCCAGCATCACCTGGCCGGCGGCGACGGCGGCGTCGCTGTCCTTCAGCGGAATCTCCAGGTCGGCAAAGGCCAGCGCGCGGTGCGCGGCGGGCACGAAGTCCTCGCGGCGCACCACGGCCAGCAGATCCAGCACGTGCGCATCCAGCACGTCCCAGGGACGGATCTGCTGCTCGATCATGTTGAAGCGGGCTTGTTCGACGTTCATGCGGGGTTCTCCAGGGCGGGATGCGGGCAAACCGTTGATTTTAGGCGGCGGGGTCGGTGCCGGTGGGCGCGGGGGCCTTGATGAAGCGCCGCTTCAGCCAGCCGGCCAGGTCGTCCAGGTAGCAGTACACCACCGGCACCACCACCAGCGTCAGCAGCGACGAGGTGATGACCCCGCCGATGACGGCCTGGCCCATGGGCGCGCGCTGCTCCGATCCCTCGGTGACGGCGAAGGCCAGCGGCACCATGCCGAACACCATGGCCAGCGTGGTCATCAGGATCGGGCGCAGCCGCACGCGCGCAGCGGCCAGCAGGGCGGGCTCGCGCGCCAGCGGCTCGCTGTGGCCGGTTTCGCCGGCGCGGCCCTCGCGCGCGCGGATGGCGAAGTCCACCAGCAGGATGGCGTTCTTGGTCACCAGGCCCATCAGCATCACGATGCCGATGATGGAGAACATCGACATGCTGGAGCCGAACAGCATCAGCGCCAGCACCACGCCGATCAGCGTCAGCGGCAGCGAGGTCATCAGCGCCATCGGTTGCAGAAAGCTCTTGAACTGGCTGGCCAGGATCATGTAGATGAAGATGATGGCCATGGCCAGCGCCTGCAGCGCGTAGGCAAAGCTCTCCTCCATGTTCTGCGTGGCGCCGCCGAACACGTGGCGGTAGCCGGGCGCGAATGCGGTCTGATCCAGGATGGCGCGGATGTCGCCCGACACCTCGCCGGTGGTGCGGCCGTGCACGTTGGCGGTGATCTGGATCTCGCGCAGCATGGCGCGGCGGTTGATCTGGTTGGTGCTGGTGGCCTCGCTCAAGCTTGCCACCTGGTTCAGCCGCACGATGCGCGCCGTGCCGTCGGGGTTCATGCCGGCCGTCAGCGGCAGCCGCTCCAGGTCCTGCAGCGTGGTGCGCGATGCGGGTTGCAGCCGCACGATGACGTCGTAGGTCTGGTCGTCGGGCGCGCGCCAGTTGCCGACGATGGTGCCGGCCACCAGTGTGCGCAGCGGTGTGGCGATCTGCGCGGTGCTCAGGCCCAGCTCGGACGCCGCCTCGCGCTTCACGTGCACCTCCAGCGTCGGCTTGTCGGGCTTGCTGCTCGAATCCAGATCGACCAGGCCGGGGATGGCGCGCAGCTTCTCCATCAAGGGGCCGGCCAGGCGGTCCAGTTCGGCCTGATCGGGGCCCTGCAGCGAGAACTCGATCTGCTTCTGCCCGCCCACCGGCTCCAGCAGGCCGGCCTGGGTGACGGTGATGCCGGGCACCACGCGCAGGCGCTCGCGCATGTCGGCGGCCAGTTGCTGCGCGTCGCGCGTGCGCTGGTGCCGGTCGACCAGGCGGATGTAGAGGCTGGCGTTGGTCTTGCCTGCCGCCACGCCGCTGTTGATGGTGGTCACCGTGTAGCGCACCTCGGGGTAGCTGCGGATGATGGCGTCCACCTGCCGCGCCTTGGCCTCGGTGGCCTCCAGCGAGGAGCCCTGCGGCGTGTAGAAGGCGACGTTGGTCTCGCTGAAATCGGCCTGCGGCACGAACTCGGTGCCCAGCAGCCGCACCATGGCCACGCTCAGCGCAAAGATGCTGCCGGCGATCAGCAGCGTGAGCAGCTTGTGCACCAGCGCCCAGCGCAGCAGGCGCTCGTAGCCGGCGGCCAGGCGGTCGGTGGCGTGGTCGAACCAGTTGGTGACGCGGCCCAGTGTCTTGTCGTAGAAGGTGACGGGCGGGCCAGCACGCTGACCGTGCGCGCGGATGGCCGGGTCGTGCCAGACCGAGGACAGCATCGGGTCGAGCGTGAAGGCGACGAACATCGAGATCAGCACCGCCGCCACGATGGTCAGGCCGAACTCATGGAAGAACTTGCCGATGATGCCCTGCATGAAGCCGATCGGCAGAAACACCGCCACGATCGACAGCGTGGTGGCCAGCACGGCCAGGCCGATCTCCTGCGTGCCCTCCATGGCCGCGCGCCAGCTGTTCTTGCCCATCTGCGCGTGGCGCACGATGTTCTCGCGCACCACGATGGCGTCGTCGATCAGCAGGCCCACGCACAGGCTCAGCGCCATCAGCGTGATCATGTTCACCGTGAAGCCGAACACCTGCATGAAGAAGAAGGTGCCGATGATCGAGATAGGCAGCGTAAGGCCGGTGATGACCGTGCTGCGCCACGAGTTGAGGAACAGGAACACGATCAGCACCGTGAGCACCGCGCCCTCGATCAGCGTCTGCCGCACGTTGGTGACGGCCACGCGGATGGGGCGCGACAGGTCGGTCACCGGCTCCAGCCGCACGCCGGGCGGCAGCTCGGCACGCAGCGCGGCGATGGCCTGGTTGAGGCCGTCGACCACCTGGATGGTGTTCTCGTCCTGCGCCTTTTGCACGCTCACCAGCAGGGTGCGCTGGCCGTTGTAGAGGGCGAGCGACTCCTGCTCCTGCGCGCCATCGTGCACGGTGGCGACCTGATCGAGGTAGATGGGCGTGCCGCCGCGGCGCGCCACGATGATGCGGCCGAAGTCCTCGGGGCGCTCCATGCGGCCTTCGAGCTGCACTGTCAGCTCCTGTGCTTTGGTGCGCACCGGGCCGAGCGGCTGGTCCTGGTTTTCGCCGCGCACCGCCTGCATCACCTGCTCGGGGGTAACGCCCAGCGCTTCCATGGCCTGCGGCTGCAGATACAGGTTGATCTCGCGCTTGGAGCCGCCGACCAGGTTGACGGCGCCGACGCCGCGCACGTTCTCCAGGCGCTTCTTCAGCACCTGGTCGGACCAGTTGGTGAGTTCGATGGCAGACAGGGGTTGCTGGCCTTGCTGCGGATCGGGCAGCACGGCCAGCGACCAGATGGCGCGGCTGGCGGGGTCGAAGCGCAGCACGCGCGGCTCTTTCACCTCGTCGCGCAACAGGGGGCGAACCTGGCCGATCTTCTCGCGCACGTCGTCGGCGGCCTTGCGGCCTTCGATGTGGAGCTGGAATTCGATGATGACGACCGACATGCCCTCGTAGCTGCGCGAGTACAGGGCGTTGATGCCGGCAATCGAGTTGACGGCTTCCTCGACCTTCTTGGTGACTTCGCTTTCGACGATGGGGGGCGAGGCGCCGGGGTATTCGGTGGTGATGACGACGACTGGGAAGTCGATGTTGGGGAATTGGTCGACCTGCAGGCGCTGCAGCGAGAACAGGCCGAGCACGACGAACGCCAGCATCACCATGGTGGCGAAGACGGGGTTTTGAAGGCTGACCTTGGTGAACCACATGGGGGGTCAGGCTTTGAAGGGAAATCGGGCGTGGGCGCTTATGGGGTGGGCGCGGGCAGCTATCGAATCGGGAGTGTGTTGAGGATGCGCCGCTGGCCGGGATGTGCGCCCGGCGGCGCAGTCACTTTCTTTTTGTCTCGCCAAAAAGAAAGTAACCAAAGAAAAAGGCGACCCCGCTGGCCGTGTCCCTCCGCTGCGCTGCGGGCAACCTGCGATGCTCGGGCGCGGGGCGTCGCTGAGGAACTCGCTGCGCGCTTGCGCGCTTCGCTCAAACAACCGCAGCGAGTCAGAGCACGAAGCGCGGCATGCTGCGCTGCCGCGCCCGCCCCACGCCCTGCGCTTCTCGGCACGGCCAGAGCGGTGGGGGAGTCCCTTCGGGCCATCGCTGCGCTCGGCCTGGGCTTGTTCAGCGCCGCTGCTTCGCGCGGCGTGTATTGGCTCCCTCCTCCGCTGGGGGAGGGTTGGGGTGGGGGCGACTGCGTTTGACGCAGGGCGGTGTGCTGCCCCCATCCCAGCCTTCCCCCAGCGGGGGAAGGAGTTCAGTCGTTGATCTCGGTGCTCGCCTGCTGTCTTGCTCCCTCTCCCGCCGGCGGGAGAGGGTTGGGGTGAGGGCAAGTCACCCAAAAACCATAGCTGCTCGCGCCCGCCGCACCATGATTTCAGGCCATTTCCATCTGAAACCCTTGCCCCGCCAGCGCCAGCCACTATCAAATCAGAAGTCATGGCCGCACGCCATTCCGCGCCGCGCTGGCCGGCGCGGCCGGCACGATCAGCTTCACCTGCGTGCCTTCGCGCAGCACACCGGCCGCGCCGCGCAGCACCTGCGCGCCTTCGGTCACGCCCTGCACGGCCACCCATTGCTCGCCGTCGACCTGGCCGCGCGCGCCCATCTGCACCGTACGGTGCGCGATGCGGCCGTTGTCGACCACCTGCACGTAGGGCAGCGGCTTGTCGGTGCGCACAGCGTTCAGGGGCACGGCCAGGGCGCGCTGGGTTTCGGTGGCCAGCTGGCCCTGCGCGAACAGGCCCTGGCGCAGGCCGGGTTGCGCGGTCACGCTCAGGTAGACCAGCACGCTGCGGCTGCCGGCCTGCGCGCTGGGGTTGATGCGGGCCACGGTGGCGGGCACGGGTTGCGCCACGCCTTCGATGTTCAGCAGCGCCTGCTGGCCCACGCGCACGGCCACCGAATCGGCGGGGGAGAGGGCCGCTTCCAGCTCCAGCCGGCTCAGGTCGACGATCTCGACGATGCGCGCCTCGGGGCTCACGCGCTCGCCCGGTTGGGCCAGGCGCTGCGAGATCTGGCCGCTGATGGGCGCCTTCAGCACCGTGTCGGCCAGCGACTTGCGCAACACCTCGGTGCCGGCCTGGGCCGCGCGGTAGTTGGCACGGGCGGTGGCCAGGCTGGCGGCGGAGTTGTCGAGCGCGGTCTTCGAGATGAAGCCTTGGTTCACCAACGCCGCATTGTTGTCGTACTGGCGCTGCGCGATGTCGACCTGCGCCTTGGCCGCATCGGCCTGCTGCTGCGCCTGGCGCACGCGGTCGGCGTATTCGGTGGATTCGACGCGGGCGATGACCTGGCCGGCCTGCACCGTGTCGCCCTCGCGCACGGTCAGGCCCTGCAACTCGCCCGGCACGCGCGCCTTGACGATGGCGGAGTGGACGGCCTTCAGCGCGCCCGTGATCGGCAAGCCGCTGGTCAACTCGCGCACCTGCGCGGTGGTCACGTCGATGGCGCCGAGTTCGATCACCGGGTCTTTCACCGGCGCAAGCTGCGCCTGCTGCGTGGCCTGGCGGTTAGCGTAGCCGCGCCAGCCCAGGCCCACGGCGGCGGCCACGGCCAGCAGCACCAGGGCGATGGTCAACCAGCGGCGGGTGGTGGGGTTCATAGGAGGGCGATTATTCCTGCCGGAGGCCGCGCACCACCATGTCGGCATGCATGTCCAGCAGCGCCAGCGGATCGGGCATCAGCGTGGCGGGGCAGCAGGGCGCCAGCGAGAAGCGCCAGGTGACCAGTTGCACCAGCGGCGCCACGATCAGGTGCGCGGCCAGGGTCAGGTCGACCTCGCGCAGCTCCCCGCGGTCGATGCCGCGCTGCACGATGCGGCGCACCAACTCGTGGCTGGGCTGCACCACCTCGTCCTGGTAGTACTGCGCCAGGTCGGGAAAGTTGGCCGCCTCGCTCATGATCAGCTTGGTCAGCCCCGCGGCGGGCGTGCCGCCGTACTGCGTCCACCAGCGGCGGATGAATTCGTGCAGCAGCTCGGCGCTGGTGCCGGCGTATTCGGCCACTTCGAGGAAGGCGTCGTGCAGGTGGCGGCTGGCGTTCTCGCGCACCACGGCCTTGAACAGCTCTTCCTTGCTGGGGAAGTAGAGAAACAGCGTGCCTTTGGAGACGCCGGCGCGCGCGGCGACTTCCTCCACCCGCGTGGCGGCAAAGCCTTTCTCGACGAACAGCGCGAGCGCGGCTTCGAGCAGTTCGCCCGGCCGCGCCTCCTTGCGGCGCGCGCGCTTGGCCGGTGCGGCCTGGGGGGTGGGGGAGAGGGTGTCCATTACTGACTGACTGGTTAGTAATTGTTGTCCGGCGAAGTCAGGGGCGTCAAGCGTGGAATTAAGTGTTCATCGTGCTATGGACAAGGGAGCTGCTGGCGCCCCCGGGGCGGGCGCTGGGGGCGGATTGGGCGGGTCGGGTGCCAACGCCGGGGCCAGTGCGGCGGCCGCCGCGATCAGCGTTCGGGCAGGCGGCGCGGCGAGATCGCTGTGGCGCCGCGCCCGAACAGTGCGGGGATCACATACTCCCTATATGCATCGTCGCCAGCGCCTGTCAGATAAGCGCCGGGTGAACATACTCCCGCATCACATTGATGTTGCAGCACATCTGTGCGGCGTAGGGGTTCATATACCCCTCGTATGCATCGTCGTTATCACCCGTCAAATAAGCGCTGGAGACGCATACTCCCTCAATTGAAGCTGCGGCGTGCCGGCCGCCGCCCTTCAGCGCATCGACGCCTTCGGCACCACGAACTCCCAGCGTGACAGCTTGGGGTCGGCGTGGTGGCAGCGCTGCACGGCCAGGGTGCGCCAGCGGTGCGTGGGCTCGAAGGTGCGGTCGGACTCGGCGCCGGCCGTCAGGCACAGGCCCGAGCCGCGCAGCTCCACGCGGCCGTCGGGGTGGTGCACGAAGCGCTGCAGCGCGTCGGCATCGAGAAACGGTGACTTCTCGCCGCAGCGGCGCGGCACCAGCGGCGTGCCGGCCAGCGCGCGGCCGTTGAGGCCCGCCACGGTGGCGCACAGCTGGTAGGCGGGGAAGAACAGGCGCCCGTCCGGCGCCAGCCGCACCGCCTCGTCGGCGTACAGGCCCGGCTTGCAGTTGTGCGCCGTCATCGGCAGGTCGGGCCGGATGTGGTCGCCCGAGCCCATGATGTCGAGGCAGTAGCCGTCATCGGGGCGGTCGAGCTTGTCGATCAGCCGCAGGTGGCCGGGCGGGCGCTCGGGTGGCGCGGCCTGGGCCAGCGCCGGGCCGGCGGACAGCGCCAGGGCGCATGACAGGGCGGGGGCAAGGGAGCGGGCAGCAAAGGGCATGGGCAGGGACCTTACCGCAACAGGGTGGCAGGGCGTTGCCGCGCTCGATGACCGCCGCCGGCGTGGCGCCGAACGAGAAATGCAGTGAGGACAGGGGCGCGGCATTCCCGACCTGTGGGAGCGGGCTTGCCCGCGATTCGGCGCTGCACGCAGCGATGCGCTTCATCGCGGGCAAGCCCGCTCCCACAAAGAGGGACCCACAGCGCCGGAGGAGTTGGGTGATGCCCGCGCGCTACGGCCCGCTGTCGTCCCCCACGGGCAGGCGCAGGCCGACGACGAGCACGCGCGCGCCGTCCATGGCGCGCACGCTCAGCTGCGCCGCGCCCAGCGCCACGTGGTCGCCCACCACCGGCGGGCGCTGCAACGCGTGGCCGATCCAGCGCTGCAGCGGCCAGTCGGCGTGCGGCGGCTCGGCCAGGTCGTAGAAGGCGCACACGTCGGCCACGGCGGTGGCGCCGTCGAGCGCGAAGTCGCCGAACACCAGGCGCTGCGCGGGCGTGTCGTCTTCGTCCGGCAGGTTCACGCGCAGGCGGCGCGCCGCCCAGGCGATGGTCGAGCCCTGCAGCACCAGCGAGGTCAGCACCACCACGAAGGCGGCGTTGAACAGCGTGCGCGCGCCCGGCACGCCGGCCATCAGCGGAAACACCGCCAGCACGATGGGCACGGCGCCGCGCAGCCCCACCCAGGCGATGTAGACCACCTCGCGCGGCGCGAAGCGGAACGGCAGCAGGCACAGCCACACCGTCAGCGGCCGCGCGATGAGCATCAGGAACGCTGCCACGCCCAGCGCCGCCGGCAGGCCGGGCAGCAGCTCGCGCGGCGTCAGCAGCAGGCCCAGCAGCAGAAACATGCCGGCCTGGCTGAGCCAGGCGTAGCCGTCCAGCGCCGACAGCGCGGGCGCCACCGCGTCGCGTGCACGGGCGCGCGCCGTCACGCCCATCACGTACACCGCCAGAAAGCCCGAGCCGCCCACCCAGCTGGTGCCCGCGAACACCGCCAGCCCCAGCGACATGCACAACAGCGCCAGAATGCCGCCACCGCCCACGGCGCCGCCGGCCTGCTGCTCGGCAAAGCGCGGAAACGTGGTCTTGAGCAGCGCCGCCAGCGCCGCGCCCGCGGCCAGCCCGGCCACGCCGCCCAGGCCGAACTGCTGCAGCAGCGTCTTGATCGCCTCGCCCCAGGCGCTGGCGCCCTCCGCGCCGCCGCCCGCGTGCGCCAGCACCACGCCGATGAAGGCAATCGTCAGGTACACCGCCATCGGGTCGTTCATGCCCGATTCGATCTCCAGCGTGGCGGCGATGCGCTCGTTCAGCCGCACGCCCGACGACTTGAGCAGCGCGAACACGGCCGCCGCGTCGGTCGAGCCGACGATGGAGCCCAGAAGCAGCGCCAGCCGCCAGTCCAGACCCAGCAGCCACCAGGCGCCCAGCCCCGTCAGCCCGGCGCTCATCACCACGCCCACGGTGGCCAGCAGCATGGCGGGCCGCAGGCCGGTGCGGAAGGTGGCGAAGTCGGTGCGCAGCCCGCCGTCCAGCAGGATCACGGCCAGTGCCACGTTGCCGACCCAGAAGCTCAGGTTGACATCGTCGAACACCACGCCGCCCGGCCCGTCCTCGCCCGCCAGAATGCCCGCCAGCAGGAACACCAGCAGGAACGAGAACCCCGCCCGCGCCGAGAACAGCCCCGCCAGCACGCTGAAGAACACCAGCAGCGCGGCGACAAGCAGCGGCAGCACGAGCAGGTCCATGGCGGCGGGCATGGACGGAAATTAGCAGAAGGCGTGCCAGCCGAAGAGTGGGAAAGCCCTTGGGACGGGCAAGGATGTCAGCCTTGGTTGCTATGCTCTGTATAGCTGCTTGCGCCTGCAGGGCAGGCACTGCAGGCCGATTTGTCTTGTATTGGTGCGTGCCCTACACCAAAGGCCGGCGGTCCCGTCGATCGCCTGGGCAGTCCCCGAATTCAAGCCACCAGCGGCGGCGCCTGCATGGCCTCGATCTGATCGACCAGCGTGTCGATCTGCCCGCGCCAGTAGTCGGGCGTGCCGAAGTCGGGAAAGGCGGCAGGGAACGCCGGGTCGTCCCAGCGGCGCGCGATCCAGGCGCTGTAGTGGATCAGCCGCAGCGTGCGCAGCGGCTCGATCAGCGCCAGTTCGCGCCGGTCGAACTCGCGCATCTGCTCGTAGCCGTCGAGCAGGGCGCCCAGCGCGCGCTGGCGCTCGACGCGTTCGCCCGGCAGCAGCATCCATAAATCCTGCACCGCCGGGCCGCTGCGGCAGTCGTCCAGGTCGACGAAATGCGGACCGCCGCCGGGCAGGTCGGCGGGCGTCCACAGGATGTTGCCGGGGTGGCAGTCGGCGTGCAGGCGCAGCGTGGCGATGCCTGGGGTTTGAGGGTCGTTTTGGTGTTCAGCGCCCGTGTACCAAGCGCTGGAAGCTATCAATTCAATAGCTTCCTGGCAGACATCGGCCCAGGCACGTTCCACCTCCAGCGGCAGCGCGCCATGCGCCAGCAGCCAGTCGCGCGGCTCACGGCCGTAGCTGGTCACGTCCACCGCCGGCCGGTGCACGAACGGCCGCCGCGCGCCCACGGCGTGCAGGCGCGCCAGAAAGCGGCCGATCCATTCCAGCGTCTCGTCGTCGCCCAGCTCGGGCGTGCGCCCGCCGCGCCGCGGGCTGACGCTGAAGCGAAAGCCTTCGTATTCGTGCAGCGTGCGCCCGTCGATCAACAGCGGGCCGACCACCGGCACCTCGGCCGCCATCAGCTCGTGTGCGAAGGCGTGTTCCTCCTCGATCTGCTCCGGCGCCCAGCGGCCGGGCCGGTAGAACTTGAGCACCACGGCCGGGTGCGCCCCTTGCGCGGTGTCCGCCAGCGGCGTGCCGGGCTCCAGGTGCGCCAGATAGACGCGGTTCTCGTACGAATTCAGCGCCATCAGCCGCCCGTCGCCGACCAGGCCCACACTGGCCAGCGCGTCCAGCACGAAATCGGGGGTGAGGGTGGCGAAGGGGTGGGGTGCTGCGTCAGGCATGCGGGCATTGTCGCTGCCGGCGTCACAATGCCCACCATGACCGCCCCACGCTACTGGCTGATGAAGTCCGAGCCCGACGAATGCTCGATCGACGACGCGCTGGCCGCGCCCGACGCCACCGTGCCCTGGACCGGCGTGCGCAACTACCAGGCGCGCAACTTCATGCGGGACGACATGCGTGTCGGAGATGGCGTGCTGTTCTACCACTCCAGCTGCGCCGAGCCGGGCATCGTCGGCATCGCGCGCGTGGCCTCGGGTGCAAAGCCCGATCTGACGCAGTTCGATCCCCATTCGCCTTACTTCGACGCGAAGTCGCAACCGGAGGCGCCACGCTGGCAACTGGTCGATGTGCAGGCGCTGCGCAAGACGCGCGTGCTGGGGCTGGCGGAGATGCGGAGCGTGCCTGAACTCGCTGAGATGCAGGTGCTCAAGCGGGGCAATCGCTTGTCGATCACGCCTGTGACGCCGCAGGAATGGCAGGTGATCGACTGCTTGCTGGCGTTATAGCCACGTAGGGCGGAACCCCGCAGGGATTCCGCCGACTCGGCTTGAGCATGAACCCCTCGTCGGAATCGCCTTGGGCGGTTCCGACCTACGCACTGGCCATCCCGCTCGAACTGCTGAATGCAGAGGCCTTCCGAAAACAATAAAGGGCGCCGTAGCGCCCTTTGCTGTTGGCTTGAACATTCTCAGTTCGAAAACGCCGCAATCCCCGTGATGGCCCGGCCCAGGATCAGCGCGTGCACGTCGTGCGTGCCCTCGTAGGTGTTGACCACTTCCAGGTTCACCAGGTGGCGCGCCACGCCGTATTCGTCGCTGATGCCGTTGCCGCCCATCATGTCGCGCGCCATGCGGGCGATGTCGAGCGCCTTGCCGCAGCTGTTGCGCTTGAGGATCGAGGTCAGCTCGACCGGCGCGATGCCCTCGTCCTTCATGCGGCCCAGGCGCAGGCAGCCCTGCAGGCCCAGGCTGATGTCGGTCAGCATGTCGGCCAGCTTCTTCTGGATGAGCTGGTTGGCGGCCAGCGGGCGGCCGAACTGCTGGCGGTCCATCACGTACTGGCGCGCGCGCAGATAGCAGTCTTCGGCCGCGCCCAGGGCGCCCCAGGCGATGCCGTAGCGGGCGCTGTTCAGGCAGGTGAACGGGCCTTTGAGGCCGCGCACGTCGGGGAAGGCGTTCTCTTCGGGCACGAAGACTTCGTCCATCACGATTTCGCCGGTGATGGAGGCGCGCAGGCCGACCTTGCCGTGCACGGCGGGGGCGCTCAGGCCCTTCCAGCCTTTCTCCAGGATGAAGCCGCGGATCTGCCCACCATCGTCCTTGGCCCAGACCACGAACACATCGGCGATGGGGCTGTTGGTGATCCACATCTTGGCGCCCGAAAGCGAGTAGCCGCCATCCACCTTCTTGGCGCGCGTGATCATGCTGCCGGGGTCGGAGCCGTGGTTCGGCTCGGTCAGGCCGAAGCAGCCGATCCATTCGCCGCTGGCCAGCTTGGGCAGGTATTTCTGCTTCTGCGCCTCGGTGCCGAACTCGTTGATCGGCACCATCACCAGCGAACTCTGCACGCTCATCATGCTGCGGTAGCCGCTGTCCACGCGCTCCACCTCGCGCGCCACCAGACCGTAGCAGACGTAGTTGAGGCCGGCGCCGCCGTAGGCTTCAGGGATGGTGGGGCCGAGCAGGCCCAGCTCGCCCATCTCGCGGAAGATCGTCGGGTCGGTGGTTTCGTTGCGGAAGGCCATCTGCACGCGCGGCAGCAGCTTCTCCTGGCAGTAGGCGCGGGCGGCTTCCTGCACCTGGCGCTCATCGTCGGTGAGCTGTGCGTCGAGCAGGAAGGGGTCTTGCCAGTTGAAGCTGTTCTTGGTGGTGGCCATGGTCGTGTCTCCGTGCGGTGTCGAATGAATCCGGTGATTGTGCCGTGGTCATGAATAGCTGTCTAATATCGAATAGCGATTCATCTATTCGAGGCAACTATTCATGGAGCTGCGCCACCTGCGCTACTTTTTGGCCCTGGCCGACGAACTGCACTTCGGCCGCGCCGCGCAGCGGCTGGCCATCAGCCAGCCGCCGTTGACGGTGGCCATCCAGCAGCTCGAGGCCGAGGTGGGCGCGCCGCTGTTCCTGCGCAACAGCCGCGGCGTGCAGCTGACAGCGGCCGGGCAGGCGCTGGTGCCAGCCGCGCAGGCGGCCATCGACGGCGCGGCGCAGGCACTGCACGCCGCGCGCGACGCGGCCAGCGGCCAGGTGGGGCGCCTGTCGATCGGCTTTGCCGGCACCATGCTGTACCGCGGCCTGCCGCAGATGCTGCGGCGCTTTCAGGCCGAGCACGCGCGCTTGCAGCTGACGTTGCGCGAGCTGAGTTCGAGCGAGCAGCTGGTGGAGCTGCAGCACGCGCGGCTGGACGCCGGCTTCGCCCACGTCGCGCACGCGCCGACGGGGCTGGCGGCGCAGTTGGTGTCCAGCCAGCCCTTCGTGGCCTGCGTGCCTGCTGCGCACGCGCTGGCGCGCAAGCGCACGCTGCCGCTGGATGCGCTGGCGCCCGAGCCGCTGGCGCTGGTGTCGCGCAGCGTCTCGCCCGACTACCACGCGCGCATCGTGGCCGCCTGCCAGGCGGCGGGTTTCACGCCGCAGCCGCTGCACGAGATGCAGCACTGGCTGAGCGTGGTATCGCTGGTGTCGCAGGGCCTGGCGGTGGCACTGGTGCCGGCGGCGCTGCAGCAGGCGCAGCTGGCGGGTGCGGCCTTCGTGCCGGTGAAGGACCCGCACGGCACGCTGCCGCGCTACGAAACGCGCTGCCTGTGGAACCCCGCGCGCGACCTGCCGGCGCTGGGGTTGTTTCTGACCGCGGTGCGCGCCGTGGGGCAGACGGCGTAGCATGGCCGGTCGGCTTCATCGTTTTTCTGTGGGAGCGGGCTTGCCCGCGATGCGGCGTGTGACTCGACGACGAGACGCCATCGCGGGCAAGCCCGCTCCCACAGTCTGGAAGGAAGGATTCAACCCATGAGCGCAACCGAAACCATCGTGCTGGGCGGCGGCTGCTTCTGGTGCACCGAGGCGGTGTTCAAGGAAGTGCGCGGCGTGCTGGACGTGGAAAGCGGCTACAGCAACGGGCAGGCAACGGCGCCCAGCTACGAGCAGGTCTGCACCGGCCGCACCGGCTGTGCGGAAGTCGTCAAGCTGAGCTACGACCCGGCGCAGGTCAGCCTGCGACAGCTGCTGGAGATCTTCTTCGCCACGCACGACCCCACGCAGCTCAATCGGCAGGGCAACGACGTCGGCACGCAGTACCGCAGCGGCATCTACTTCACCACGCCGGCGCAGAAGGACGTGGCCGACGACATCGTCCGCGAGATGAGCCAGGACAAGCTGTTCGGCGCGCCCATCGTGACCGAGGTCGAGCCGCTGGCGCACTACTTCGCCGCCGAGGACTACCACCAGGACTTCTTCGAGCGCAACCCGCACCAGGGCTATTGCCTGGCCGTGGCCGCGCCCAAGGTGGCCAAGTTCCGCCAGACCTTTCGCGCGCTGGCGAAGGGATGAGGGCTGAACAGGAAATTGCGGGTCAAATGGCTCGCGGGGCCTTGCGTAGCAAGCGCAAGCAGCTATAAGTTGCATAGCTATCCAGCGCCTGCCGCGACCGGCGCACGGCATCGGTCAAAATCGCTCACGCCATGTCCCACCTGATCGGTCATCTTCACCTGCGCGCCAGCGCCACGCACATCGGCCGCAACCGCCGCCTGTGGCGGATGCCTGGGGCGATGCAATGAACCGAGAACAGCACCAGGGCCGTGGCTTCGACCTGTTCTGCCTTGCGCTGGCGCTGGCCCTGCTGGCGGCGTTGATCGCGCTGTCGGCCTGGCTGTGGCAGGGTCGGCAGCAACCGCTGCTGCTGGCGCCGGCCATTGGCGAGTTGAGCGACTGCCTGGAAATGGCCGCGCCCGCCCAGCCGCTGGAGGCCGCATGTACCGGCGAGCACGGCTCGGCCGCCGCCCGCATCGAGTCGACGCTGCAGGCCGTCGGCCCGCGCCGCAGCGCCGATGGGCGCTTCGAGCTGGGCTACACGCTGCTGGTGCCCCTGCTCAATCTGTTCGAGCCGCGCGCCGGTGGCTGGGTGGTGGACGCGCAGGCCGTGCGGCGCATCACGAACACGGTGCAGGGCGTGGATCGCCCGGTGGTGCTGTACCTGTTCTCGACGCACTTTTCCGAGCATGCGCCCATCGAGCCGGCGCTGGCACAAGACCCGGCCAACATGGCCCACACGCCGCAGGGCCCGCTGCCGGTGGACCGGTACATGAGCTGGCCGCTCTACCCCTGGAGCATTGCCCGCACCGACAACGCGATTACCCAGCGGCGCGAGCAGGCCATTGGCGCGCTGACGCAGGCCTTGTGCGCCTTGCCGAGTGAGGTGCGCCAGCGCATCGCCGGCGTCAACCTGCTGGGCGAGGTGCACCACCTGTACCCCGATTTCGAAGCCGGCATGGGGCATGGCCTGCCGTATGTGCTGACGGACTATTCGCCGACTTCGCGCGCAGGTTTCCGCGCCTGGCTGCGCCAGCACTTTCGTGGCGACATCGCGGCGCTGAATGCGCAACTGGGCTCCGGGTTCGCGTCGTTCGACCAGATCGAGCCACCCGCGCGCGACATCCGCCACGAGCGACTGGACCACTTCTGGCAGCACATCGACGACGCGGCCGCTGGCACGCTGGCCATCAGCGGCTGGGCGCACGACGCTGCGCTGCCCAAGGGCGCCACGCCCTGGGTGCGCGTGTACCTCGATGGCCAGCCGGTCGGCCGCGTGCCGGCGCATTTCGTGCGGCAGGACGTGGGACAGGCGCGCCCCGAGTTCGGTACCGACAAGGTCGGCTGGCGCTACGACCTGCGCTTTGCCGACCAACCACCGGGCGTGCACCGCATCGACGTCGTGCTGGAAGGCGAGGGCGGACGCCTGCGGCACCTGGGTACGCGCCACATCGCCGTGATGGGGCGTGACCAGGCCACGCCCGCACCGATGCCGCTGCGCCAGCCCCTGCCGCCGATGGCGCCGCCCGGCCCGCAACTGCAGTTCTGGATCGACGCGCCACTGGATGGGCGCGCCGTGTTCTACAACCCGCTGGTGCCGCTGTGGCACGCTTTCCGCAACCAGCAGGTGGTGGACTATCTGGCGCACTTCGACCGCCTGCTGGACGACAGCTGCCTGGCCGGCGTGCCGCACCGCACGCAGCAGATCTACCCGGCCGAGAAGGCCGGCTGGGACGGCACGCGCTTTGCGTCGGAGCAGTCGCTGCTGCCGTTCCGGGACGTGCGCCTGGGCATCAATCTGTACGGCGAGGCCACCTACGACGATTCGTTCTTCGACTGGCTGGCGCGCTCACGCCAGCCGGTGTACAGCGTGACCGAGTTTCACCCGCTGCGCGCCATGGGTGCTGACGAACTGCGCCGCGTGCTGCTGCGCCACCGCGCGCATGGGGCGCAGAGCCTGTCGTTCTTCCTGCACCTGCCGCCGGCTGGCGGCACGCGCACCGAGCCGTTGGCCAACCCTTTCGCGCTCGATCCCGCCAACCCGCTGCATGGATCGGACGCGCTGTACCGCGCCGTGCAGCAAATCATGCAGGGCCGTGCGGCTGCACGTGATTGAGAAGTTTTCGGGCTGCAGCCCTTTTGTCATCGGCGCCAACCGCTTCGATATCTGTAGCGATTGACCGCTTGCCGCGATCGCCTACTTCGTGCCGAAGATCCGATCCCCCGCATCCCCCAGCCCCGGCAGGATGTAGCCGTGGTCGTTCAGTTCGCGGTCGATGGCGGCGGTGTAGATCGGCACGTCGGGGTGGGCGGCGTGCAGGGTGCAGATGCCCTCGGGCGCGGCCAGCAGGCACAAGAACTTGATCGAGCGCGGGCCGGCGGCCTTGAGCTTGTCGATGGCGGCGACGGCCGAGTGGCCGGTGGCCAGCATCGGGTCGACCGCGATCACGTCGCGCTCGGCCATGTCGGCGGGCATCTTGTAGTAGTACTCCACGGCCTGCAGCGTTTGCGGGTCGCGGTACAGGCCGACGTGGCCCACGCGCGCATTGGGCACCACGCGCAGCAGGCCGTCGAGCATGCCGTTGCCGGCGCGCAGGATCGAGGCGAAGACCAGCTTCTTGCCGTCGATCATCGGGCTCTTCATCTTCTCCAGCGGCGTTTCGATCTCGACCAGTTGGGTGGGCATGTCGCGCGTGATCTCGTAGGCCATGAGGGCCGCCAGCTCGCCCAGCAAGGTGCGGAAGGTGGTGCTGCTGGCGTCCTTGTTGCGCATCAGCGTGAGCTTGTGCTGCACCAGCGGGTGGGTGACGTGGTGGACCTGGGCAGCGGTGTTCTTCGTCATGGGGGGTGGTTGGTTCAAAAAAGATAGCTGCTTGCGCCCGATTCAAAAGGATTTCAGATCGATTTCTCTTGAATCCGTTGTTGAACAAGCGCTAGCCACTATGAAAAACGTAACGATCAGTGGGGCATGGAGGCGTTCGAGTGCGGCGTTGCCGCACTTGGCGCGGTACCGGTTCAGCGCCGCCGCCCGCCCAGCAGGCTGCCCAGTGCGCCGCGCACCAGCTCGCGGCCCATGCGGCGCATTTCGCCCTTGACCACGTTCTGCACCAGGCCGTCGTACTGGCCGCCGCGCGGGCCGGTGCGGCCGAACAGGGCTTCCTTGCCCCATTTCAGCGCCTCGTCCATCAGGCCGCCGCCCTCGGCCGCCGCACCACCGGCAGCGCCAGCGCCGCCTGCGCCCGGCGCTGCCCGTGCGCCACGCTGGGCCAGCATCTCGTAGGCGGATTCGCGGTCGACCGTCTGCTCGTAGGTGCCGGCGATCAGCGAGTTCTTGTTCAGCTCGGCGCGCTGTGCGTCGGTGATCGGGCCGATCTGGCTGCCAGGCGGGATGACGTAGACGCGCTCGGTGATGCCAGGGCGGCCCTTGGCGTCGAGAAAGCTCACCAGCGCCTCGCCAGTGCCCAGCTCCGTGATGGCGGCTTCGACGTCGAGCTGGGGGTTGCCGCGCATCGTCTCGGCGGTGGCCTTCACGGCCTTCTGGTCGCGCGCGGTGAAGGCGCGCAGCGCGTGCTGCACGCGGTTGCCCAGCTGCGCCAGCACGGTGTCGGGCACGTCGATGGGGTTCTGGGTGACGAAGTACACGCCCACGCCCTTGGATCGGATCAGCCGCACCACCAGTTCGATGCGCTCCAGCAGCACCTTGGGCGCGTCGTTGAACAGCAGGTGCGCCTCGTCGAAGAAGAAGGCGAACTTGGGCTTTTCCGGGTCGCCGATTTCGGGCAGGCGCTCGTACAGATCGCTCAACATCCACAGCAGGAAGGTGGCGTACAGGCGAGGCGATTGCATCAGCTTGTCAGCGCTCAGGATGTTGATCACGCCCTTGCCGCCCACGGTCTGCATCATGTCGTCGAGGTTCAGCATCGGCTCGCCGAAGAACTTGTCGCCGCCCTGGCTTTCCAGCGTCAGCAGACCGCGCTGGATGGCGCCCACGCTGGCGGCGCTGACGTTGCCGTACTGAGTGGTGAACTGCTTGGCGTTTTCGCCGACAAAGCTCAGCATGCTGCGCAGGTCTTTCAGGTCCAGCAGCAGCAGCCCGCTGTCGTCGGCGATCTTGAACACCAGGTTGAGCACGCCGGTCTGTGTCTCGTTCAAATCGAGCATGCGCGACAGCAGCAGCGGCCCCATGTCGCTGATGGTGGCGCGCACCGGGTGGCCCTGTTCGCCGAACACGTCCCACAGGGTGACGGGGCAGCTCGTCGGCTCGGGCAGGGGCAGGCCGCGCTCCTTCAGGATGTCGGCCATCTTGCCGCCGATGGTGCCTTGCTGGCTGATGCCGGTCAGGTCGCCCTTCACGTCGCTCATGAACACCGGCACGCCGATGGCGCTGAAGGATTCGGCCAGCTTTTGCAGCGTCACCGTCTTGCCGGTGCCGGTGGCGCCGGTGATCAGCCCGTGGCGGTTGGCCAAGCCTGGCAGGATGAAGGTTTCGATATCGCCATGCTTGGCGATGAGGATGGGATCGGCCATCGGAGGGGTATGGAGGGCACGAAAAGTAGAATGGACCGATTATCCCGATACTTGAAATCAGAGGCAGAGCGATATGGCTGGTCACAGCAAATGGGCCAACATCCAGCACCGCAAGGGGCGGCAGGACGAAAAACGGCAGCGCATCTGGACCCGCGTGGTGCGCGAGATCATGGTGGCGGCGCGCACCGGCGGCGGTGATCCGGCGGCCAACCCGCGCCTGCGCCTGGCGATCGAGAAGGCCAAGGCGGCCAACATGCCGGCCGACACCGTCAAGCGCAACATCGACAAGGCCACCGGCAACCTCGAAGGCGTGAGCTACGAGGAAATCCGCTACGAGGGCTATGGGCTGGGCGGTGCGGCCATCATCGTCGACACCATGACCGACAACCGCGTGCGCACCGTGGCCGAGGTGCGTCACATCTTCAGCAAATATGGCGGCAACATGGGCACCGAGGGCTCGGTGGCGTTCCAGTTCAAGCATTGCGGCCAGTTGTTCTTCGCCCCCGGCACCGACGAAGAGAAGGTGATGAACGTGGCGCTGGAGGCCGGTGCCGAAGACGTGATCACCGACGACGAAGGCGCCATCGAGGTGCTGACGCCGCCGGCCGAGTTCGAGGCCGTCAAGAACGCCCTGGAGGCCGCCGGCCTGACGCCCGAGGTGGCCGAGGTGACGATGCGCCCCGAGAACACCATCGACCTGGCCGGCGACGACGCGGCGAAGATGCAGAAGCTGCTCGACATGCTGGAAGACCTGGACGACGTGCAGGACGTGTTCCACAACGCCAACGTGGAGGTGGCGTGACGCCCGGGCCGCGGTCGCGCCTGCTGGCGGCGGTGATCGTGGCCGCGAGCGTGCTGGCGGGCTGCGGCGGCGGTACCGAAGTCTCCTGGTGCCTGGGTGGCGATGGCTTTTCGGCCGGCTACAACACCAGCCAATGCCCGCCTGATCCACACGATAAACCGGCCGAAGCCACGCCCTGATGGCGCTGGCAGCTCTTGTTTTTGAAGTAATCCCATGAAAATCCTCGTCATCGGCGGCGGTGGCCGTGAACACGCGCTGGCCTGGAAACTCAGCGCTTCGCCCAAGGTGCAGCAGGTGTACGTGGCGCCCGGCAACGGCGGCACGGCGCTGGCCCCCAACCTGAAGAACGTGCCCATTACCGACCTGGTGGCCCTGCGCGATTGGGCGCTGGCCGAGAAGATCGCGCTCACCGTGGTCGGGCCCGAGCAGCCGCTGGCCGCCGGCGTGGTGGACGACTTCCGTGCCCATGGCCTGCGCATCTTCGGGCCGACCAAGGCCGCCGCGCAGCTCGAAAGCAGCAAGGCCTTCAGCAAGGACTTCATGAAGCGCCATGGCATCCCCACGGCGGCTTACGACACCTTCACCCATCTCGCCGCCGCGCACGCCTATGTCGACAAACTGGGGGCGCCCATCGTCGTCAAGGCCGACGGGCTGGCGGCGGGCAAGGGCGTGGTGGTGGCCACCACCACCGAAGAGGCGCACGCCGCCATCGACGACATGCTGGGCGGCAACACGCTGGGCGTGGCGCACAACGAGGGTGGCGCGCGCGTCGTCATCGAGGAGTTCCTGCAGGGCGAGGAAGCCAGCTTCATCGTGCTGTGCGACGGCAAGAACGTGACCGCGCTGGCCAGCAGCCAGGACCACAAGCGCCTGAAGGACGGCGACGAAGGCCCTAACACCGGCGGCATGGGCGCGTATTCGCCCGCGCCCATCGTCACGCCCGACGTGCATGCGCGCGTGATGCGCGATGTGATCCTGCCCACCATCCGCGGCATGGACAAGGACGGCATCCCGTTCACCGGCTTCCTGTATGCGGGCCTGATGATCGACGCCGACGGCAAGCCGAAGACGCTGGAGTTCAACTGCCGCATGGGCGACCCCGAGACGCAGCCGATCCTGATGCGCCTGAAGTCCGACCTGGTGGATGTGATGATGGCTGCCACCTCGGGCAAGCTGGACGAAGTGGAACTGCAATGGGACCGCCGCGTGGCGCTGGGCGTGGTGCTGGCGGCCGGCGGCTATCCGCTGAATCCGAAGAAGGGCGACCTGATCACCGGATGCCCCAAGCCCACCGACGACGTGGTGGTGTTCCACGCCGGCACCGTGGCCGACGGCGAGCAGGTCAAGACCTCGGGCGGGCGCGTGCTGTGCGTCACCGCGCTGGCCGATTCGGTCAAGCAGGCGCAGGTCAAGGCCTACGACGCGGCGCGCGGCATCCACTTCGACGGCATGCAGTACCGGCGCGACATTGGTTTCAGAGCAGTCAAGGCCGGCTGACATGGCGCGGATCGATCCTCTCGTGGTACGCGACTATCTGGTTGGCCTGCAAGGCCGCGTCACCGACACCGTCGAATCGCTCGACGGCCAGGCGAAATTCCTGCGTGACGAGTGGCGCAAGGCGCCGGGCGAGCCGCTGCAGGGCGACGGCATCACCAAGATCATGGAAGGGGGCGCGGTGTTCGAGCGCGCCGGCTGCGGCTTCTCGCACGTGCGCGGCCCCCGGCTGCCGCCTTCGGCCACGCAGCACCGGCCCGAGCTGGCCGGCGCGCCCTTCGAGGCCATGGGGGTGTCGCTGGTGTTCCATCCGCTCAATCCCTATGTGCCCACGGTGCACATGAACGTGCGCATGATTTCCGCCGGCCATCCCGGGCAGGCGCCGGTCGCCTGGTTCGGCGGCGGCATGGACCTGACGCCGTACTACGGCTTTGATGAGGACTGCCAGCACTTCCACCGCGTCTGCCGCGATGCACTGCAGGCCTTCGGAGACGACAAGTACCCGCGCTTCAAGCAATGGTGCGACGAGTACTTCTACAACAAGCACCGCAGCGAGCCGCGCGGCATCGGCGGCATCTTCTTCGATGACTTTGCCGAGGGCGGCGCCGACAACGGCTTCGCCCTGATGCGCTCGGTGGGCGATGCCTTCCTCGATGCCTACGTGCCCATCGTGCAGCGCCGCGTCGGCATGGCGTGGGGCGAGCGCGAGCGCGAACACCAGCTCTACCGGCGCGGGCGCTATGTCGAATTCAACCTGGTGTGGGACCGCGGCACGCACTTCGGCCTGCAGTCGGGCGGGCGCACCGAATCGATTTTGCTGTCGATGCCACCGCTGGTGCGCTGGGCTTACCAGCACCAGCCTGCGCCCGGCACGCCGGAGGCGGAACTGACCGAGCGCTACCTGAAACCGCGGGACTGGGTTTGAGCCGTACGCCCCAGCGCATCGGCCTGTTCGGCGGTGCCTTCGATCCGCCGCACGACGCCCATGTGGCGCTGGCGCGTGCCGCCATCGACGAGCTGCAACTCGATCGCCTGCACATCGCCCCCACCGGCGACGCCTGGCACAAGACGCGCCCCTTGAGCCCCGGCGTGCACCGCCTGGCCATGTGCCGGCTGGCCTTTGCCGATGTGCCGAAAGTGCTGGTGGATGACCGCGAGCTGTTGCGCGACGGCCCCACCTACACCATCGACACGCTGACCGAACTGCGCGCCGAATACCCCGGTGCCGGGCTGTTCCTGCAGATCGGGGCCGACCAGGCGGCGGCTTTTCACACCTGGCGGCGGGCCGCCGATATTCTGCAGATTGCTACACTATCAATAGCTGTCCGCGCCGATTTGGCGGTCGCTGAAGCCACTTTTGACTTGAAAAATCCCTTGCCCGGCCTCAGGCCCGATGCGGGCCGTGTGCGTGTGCTGTCGCTGCCGGCCATGCCGCACAGCGCCACCGACGTGCGCCGCCGCGTGGCGGCGGGCCAGCCCATTGGCCATCTGGTTCCCGCGCCCGTCGCCGGGTATATTGCCGACCACCACCTCTACCAAGCCAACCAAGCCCCCACCTGATGAGCGAATCCGCCGCCAAGAAAGACATCCAGAAACTCCAGCGCGCCATCGTCGATGGCCTGGAGGACGTCAAAGCCCACGACATCCGCGTGTTCAACACCGAGCACCTGTCGCCGCTGTTCGAGCGCGTGATCGTGGCCAGCGGCAGCAGCAACCGCCAGACCAAGGCGCTGGCCGCCAGCGTGCGCGACAAGGTGCGCGAAGGCGGCTTTGCCAAGCCGCGCACCGAGGGCGAGGACAACGGCGAATGGATCATCGTCGACTGCGGCGCCGCCGTGGCGCACATCATGCAACCGGCCATCCGCCAGTACTACAACCTCGAAGAAATCTGGGGCGAGAAGCCGGTGCGCCTGAAAGGCCCGGCCGCCAAGGCCGCCGCCAAGCGTGCCGCCAAAGAGAAGGAAAAAGCGGCCGCAGCGCCCGCCAAGAAAGCGCCGGCAGCTACCAAGAAAGCAGCGCCCGCGACGGCGCCAGCCAAGCAGGCGGCCGTGAAGGCACCGGCCAGGAAAGTGCCCGCCAAGCAGGTGGCCGCCAAGTCACCCGCGCGCAAGTCGGCGGCGGGCACCGCGGCCGCGCCGCGCAGGCGGGCCGGCAGCGCCACTGCGCCGCTGAAGACCGTGGTGGTCAACAAGCCATCGGCCCGCAGCGCGGCCAAGGCGCCGGCCAAAACAGCCGCCAAGACCGCAGCGAAGACGCCTGCCAGGGCACCCGCCAAGGCGCCCGCCAGGAGCACCGCGAAGAAACCCGTGCCGCGCACGGGCCGCTGATCGGCGGCAATGAAGCTGATCGTCGTCGCCGTCGGCCAGCGCGTGCCCGACTGGGCCCAGGCGGCGTGGGACGACTACGTCAAGCGCTTTCCGCCCGAGCTGAGGGTCGAGCTCAAGACCGTCAAGACCGAGCCGCGCGCCGGCGGCCGCACCACCGAGCAGGTGAAGGCCGCCGAGCGCCAGCGCATCGAAGCGGCCGTGCCGCGGGGCGCGCGCCTGGTGGCGCTGGACGAGCACGGCACCTCGCTGACCACCGTGGCGCTGGCCGCCCGCGTGCGCCAGTGGCAGCTGGGCGGCGGCGACGTGGCGCTGATGATCGGCGGGCCCGACGGGCTCGACCCGCTGCTGATCCAGGCCGCGCACGAGCGCATCCGCGTCTCCGACCTGACCCTGCCGCACGCCATGGTGCGCGTGCTGCTGGTCGAGCAGCTGTACCGCGCCTGGTCGATCAACGCCGGTCACCCGTATCACCGAGAATGAGCCGAGCCGAGCATTCGGCGTTCATCGTGGATACCGGATGCTCATGAATTGATAGTTTCCAGCGTTTGTCCAGCAATGATTTCAAGAGAAAATAGCCTGAAACCATTCATTGACAAGCGCAAGCAGCTATGGTTTTTGATAGGCCACGCACCGCATGATCTACCTCGCCTCCCAAAGCCCGCGCCGGCGCCAGCTGCTCGAGCAACTGGGCGTGCCGCACGCGCTGCTGCTGCCCGATGACGCCGACGCGGCCGAGGCGCTGGAGGCGGTGCGCCCGGGCGAGGCGCCGGGCACCTATGTGCGGCGCGTCACGCGCCTGAAACTCGAACATGCGATGCGTGCCCTGGCCCAGCGCCAGCGCCCGCCGGCCCCGGTGCTGTGCGCCGACACCACGGTGGCGCTGGGCCGCGCCATCCTCGGCAAGCCGCGCGACGCGCAGGACGCCGCCGCCATGCTGCGCCAGCTCTCGGGGCAGACGCACCGCGTCATTACCGCGGTGGCGCTGCACGCGGCTGACGCGGTGCACGAAGCCGCCAGCGAATCGCGCGTGCGCTTCGCGCCCCTGGGCGAGGACGACATCGCCGCCTACGTCGACAGCGGCGAATGGCAGGGCAAGGCCGGCGCCTACGCCATCCAGGGCCGGGCGGCGGCGTTCATCGCGCACATCAGCGGCAGCTACAGCGGCATCATGGGCCTGCCGCTGTTCGAGACGGCTCGAATACTGCGTGCGGCCGGCGCACAATAAGCGCAGGCAGCTATTGAATATGCAGCAAGACATCCTCATCAACTGGTCGCCGCAGGAAACGCGCGTGGCCGTCATCGAGCACGGCGCGGTGCAGGAGCTGCACGTGGAGCGCGCGCTGGAGCGCGGCCTGGTGGGCAACATCTACCTGGGCAAGGTGGCGCGCGTGCTGCCGGGCATGCAGTCGGCCTTCATCGACATCGGGCTGGAGCGCGCCGCCTTCCTGCACGTGGGTGACCTGTGGCAGAAGCCGCTGGAGGGCGAGGGCCTGCCGGCGCACCGCAACGGCGGGCCGCCGCGGCCGATCGAGAAGCAGGTGTTCGAAGGGCAGACGCTGATGGTGCAGGTCATCAAGGACCCCATCGGCACCAAGGGCGCGCGCCTGTCCACGCAGGTCAGCATCGCCGGGCGCATGCTGGTGTTCCTGCCGCAGGACGACCACATCGGCGTGTCGCAGAAAATTCCAGCCGGCCTGCGCGACGAGCTGCGCACGCGCGTGCAGGCGCTGGCCAGCGCGGGTGTGGCCGGCGGCAAGACCGGCGGCTTCATCCTGCGCACCAATGCCGAAGACGCGACCGACGCCGAGCTGGCCGACGACATCGCCTACCTGCGCAAGGCCTGGGCGCGCATCAAGGACGCTGCCACGCGCCAGCCGCCGGCCAGCCTGCTGCACGAAGACCTGAACCTGCTGCAGCGCGTGCTGCGCGACCTGGCGGGCGATCACACGCAGGCCATTCGCATCGATTCGATGGAGCAGTTCCACGCGCTGATGGCGTTCGGGCGCGAGTTCATGCCTGCCGCCGCCGGGCACCTGCAGCATTACAAGGGCGAGCGGCCGATCTTCGACCTGTACTCGGTCGACGAGGAAATCGGCAAGGCGCTGGGCCGACGCGTCGACCTGAAGTCGGGCGGCTACCTGGTAATCGACCAGACCGAGGCGCTGACCACCATCGACGTGAACACCGGCGGCTACGTGGGCGCGCGCAACTTCGACGACACGGTGTTCAAGACCAACCTGGAGGCGGCGCAGGCCATTGCGCGGCAGCTGCGGCTGCGCAACCTGGGCGGCATCGTCATCATCGACTTCATCGACATGGCGCAGGCCGAGCACCAGCAGGCGGTGCTGGCCGAGCTGCGCAAGCAGCTGGCGCGCGACCGCGTGAAGACGCAGGTGGGGGGCTTTTCGGCGCTGGGGCTGGTGGAGATGACGCGCAAGCGCACGCGCGAATCGCTGGCGCAGCTGCTGTCGGAAACCTGCGACCAGTGTCAGGGCACCGGCCGCGTGCGCACCGTGCGCACCGTAGCCTACGACATCCTGCGCGAGATCCTGCGCGAGGCGCGGCAGTTCGACCCGAAGGAGTTCCGTATCGTCGCCGCGCCGGCGGTGATCGAGATGCTGCTGGACGAGGAAAGCCAGCACCTGGCGGGGCTGTCGGACTTCATCGGCAAGCCGATTTCGCTGCACGCCGAGAGCGGCATCGGGCCGGACCGGTACGACATCGTGCTGCTGTAGGCGGCGCGCCGGGCGCGACGCGCCTCGTCGCGGGCCAGCTGGCTTCCACGGCAAGTGTGTGGCCGGTTGGGCGGGCAGCGGGGCATATACTACCCATATACCTATCCGCCAGCGCCCGTCCATCAAGCGCTTTAGGCAGATACTCCCCTATTCACTGTCAGGAAGCTTCCGGCTCCCCCGCCTGGACGCCAGGGGTCGCGGCGGGCGTCGGCAGGCTGTGCAGCCGTGCGTACATGCCGCCAGCGGCCTTCAGCTCGGCGTGCGTGCCCTGCTCCACGATGCGCCCGCGCTCCATCACCACGATGCGGTCGGCGTGCTCGATGGTGGACAGCCGGTGCGCGATCACCAGCGTGGTGCGGCCCGCCATGGCGCGGGCGATGGCCTGCTGCACCAGGCGCTCGCTTTCGGTGTCGAGCGCGCTGGTGGCCTCGTCCAGCAGCAGCACCGGTGCGTCCTTGTACAGCGCGCGGGCAATCGCCAGGCGCTGGCGCTGCCCGCCCGACAACTGCGTGGCGTTGTGGCCCAGCACCGTGTCGATGCCCTGCGGCAGCGTGGCGATGTGCGCGGCCAGGTTGGCGTCCTGCAGGCAGCGCTGCACGCGCTCGCGGTCGATCTCGCTGGCGCCCAGGGCCACGTTGGCGGCCACGCTGTCGTTGAGCATGGTCACGTCCTGGCTGACCAGCGCGAACTGCGCGCGCAGTGCGGCCAGCGGCCACTGCGTGAGGTCGGTGCCGTCCAGCAGCACCTGGCCGCGCGTGGGCAGCACGAAGCGCGGCAGCAGGTTCACCAGCGTGGTCTTGCCCGAGCCGGACGGGCCCACCAGCGCCACCGTTTCGCCGGCGCGCACATGCAGGCCGATGCCGGCCAGGGCCGGCTCGGCATCGGCGGCGTAGGCGACGGTGACGTCGCGCAGGGCCAGCTCGCCCCGGGCACGCGGCGCGGGCGCGGCGGCGCCGTTGGCCGGGCTGGCCTCGGGCAGCACCTCGGCCATCAGGTCCAGCCCGCGCTCCAGCGCCGCCAGGCCGCGCGTGATGGGGCCGACCACGTCGGTCAGCCGGCGCAGCGGCTGGATCAGCATCAGCATGGCGCCGATGAAGGACACGAAGCCGCCCACGGTGATGCTGCGCCCGCCGCTGCTCTGGCCCTGGTACAGCGCGATGCCGATGACCACCGACAGCGCCACGGCGGCCGCCATCTGCGCCAGCGGCATGGCCGCGGCCGAGGCGCTGGCGGTCTTGATCGACAGGCCGCGCAGCTTGCCGCTGAGCAGGTCGAAGCGCGCCGCCTGCTGCGGCTGCGCGCCGTGCAGGCGCACCATGCGGTGGGTCAGCACGTTCTCTTCCACCACGTAGGCCAGCTCGTCGGTGGTGGCCTGCGACAGGCGGGTGTAGCGGTACAGCCGCCGCGACATGGTCTTCATGATCAGCCCGACGATGGGCACCAGCACCAGCACGATCAGCGTGAGCGACCAGTTCAGGTACAGCAGGTAGGCCATCAGCGCCACCACCGAGAAGCTGTCGCGCCCCAGATTGAGCAGGGCGGTGACCAGCAGCGTGGTGCCGGTCTGCACCTCGTAGACGATGGTGTTGGCCAGCTGGCTGGCGCTCTGGCGCGAGAACAGCGACAGCTCGGCCGCCAGCAGCCGGTCGAACAGCTGGCGCCGCAGCTTGACCATGCCCTCGTTGGCGATGCGCGCCAGCGCGTACTGGCTGGCAAAGTGCGCGAAGCCGCGCAGCGCGAACAGCCCGACGATGGCCGCCGGCACCAGCCAGATCGGCAGGCTGCCCTGCGTGAAGCCTTCATCCAGCAGCGGCTTGAGCAGGGCGGGCACCGAGGCCTCGGTCAGCGCGCTGACCAGCGTGCCGGCGATGGCGATGACCCAGCCCAGGCGGTATTCGCTGAAATACGTCCACAGCCGCAGCAGCCGCGCACCCAGGGGCCGCTGCGCGGAGGGCGAGGCGGGGGGCTGGGCGGGCTTCGGGTCGGGCATCGGCGGGCGGCGGGGTGAAGCCGTGGATTCTACGGAGCGCCTTTGCCACGCCATCGCTCGCGCAGCGGCCGCCAAGCCGGGCCGGGCGGCGCGGCAGGAAAATGCGGGGAACTTCCCGCCGGCGGCTTGGACAAATTCACAGTTTGAAACGTCGCTTCGGTCAGGCTTGCTACCATTGCCGCGGCCCATCGGCCCGCCGGCGGTACTTTGTTCGCCGCAGTCTCTCGATATGAAATTCCACCCCCAAGACCATCGCATCACTCCCAACTGGCAACGCCGTGGCCTCGTGGTCGCACTGGCCGCCACGCCGGCGCTGCCGGCCCTGGCGCAGTTCCGCGTCGAAGTCTCCGGCGTCGGCCTGACCCAGCTGCCCATCGCTCTGGTACCGTTCCGCGGCGAGGACGCGGCGCCACAGAAGATCAGCGCCATCATCCGCGCCGATCTGGAGCGCACCGGCCAGTTCCGCTCGGTCGACCCGAGCGGCCAGGCCATGGACGAAACCACGCGGCCCGACATGTCGGTGTGGCGCCAGCGCACGGCCGATGCGCTGGCCGGCGGCAGCGTCACCCGCCTGGGCGATGGCCGCTACGACGTACGCTTCCGCCTGTGGGACGTGGTGAAAGGCCAGGACCTGGGCGGCCAGGGCTACGTGGTGCCGCAGGCCGACCTGCGCCTGGCGGCCCACAAGATCGCCGACTACATCTATGAAAAGCTGACCGGCGAGAAGGGCGTGTTCTCCACCCGCCTGGCCTACGTCACCAAGGCGGGCAGCCGCTACACCCTGTGGGTGGCCGATTCCGACGGTGAGAACGCGCAGGCCGCCCTGGGCAGCCCCGAGCCCATCATCTCGCCCACCTGGTCGCCCAACGGCTCGCAATTGGCCTATGTGTCGTTCGAGTCGCGCAAGCCCGTCATCTACGTGCACGACGTGGCCAGCGGCCGCCGGCGCTTGCTGGCCAACTTCCGCGGCTCCAACAGCGCGCCGGCCTGGTCGCCCGACGGCCGCCAGCTGGCCGTCACGCTGTCGCGCGATGGTGGTTCGCAGATCTACCTGATCAGCGCCGGCGGCGGCGAGCCGCGCCGCCTGACGCAGTCGCAGAGCATCGACACCGAGCCCACCTTCTCGCCCGACGGCGGCACCATCTACTTCGTCAGCGACCGCGGCGGCGCGCCGCAGATCTACCGCATGTCGGCCAGCGGCGGCGCAGCGCAGCGCGTCACCTTCAGTGGCGGCTACAACGTGTCGCCGTCCGTCAGCCCGGATGGACGTTATCTGGCATACGTGTCGCGCAGCGGCGGCTACAAACTGCAGGTGATGGAGCTGGCCTCTGGCAACGTCACCGCGGTCACCGACACGGCGGAAGACGAAAATCCGAGCTTCGCGCCCAACAGCCGCCTGATCGTGTACGCCACACGCCAGGGCGGCCGCGAGGCGCTGATGACCACCACGGTGGACGGCAAGATCAAGGCGCGTCTGGCGGGCCGCAGTGGCGACATCCGCGAGCCCTCGTGGGGTCCGTTCCAGCGCTAGTGTTTCAAGGGGCTGCGGGGCAGCCCTGGTTTCTTCCAATCGTCAATTCAGGAGTGAGAACAATGATGAAGCGTTATCTGATGGTGGCCGCATTGGCGGCGGTGCTGGCGGGCTGTGGTTCCAACGTCAAGCTCGATCCCCCGATCCAGGGCAGCGGGGCGGACGCCACCGCTACCCAGGGTGCGGGTGCCGGCGCGGCCGGCGCAGGTGCGGGCCAGAGCACCGTCACGCAGGTGCAGGCGGGCCCCGCCGGTGCCGATGCCGCCGGCCCGGCCGGCGTGGGCCGCGTCATCTACTTCGACTTCGACAGCTTCACCGTCAAGCCCGAGTACCAGGGCCTGGTGGACCAGCACGCGCGCTTCCTGCAGGGTAACCGCGGCCGCAGCGTGGCCGTCGAAGGCCACACCGACGAGCGCGGCAGCCGCGAATACAACCTGGCCCTGGGCCAGAAGCGTGCCGAGGCCGTGCGCCGCGCGCTGACGCTGGTGGGCGCCACCGACGCGCAGATCGAGGCGGTGAGCTTCGGCGAGGAAAAGCCGGCGGTGAGCGGCTCGTCCGAGGACGCCTACTCGCAGAACCGCCGCGTCGAAATCCGCTACCGCTGATCGCGCCGTGATGCGGATGAATCTTCTTCGGGCCGCCGTGCTGACGGCCACCTGCCTGGTGGCGCAGGGCGCCGCGCAGGCGCAGCTGTTCGGCGACGACCAGGCGCGCCAGGCCATCCTGGACCTGCGCCAGCGCTTCGACCAGTCGGTGGCGGCGCAGAACCGCCTAGTGGACGAGAATACCCAGATGCGCCGCAGCATGCTCGACCTGCAGCAGCAGATCGAATCGCTGCGCGGCGAACTGGCGCGCGCCCGCGGTCAGGAAGAGCAGCTGGCGCGCGACCTGTCCGAGCTGCGCAAGCTGCAAACCGCGCAGCAGGCGCTGGACGAGCGCCTGCGCAAGCTGGAGGCCGCTGAAACCGCGCGGGCTGCCGATCCGGCCGCTGTCGCCACGCCCCCGCCGCTGCCCAACGAATCCGCCGCCGGCGGCGAGAAGCAGGACTACGACGCCGCGCTGGCGGTGTTCCGTGCCGGCGACTTCAAGGGCGCGCAGACCGGCTTCGCCAATTTCATCAAGCGCTACCCGCGCAGCAGCCTGGCGCCGTCGGCGCTGTTCTGGCTGGGCAATGCGCAATACGCCACGCGCGACTACAAGGAAGCCATCACCAACTTCCGCTCGCTGCTGACGGCCTCGCCCAACCACCAGCGCGCGCCCGAGGCCATGCTGTCCATCGCCAATTGCCAGATCGAGCTGAAGGACACGCGCGCCGCCCGTTCCACGCTGGAGTCGCTGGTCAAGACCTACCCGCAGTCCGAGGCCGCGCAGGCGGGCAAGGAACGGCTGGCGAGGTTGAAGTGACATCCCCCTGAGCGGCTCACGCCGCTTCCCCCTTCTTGCTTCGCGAAGGGGAACAACGCCAGCGGGCGGGCCAAGCCCTTCCACGGCGTTCGCTGGCATGGCCTGCTCCGCGGCCCTTTCTGGGCTTGCTGCGCAGCCCGGTGTTGGCTCCCTCCCCCGCTGGGGGGAGGGTTGGGGTGGGGGCCAGCAGCGCATCCAAAGCGTCGGATGCGAGTTGAGGCTCACGGCGCCTCGCTCATCGCCAGCCCCGATGTATAATGCCAAGTTCCCTTGCCGCACCCCGAACAGACGCCGGGGGCGGCTTTTCTCATCCACAAGGAGAGTCAATGCGTCACTATGAAATTATTTTGCTGATCCACCCGGATCAGAGCGAGCAGGTTCCGGCCATGCTGGAGCGCTACAAGGGCATGATCACCGCCGGCGGCGGCAAGATCCACCGCCAGGAAGACTGGGGCCGCCGTCAGCTGGCCTACCAGATCAACAAGCTGGCCAAGGCCCACTACCTGTGCCTGAACATCGAGGCCGACCAGGCTGTGATGGGCGAGCTGGAGCACGCCTTCCGCTTCAACGACGCCGTGCTGCGTCACCTGACGGTGCAGAAGAAAAAGGCCGAGACCAACCCTTCGTCGATGATGAAGACCGTCGAGCGCGAGGAAGCGCGCAAGGCCCAGCAGGCGGAAACCACCAACTGAGCATGCCCTGGCGTGCGCGCCGGGCGGCCTGAGCCGAGGTGAACCAGACCCGCCTCACGGCCTGCATCGTCGAGATCGGCGCCCTGCGCCTGACCCCCGCCGGCGTGCCGGCGCTCGATGCGAGACTCGAACACGAGTCGCAGCAGGAGGAGGGCGGCAGCCCCCGGCAGGTCAAGGCGGCATTGAGGGCGGTGGCCCTCGGCGCCGTGGCCGAAAGGCTCGGCAGGCAGGCGGTGGGTTCCACCTGGTGCTTCACCGGCTTTCTGGCCAGTCCGCGCAACGCCAAGCATGTGGTGCTTCACATCCAGGATTTTCAGCAAGATCAGTTTCAAGGAGGCTCTTAAATGGCCACGTTCAAGAAATTCAACAAGGACAAGCGTCCCAAGCGCAACACCCAGTCGCTGCTGTTCAAGCGCAAGCGTTTCTGCCGCTTCACCGTCGCCGGCGTCGAAGAGATCGACTACAAGGACGTCGACACCCTGCGCGACTTCATCAGCGAGAACGGCAAGATCGTGCCCGCGCGCCTGACCGGCACGCGCGCCATCTACCAGCGCCAGCTCAACACCGCCATCAAGCGCGCGCGCTTCCTGGCGCTGCTGCCCTACACCGACCAGCACCGCGTCTGATAGGAGAACCCTCATGCAAGTCATTCTTCTGGACAAGGTTGTCAACCTGGGCAACCTGGGCGAGATCGTCAAGGTCAAGGACGGCTACGCCCGCAACTTCCTGATTCCCTCGGGCCGCGCCCGCCGCGCCACCGAGGCCGCCAAGGCCGAGTTCGAGGCCCGCCGCGCCGAGCTGGAAAAGCAGGCCGCCGAGAAGCTGGCCGCCGCCCAGGCGCTGGGCGAAAAGCTGAACGGCCAGACCATCAAGCTGACGCAGAAAGCCGGCGTCGACGGCCGCCTGTTCGGTTCGGTCACCAACCACGACATCGCCGACGAGCTCAAGAAGCAGGGCTTCGACGTGCACAAGTCGCAGGTGCGCCTGCCCAACGGCCCGATCAAGACGGTGGGCGACAACACGGTCGAGGTCTCGCTGCACACCGACGTGGATGCCGAGATCACCGTCTCGGTGTACGGCGAAACGGCCTGATCGAGCCGCCGTACCGGCTGTCGACCCCGCACAAGCCGCCCGCCGCCAGGTGGGCGGCTTTTGTTTTGGTGTTGACTCGCAGGCGCCGGATGATTCAAAAAAAATAGCTGTTTGCGTTGATCCATTAAGGATTTCAGATGCTTTTCTTTTGAATCCATTGCTGGACGAGCGCCACCCACTATAAAAATCATACCGATGCGGTCTTCACCGGCTCCGCATTCTCCACAGCTTCACAACACCAGTTCACCGCTGCTGCACCGCTTGTCCACAGGCTTGTCCCATGACAAGCGGAGCCACGGGGCGTAGCATTGACCACGCCTTCCCTGCCGCAGTTCGCCGCTGCCTCGCTGCCCTCGATGTCTTCCGTCTTTCCTCCCGCCTACGCCGACCTCGGCGACGACCTCCCCACCGACCGCCAGGTCGCGCAGCTGCGCATCCCGCCGCACTCGCTGGAGGCCGAATCCAGCGTGCTGGGTGGCCTGCTGCTCGACAACAACGCGTGGGACCGCGTGGGCGACGTGCTGATCGACAGCGACTTCTACCGCTACGAGCACCGGCTGGTCTATGCCGCCATCGGCAAGCTCATCAACGAGACCAAGCCGGCCGACGTCATCACCGTTTACGAAGAGCTGCAGCGCCAGGGCAAGGGCGACGAGATCGGCGGGCTGGTCTACCTGAACTCGCTGGCGCAGTACGTGCCCAGCGCCAGCAACATCCGCCGCTATGCCGAGATCGTGCGCGAGCGCTCGATCCTGCGCAAGCTGGTCAGCGCCAGCGACGAGATCGCCACCAGCGCCTTCAACCCGCAGGGCCGGGCGGTGGACAAGATCCTCGACGAAGCCGAAGGCAAGATCTTCAAGATCGGCGAGGAAGGCTCGCGCATGAAGCAAGGCTTCCAGGCCATGGACAGCCTGGTGGTGCAGCTGCTCGACCGCGTGCAGGAGATGGCCGACAACCCGAACGACGTGACGGGCGTGCCCACCGGCTTCATCGACCTCGACCGCATGACCGCCGGCCTGCAGGCGGGCGACCTGGTGGTGCTGGCCGCGCGCCCGTCGATGGGCAAGACGGCGTTCGCCATCAACATCGCCGAGCACGTGGCGCTGAACGAGGGCCTGCCGGTGGCTGTGTTCTCGATGGAAATGGGCGCCGCCCAGCTGGCGGTGCGTATCGTCGGCTCCATCGGCCGCATCGACCAGGGCCACCTGCGCACCGGCAAGCTGACCGACGAGGAATGGCCGCGCCTGACCGAGGCCATCGAGCGCCTGCGCAACGTCAGCCTGCACATCGACGAGACGCCGGGCCTCACGCCGTCCGAGCTGCGCGCCAACGCGCGCCGCCTGGCGCGCCAGTGCGGCAAGCTGGGCCTGATCGTGGTCGACTACCTGCAACTGATGAGCGGATCAAGCTCCGACGGCGAGAACCGCGCCACCGAGCTGGGCGAAATCTCGCGCGGCCTGAAGGCGCTGGCCAAGGAGCTGCAATGCCCCGTGATCGCGCTGTCGCAGCTCAACCGCAGCGTGGAGCAGCGCACCGACAAGCGCCCCATGATGAGCGACCTGCGCGAATCCGGCGCCATCGAGCAGGACGCCGACATCATCATGTTCATCTACCGCGACGACTACTACAACAAGGATTCGCGCGAACCCGGCGTGGCCGAGATCATCATCGGCAAGCAGCGCAACGGGCCCACGGGCACCGTCAAGCTCACCTTCCTGAAGCCGCTGACGCGCTTCGAGAGCATGGCCTTTGGCGGCAGCGACGACTTCTGAGCGCGGCGCCAGGCTGGGCAAGAGGGGGCTTGCCAAATTTTCTTGACAATGAAAATAGCTGCTGGCGCCCGATTGCCGGGCGCTAGCAGCTATCATTATTGAATCAAGAAACGACGCCAAATGGCTATCGCCTGTTTTCAGGCTGCTGGCGCCGCTGACAGCGTCAGATCACCTTGGCGATCGACGCGCACACGTGGCCGATGTTCTTCTCGTTCAGCGCCGCCACGCACATGCGGCCGGTGTCGGTGCCGTACACGCCGAATTCGTTGCGCAGGCGCACCATCTGGTCCTTGCTGAGACCCGAGTAGCTGAACATCCCCACCTGCGTGGTGATGAAGCCCATGTCCTGCTGCACGCCCGCTGCCTTCAGGCCGTCGACCAGTGCCTGGCGCATGGCCTTGATTCGGGTGCGCATGCCGGCCAGTTCTTCTTCCCACTGGGCGCGCAGCTTGGGGTCGTCCAGCACCATCGCCACCACGGCGCCGCCATGCGTGGGTGGGTTGCTGTAGTTGGTGCGGATCATGATTTTCAGCTGGCTCAGCACCTTGGCCGCTTCTTCCTTGCTGGCGCACACCACCGACAGGGCGCCCACGCGCTCGCCGTACAGGCTGAAGCTTTTGCTGAACGAGGTGGAGACAAAGATGTCGAGCCCCGCGGCCACGAACTGGCCGACCACCGCGCCGTCTTCGGCGATGCCCTGGGCAAAGCCCTGGTAGGCCATGTCGAGGAAGGCGGTCAGCTTGCCGGCCTTCACCACCTCGATCACCTGCGCCCATTGCGCTGGCGTGATGTCGTAGCCCGTCGGGTTGTGGCAGCAGGCGTGCAGCACCACGATGGTGCCGGGCGCGGCGGCCTTCAGGTCGGCCAGCATGCCGTCGAAGTTCAGGCTGCGCGTGGCGGCGTCGTAGTAGCGGTAGGTGCCCACCTCGAAGCCGGCCTGCGTGAACAGCGCGCGGTGGTTCTCCCAGCTCGGGTCGCTGATCAGCACCTTGGCGTTGGGGCTGAGCTTCTTCAGAAAGTCGGCGCCGATCTTCAGCCCGCCCGTGCCGCCCAGCGCCTGCACCGTGGCCACGCGGCCCTGCGTGACGACGTCGGAATCGGCGCCGAACACCAGCTTCTTCACCGCGTTGTCGTAGGCGGCAATGCCGTCGATCGGCAGGTAGCCGCGCGGCTTCGGCGCGTCCATCAGCGCCTTCTCGGCCGCCTGCACGCAGGCCAGCAGCGGCAGCTTGCCGTTCTCGTCGAAGTACACGCCGACGCCCAGGTTGACCTTGTTGGGGTTGGTGTCGGCGGCAAACTGCTCGTTCAGACCCAGGATCGGGTCGCTGGGGGCCATTTCGACGGCGGAAAACAAAGACATGGTGGTCAATCCTGTGGGCTGAAAAGGGCGGACAAAAGGCGTGCGGCGGTGTCCAACTGGCCCGCATGCGCTACGCTGGAGGGAAAACCCTTGAATTTTAGCGGCCCGCCCCGAACCGTTTCATCTGTATGACCACCATCGCAGCGGCCGAGACGCCGACCACCGGCCAGTTCGTCACCTTCCCCGACTCGCCGTTTCAGCTTTTCCAGCCGTATCCGCCGGCGGGCGACCAGCCCACGGCCATCGACGCGCTGGTCGAGGGCGTGGAGAACGGCGAATCGTTCCAGACCCTGCTGGGCGTGACCGGTTCGGGCAAGACCTTCACCATGGCCAACGTGATCGCGCGGCTGGGGCGGCCGGCGATCGTGTTCGCGCCCAACAAGACGCTGGCGGCGCAGCTGTACAGCGAGTTCCGCGAGTTCTTCCCCAGGAACGCGGTCGAGTACTTCGTCAGCTACTACGACTACTACCAGCCCGAGGCCTATGTGCCGCAGCGCGACCTGTTCATCGAGAAGGACAGCGCGATCAACGAGCACATCGAGCAGATGCGCCTGTCGGCCACCAAGAGCGTGCTGGAGCGGCGCGACACGGTGATCGTGGCCACGGTGTCGGCCATCTACGGCATCGGCGCGCCCGACGACTACCTGCAGATGCGGATGATCCTGAAGGTGGGTGGCAAGCAGGGCCAGCGCGACGCCATCGCGCAGCTGGTGCGCATGCAGTACCAGCGCAACGACATGGACTTCGCGCGCGGCACCTTCCGCGTGCGCGGCGACACCATCGACGTGTTCCCGGCCGAACACAGCGAGCTGGCGGTGCGCATGGAGTTGTTCGACGACGAGGTGGAAAGCATCAGCCTGTTCGACCCGCTCACCGGCCGCATCCAGCAGAAGGTGCCGCGCTTCGTCATCTACCCCAGCAGCCACTACGTGACGCCGCGCGAGAAGACGCTGGCGGCGGTCGAATCGATCAAGCTGGAGCTGGCCGAGCGCCTCAAGTTCTTCGTCGCCGAAGGCAAGCTGGTCGAGGCGCAGCGGCTGGAGCAGCGCACGCGGTTCGATCTGGAGATGCTGAGCGAGCTGGGCCACTGCAAGGGCATCGAGAACTACACGCGCCATCTGTCGGGCGCCGCGCCGGGCGATCCGCCCGCCACGCTGACCGACTACCTGCCGCGCGATGCCATCATGTTCCTGGACGAGAGCCACCAGATGATCGGCCAGCTGAACGCCATGTACAACGGCGACAAGGCGCGCAAGACCACGCTGGTCGAATACGGATTCCGCCTGCCCAGCGCGCTGGACAACCGGCCGCTGAAGTTTGCCGAGTTCGAGCAGCGCATGCGGCAGGTGGTGTTCGTCAGCGCCACGCCGGCCGACTACGAGAAGACGCATGCCGGCCAAGTGGTGGAGCAGGTGGTGCGGCCCACGGGTCTCGTCGACCCCGAGGTCGAGGTGCGCCCGGCCACGCACCAGGTGGACGACGTACTTCAGGAAATCCGCCTGCGCACCGAGAAGCACGAGCGCGTGCTGATCACCACGCTGACCAAGCGCATGGCCGAGCAATTGACCGAGTACCTGACCGACAACGGCGTGAAGGTGCGCTACCTGCACTCCGACGTCGATACCGTGGAGCGCGTGGAGATCATCCGCGACCTGCGCCTGGGCGCGTTCGACGTGCTGGTGGGCATCAACCTGCTGCGCGAGGGGCTGGACATTCCCGAGGTGTCGCTGGTGGCCATCCTCGACGCCGACAAGGAAGGTTTTCTGCGCGCCGAGCGTTCATTGATCCAGACCATCGGCCGTGCGGCGCGCAACGTCAACGGCAAGGCCATCCTGTACGCCGACCGCATCACCGAATCGATGAAGAAGGCCATGGGCGAGACTGAGCGCCGCCGCGCCAGGCAGATCGCCTTCAACGCCGAGCATGGCATCACGCCGCGCGGCATCGTCAAGCAGGTGCGGGATCTGATCGACGGCGTCTACAGCGACAAGGGTGGCGGCACCGACGCCCAAGTGCTGGCGGCCGAGGTGGCGCGCGCCAGGGTCGAGGACATGTCCGAGAAGGACATCGCGCGCGAGATCAAGCGGCTGGAAAAGCTCATGCTGGAGCACGCGCGCAACCTGGAGTTCGAGCAGGCGGCGCGCGTGCGCGACCAGTTGCACGTGCTGAAGCAAAGCGCCTTTGGCGCGCCCGGCACCGACAACCTGAGCAGCCTGGCCGGCCGCAGCGCGGCCTAGCCTGCCGCGCCTGACTTCCTTCAGCTGACCGACAGGCTGTTGGTCACCGACTTCACGCCTTCCACCTCGCGTGCCAGCGTGGCGGCGCGGTCCTTGGCGGCCTGGCTGGGCGCCGGGCCGGTGAGGGTGACGGCACCGTCCTTGGTGTCCACGTTGATGCGCAGCGCGCTCAGGTCCGGGTCCTTCGCCAGCCTGGCGTTGACCGAGGCGGTGATGGCCACGTCGCTGGCCAGCCCGGCGGCGTCGCGCGCACCTTCCTTGATGGCTTCACCGGCCTTGGCGGCTTCGGCACGTGCCTCGGCCGTCGCGGCGGCGGCATCGGCCTTCAGTTCGCGGCCAGCCTCGGCAGCGTCTGCTTTCAGCTCGCGGCCCGCTTCGGCAGCCTCGCGGCCGGCTTGCTGGGCCTCGGCTTTCAATTCGCGGCCAGCCTCTTGGGCGTCGGCCTTCAGTTCGCGGCCGGCTTCGGCCGCCTGCGTCGCGGCCTGATCGACCTGGCGCTGCGCCTGTTCCTGCTCGCTCTTGCTGCAGGCGCCCAACGCGGCGGCCATCAGCACGGCCAGGGCGATCGCGGCGGGGCGGGTGTGGTTCATCTTTTTCATGGGGGTTTCCTTTCGGGGTCAAGAGAACTGGTTGAAAACCGGTAGAAAACGGCCAGCGAGGACGGCCGGTCAGCGCGTCACCACGTCCAGCCGGTTGCGCACGGCCAGCACGCCATCGGTGGTGCGGGCCAGCAATTCAGCGTCCGAGCGCGCGGCTTCGGACGGTACATGGCCCCGCAACCACACGACGCCCTGCAGCGTCTGCACCTTGATCGGCGCCTCGCGCAGGCTGCGCTCGCGCGCCAGGCGTGCGCTGATCGCCTGGGTGATGTCGGCATCGTGAATGGCGGCGGCAGCTTCGCGATCCAGTCCGGCCCGCGCCTCGCGCGCCTGTTGCTCGGCCACGTCGGCCTTGCGTTGCGCCTCCACGGCAGCGGCCTGGCTGCGGGCCATCTGGGTTTCGAACGAAGGGGCGTCGTGCGCGCCGAGCCGGTCGTTGTCGCGGCCACCGCAGGCGGCCAGCCCGCCCGCCAGCACCGCCGCGGCCAGCAGCGCGCGGAAGGTCGAGGCGTGGAACGGGGGTTTCATGAATGGTGGCTTTCGGTTGTCTGGGTGGGGTTGTCTGGGAGAGGTTGAAACGTCCTCCGCAATTTAGGGCGGGGGCCGTGCCCTGCATGTCCGTGCAAGGGCCACCTCGGTGTAGGAAAAGCCGGCGGCGCCTTGCGAGGCAGTGCCGCCAGCGCACGCAAAGCCCCACGCTGCAGTGGGAATTGCTGTATACTTGATCAAAACACTCGGAAATAGACGGCAGCAGCGCCATCCTGGTTGCCCAAGCCGTCAGACACCGAATCGGTCGCGGTCCCAGGGCCTGCGACAACCATCGACATACCCATACGCCAAGGAGCTTCACATGCGCCTAACCACCAAGGGACGTTTCGCCGTCACGGCCATGATCGACTTGGCTTTGCGCCAGGACAACGGCCCGGTCACGCTGGCCGCCATCAGCCAGCGGCAGCAGATTTCGCTGTCGTACCTCGAACAACTGTTCGGCAAGCTGCGCCGGCACGAGCTGGTCGAATCCACCCGCGGGCCGGGGGGCGGCTACTCGCTCGGCCGCAAGGCGGCCGACATCACGGTGGCCGACATCATCACCTCGGTCGACGAGCCGCTGGACGCCACGCATTGCGGCGGCAAGGAAAATTGCCGCGGCGAGGGCGGGCGCTGCATGACGCACGATCTGTGGACCTCGCTCAACGACCGCATGATCGAGTTCCTGGAATCGGTGACGCTGCAGAAGCTGGTGGACGACCAGCACGCCAACGGCATCGAGATCGAGGACAAGCCCGCCACCAAGCGCGCCATCTCGTCCGCGCCGGTGGTCAAGCCGATCCGCGTCAACGCACCCAACTCGGTCTTCGCACTGGGTGGGTTGACTACAAAATAAGTAGCTGCTGGCGCTTGCTGGGCAAGCGCTGGAGGCCGAAAACGTTCATAAACCAACCAGAACCCTGCGATTGCCATTCGCCATGAGCCAGACTCCGCATTTCCCCATCTACATGGACTACGGCGCCACCACGCCGTGCGACCCGCGCGTGGTCGACGCCATGGTGCCGTGGTTGTACGAGCACTTCGGCAATGCCGCCAGCCGCAGCCACGCCTGGGGCTGGGAGGCCGAGAAAGCCGTTGAAACCGCCCGCGAGCAGGTGGCCGACCTGATCGGTGCCGACCCGCGCGAGATCGTGTGGACCAGCGGCGCCACCGAATCCACCAACCTGGCGCTCAAGGGCGCGGCCCACTTCTACAAGGGCAAGGGCAAGCACCTCATCACCCTCAAGACCGAGCACAAAGCCACGCTGGACACCATGCGCGAGCTGGAGCGCCAGGGCTTCGAAGTGACCTACCTCGACGTGCAGGAAGACGGTCTGCTGGATCTGGACAAGTTCAAGGCCGCCATCCGCCCCGACACCATCCTGGCCAGCGTGCTGTTCGTCAACAACGAGATCGGCGTGATCCAGGACATCGCCGCCATCGGCGCCATCTGCCGCGAGAAGGGCGTGCTGCTGCACGTCGACGCGGCGCAGGCCACGGGCCGTGTCGAGATCGACCTGAAGACGCTGCCCGTCGACCTGATGAGCCTGACCGCGCACAAGACCTACGGCCCCAAGGGCGTGGGCGCGCTGTACGTGCGCCGCAAGCCGCGCGTGCGCCTGGAGGCGCAGATGCACGGCGGCGGCCACGAGCGCGGCATGCGCAGCGGCACGCTGCCCACGCACCAGATCGTCGGCATGGGCGAGGCCTACCGCATCGCCAAGGCGCAGATGCAAGAGGACAACGCCCACGCCGCACGCCTGCAGAAGCGCCTGCTGGACGGCCTGAAGGAGATCGAGCAGGTCTTCATCAACGGCAGCCTGGAACGCCGTGTGCCGCAGAACCTGAACATGAGCTTCAACTACGTCGAGGGCGAGTCGCTGATCATGGGCATCAAGGGGCTGGCGGTTTCGTCCGGCTCGGCCTGCACTTCGGCATCGCTGGAACCCAGCTACGTGCTGCGCGCCCTGGGCCGCAGCGACGAACTGGCCCACAGCAGCCTGCGCATGACCATCGGCCGCTTCACCACCGAGGAAGAGATCGACTACGCCATCCAGACGATCCGCGAGAACGTCGCCAAGCTGCGTGAACTCAGCCCGCTGTGGGAGATGCACCAGGAAGGCATCGACCTGTCCACCATCCAGTGGGCGGCACATTGAATCTTGAATCAGATTGACCGCTAGCGCCCATCCACAAAGCGCAAATAGCTATCAATAAAGGAGTAAACACCATGGCCTATTCTGAAAAAGTCATTGACCACTACGAGAACCCCCGCAACGTCGGCAGCTTTGACAAGGGCGACGACAGCGTGGGCACCGGCATGGTCGGCGCACCGGCCTGCGGCGACGTGATGAAGCTGCAGATCAAGGTCAACCCGCAGACGGGCGTGATCGAGGACGCGCGCTTCAAGACCTACGGCTGCGGTTCGGCCATCGCCTCCAGCTCGCTCGTCACCGAATGGGTCAAGGGCAAGACGCTGGACGAGGCGGCCGAGCTGAAGAACAGCCAGATCGCCGAAGAGCTGGCCCTGCCGCCGGTGAAAATTCACTGCTCGATCCTGGCCGAGGACGCCATCAAGGCGGCGGTGCAGGATTACAAGAACAAGCACACCGTCGCCGCCTGAAGGCGCCGACGCAACCCACGTGTGCCGCGCACGCCGCGGCGCGATCACCAACGCGTTGTTCTCACGAAAGGCTCTTGGACATGGCACTTGATCACCTCTTGCCCGGACAGACGCAGGCACTCGTCCCCGAAGGTCCGCTGCCGACCGAGTTCGAATCGCGGGCGCTGTTCAAGGGCGAGGACCTGGAGGTGATGCTGCTGCTGATGCCCGAGGGCCGGCGCATGCTGGATCACCGGGTCGACGGCGAGATCACGATGCAGTGCATCAAGGGTTGTGTCGACGTCATCTCGCACGCGCTGGGCGAGCCCGATCCGCGCCCCAAGGCACGCCTGACCGAAGGCGAGCTGATGTACCTGCAGCGCGGCGAGCCGCACCAGTTGCTGGCCGTCGTGGGCTCGGTCGTCCTGCTCACCATTGCATTGCGCAAGAACTGAAATCGAAGAAAGCATCATGGCCGTCACATTGAGCGAAGCCGCTGCGCGGCACGTCACCAAATACCTCGCCAAGCGTGGCAAAGGGGTGGGCGTGCGCCTGGGCGTCAAGACCACGGGCTGTTCGGGCCTGGCCTACAAGCTCGAATACGTGGACGAGGTCGCGCCCGAGGACGAGCTGTTCGAGCAGCACGGCGTCAAGCTGATGATCGACCCCAAGAGCCTGGCCTACATCGACGGCACCGAACTCGACTACGTGCGCGAGGGCCTGAACGAGGGCTTTCGCTTCAACAACCCCAACGAGCGCGACCGCTGCGGCTGCGGCGAATCGTTCCGCGTCTGACAGCGCGCGCGCCCGAGCATGGCGAAGGCGACGGTCAGCGTCACGATCGACAACGAACGCGACATCCTGGCCGTCAACGCGTGGTTTCGCCGCTGGGGCACGCGCATCCAGTGCTCCGACAACCAGGGCTGCGGCTGTTGCGTCGACATCTGGCGTGTCGAGGCGCCGGCCGAGGCCCTTGCTGAACTGCCCACCGGCATGGTGGCGCCGGTGCCACCCGTTTCACACGATCCGCATCCATGAACCTGCAATCCACCGACTTCGAGCTGTTCGCCGTGCCGCCCCGCTTCGCGCAGGACGCGGCGCAGCTCGATGCGCGCTGGAAGGAGCTGCAGCGGCAGGTGCACCCCGACAAGTTCGCCGCCCAGGGCGCGGCCGCGCAGCGTGTGGCCATGCAGTGGTCGGCGCGCATCAACGAGGCCTATCGCCGGCTGAAGGATCCACTGAAGCGCGCGGCCTACCTGTGCGAGCTGAACGGCGCGCCCATCGACGCAGAAAGCAACACCGCCATGCCGGCGGAGTTCCTGATGCAGCAGATGGAGCTGCGCGAGGCGGTGGACGACGCGGTCGACGCCGCGGCCATGGATGAAATCGGCCGCCAGTCGGCCACGCTGAAGCGCGAGATGCTCCTGAAACTGGAGCAACAGATGGATGCCCAGCACGACTGGCCAGCCGCCGCCCAAACCGTGCGGGCACTGATGTTTCTCGACAGGCTGGCCGGCGACATCGACCGCAAGCGTGCGACACTCGAATGATTTTTCGCGCGCATTTCTGAACCCCGCTGTATGGCTCTGCTGCAAATTTCCGAACCCGGCCAATCGCCCGACCCGCACCAGCGGCGCATCGCCGTGGGCATCGACCTGGGCACCACCCATTCGCTGGTGGCCGCCGTGCGCCACGGCGTGGCCGAATGCCTGCCGGACGAGCAGGGCAGGGTGCTGCTGCCTTCGGTGGTGCGCTACCTGCCGGGCGGTTGCCGCCAGATCGGCCATGACGCGCTGGCGAACGCCGCGCAGGATGCCGAGAACACCATCACCTCGGTCAAGCGCCTGATGGGCCGCGGCGCCGCCGACATCGCCGGCCGCGACCAGCTGCCCTACCGGCTGATCGACCAGCCCGGCATGGTGGGCATCCAGACGCCGCATGGCGAAAAGTCGCCGGTCGAGGTCAGCGCCGACATACTGGCCACGCTGCGCTACCGCGCCGAAGACACTTTTGAAGCAGACCTGTACGGCGCCGTCATCACCGTGCCCGCCTACTTCGACGACGCGCAGCGCCAGGCCACCAAGGACGCCGCGCAGCTGGCCGGCATCAACGTGCTGCGCCTGATCAACGAACCCACCGCCGCGGCCATCGCCTACGGCCTGGACAACGCCAGCGAAGGCGTTTACGCCGTGTTCGACCTGGGCGGCGGCACCTTCGACGTGTCGATCCTGCGGCTCACGCAGGGCGTGTTCGAGGTCATCGCCACGGGCGGCGATTCGGCCCTGGGTGGCGACGACTACGACCGCCTGCTGGCCGACTGGCTGCTGGCGCAGACCGGTGCCACGGCCGCAACCGCCACCGACAAGGCGGCGCTGAAAGCCGCGGCGCGCGCCGCCAAGGAAGCCTTGAGTGCTTCTGAAAACGTAGCTTTCAGCGCAATGCTGGCGGGCGCTGAAGCCCGATTTGACTTGAAATCCGCAGATTTCGAGGCCGCCACCGCCGCACTGACGCAGCGCTGCCTGACCACCGTGCGCCAGGTGCTGCGCGATGCGCAACTGGCACCGAATGAGGTCAAGGGCGTGGTGATGGTGGGCGGCTCCACGCGCATGCCGGTGATCCGCCGCGCCGTGGCCGACTTCTTCGGCCGCGAGCCGCTGGTCAACCTCAACCCCGACGAAGTGGTGGCGCTGGGCGCCGCCATCCAGGCCAACCAGCTGGCCGGCAACGACGCGGCGGGTGACCTGCTGCTGCTCGACGTGATTCCGCTCTCGCTCGGCATCGAGACCATGGGCGGCCTGGTCGAGCGCATCGTGCCGCGCAATCAGACCATCCCCACCGCGATGGCGCAGGACTTCACCACCTACAAGGACGGCCAGACGGCACTGGCGCTGCACGTGGTGCAGGGCGAGCGCGACCTGGTGCAGGACTGCCGCAGCCTGGCGCGCTTCGAGCTGCGCGGCATCCCGCCCATGGCGGCGGGTGCGGCGCGCATCCGCGTCACCTTCACCGTCGATGCCGATGGTCTGCTGCACGTCGGCGCGAAAGAGCAGACCAGCGGCGTCGAGGCGCACATCGACGTCAAGCCCAGCTACGGCCTCTCCGACGAGCAGATCGCCCGGATGCTGCAGGACAGCTTCAGCACCGCCGAGGCCGATGTGAAGGCGCGCGCGCTGGTCGAGGCGCGCGTCGATGCCGACCGCATGCTGCTGGCCACGCAGAGCGCGCTGGATGCCGATGGCGCCTTGCTGTCGAAGGAAGAACGCGCCGAAGTCGACGCGCTGATGCTGTCGCTGCGCGGCATCGCCGCCAACAGCACCGACGCCGCCGCCATCGAAGCCGCCACCAAGGCGCTGGCCGATGGCACCGAGGCGTTCGCCGCCATGCGCATGAACGCCAGCATCCAGAAGGCCCTGTCCGGAAAATCGGTCGAATCGATCTGAACACCATGCCCACCATCACCGTTCTTCCCCATCCCGAGTACTGCCCCGAAGGCGCAGAGATCCAGGCCAACGTGGGCGACTCGATCTGCGAGGCGCTGCTGGACAACGACATCCCCATCGAGCACGCCTGCGAGATGAGCCGCGCCTGCACCACCTGCCACTGCATCGTGCGCGAGGGTTTCGATTCGCTGAACGAAGCCGAGGAGGAGGAGGAAGACCTGCTCGACCGCGCCTGGGGCCTGGAGCCGCTGTCGCGCCTGTCGTGCCAGGCCATCGTGGGCAAGACGGACCTGACGGTGGAAATCCCGCGCTACTCCATCAACCATGCGCGGGAAAACCACTGAACCGCTGGCGCGTTCGGCGTGAATCACCGGGTGCTCATGAATCAATAGTGGCTTGCGCTTTACTGGTAATGGTTTCAAGAGAAAAACAACTGAAATCATTGACTGGCGGGCGCCAGCAGCTCTGTTTTCGATAACAAACGTTCAACACTCCATGTCGCGCCAGATCGTCCTCGACACCGAAACCACCGGCCTTTCGGCCGAAAGCGGCGACCGCATCATCGAGATCGGCTGCGTCGAGCTGCTGAACCGCAAGCTCACCGGCAACAACCTGCACTTCTACGTCAACCCCGAGCGCGACAGCCACGAAGACGCGTTGCGCGTACACGGGCTGACCACCGAGTTCCTGCGCGACAAGCCCAAGTTCGCCGAAGTGGCCGAGGAGATCCTGCGTTACCTCGAAGGCGCCGAGATCATCATCCACAACGCGGCGTTCGACATCGGCTTTCTCGACAAGGAACTGGAGCGCCTGGGCAAGCCGGTGTTCACCAGCTTCGTGAGCGAGGTCACCGACACCCTGGCCATGGCCAAGCAACTGTACCCCGGCAAGCGCAACAGCCTGGATGCGCTGTGCGACCGCCTGGGCGTCGACAACTCGGGCCGCACGCTGCACGGGGCGCTGCTCGATGCCGAGCTGCTGGCCGACGTCTACATCAACCTCACGCGCGGGCAGGAGGCATTGCTGATCGACCTGGGCGACGTCGGCGAGCAGGGCGCCGAGGGCGAACGCATCGACCTGAGCGTGTTCGACCTGCCCGTGCTGACCGCCAACGCGCAGGAGCTGACCGCGCACGCCGACGTGCTGGCGCAGATCGACAAGGCCAGCGGCGGCAAGCTGGTGTGGCAGGCCGATCATGCGGCGGCTGCCTGAGCGGGAAAATACTGGTATATAATTCCATGCTTCGCCGAACACGCGAAACGGGTGATTAGCTCAGCGGTAGAGCACTGCCTTCACACGGCAGGGGTCACATGTTCGATCCATGTATCACCCACCAAGTCAAAATGAACGCTCCGAAGTGACCTGACTTCGGAGCGTTTTTCTTTTTGGTGCCCTTGCCAGGCGCCGCCTGGAGGATTCTCATGCTGCTCGACGCCGATGACTGCCAGCTGGTGCTGATCGACTACCAGGCCCGCCTCATGCCCGCCATCCACGACGCGGCGGCGGTGGTGGCCAACGCGCGCCGGCTGGCGCAGATGGCCAGGCTGGTCGACGTGCCCGTGTGGGCGACCGAGCAGAACCCGGCCAAGCTGGGCGGCACCGACGAAGCGCTGGCGGCGCTGTGCGACCGCATCGTGCCCAAGATGGCTTTCAGCGGCGCCGAGGAACTGCAGCCTTTGCTGGCCCCGCCCGCGCCGGCCCCGCGCGGCAACGCGCGCAGCCTGCCCAAGCACCTGCAGAAGCCGGTGCAGGCGGCGCCCGAGCGCGGCACCGTGGTCATCGCCGGCTGTGAGACGCACGTCTGCCTGCTGCAGACCGCGCTGAGCCTGCTGGAAGCCGAGTGGGACGTGTGGGTGGTAACCGACGCCTGCAGCTCGCGCACCGAACGCAACCGCGACGCCGCCTACGACCGCCTGGCCGGCGCCGGCTGCGAACTGGTGACGACCGAGATGGTCGGCTTCGAGTGGCTGCGCGACTGCGAACATCCGCAGTTCAGGGCCTTGCAGGCGCTGATCAAATAGTTTCCTCGCCCAGGGGGTGATCAGGAGCGCTCGGGGCTGACGGCGCTGGACCCATGGGCCTGGGCCAGCGCGGCTTGCTGCGAATAACGTAGCTGCTTGCGCATTGTCCATGCTGATTTCATGGTGTTTTTCGCATGAAATCAATGCCTGATAGGCGCTGCAAGCTAGCAAAAGCATAGCTTGCGGCCACCGCACGCCAACCCCGGGCGGATGATGAGGCCTGCCATTTGTCACAATAGGCGCCGCAACCGACGCGGTCTGCGTGAGCGCCGCGTCAGGAAGGCATGACACCATGCCGCGCCGACGCCACCAGCGTTCGCCCCGCGGCATGCCAACAACGACAACCGGAGAGACCCCCCCATGAGCGACAAGCCATCCACCATCGTCTACACCCTGACCGACGAGGCGCCCCTGCTGGCGACCGCGTCGTTCCTGCCCATCGTCCAGGCGTTCACCGCGCCCGCCGGCATCGACGTGACCACCAGCGACATCTCGGTCGCCGGCCGCATCCTGGGCCAGTTCCCCGAGTACCTGAGTGAAGAACAGCGCGTGCCCGACAACCTGGCCGAGCTGGGCAAGCTCACCCTCAAGCCCGAGGCCAACATCATCAAGCTGCCCAACATCAGCGCGTCGGTGGCGCAGCTCAAGGCGGCCATCAAGGAGCTGCAGGACAAGGGTTACAAGATTCCCGACTTCCCCGAGAACCCGAAGGACGAGAAAGAGAAGGAGATCCGCGCGCGCTACAACAAGTGCATCGGCTCGGCCGTCAACCCGGTGCTGCGCGAGGGCAACTCCGACCGCCGCGCACCCCGCGCGGTGAAGGAGTACGCGCGCAAGAACCCGCACAGCATGGCCGAGTGGAGCCAGGCCTCGCGCAGCCACGTCTCGCACATGCACCATGGCGACTTCTACAGCGGCGAGAAGTCGATGACGCTGGACCGCGCGCGCGACGTGAAGATGGAGCTGATCACCAAGAGCGGCAAGACCATCGTGCTCAAACCCAAGGTCAGCCTGCAGGATCGCGAGGTGATCGACTCGATGTTCATGAGCAAGAAGGCGCTGCTGGCCTTCTACGAAAAGGAGATCGAGGACGCGCACAAGACCGGCGTGATGTTCTCGCTGCACGTGAAGGCCACGATGATGAAGGTGTCGCACCCCATCGTGTTCGGCCACTGCGTCAAGATCTTCTACAAGGACGCGTTCGCCAAGCACCAGAAGCTGTTCGACGAGCTGGGCATCAACGTCAACAACGGCATGGTCGATCTGTACAACAAGATCGAGGACCTGCCGCAAAGCCAGCAGGACGAGATCAAGCGCGACCTGCACGCCTGCCACGAGCACCGGCCCGAGCTGGCCATGGTCGACTCGAGCAAGGGCATCACCAACTTCCACTCGCCCAACGACGTCATCGTCGACGCCTCGATGCCCGCCATGATCCGCAACGGCGGCAAGATGTGGGGTGCCGACGGCCGCCTGAAGGACGTCAAGGCGGTGATGCCCGAAAGCACCTTCGCCCGCATCTACCAAGAGATGATCAACTTCTGCAAGTGGCACGGCGCGTTCGATCCGAAGACCATGGGCACCGTGCCCAACGTCGGCCTGATGGCGCAGCAGGCCGAGGAATACGGCAGCCACGACAAGACCTTCGAGATCCCCGAGGACGGCGTGGCCAACATCACCGACATTGCCACCGGCGAGGTGCTGATGAGCCAGGATGTGGAGGAGGGCGACATCTGGCGCATGTGCCAGGTCAAGGACGCGGCGATCCGCGACTGGGTCAAGCTCGCCGTCACGCGCGCGCGCAACTCGGGCATGCCGGTGGTGTTCTGGCTCGACCCGTACCGCCCGCACGAGAACCAGCTCATCACCAAGGTCAAGATGTACCTGCACGAACACGACACCAACGGGCTCGACATCCAGATCATGAGCCAGGTGCGCGCCATGCGCTACACGCTGGAGCGCGTGATCCGCGGCCAGGACACCATCAGCGCCACCGGCAACATCCTGCGCGACTACCTGACCGACCTGTTCCCGATCATGGAGCTGGGCACCAGCGCCAAGATGCTGTCCATCGTGCCGCTGATGGCCGGCGGCGGCATGTACGAGACCGGCGCCGGCGGCTCGGCACCCAAGCACGTGCAGCAGCTGACTGAAGAGAACCACCTGCGCTGGGATTCGCTGGGCGAGTTCCTGGCGCTGGCGGTGTCGCTGGAAGACCTGGGCCTGAAGACCGGCAACGCCAGGGCCAAGCTGCTGTCGACGACGCTCGACGCCGCCACCGGCAAGCTGCTGGACAACAACAAGAACCCCAGCCCCAAGACCGGCCAGCTCGACAACCGCGGCAGCCAGTTCTACCTGGCCATGTACTGGGCGCAGGAGCTGGCCGCGCAGACCGAGGACGCCGAACTGGCCAAGAAGTTCGTGCCGCTGGCCAAGGCGCTGGCCGACAATGAGCAGAAGATCGTGCAGGAGCTGACCGAGATCCAGGGCCAGGAAGTGGACATCGGCGGCTACTACCAGCCCGACCCGGCCAAGCTGGCGCAGGTGATGCGCCCCAGCAAGACCTTCAACGACGCGCTGGCCAAGGTCGCGGCCTGATCGCTGTCCTGGACTGAACCCAACAGCGGCGCCTGCGGGCGCCGTTTTTCATAGGATCATCAAGCCGATTGGTTCAATAATCATAGCTGCCAGCGCTTGCTGCATAAACGCTGGAGGTGGTTTTGGCTAAAAAATCAGCGCGCGGCCTCGAACGGCTTGCCGCGCAACCGGGCGCCGGCCTTCAGGTTGCGTTGCTTGAACCAGCCCTGGTTCATCTCCAGCACATAGCGCACCGGCTTGGCCGAGCAGTGGCTGGTTTCCTGAAGCGGCTGCATGTCGGCCAGGTTGACGATGCTGCCGTCGTCGGCCACGAAGGCGGCCGTCAGCGGGATCAGCGTGTTGCGCATCCAGAAGCACTGCGTGGCGGGTTGCTCGAAGATGAACAGCATGCCCTCATGCTGCGGCATTTCCTTGCGGTGCATCAGGCCGATCTGGCGCTGCTCGGGTGCGGTGGCCAGCTGCGTGTCGATGCGGTGCATGCCGATGCTGAGCGTGGTGCGCGGCAGATCGAGCTGCGGCTGGCCGGCGGGCGCCAGTTGTGCGAAGGCGGGCGCGCAGGCCAGAACGGCGAGGATGGCAAGCAGGTGGCGGCGGAGGGATGAACGCATGGCGGTGGCAATGAAAGGCAACAAGCGCATCTGACCTGGGCGCCGGCAAAAGGTTCGCCAGGCCGTTGGCGCAGCCTGCATTGTCGCCGCCGCGCTGGCGTTCGGCCGCACGCGGGCAGCGCTGGCTAGAATGAACTTCGCTTTTCAGGGCCATGCCCGCCGCGGCGTGGCGCTGGTCCCGGTATCACCCTTCGGAGACTCCATTCCATGTACCAGCACATCCAGGTGCCCTCAGGCGGCCAGAAGATCACCGTCAACCCCGACTTCACGCTGAACGTGCCCGAGCAGCCGATCATCCCCTTCATCGAAGGCGATGGCACGGGCCTCGACATCACGCCGGTGATGATCAAGGTGGTCGATGCCGCGGTCGAGAAGTCCTACGGCGGCCAGCGCAAAATCCACTGGATGGAGGTGTACGCGGGCGAGAAGTCGACGCGCGTCTACGGCCCCGACGTCTGGCTGCCCGAGGAGACGCTGGCGGCGCTGAAGGAGTACGTGGTCTCCATCAAGGGCCCGCTGACCACGCCCGTGGGTGGCGGCATCCGCAGCCTCAACGTGGCGCTGCGCCAGGAGCTGGACCTGTACGTCTGCCTGCGCCCGGTGCGCTACTTCAAGGGTGTGCCCTCACCGCTGAAGGAGCCCGAGAAGGTCGACATGGTGATCTTCCGCGAGAACAGCGAGGACATCTACGCCGGCATCGAGTACGAGGCCAGGAGCGACAAGGCGCAGAAGCTGATCAACTTCCTGATCAACGAGATGGGCGTGACCAAGATCCGCTTTCCGGAGACCTCGGGCATCGGCGTCAAGCCGGTGTCCATCGAGGGCACCGAGCGCCTGGTGCGCAAGGCCATCCAGTACGCCATCGACAACGACAAGCCCAGCGTCACCCTGGTGCACAAGGGCAACATCATGAAGTACACCGAGGGTGGCTTCCGCGACTGGGGCTACGCGCTGGCGCAGCGCGAGTTCGGCGCCGAACTGATGGACGGCGGCCCGTGGTGCAAGTTCAAGAACCCCAAGACGGGCAGGGACATCATCGTCAAGGATTCGATCGCCGACGCCTTCCTGCAGCAGATCCTGCTGCGCCCGGCTGAATACAGCGTGATCGCCACGCTGAACCTGAACGGCGACTATGTATCAGACGCGCTGGCCGCGCAGGTGGGCGGCATCGGCATCGCGCCCGGCGCCAACCTGAGCGACAGCGTGGCCTGCTTCGAGGCCACGCATGGCACGGCGCCCAAGTACGCCGGCAAGGACTACGTCAACCCCGGCTCCGAAATCCTCAGCGCCGAGATGATGCTGCGCCACATGGGCTGGACCGAGGCCGCCGACCTGATCATCAGCAGCATGGAAGGCGCCATCCAGAGCAAGAAGGTCACCTACGACTTCGCGCGGCTGATGGAAGGTGCCACGCAGGTCAGCTGCTCGGGCTTTGGCCAGGTGATGATCGAGCACATGTGACCACCGCTGCCGGCGCGCCTTCGGGTGCGCCGTCCACAAAAAAGCCCGGGCATGCCCGGGCTTTTTGCTGGGCGCGTGCAACGCGCCGTCAGTTCGGCATCAGAGGCTGATCGCTGGCGGGCTGGGCTGATGGCATGGCCTGGGCCACGCCGTCATCGGCCGGTTCGGTGCGGATCTTGATGGCCAGCAGGCCCTTGGGACCCTGGTTCACTTCGTAGCTGACGCGGGCGCCTTCTTTCAGTGTCTTGAAGCCGTCCATGTCTATGGCCGAGAAATGCGCGAACACGTCCGGGCCGCCGCCATCCGGCTCGATGAATCCAAACCCTTTGAGGTCGTTGAACCACTTGACTTTTCCAATGGGCATCGGGGTCTCCTTCTATGACTTCCATCCTTGCCGCCTGAGTGTGCTGTAACAACTTCGCGCTTGTCAACCGGCCGCCCACCGTTTGGGGGCTTCCCCGGTGGGCGCGCGCTAACTTGAAGGCTTGCGATCTGCGCCGGCAACCCCATGTGCCGGCTTTGGGCGCGCGCACGACTGGGTTGCAGGCGGCCCGATAGAATGATTTTCATGGCGACCACCACCCCCAAGAAGCCACCCACCACCCCGGGCCCCATCGTGCCGGCGCAGCAGCCCGGCGGCGGCGACAGTGTCGTGCTCGAGCGCGTGCCGCTCAAGGTCAAGCCGCCGCAGATGTACCAGGTGGTGATGCTGAACGACGACTACACGCCGATGGAGTTCGTCGTCGTCGTGATCCAGGAGTTCTTCGGCAAGGACCGCGAAACCGCCACCCAGATCATGCTGAAGATCCACCTGGACGGCAAAGGCGTGTGCGGCGTGTATTCGCGCGACGTGGCCAGCACCAAGGTGGACCAGGTGATGGACGCCGCGCGCGAGGCCGGCCACCCGCTGCAGTGCGTCAGCGAGCCGGTCGAGTAGGGCAAACCCCGCATGACGGCGACGAGGGTCACGGCGTTGAATATCACCGAACTTCCCCCAACTGTGACTGTCGAAGCCTTGAGACAGTCGTAAGCTTAAGGCGCTAAAGGAAACACACCATGATTGCCCAGGAACTGGAAGTCAGCCTCCACATGGCGTTCGTCGAGGCCCGTCAGCAGCGCCACGAATTCATTACCGTCGAGCACCTGCTGCTGGCGCTGCTGGACAACCCCAGCGCCGCCGAGGTGCTGCGCGCCTGCTCGGCCAACATCGACGACTTGCGCAAGTCGCTGACCAACTTCATCAAGGACAACACGCCCCAGGTGGCCGGCACCGACGACGTGGACACGCAGCCCACGCTGGGATTCCAGCGCGTGATCCAGCGCGCCATCATGCACGTGCAGAGCACCGGCAACGGCAAGAAGGAAGTGACCGGTGCCAACGTGCTGGTTGCCATCTTCGGCGAGAAGGATTCGCACGCCGTGTACTACCTGCACCAGCAGGGCGTCACGCGCCTGGACGTTGTCAACTTCATCGCCCACGGCATCCGCAAGAGCGACCCGCCCGAAGCCAGCAAGCCCACTGAAGGCCAGCAGGGCGGCGCCGAGGGCGAGGCGGAAGGCGGCGAGAAGAGCGAGAAGCAGTCGCCGCTGGAGCAGTTCACCGTCAACCTGAACCAGAATGCCAAGGAAGGCAAGATCGACCCGCTGATCGGCCGCGACTACGAGGTCGAGCGCACCATCCAGATCCTGTGCCGCCGGCGCAAGAACAACCCGCTGCTGGTGGGCGAGGCCGGCGTGGGCAAGACCGCCATCGCCGAAGGTCTGGCCTGGCGCATCACCGAAGGCACCGTGCCCGAGGTGCTGGAAGACGCCACCGTCTACGCACTCGACATGGGCGCGCTGCTGGCCGGCACCAAGTACCGCGGCGACTTCGAGCAGCGCCTGAAGGGCGTGTTGAAGAGCCTGAAGGACAAGCCGGGCGCGATCCTGTTCATCGACGAGATCCACACCCTGATCGGCGCCGGCGCGGCGTCGGGCGGCACGCTGGACGCGTCCAACCTGCTCAAGCCGGCGCTGTCCAGCGGCCAGCTCAAGTGCATCGGCGCCACCACCTTCACCGAGTACCGCGGCATCTTCGAGAAGGACGCGGCGCTGTCGCGGCGCTTCCAGAAGGTCGACGTGGTCGAGCCCACGGTGCCCGAGACGATCGAGATCCTCAAGGGCCTCAAGAGCCGCTTCGAGGAGCACCACGCCGTCAAGTACGCCACTTCGGCGCTGCAGGCCGCGGCCGAGCTGTCGGCCAAGTACATCACCGACCGCCACCTGCCCGACAAGGCCATCGACGTCATCGACGAGGCCGGCGCGGCGCAGCGCATCGCCGTGGCCAGCAAGCGCAAGAAGACCATCGGCAAGCACGAGATCGAGGAGATCGTGGCAAAAATTGCCCGCATCCCGCCGGCCAGCGTGTCCAACGACGACCGCAGCAAGCTGCAGACGCTGGAACGCGACCTGAAGAGCGTGGTGTTCGGTCAGGACAAGGCACTCGAAGTGCTGGCCGCCGCCGTCAAGATGGCACGCTCGGGTCTGGGCAAGGGCGACAAGCCGATCGGCAGCTTCCTGTTCAGCGGCCCCACCGGCGTCGGCAAGACCGAGGCTGCCAAGCAGCTCGCCTACATCATGGGCGTCGAGCTGATCCGCTTCGACATGTCGGAATATATGGAGCGCCATGCGGTGAGCCGCCTGATCGGCGCGCCTCCGGGCTACGTCGGCTTCGACCAGGGCGGGCTGCTGACCGAGGCCGTCAGCAAGAAGCCGCACTGCGTGCTGCTGCTCGACGAGATCGAGAAGGCGCACCCCGACATCTTCAATGTGCTGCTGCAGGTGATGGACCACGGCACGCTGACCGACAACAACGGGCGCAAGGCCGACTTCCGCAACGTCATCATCATCATGACGACGAACGCGGGCGCCGAGACGCTGAACAAGAGCACCATCGGCTTCACCACGCAGCGCCAGGCGGGCGACGAGATGGCCGACATCAAGCGGCTGTTCACGCCCGAGTTCCGCAACCGGCTCGACGCGATCGTCAGCTTCAAGCCGCTGGATGAAAACGTCATCCTGCGCGTGGTCGACAAGTTCCTGCTGCAGCTGGAGCAGCAGCTGGCCGAGAAGAAGGTCGAAGTCACCTTCACCGACAAGCTGCGCAAGTTCCTCGCCAAGAAGGGCTTCGATCCGCTGATGGGCGCGCGCCCGATGCAGCGCCTGATCCAGGACACCATCCGCAAGGCGCTGGCCGACGAACTGCTGTTCGGTCGCCTGACCGAGGGTGGGCGTCTCGAAGTCGACCTGGACGAGAAGGACGAGGTGCTGCTCGACATCACCCCGAACCCGAAGCGCGAGCGCGCCAAGGGCGCCGAGCCGGCCGAGCCGGAAGAGGAAATGGCGGCGGACTGAAGCCCGCTGCGCCCACCAAAGGCTGGTTGCCCAGGCAACCAGCCTTTCTTGTTTCTGGCGGCGAACGGCCGCCGCCGGCTGCTAGCATCCAACCCCACTTTTCAACTCCGACAGGAAGGATGCCCATGTTCAGCCACGTGATGATCGGCACCAACGATCTCGAGAAATCCAGGCTTTTCTACGATGCCGTGCTGGCCGTTACCGGCGCCAAGCCCGGCGTGGTGGACCGCCACCGCGTGTTCTGGCGTGCCAACGGCGGCACGTTCAGCGTGAGCCAGCCCATCGACGGCCAGCCCGCCACCTGCAGCAACGGCACGACCATCGGCTTCAACCTGGCCAGCCCGGAGCAGGTGGACCAGTTCCACGCCACGGCCATCGCGCACGGCGCCGTGCCGGTGGAAGACCCACCCGGCTGGCGCGGCGGCCCCGCCGGCCTGTACCTGTGCTACTTCCGCGACCCGGATGGCCACAAGATCTGCGGCCTGCACCGTCCGCCCAAGGCCTGAGCCCCGGCAACGCATCAGCACCACGCTGGCGCCCGCTATGCTCGGTGCCCATGAGCACGCCCACCTTTCTCTGGCACGACTACGAAACCTTCGGCGCCAACCCGCGGCGCGACCGGCCGGCGCAGTTCGCCGCCATCCGCACCGATGCCGAGCTGAACGAGATCGGCGAGCCGCTGATGCTGTACTGCCAGCCGGCGACCGACGTGCTGCCCGAGCCCGAAAGCTGCCTGATCACCGGCATCACGCCGCAGGAGTGCGCGGCCAAGGGCGTGCCCGAGCATGAATTCGCCCGCCGCATCAACGATGCGCTGGGCGAGGGCGGAACCATCGGCGTCGGCTACAACTCGATCCGCTTCGACGACGAGGTCACCCGCTTCATGCTGTGGCGCAACCTGCGCGACCCCTATGCGCGCGAGTGGCAGAACGGCTGCGGGCGCTGGGATCTGCTGGACGTGGTGCGCACCGCGCACGCGTTGCGGCCCGAGGGCATCGAGTGGCCGGTGGGCGAGGACGGCCACACCACCTTCCGGCTCGAGAAGCTGAGCGCCGCCAACGGCCTGGCGCACGAATCGGCGCACGATGCGCTGTCCGATGTGCGCGCCACCATCGCGCTGGCGCGGCTGCTGCGCCAGCGCCAGCCCAAGCTGTTCGACTTCTGCCTGTCGCTGCATAAAAAAGAGCGCGTGGCGCAGGAGCTGCGCCTGCCCACCACGCTGCAGGATGCACGGCCCTTCCTGCACGTCAGCGGCATGTTCGGTGCCGCGCGCGGCTGCATCGCCGTGATGGCGCCGCTGGCCATGCACCCCACCAACAAGAACGAGCTGCTGGCCTGGGACCTGGCCGCCGACCCGGCCGAGCTGGCCGACCTGAAGCCCGAGGCCATCCGCGAGCGCCTGTTCACCCCCACGGCCGAGCTGCCCGAGGGCGTGTCGCGCCTGGCCATCAAGGGCGTGCACCTGAACAAGTCGCCCATGGTCATCGGCCACCTGAAGACGCTGACCGACGCGCAGGCCGCGCGCCACGGCGTCGACCTGGCGCTGGCCGAGCGCCACTTCGAGCGCCTGCGCGCGCTTCCCGACCTGAGCGCGCTGTGGCCCGCCGTCTATGCACGCCCCGCCGGTGGCGAAGCGCTCGACGTGGACGAGGATCTGTACGGCGGCTTCGTCGGCAACGCCGACCGCCGCCGCCTGAACGACCTGCTGCGCCTGTCGCCGTCCGAGCTGGCGCTGGCCCGCACCGGCTTCGACGACGCGCGCCTGACCGAGCTGGTGTGGCGCTACCGCGCGCGCAACTTCCCCGACACGCTGAGCGACGCCGAGCAGGCGCGCTGGGCCGAGCACCGCGCGGCGCGGCTGATGGAAGGCGAGGGCGGCGCGCTCACGCTGCAGGGCTTTTTCGACCGCATCGATGGGCTGGCCGAAGGCGTCGAGGACGACGAGCGCGCGCAAGGCGTGCTGGAGGCGCTGTACGAGTGGGGCGAGCACATCGCCCCCGAGCACTGAGGGCGGCGTATCGCGGATGCTGTTGCGGGGCAGCCGTGGTCGTGAGGTTTCGAAAGGAGGGGGGACCTTCCGAATATTTTTGTGTATGAAATCAGGCTCTGGCGCCCATCAATCAGGCGCGAGCAGCTCTTGTATTGATACTGAAGTTCCGCACCAAATCGTTATCGCCATGATTCACGGCCAACGACTCCGCCAACATCACCACCGCGCCCACCACAGTCGCAGCCGCATGCCGATCTCGCTGGTGTAGCCCACGCTGGTGGCGCGGATGCGGCCGTCGCTGCCGATGGCCACGAAGGCCGGCACGGCGCGAAAGCCGTAGCTTGCCGCGACCGAGCCATCCGGGTCGATCACCGTGGCCCATTCCAGCGAGCGCTGCCCCAGCACGCGCCGCACCGCCGCCACGTCGCCCGACTGCATGGCCACCGTCAGCACCGGCCAGTCGCGCGACACGCGGCTCACGCTATGCTCTTCCAGCTTGCAGATGGGGCACCACTCGGCCCAGAAGTGCAGCGCCACCTGCTGGCTGGGGTGAGCGGCGCGCCACTGCGCCAGGCTCAGCACCGCGCCGTCCTGCGCGCTCACGGCCAGCGCGCTGAAATCCGGCGCCGGCCCGCCGGGCACGTTCCGCGTCTGCCAGAAGTGCGCGGCCAGCAGCGCCACCAGCACCATGGCCAGCGTGGCCAGGTGCGAGCGCCAGCGCACGCGATGCATCCAGTGTTTCCTTGTGCTCGTGACTTCAGACATGCGCCGACTGTAGTTCAGCGCGCCAGCACAGCGCGCAGCCGCGGCCACAGCAGGTTCAGCGCCAGCCCGCCCAGCACCAGCAGCGCGGCGCCGATCTTCCAGCCCGGCATGGGCTCGCGCAGCCACAGCGCCGATGCGCCCATGCCGAACACCGGCACCAGCAGCGCCAGCGGCGTGACGCTGGCCGCCGGGTAGCGCGCCAGCAGCCAGGCCCAGGCGCCGTAGCCGAACAGCGTGTTGCCCACCGACTGCCACAGCACGGCCACCCAGGTGCCCCAGGTGGCCGACAGCAGCCCGGCGTGGATGGCGGGCCAGCCCTCCAGCAGCAGCGACAGCGCCACCAGCGGCGGCACGGCGAACAGGCTGCTCCACACCATGTAGCCCAGCGCGTCCACGCGGCCCGCGGCGCGGCTGACGATGTTGCCGCAGGCCCAGGCCAGGGCGGCCAGCAGCATCAGCACCAGCCCCAGCGGCGTGACGGACGCGCCCTCGGTCACGGCGTGCCAGCCGATCAGCACCATGCCCGCCACCGACAGGGCCATGGCCAGAACCTGGAACACGCGCACCCGCTCGCCCGCCAGCAGCATGGCCAGGCCGATGGTGAAGAACACCTGCACCTGCACCACCAGCGAGGCCAGGCCGGGCGAGACGAAGCGCGTCATGGCGATGAACATCAGCCCGAACTGCGCCACGCCGATCAGCAGCCCGTAGGCCGCCACGTTGCGCCAGCTGGCCGCCGGCCGGCCGATGAACAGCAGCGCCGGAAACGCCGCCAGCGCAAAGCGCAGCGCCGCCAGCGCCAGCGGCGGCAGGTGCGCCAGCGCGTACTTGATGACCACGAAGTTGGTGCCCCACACCGCCACCACCGCCAGGCCCAGCAGCAGGTGGCGCATCGGCAGCGTGGCGGATGCCGGGGCGGGCAGGGGGGTGGTCATGGTGTCGGGGTGGATGGGTGAAATCGGGCTTCAGGCGCCCGGATACAAGCGTCGAAAGCTATCAATACGATAGTATCAGGCGGGCTGGTCGCCCAGCACCGGCAGGCCGGGCGCCAGTTCGCGCACGCGTTCGTCCACGTAGTAGCCGCCGGCCTCGGTGTAGCGCAGCAGCAAGCGCTGGCAGTCGGCGCAGCGGAACAGCGTGCAGCGGTTGTAGGGGTAGAAGTGCGGCGCCACCGGCGCGTCGGCCGATTCGTAGCGCGTGCCCTGCGGGTGCAGTTCCTCGAAGCTCGGCTCGTACACGTCCGCATCGCGCAGCGTGCCCACGGCCTGCATGCGCGCGGCGGGCCAGCGCTCGGGCGGCAGGCTGCGCCAGCCGGCGCAGGCGCCCACGCTGCAAGCGCAGTGCGGCGCGGCGGGCGCCTGGGCCTGCAGGGCGCGCAGTTCGTCGGGGGGCAGCGGGTGGTTCATGCCTGCATTGTGGGGCCGCGCTACAGTCGGTTCCGCCATGTGGTTCCTCGCCCGCCGCATCCTGCGCGACCTGCGCCACGCCGGCTTTGCCGACGACGAGGCGCAGGCGGTGCGCCAGACGCCCGCCATGTGGGCGCAGCTGGCCGACTTCCATCGCCAGGGCGGCTGCATCGAGCGGGTCGAGGCCGCCTTCAGCGCCGCCACCGGCCAGCCGGGGCTGATCCGCTTCTTCCACCCGCCCGCGCCAGCGGTGTGCACCCACGCCACGTTTGGGTCGCTGGCGCACGAGCTGGGCCACGCGCTGCTGTTTCCGCCGCAGTGGCAGCCTGCCGCCAGCTTTGCCGACGCGCAGGCCTACGCCCGCTCGCGCGAGCTGGGTGAGGCCCACGCCTGGTTCAACCAGTACCGCCTGTGCCGCGCCAAGGTGGGCGGTGCGCCCGAATCCAGCCAGGTACAGTGGATCGAGAACGACGAGGACTTCGGCACGCGCCCGGTGGACCTGTTCGCCCGCATCGCCGAGCGCGAGGCCGCCGGCTGGCACGAGGCGCGGATCCTGGACGAGCTGGCCGTGCTCAACGCCAACATGTTCCCCAGCGGCATGGGCGAGGGCAACTTCAAGACCTACGGCCAGTGCAACCGCTGGGAGTGGCTGCAGGCCACGCAGCCGCCCGGTTCGCCGTTTCGCCGCTTCATCGCCCAGCTGCCGCGCGCACCGAATGCCGACGACCAGAAGCTGCTGATGAAGTTCAACCTGTTCACGCCCGTCGCAGCGCTGCCCGCCAGCGGCGCCGACCCGCTGGCCCCTCTGGCCGCGGCGCTGGGCGGCGTGGCCACGCGCGGCGATCTGCCGGCGCTGTACGCATTGGCGTGCGACACGGTGCCGGGCGCACGGCCCGGCGTGGCCTGGGCCTGCGCGCGCGCCGGTGGCGCGGCGCCGCCTGCCCAGGCCTGACTGCGAGCCCACGATCGGGTCGTGGTGAATCGTGATCATCGCGCTGGCAAGCAGGCCAAGAAGCGGTGCTCTGATGCCGGCTGAAGAAAGCCCGCACCCCGCTCCGTAGAATCCGCCGGGCCTGCCCGCCCCCCTGCATGTCTTCCACCCATCCCCCGACCCTGCCTGCCCCCGCCGACGAGCGCGATGCCGACGCGGCGCGTGTGCCCGATTCGGTCGAGGTCGACGCCGCGCTGGTGGACAACGTGCTGGCCACGCTGCGCGGGCTGCAATGGCCCTCGCTCATCACGGCGGTGGTGTTCTCGGCCCTGCTGTGGCGCCAGCGCGGCGGCCCGTGGCCGCTGATCTGGGGCGCCATCGCCATGGCGGCCGAACTGGCGTGGATGGCGCTGCTGCGCTTTCATGCACGGCAGGTGATGCAGGGCAGCGCGGCCGAGCGCGCGCACTTCGGGCGCCGCCTGCGCTGGCCGTGGGCCCTCTACGGCGCGCTGTGGGGCTGCTCGGTGCTGATCTTTGCCGGCAGCCAGGGCGCCTCGGCGGCGCTGATGGTCAGCTGGTTGATCCTGGTCTGCATCGGCGCGCTCTCCATCGCCGCGCTGGCGCCGCACCGGCCCAGCCTGATGGCCTACATCAACAGCTTTGCCGGGGCGCTGGTGGTGTCTTACGCGGTGGTGCTGGCCCTGCTGCCCCAGGTGGCGTGGATCAACGGCCTCATGCTGGTGCTGCTGCTGGTCTACTGGTTCGCGCTGGTGCACATCGGGCGCACGCAGCACGAGGTGTTCCTGCGCGCCATGACGCTGCAGCACCGCAACGCGCTGCTGATCGATTCGCTGCAGGCGCGCAGTGCCGACCTGGAGCAGGCGCTGGACGCGCGGCGGCGCTTTCTGGCCGTGGCCACGCACGACATCCGCCAGCCGGTGCACGCACTGCGGCTGTACGCCGACATGCTGCAGCAGGACCCGGACCAGGTGGACGACCTGGCGCCGCGCATCGTCAAGTCCAGCGCCGCCGTCAACAGCCTGTTCGACAACCTTTTCGACCTGGCGCTGCTGGACTGGGGCCGCCTGCACCCGGTGCCGCAGCCGGTGTGCCTGCACGAACTGCTGACCGACATGGAGGTGCAGGCCCGCCCCGCCATGCACGACAAGGGGCTGCGGCTGCGCCTGCGGACCAGCCGCGCGCTGCAGTGTGCCAGGGTGACGACGGACCGCGTGATGATGCAGCGCATCCTGGGCAACCTGGTGGCCAATGCCATCCGCTACACCGATCAGGGCGGCGTGCTGCTGGCGCTGCGCGGCACGCTGTCGGCGCCGCGGCTGGAGGTGTGGGACACCGGCGCCGGCATCGCGCCGCACGAGCAGGCGCAGGTGTTCCAGGAATTCTTCAAATCCGGCCAGCACACGGGCACGCAGGACGGCTTCGGCCTCGGCCTGACCGTGGTGCAGCAGCTGGCGCGGCAGACCGGCTGCAGCGTCAGCGTGCGCTCGCAGCTCGGCCGCGGATCGGTGTTCCGCATCGCGCTGCCGCCGGCCAGCGTGCACAGCGGCTGCGCGCCCGGCTGACGCAGCGCTGCCATCCAACCGGCGCAGGTCGGCGTCAGCACGCCGCGGAAAGCTTCTAAAAAAATAGCAATCGACGCCGGTGCGCCACCGCCCCGGCGCCCACGCCCACGCCCGCTGTCAGGCCTGACCGACAGCCGCAGCGGGCCTTCGGCGACAGCCGGCGCGTGCTGCACGCTGCACAGTGGTCCCATGCCGGCTCATCGGCGCCAACTGCAAAGCCAGCGCCCCGCGAGCCGATCCGACGAAACCACCGAGACAAGGAGCCGACATGGCCAACGACCTGAAGAACACCCAACCGCCCGAGGAACCGCCCACCGCCGCACCGGCCGGCATCCCCTCGCAAGACCCGCGCCTGAAGGCGCAGGAGCCGCTGACGCCCGCAGAGCGGGCGTTCGAAGCCAACAGCGTCGTCATGGGCGGTGGCATGGCCGCGGGCGCCGCGGCGGGCGCGGCCATCGGTACCGCCGTGGCGGGCCCGGTCGGCATCGTCGTGGGCGGCACCATCGGTGCCATCGCCGGTGCACTGGGTGGTTACGCCGCCGTTAGCGCCGGCGACCCGAATTACGACTATTGGCGCGACAACCACATCGGCCAGCCCGGCTATGTGGAAGGCTACAGCTACGAGGACGACTACGCCCCCGCCTACCGCCTGGGTTATCAGGGCCGTGGCCGCTACGCCGACCGCCCTTGGGAGCAGGCCGAGGCCGAGCTGCGCAACGACTGGGAATCGCTCAAGGGCCAATCCCGCCTGACCTGGGAGCAGGCCCGCCTGGCCAGCCAGGCCGCGTGGCACCGCGTGGAACGCGCGCTGCCCGGCGATGCCGACGGCGACGGCCGCTGAGCGCAGACCACCAGCCCGCATCACGCGGGCTTTTTCATGCCGCGCGCCACGGCAGCGCGACAATAGCCGGGTGCGGCCGGTTGGCCGCTGGTTTTTTCGCGCATCATCCTGACCATGCAGTTGCCGTTCATCCCCTTGCCTCGCGCCCGCGCCCTCACCGCCGTCATCGCCGGCCTTGGCTGCGCCGCGCCGGCGCTGGCCACGCTCGATGTCGAGGCCATGGCGCCGCAGGAGGCCTTCGCGGCGTCCGGCCCCGCGCTGCACCTCGCCCAGACCAGCACCCCGCCCGCTCCCGGCGTGGCCGCCGCCGGCGAAACCGCGCCCGGCACCCCCCCCGCCGGCGCGGCGCGCACAGCAGCCCTGGGCCTACGACAACCTGCCGCAGCCGCACCGCCCCGAGCAGCCCGACGACGAGCGCGTGCACTTTCTCGTCGGCGTGGCGGCCAACACCAGCCCCAACTTCTTCGGCGGCAAAAGCCAGGACTTCAAGCTCAAGCCCGTGGGTGCGCTGCAATGGGGCCGCTGGCGCCTCAGCACCGGCGGCGGCTACGGCCTGATGGGGCAGGGCCGGCGCGACCGCGGCAGCGGCGCCCAGGCCGTGCTGCGCGAAACCGACGACTTCAACCTCAGCCTGTCGCTCAACATCGACCGCGGCCGCGACGTGGCCGACACCGAGCGCCTGAAGGGCGTGCCCGACGTGCGCGCCACGCTGCGTGCCCGCGTGCGCGCGCGCTACAACCTCACTGACCGCTGGACGGCCAGCCTGGCCGCCTCGCAGGACATCCTGAACCGCGGCCGCGGCATGGAGCTGGACGGCTGGCTGGGCTACCGCTGGCCCATCAGCGAGACCACGCGCATGGACTTCGGCCTTGGCGCCTCGTGGGGCAACAGCCAGTACATGCGCAGCCAGTTCGGCATTCCGCAGGCGTCCACCACGGCCTCGGGCTACCCCGCCTTCAAGCCGCGCGCCGGGCTGTACCAGACGGAGATCGGCGTCGACGTGGCGCATGCGCTGTCGCGCGCCTGGGTGGTGTTCGGCGGCCTGCGCTATTCGCAGCTGCACGGCGATGCCCGGCGCAGCCCGCTCACGGTGCGCAGCAGCGGCGTGTCGGCCACCGTGGGCATCGCGTGGCGCAACTGAAGCGGCACGATCCGTCCTGTTGTTGCTATCAATAGGGGAGCTATCTGAGCAGTTGGGGCGGGCGCTGAAGCCCGATTTGGCTTTATATTGACTCGAAAGAAAGCAAGTTGAAAAACCTTTGAACGCAGAAATCGCCAAGCCAGCGCAGAAGACGCAGAAGCATCATCTGCCGCTCATCAAGGAAGATGGCCCCATCACTTGCAAAAGCTCGCGCAAGGTTTTCAAGCTTGTTCTGCGGCTTTTGCGAAATCTCGGCGTTCTCTGCGTTCAAAAAAATTCAGCGCATCTTCAAGTCGATAGCTTCCCCATCAACCACGGTCGCACGGCCCCGCAGCCTCAGTACTGCGTATCCACCTCTTCGGCCGGCACGCTGGCGCGCGCCTCCTGCTCGGCCTCGTCCAGCAGCACGCGTGCCACGGCGTCGGCGGCATCGGTCACCACCACGCCCACGCCCACGCGCGGCACAAAGCGCCGCGGCCCCCGGTCGGTGCCCAGCAGGTCGATCGACTCGCCCACGTAGGCGCGCAGCCGGTTCAGCGCCGCCGCAAAGGCCTGCCGGTCGGCATCCAGCGTGATCACCACGATGAAGCAGCGCGGGTGGTAGATGCCCACCAGGCAGCGAAAGCCCGCCGCGCGGCGGATGCGCGCCGCCATCGCCACCAGGATCTGGTATTCGCTGCTGCGATCATCGCCTTCCAGCGGCTCGTACAGATTGTCCAGGTACAGCGCCACCACACCCACCTGCGCCTGCCGGCGCTTGGCTGTCCACAGCGCGTCTTCCACCCGGGTCAGCAGGTGCGAGCCGGTGGGCAGTTGCGTGGCCGGTTCCATGCCCGGCTGGATGCGCGACAGCCGTGCCAGGCGCCGCTGCTCGCGGTTGCGCACGCCCACCAGGTCGGAGGTGAGGATGAAGAAGCCCAGCGTCAGCACCACCGTGACCAGCACCGTGCCGGTGCCCAGCCAGGGCCATGCCACGCCCTGCATGGCCAGGCCGTGCAGGTACAGCCCGTGCAGGTACAGCCCCGTCGTCATGGCGCCCAGCACCGCCGTGGCCAGGGCCATCCAGCGCGCCAGCCGATCACCCAGCATGGCGGCCCGGGCGGAGGCCGCAAAGCCGGGCAGCACCGCCAGCACGTTGCACACCGCCGTCGCCATGAACACGCTGCGAAAGCGCTCCGGCGGCGCCAGCAGGGCCGCCAGCGCCAGGCCCAGCGCCAGCACGCCCATCACGGCCGCGCTCCAGTTGGTGATGCGGTTCATCACCGCGTCCTCGCGCAGGCCGCCCATCCACTGGCCCAGGTAGTACAGCGTGACGGAGGCCGCCAGCGGCCCCAGACTGGCCTTGAACATGCGCAGCACCCGCCCGTCCAGCCGCGGCCACAGCGTCTCGGGCAGGCCGACGATCAGGATCACCGCCGTGCCCATCAGCGCCACGAATACGAGATTGCGCAAGGCCGGCCGGTGGCGCCCCTCGGCCAGCCATTAGGCCAGCGCCAGCCCCGCCAGCGTCAGCAGGCCGCCCGCCAGCACGCCCCAGATGGCCACTTCTTGCATCGTCATCGGCATGGGTTCGGATTCTGACTGCTGAACGACGCGGTGGCGCAACGGATCGGGTGCGCGCACGACCACGCGGCGTTGGTGGCATGGTCCGGCGTCAGCGAACAATTTCAATGAAATGTGGCTGCAGGCCGCATCCACCAAGCGCGACCAGCTATTTTTAGTATAGTAAATAACCGGCGTGCAGCGGCTTGACCGGCGTCGGCCCTGGCATGCACATGCCCGCCGCCGTCAGGCCGAGATGTTCTTCTCCGTCGCCACCTTGTTCCAGCGCTCGTACTCCTGCGCCAGGCGCGTCTTCATCTGCGCGGGCGGCTGGTGCGCCGCCAGGGCGCCGATCTTCTGCATGCGCTCTTTCGTGTCGGCCTCGGCCAGGATGGCCTTCAGCTCCTGATCGAGCCGCGCCACCACCGGCGCCGGCGTGCCGTTGGGCACCACGATGCCGCTCCACGAACTGGAGTTGAAGCCCGCAAAGCCCTGTTCCGAGATCGCCTGCACCTTGGGCAGAAACACCTTGGCATCGGGCGAGCCCAGGGCGATGGCCTTGATCTTGCCGCTCTCGATGTGCGGCATGGCGGCGATCAGGTCGGCGTACATCACCGGCACCTGGCCGCCCAGCAGGTCCGTCATGGCCGGCGCGCTGCCCTTGTAGGGGATGTGCTGCATGGGGAACTTGCCAAGGTCCTTCAGCAGCTCCATCGACAGGTGGCCCATGCTGCCCGTGCCGGGGCTGTTGTAGTTCAGCTCCTTCGCCTTGGTGGCGGCGATCAGCTGCTGCAGGTTGTCCACGCCGGGCAGCGCCTGCGGGTTGACCACGATCACGTAGGGCAGGTCGTACACGGTGGCCACACAGGTGAAGTCCTTGCGCGAGTCGTACAGGTTGTTGCGGTAGACGATGGGCGCCAGCAGCGCCGGCATGCCGAACATCGAGATGCTGTAGCCATCGGCCGGCATCTTGATGAACGCCGCCGTGCCGATGGAGCCCGAGGCGCCCGGCCGGTTGTCCACGATCACCTGCTGGCCCAGCCGCGTGGACAGCTTCTGCGCGATCAGCCGCGCCGCCGTGTCCGTCGGCCCGCCGGCCGGGAAGGCGACGATCATGCGGATCACCTTGCTGGGCCAGGCCGCATCGCCCTGCGCATGGGCCTTGAGCGCGGGCAGCGACAGTGCCAGCGCGCCGGCCGCGCCCTGGCGGATCACGTCGCGGCGGCGGGGAAGGGTGGGGTGGGTCATGGGTGTCTCCTGGGGGTGTGAACAGGCCGCCACGCGGACGGCGCTGGCCGGTTTGTACAGCACGGCGGGTTGCGCGAGTACGACGTGGAGCAAGAACCCATCACGACGCGGCACACCGCCGCACCGCGCCGGTCGTGCCCGCCTCAGCCCTTCACCTGCCGCGCCACATCCTTCAGCGCGCTCTGCAGCAGCTCTTCCAGCGTCGGGTGGTAGTAGGGCAGCTCCAGCAGCTGCTGGGCGGTTTCGCCGCGCTGGATGGCCCAGGCCAGCAGGTGGCTCAGGTGCTCGCCGTGGCTGGTGATCAGGCTGGCGCCCAGCAGGCGGCCCGACCGGGCGTCGGCGTACACGCGGATCAGGTCATCCGGCGCGCCCAGCACCTGCGCGCGGCCGTTGGCCGAGCCCTTGGCCGTGCCGATCACCGTGCTGCCGGCATCCAGCTGGTCGTGCGCCATGCCCACGGCGCCGATGTCCGGGTCGCTGAACACGATGGCCAGCGGCACGCGGCGCTGCGGCTGCTCGATGGCGCGGCCGTCGACGATGTGCGCCGCCAGCCGGGCGCTGAACAGGCCTTCGTCCACCGCCTCGTGCATCAGCGGGCGCACGCCGTTCACGTCGCCGGCAAAAACCACCGGCGCATCGCCGGCGCGCAGGCCGTCGTCGCTCAGCTGGGGGCGGCCCTTGTCGTCCAGCGGCACGCCGGCGGCGGCCAGATCCAGCCCGTCCAGGTTGGGGCTGCGGCCCAGCGCGGCCAGCACCATGTCGACGGTTTCCGATCGGCCATCGCCCGCGCTCACGGTGATGCGCTTGTCATCCGCCTTGGCCTGCATCGGCTGGCCCAGCCACATCGTCAGCTCGGGCGCAAAGCGGGCAATGGCGGCCTGGCCCACCTCGGGGTCGGTGATGCCGGCGGGCAGCGCCTTCATGTCGCCCGCCACCACGCGCACGCCCAGGCGCGACAGCGCGAGCCCCATCTCCAGCCCGATGGCGCCCAGGCCCAGCATGCCGACGCTGGCGGGCAGCTCGTCCAGGTCGAACAGCGTGTCGGTGGTCAGCACGCGTTCGCCCAGCGCCTTCAGGAAGCCTGGCACCACCGGGCCCGAGCCCGTGGCTACGATCACCGCCTTGGCCTCCACGCGGCGGCCGTCCACGTCCAGCGTGCTGGGGCCGACAAAGCGCGCGCGGCCCATCAGCAGATCGTCGCCCGCGGCCGACTGCGTGCGCTTGGCCGTGTTGCCCGCCAGCATGTCGCGCGTGGCGCGGGCGTGGCGCCACAGGTCGATGGGGCGCTGGGCGCCGGCTGGTGGCTCGGCCCCGTTCAAAGCGTGCGCAGCGTGGCCCACTGCGCGCCCGCGTGCAGCACCGCCTTCGACGGCATGCAGCCCACCCGCGCGCAGGTGGTGCCCAGCGGGCCGTGGTTGATCAGCACGCGCGACAGGCCCAGCTTGCCCAGCTCGGCAAAGGCGCCAATGCCGGCGGTGCCGGCGCCAATGATGGCCACGTCGGTCTGGATGGGGGCGGTCATGGGTATCTCCTTTTCGTATATGCGCAAATCAGCAAACACTGATTAATGCATCGTAGCGGATGTGGTGGGCGTGTGCGCGGCAGCCTGGAACCCAGCCTGGCCTGTGCCGACCAATGGCCGGATCGCCTGGTGTGGTCGCCGCGCCATGTCGCAGGGAGTGGTGAATTCCAGGATACTCCCCATATACCAGTCTTATAGCGCTTATCTATAAAGCGCTGTAGGTGGATACTCCCATGATTCTGAATCGCTGCCTGGCGACAAACTCATCAGGGCGAGGCGCTTGGGTGCTGCGTGCCAGGCATCGTGCGCTGGTGCATGGTTCGGGCGGTGCTGATGGCCGGACTGGCTGCCAGCGGTCGAAAGCGTCAGGCGCTCCAGATCGTCATGGCCACAAAAAGCATCAGGGCCAGGGCATAGAACAGCATGTAGCCCCAGTATCTGCGGGGCGCTTCGCCGCGGTCCACCAGGCCATACCGTTTGCCGGGCGGGCGCCGTCGTGTCATGACTTGCCCGCTCGTCCAACCCTTGTAGAGCAGCACGGCCACATAGACGGCGAGCGCGAGGTAAAGAATGCGGTTGAAGGAATTCATGGTGCAGCGGTCCGGCCCTGGCCGGCAGCGCATGAGGGGTCACGCATGGTAACGATCCTGATCAACGCGCGCCGCGTGCTGCGATCACATGCACCTGTCATGCCGCCGCCAGCTGGCGACGAAGCACCGGTGCCTCATGGTTGTTGTCTTTGTCGAGGCCGGTTCGTAAAGATGGCTCCGTGCCCATTGAGCAGACCGATGGAATCAGGTACGTTACCGATCGCTTCACATGGGGGACGCCGATGCCTGCTCGAACTGTTCGCCTGATCGCCACCGCCGCTGCCGCGCTGGCCTGCAGCGCCCATGCTGCCATCGTCACGCCGGCTGACCCGGCAGGCTGGGGCAACGCCGCATCGGGCGGGGGAAGCACCGCCATCACCGGCACCTTGCCACGCAGCGGCAACGGTTCGGCCGAAATCACCCTGCCCACGGTTGCGGCGCAGGCCATGTGGTGGTACGGGCTGGAAACGCCGGTGCCGCTGTCGAGCTTTGCCAGCGCGAGCTACGAGTTCTACCGGGACGGCGCAGCACCAACCCCGGCATCCAGGCGCCGGCCTACGCGCTGTGGCTCGATCTGGACTGTGACGCGAACACCGGCGCCGATCAGACCTATCTGATCTACGAGCCCGGCTACCAAACCCCCGCGCCCACGCCCGTGCCCACCGACCAGTGGGTGCCCCAGACCATCACGCCCACGTCCATCGTCTGGCAAAACGACATCGGCGCGGTGGCCCCCTTCATGCCGCTGTCGGCGTACATCGACGGCTCTGCCGGCACGGTCAGCGGGGCCTGCATCGTCGGTGTGCTGGCCTTCGCAGGCACCGGCTGGGACGGCAGCTTCCACGGCGCCGTCGACAACGTCATGCTGAGTGCCGGCGGCCAGAGCCTTGCCGCCAACTTCGAAGTCAGCGCGCCACCGCCCCCGCCGCCCGCGCCCGCTTCCGTGCCCACGCTGGGCGAATGGAGCCTGCTGCTGACCGGCCTGCTGCTGGCGGCCCTGGGCAGTCGCCAGGCCGCCGGTCGAAGCCGCACGCGCAACGGCGGCTGACGACAACCCTGGCCGCTACGCCTGCCACACCCCCATGCCGGCCGAGCGCAGGTCGATGCCGACTTCGATCTCGCGCGCCACGGCCTCGTCGTGCGTTATCGGGTTGAAGCCTTCGTACAGATCGGGCAACAGGCGCAGGCCGTACTTCAAAACGTAGGCGTTGGCCTGAATGCCCGCCTTGTGCTTGTCGAAGCGCACATCCGGGTCCAGCCCCGTCATGCCCACATACACGCAGGGCTTGCCGTCCACGTAGCCGGGGTTGCAGCGGCGAAAGCGCGGCTCCAGCAGCACGTCTTTCGACAGTTCGATGACGTAGACGTGGTAGTGCGCGCGCCGCCGTCGCGGGCGGGGCGGCGCCGCGCTCACAGCCAGGTCTGGCCCGGCGGCGGGCTGGTTTCGATGGTGAACTCGGGCGTGCCGCCCAGAACGAAGGCGCCCAGCACCAGACTCAGCAGCGACATGAACAGGCTGGCCCAGAACGCGGTCCAGAAGCCGTCCAGGTGAAAGCCGCGCACCAGTCTGGCCACCAGCATCAGCATCAGCGCGTTGATCACCAGCAGGAACAGCCCGAACGTCAGCAGCGTGAGCGGCAACGTCAGCACCACCAGCAGCGGCCGCACCACCGCATTGGCCAGCCCCAGCAGCAGCGCCGCCACCGCCAGCGCGCCGCCGCTGTCGAAGCGCATGCCCTTGAACACGTGCGCCGCCACCCAAAGGCCGAACGCGGTGATGGCCCAGTGCAGCAGGAAAGGGGTGAGATTGGCGAGCATGGGCGGATCGTACCCGCGCGCCCGGCGGGTGATGCGCCCCGACCGGCCGGCCCGGCGCGCTGAACCCGTGGCGCAGGGCCGCACGCTCTTGCCAGCGTACAGCGCCAGAAACAACACAGGCGGCACACCAGCCAAGGTGTCCGCCTGTGTCGTGCGCCAAGGCCGGGGCCTGCGCTCCTGCGCGCTGACGGGCCTTGCGGACCGCCGCTGCGATCAGTTGATCAGTAGCGACCGCCGCCGCCGCGATAACCGCCGCCGTTGCCGGAGCGATAGCCACCGCCACCGCCGCCACGCGGGCCGCTGTCGTCGCGCGGGCGTGCCAGGTTCACCACCAGCGCGCGGCCCGAGACCGACTGGCCGTTCAGCCCCTCGATGGCGGCCTGCGCCTGGGCGGGGCTGCTCATCTCGACAAAGCCGAAGCCCTTCGAGCGACCGGTGTCGCGGTCGGTCATCACGGTGGCCGAAACCACATCGCCGAAGGCCGAAAAATTTTGCTGCAGGTCGGCATCAGAAGCGGAATAGGGCAGATTGCCCACATAGATTTTTTGGCTCATGGATATTTCTCTCTTCAGGAAAATGGCGGCCCCGGCAATATCAAAACCCGGGCCACCGGGAAAAACGGGCGCCCAGCAGTGAGCGCGCAAGACGCCGTGGCGGCAGCGGCCGCGCGGGCGCCGGTCAAGGCTGCGTCAGGCCGCCGCCAGCGGTCGTGCGCCGCCCTGGTCGTCGAACCATTGCAGCTGCGTGACGGCCAGCAGGCGTGCCAGCACACGTGCCGCCGGCTGCAACTGGCGGCGCCGGCGCACCGGCGTCACTGCTTCAAGAAACAGAGCGCCCGGCACTTCGATCATGCGGGTCAGCATGGGTTTGCCCAGCGTGAGCTGGCGTCGTTCGGGGGCAGGCGAGGGGGTCGGCAGCGGCATCATGGCCGCGCCCATGGAGGGGGAAAAAGTGGAAACAGAAATCATGCAAATCCGCAGGCTTGCCGTGGGCATCCTGCGTGAGCCTGAAGGACAACCGCGCTGCTCAAGGCTCTTTCAAGACAGCGGGTGGCGCAGCCTGGCGGCGTGCTGCCAAGAATGCAGGCGACCCGTTGGGTGGCTGCCGTGCATATCGTTCAGAAAAAAGCCCGGAGGGATTTTCAAGCAACGACCGAAGCAGTGTAGTTGATATTTCCAGACCGTCGGACTTTTATTTTTGGGTGTTGTCCATGGGGGATTTTCGAGCGATTTTGAGGCGAGTCGTGGTCGATTTTCCGGCACTGCGCGGCCTTCAGGCGATCAATGGCCAAATCGTGCTCCCGCGCTTGTCCAGACGGCGCAAGCTGCTATCGAAAATATAGAGAAAGACCAGGCGCTGCGGGCGATCAGCCGTTGGCTTGCGGTGTCATGGCGGCCGCCCTCGTCATCGGCTGCGTGGTCTTGCAGCGCGGAAAGTTCTCGCAGCCCCAGAAGCGCTCGCCCGACTTGCGCGCGTCGCGCTCAAGCATCTTCACGCCGCAGCTCGGGCAGTTGGGGCGCCAATATTCACCCTCGAACGCCACCGCCAACAGCGCGGCCTGCTGCTCGGGCGTGAGGCGGGCGATCTGATCCAGCAGGCGCGAGCCATCCAGCGCGTTGATGCCGTCAGCCTGCGCGAACGCAAGCGCGTCGGGCGTGAAAGTGGAACGAGGTCATAGGTTCACGCACCCGCTGCGCGCAAAGCCTCGTCCACGCGCTGCGCCGCCTCGATCAGGCCGCTGACCAGGCGCTCGTCGATGTCCAGTAGTCCCTCGTATTCGCCCAGATTCCGTGTGTTGTGGCACTTGTCCAGCACGCGCCAGACTTCCGGCCCCAAGCCCAGCGTGTGCGGCAGCACCTGAAAGACGATGTAGCGCTGGCTGGGGCGATAACCCTGCCGCCGCAGCGCGGCCAGGCACAGCGCGTGCGCGGCGTTGTAGGCCAGGTCGAACCGGCTTTCGAGCGACAGCGCGGCGTTGCCCGCGTCCATCAGGCGCGCGCGGCCGGTACGCAGCAGGCCAGCGGTCTCGGCCGTGTCGGGCGGCTCGGCTTTCAGCGGCTTGCCTGGCCCGCTCAGGTTGAACAGCGAGTCAGTCGCCACGCAATACCTCTTCATCGCCCATCAGCCAGATGCGCGGCTGATCCAGCACGCGGGTGACAAAGGCGTTGTCCTGCGCGCGCCGCCGCGCCAGTTCGGCACGGGTGTACAGCGTGGGGTTGATGGCGCGGCCCAGCGTCTGCGCCGCACTTTCCAGCGCGCCAAACACCTCGGCGTAGCCCAGCGCATCGCTGACGATCAGCACATCCACGTCGCTGGCGGCCGTGTCCTCGCGCCGTGCGACTGAGCCATAGACGAAGGCCATGGTGATCTGCCCCGCCAGCGGCGCCAGCGCCGCCCGCAGCACATCGGCTAGGCCCACCGTTTTCAGCACCAGCCCGCGCAGTTCGGCAAACACCGGCGACGCCGCGTTGGCTTGATAGTGCTTCTGGTTGCCCTGGTCACGGACTGTAATCAGCCCGGCCGCCAGCAAACTGGCCAACTCACGCTGCACCGCCCCCGTGCCCGAGCGCGCGAGCGCGATCAACTCGTTGGCGTAAAAGCTGCGATCCGGCGACCCGAACAGCACCGCCAGCACGCGCTGGCGCACCGCGGGGAAGAGGGCGTCGGCGGTCGAGGTCATGCTGGCAGTTTATACCCAAATTGGGTTTGATGAAACCCGAATTGGGTTGGTGATGGGGCAGCGATGCGCCTCATTGATCATGGCTGAAAGGGCGTTTTCATTTGGCCCAATAGTCACTACGGTTAGAGGCTAAAACCGGCTTCAGCGCTTGATGGTCAGGCGCGAGCAGCTATAAAAAATATACTGGCCAGCGCATCATGCGGCGCGGGAGGCAGTCACCTTGGGCAGCGTGGTCTTGCAGCGAGGACCGCGGACACACCCGCAGAAATGATTGCTGCTGTCCGAGGTGCGACGAGTAATCTTCATCTGACCCCAATTTCCCCCCTTCACGCAAGGAACCCGGGCAGATCATCATCTTGGAGAACGAAGAGCCGAACGCTGAGACCTTGTCAAAGTTACGCCACACCGAGTTTGTTGGATCAGGCAACACGACGGGGCGCGGTGGCTTTTTCCCCATCTAGCCCCGAATCCTTATGAATCGACCCGGATTTCGTGGTCTTTTTAGGGCCTGTTAGACATCGAGAACCGCCGGTGCGGTTGAGGCACTTTTAGGTAGGGTGACGAAGTGCCAAATCGAGCCTAAAGGTGTCTGTCCCTTCGTTTATTGGATGCCCAAAAATTTTCGATAGCTGAGGTTCACGATCCAAGGAATCTTGTTTTGCGCGTTATGCTCGCTCGAAAATAGCGTCGGATCGTGCTGATATTGGGTATGTTTGCCGCCCTTCTCGCCAACTATAAAATCAATTTCGAATAAAAATTCTGCGAGTTGATCGGTGGATTTGAAGGGGAATCCGTTTACGCTCGGAATATTTTCGGCGCCCAGCTTTTTTACGAATAACCTGTCTATTAGCGATATTAATTTGAACTTGGTTAGGCTTTTTTCGCTACCCCTGAATGCATCAATAACTTTTTGGAGTTCCTTGAACTGGTGTTGATGCTCTTTAATTAGATCGCTTATTTTTTCTTGGCCAAATGAGCCCATTACGGCATCAAAGTGACGTTGCTGAATAAGATGGGTTCCGGCTGCATTTCCAGCTTGTTTGCAGAGTTGCCCTAGCCACCTAGGTCTCTTGCCTGCAAGCATCATCGCAACTCGTAGTGGATCGCTGTCCTTTTCGGACCCGATTCTAAATTGGCCCGAAAAAACCTGGGCCAAAATCCGGGTGTAGTCTGTTTGTTCATTCCAGTGTGCGTATTCGGCGCTTCCATTTCTTTGTAAATAGCTAAGAATTCTTTTTGCAAATATACTTCTCAGATGCTCGTCTGACCACTTTATTTCAGTAATGTATTGTCTAAATTTATCTTGATCCTCCATGCCTCTCAAATTTGTCCAGACATCTGGGCGTACACTTGCTCTGATGCGAAGACCCTCAACAGAAAATGCAAGAGATCTAATTGCGCTGAAGAAGGCTCCAATTCTAGTTTGTAGTTCGGGTGTATCGACAAATTTTGCGTCGATGTCGTCAACAAGAAGCCAAACGCTTTTTGCTTTGGATTCTTGCAGTCTTCTGAGAATGTGTTCGTAGCCAAGCCTGTCAGGGTCTGTAGGATTGCTCGCTTCTAGCGAAACGGCGCCGTTTGTTGCTGCAAGAGCTGCAATGTTTATGGCTTTCCCAATCCTGGCCATAAGGCCGGTGACAAGATTCTTGCCCTTTAGGCCCTCTATCTCTGCTGCTTCTACCAGTGACATTGTGTCATCTGAGCCTGCAAATCCTATTTGACTTGCAATCTCCATAGAGATGCGCTTGCATATCACTTGCTTCCATCGATTTTCTATCTTGGAGGCGTCATTTCCTGTGAAGTCGGCAAGGCCAATGAGTTCGTTTCCGGTTACCTTGATTACTATGGACTCTTTGTCTAATGGGTTATTGGCGTTGATTAGTCGATATTTCAGGTGAGAAAGTAGCGCGGATTTGCCCATGCCCTTTCTTGCTTTGACTATCTCAATGCGACGACTCTTGTCGGATGCTCTGGTGAATGATTGGTGTTCAAGGAAATAACCTGCCAATACTTCGGGATCCTCATCTTCGCCATTGTCGTTGCCAAAGATGACCTCGTAGTCAACCTGCTCCCGCTCCTCTGCAATAGAAGAATTGCGCAAATAGTTCACTTTGTACCGCCCTGTTTTGAATGAGCTTACTTTCCCCAGCCATCCTTCAACCCCGTCACCCGGTTGAAAACCACTTTCCCGCCCACGCCATGGTCCGCCCGGTCGGCCACAAAGTAGCCGTGCCGCTCAAACTGGAATTTCTGGTCCGGCTTGGCCGCGGCCAGTGACGGTTCCACGACCGCCGTCACCACCTTCAGGCTGTCGGGGTTCAACGCATCCAGGAAGTTCTTGCCGCCCGCGTCGGGTTGCGGGTCGGTGAACAGGTGGTCGTACAGGCGCACTTCGGCGCTCACGCCGTCGGCGGCGCCCACCCAGGTGATGGCGGCCTTGGCCTTGACGCTGTCGGCGCCGGGGGTGCCGCTCTTGGTGCCGGCGATCACTTTGGCGTGCACTTCGGTCACTTTGCCGTCCGCGTCTTTGGCGCAACCCGTGCATTCGATGACGTAGCCACCTTTCAGGCGCACGACGTTGCCGGGGAACAGCCGCTTGTAGCCCTTGGGCGGCACTTCTTCAAAGTCTTCGCGTTCGATCCACACGTCTTTGCCGATCTTGAACACGCGGTCGGGCGGCGGGGTCTGGCCTTCGGCAATGGCGCTGTGGGGCAGGGCGGGCTGGGTGCAGTCTTCGGTGTAGGCGTCCGACCCGAACACCTCGGCCCAGTTGGTGAGCACCAGCTTGACGGGGTCGAGCACGGCCATGCCGCGGTGGGCTTTGTTTTCCAGGTCTTCGCGCAGGCAGCCGTCGAGCGTGCTGTAGTCGATCCAGGAATCGCTCTTGGTCACGCCGATGCGTTCGGCAAACAGCTGGATGGCCTCGGGCGTGTAGCCGCGGCGGCGCAGGCCGACGATGGTGGGCATGCGCGGGTCGTCCCAGCCGCTGACTTTTTTCTCGTTCACCAGCTGCGCCAGCTTGCGCTTGCTGGTGATGACGTAGGTGAGGTTCAGGCGCGCAAATTCGTACTGCCGCGGCGGCGGGGCCTTGAGCAGGCCGCCTTCGATGAGGCGCTCCAGCAGCCAGTCGTAGAAGGGGCGCTGGTCTTCAAATTCCAGCGTGCAGATGGAGTGGGTGATCTGCTCCAGCGCGTCCTCAATGGGGTGCGCGTAGGTGTACATGGGGTAGATGCACCACTTGTCGCCGGTGTTGTGGTGCGTGGCGCGGCGGATGCGGTAAATCGTCGGGTCGCGCAGGTTGATGTTGGGCGATGCCATGTCGATCTTGGCGCGCAGCACCATGGCGCCGTCGGCGTGCTGGCCATCGCGCATTTCGCGGAAGCGCGCCAGGTTGTCGGCGGGCGAACGGTCGCGGAAGGGGCTGTTGGTGCCGGGCGTGCCGAAGTCGCCGCGCGTGGCGCGCATTTGCTCGGGGGTCTGCTCGTCCACGTAGGCGTGGCCGGCTTCGATGAGGTATTCGGCCGCGCGGTACATGAAGTCGAAGTAGTCGCTGGCGAAGTATTCGTGCGGCTGCTTCACGCCGGGGCGGGCGGGGTCGTCGGCAAAGTGGTGGTCCCAGCCGAGCCAGCGCACCATGTCGCGGATGCTGTCGACGTACTCCTGCTCTTCCTTCTCGGGGTTGGTGTCGTCAAAGCGCAGGTGGCACACGCCGCCGTACTCTTGCGCCAGGCTGAAGTTGAGCCAGATGCTCTTGGCGTGGCCGATGTGCAGGTAGCCGTTGGGCTCGGGCGGAAAGCGCGTGCGGATGCGCGCCGGGTCCAGCGCGCCGGCGGCGTGGCTGGGGCCGTCGCCCGGCTGGCCGCCCCACATGCGCTGGGCGTGGGTGCCTTTTTCAAGGTCGGCCTCGATGGCCTGGCGGATGAAGTTGCTGGGCTTGGCGGCGTCGGCCGGGGTGGGTTTGGCGGGGGATGACATGGCGCAGATTCTAGGTCGGCACCCCGTTGGTGCGGCACGCGGCGCCGGTGGGCGCGGTGGGTCGCCGCGGGTGTGACTTTGTGCCGCCGGGCTGGCGTAAACCCTTGATTTTTCAAGGTGTGGGTTACCGTTGGATACGGCTTTCACCTGGGCGATGTGGTCTGTATCGCGCTTTGCTTCGTTTAATCAGGGTATCGGCCGCGTTCGGCATATCCCGCAACGGGCCGCGTACCAGGAGTTTGACCATGAAGACGATGCAGCGCATGTTGGCCACCGGGCTGCTCGCCGCGGGCGCGCTGGGCGCCGTGGGTGTGGCCCAGGCACGGGATGTGTATTGGTCGGTGGGCGTGGGCTCGCCGGGGGTGTCGGTGGGGGTGGGCAACGTGCCGCCCGCCTATTACGGCCCGGCGCCGGTGTATGTGCAGCCCGCGCCCGTGTACGTGGCGCCGCGCCCCGTGTACGTGCGCCCGCGCCCCGTGTATGTGCAGCCGCCGGCCTATTACGCGCCGCCGCGCGTGGTGTACCGCCCGGCGCCGGTGTATTACGGCCCGCCCGGCCACTGGCACAAGAAGCCGCGCAAGCACCGCCGGCACCGTGGCTGGGACGATTGACGTGCGTTAACCTCCGGGTTCTCCCGCCGGGAAACAGGCCCCCAGTGCCCAGGCCGGCTTCTCCAAGGTGACCACCCTTGCAGCCCGCTCATCTGAGCGGGCTTTTCTTTTGCTGGCGGCCTGACGGCGAGGGCCGGGTGTACGCCCGTGCCGGTGTGGCGGGGCAGGGTGCGGGTGCAGTGTTGCCTCTAATACTCCCTGCATACCTGTTCAGTAGCGCCCGTCAGATGGGCGCTGGAGATCGATACTCCCTGTTTTCAGGCAGACTCCGTACCCGTGGGACGGGGAGCGGGCTTGCCTGCGTTGGCAATTGTTTGCGCCGATGCGTGAGCAGATACTCCCCTTATATCTATCCGTCAGCGCCCGTCCATCAAGCGCTGGGAGCCGATACTCCGCTATTGCGGCAGATCGCACAAGGCCGATGTCATCGCCTGCAAGTGGCGGGGCCGAACCCCGCCGCGCGCGCCTACAGCGCCTTGAACAGGTGGGCGTAGAGGCGGCTGACGGCCAGCTGGTCGGGGCAGCCGCGCAGCGTCAGGTGCAGCTTGCCGGCCTCGTCGCGCCGCACGGTGTCGATGGCGTCGGCGCGCACCAGGGTGCTGCGGTGGATCTGCCAGAACTCGTCGGCACTCAGGCGCGGCAGCAGGTCTTTCAGCGGCGTGCGCAGCAGGTGTTCGCCGCCTGGCGTGACCACGCGCACGTATTTGTCGGCCGCCTGCAGGTACAGCACCTCGGCCAGTGGCACCATGCGGATGGTCGAGCCGCCCGAGCCGGCGGTGCTGACGGGCAACTGGCGCAGCGGCGCCGGCGCGGCGGCATCGGCGCCCGGCTGCAGCGCGGCCAGCAGGTGGCGCAGCTGGTCGGCGGTGGCCTGCAGGCTGGCCTGGTTAGCTATTGGGTTGATAGCTGCCGGCGCTTGTGCAGCAAGCGCTGCGCGCAGTTTTGCGCTGATTTGTGCAGCCGCTCGGGCTGCACGGGCTTCAGCACGTAGTCGATGGCCTGCGTCTCGAAAGCCTGCACGGCGTACTGGTCGTAGGCGGTGACGAAGGCCAGGGCGGGGAAGGGTTGGGCGCTGCTGTCCCACGCGTCGGCCAGCTCGGCGGCGGCGTCCAGGCCGCTCAGGCCGGGCATGCGGATGTCGAAAAACAGCACGTCGGGCCGCAGCGCCAGTGCCTCGCGCACCGCACTGGCGCCGTCGCCCACGGTGGCGACGATGCGCAGATCGGGCCAGGCGCGCGCCAGCTCGGCCTGCAGGGCGGCGGCCAGCAGGGGTTCGTCTTCGGCAATCAGGGCGGTGGGCATCTTTTGGCGGTTCAGCGAGGATGAGTCGGAACTGTAGGAGCGGCGGAAGCCGCGAATAGGCGCCTGCACGTGGCGATGCGGCCATTCGCGGCTTCCGCCGCTCCTACGGGAATGCAGATCAACGACGGGTAGGCGGCATGGCTCATCGCGGGTGCAGCACCATGCGATCGCTTTCGATGCGCACGTCGAAATGGCGCAGGAACGACTGGCCCAGCAGCGCGCCGCTGCCGTCGCCCATGTCCAGCCCGGTGGTCACGCTGACGTCGTTGTGCGCCAGCGGCCCGGCCTTGACCGGCACGCCGTGCACCAGCCGCCCTTCGCGCGTGCCGCCCGCGGTGCTGAGGGTGATGGGGCGCCCTTCTGGCAGGCGCGCGGCGCGCGCCAAGCGGCTGCTGATGGCCACGCTGCTGGCGCCGGTGTCGACGAGGAAGGTGACGGGCTCGTGGTTCACCTCGCCGCGCACGTAGAAGTGGCCGTCGCGGCTGCGCGGGATGACCAACTCGCCGCCCGCCATCTGGTACGGCTCCAGCCCTGCTCGCTGGCGGCCCTCCCACCACGCAAAGCCCCACCACAGCGCGCCCGCCAGCAGCAGCCAGAAGGCGAGCAGGGCGGCGGTGCTGCGGCGCAGGGTCTGCGCGGGGGTGGGTGAATCGGGCGGGGCCATGCGGGCGAGTATGCCGGGGCGCGGCCTGTGGTGCAGCGGCGGGCGGATGGACTGGGTGTCGTGCGGCGTCTGCGGCCAAAACGTCAACCATCGTCATCCCGGCGAAAGCCGGGATCCAGCTCCGCCGCGCGCGTCGTGTGGATTCCGGCTTTCGCCGGAATGACGAAATGGATGTTGTTTCGTGGAAATCAAACAAGACCAGGTGTGGGAGCGGGCTTGCCCGCGATGGGGCGGTGGCTGGGGGCGATGCGCTGTATCGCGGCCAAGGCCGCTCCCACAGGGGCGGGGCGTCGTAGGAGCGGCGGCAGCCGCGAAAAGGTCTGTCGTCCACCGCGGATACGCTTTGTTCGCGGCTGCCGCCGCTCCTGCCGCGGAGGGCCGGCGGCTCAACCCTTCATCAACTTCCACAGCGCCGGCTTCAGCGTGGCGGCGGCCATCAGCCCGCCCATGGCGGCGCCTTCGACGCCGAGCGAGGCCACGTCCTGCCCCGCCAGCAGCAGGCCGGGCACGGGGGTGCGCACATGCAGCGCGGGGTCGAGCAGGCGCTCGGGCGTGGTGGCCAGGCCGTACATGGCGCCCTCGGGCGCCAGCGCATAGGCGGCCTGCGACAGCGGGGTGGACAGCTCGTGGTAGGCCACGCGCTGCGCCAGCGTCGGGAACAGGCGCTTGAACTGGGTGAGCAGCTGGTCCTCAATCCAGCCCTTGGTGGCCTCGTAGTCCTCGGGCCGGTGGCCGAGGCGCGAATCCTGCCAGGCGGCGAACACCTCCCAGTCGCACAGCGCCAACACCTCGGCGGTGGGCGCTTGGGCGTGCTCGGGGTCGTTCAGGCCGCTGAAGGAGACGTAGAGCGCGCCGGCGTCCTCGTCGGTGGGGTTGCGCCAGATCAGCGCCTCGGGGTCGGGCGCGGCGCCGGTGGCGTGGCCGTCGTAGATCCAGTGGTTGGCGCCGTCGAAACCGAGGGCGCGCAGCTCGTCGGCGGTGCCGCTGAAGCCCAGGTACAGCATCATGTAGGCGCAGCTGGGTTCGTGCCTGCGGATGCTGGCGCGCCAATCGGCCGCCACGCCATCGGGCAGCGCGGCGATGGTGTTGAGCGCGCCCATGGCGGAGACGATGTGGGGCGCGCGTTCTTCGCGGCCATCGGCCAGCCGCACGCCAACGGCGCGGCCGTCCTCGACCAGCAGCTGCGCCACGCGCGCGCCAGTGCGCAGCTCGCCACCCGCGTTCCACACGCCGGCCGCCAGGCTCTCGGCCAGCCGCGCCGGGCCGCCGATGGGGTAGCCCGCGCCGCCCTCGGCATAGCTGCCCATCACCAGCGCGTGCAGCACCAGCGGCGCGTGCGAGGGCGGCAGGCCGTAGTCGCCGCCGCGCGCGGCCAGGATGGCGCGCAGCTGCGGGTCGCGCACGTGCGCCAGCGCCTCGGCCAGCGTCACGTCGGCCCGGCGCTGCAAGCGCCGGCCCAGCACCCAGCGCATCAGCGTGGCCGCCGGGCGCGGCACGCCGTGCAGAGCCATCATGGTGTTGATGCTGCGGCGCGCCTGCTCGTACTGGTCGGCATACGCGTCGATGGCAGCCCCCTCGGCCGGGAACTGCGCCTTCAGCCGCGCCCAGTTGTCCGCCTCGGGCGCGCCGTAGGCGAAGCGCGTTTCGGTGCCATCGGGGTGGATCAGCCGCACCAGGTCGAAGCGATCGGGCAGCGGCTGAAAGCGCAGCGTGCCGTCGCCCAGCGTGTTCAGCAGCCGGGCGAAGCGCGCTTCGTCGTCGCCAGGCGCCGTCACGCCCGTCAGGTAATGCAGGCCGGTGCCGAAGCTGAAGCCCTGGCGCGCGAAAGTCTGCGTCATGCCGCCCAGGATGTCGTGCTGCTCCAGCACCAGCACGCGCTGGCCTTCGCGCGCCAGCGCGGCGGCGGCGGTGAGGCCGCCGATGCCGGAGCCGATGACGAGGGTGTCCCAGTTCATGCCGATGCCTGGTCGATGGGAAGTTCGAGGGCGACGGTGGTGCCCGCGCCGGGCGCCGATTGCACGTGGACCACGCCGCGCCCGCCGGTGGACGAGGCCACGCGCTCGATCACCTGCGCCATGCCGAAGCGGCCTTCGCGAACGTGGGTCGCATCGAACCCGGCGCCGGTGTCGGCCACCGTGAGGCGCAGCGTGTCGCCCACGCGCTCGGCGCGCACGTCGATGCGGCCGCCCGCCACCTGCGGCTCCAGCCCGTGGCGGATGGCGTTCTCGACCAGCGGCTGCAGGATCAGCGGTGGCACGGGCAGGTCGCGCAGCGCCTCGGGCAGGTCGAAGGACGCGGCCAGGCGCGGGCCCATGCGGATCGCCATCAGGTCGAGGTAATCGCGCAGGCGCTCGAACTCGGCCGAGAGCGGGTGCGTGGTGGCGCGCGATGCATCGAGCGTGGCGCGCAGGTAGTCGTTCAGCCGGTCCACCATGCGCTGCGCGGCAGGCGGGTCGACGCCGATCAGCGCGCGCAGGTTGGCCAGGGTGTTGAACAGCATGTGCGGTTCGAGCTGGCTTTGCAGCAGGCGCAGCCGGGCCTCGGTGGCGTCGCGCTCGGCGGCGGCACGGCTGGCCTGCAGCGCGGCGGCCTGGCCGCGGGCGTGAAAGTAGAAGCTGGCCACCGTGCCCGCCGCTACGGTGACCAGCAGGCCCAGCACCAGGTCGCGCTGCGGGTACTCGGTCACGTCGCCCAGCAGCAGCCGCGCCAGCCGCGTGCCGCCGAAAAAGCCTGCCGCAATGCCGGCGGCGGTGAGGGCGACGCCGCGCCAGCCCCTGGGCCAGCCGTGGCCGCCGGTGTCGGGGTTGCGGTGGCAGTGCTGCGCCGGCACCAGCAGGCGGCCGAACTCGATCACCGCCCATGTGATCATGCCGATGCTGATCGAATGCACCAGCTGCCGCGCGTAGCCGCTGCCCGGCCACATCATGGTGGTGAACACCGCGATGACGCAGCAGAAGGCCAGCACCTGAAGGCCGTGCCGAAGGGTGTCGCGCCAGAAGGGGTGCATGTGGGTTGCTATGAGTAAAGTAGCTGTGCGCGCCCGTGGGATGGGCGCCAGGGCCGTATTTTGTGCTTGTTGGTGAGGGCAAAGCGCTTGAAAGCGAGCCCCTGCCATCCCCTCTCCACCCGAAGGGGGGAGAGGGCCAAGGTGAGGGGGCGATGCCGCGGGCAGCGTGCCGGCGCGTGCTTCGTGGCGATGCGTGGTTGCCCTCACCCCCACCCTCTCCCGCGTGCGGGAGAGGGGGCTGTGCGCGCCTACATGGCCAGTGCCTGCCTGTCCCATCAATCACTCGGCTGCGCGCCCTGGCCGCCGCGCTGCGCCGCACGCTGGTACGCCGGCCGCGCGTGAATGCGCGCCAGCCAGTCGGTCAGGCGCGGGTGCTCGGCGGCGTTCAGGCCGGCGCGGGCTTGCGCGGCTTCGACCGGGTAGCTCATCTGCACGTCGGCGGCGCTGAAGGCATCGCCGGCGAACCAGTCGCGCTGCTGCAGTTCGCCCTCCATGTAATTCAGGTGCAGTTTCAGTTGCGGGCCGACGAAGCCGGCCATGGCCTTGTCGACGATGCCCTGGGCGACGGGCCGCACGAAGAACGGCATCCTGGCCTGCGCGATGCGGTCGAACACCAGCTTCAGCAGCAGCGGCGGCATGGCCGAGCCTTCGGCGTAATGCAGCCAGTAGCGGCAGCGCGTGGCCGCGGGCGTGCCGGGCGCGGGCAGCAGGCGGCCGTTGCCCAGGCGCTCGGCCAGCGTCTCGATGATGGCGCCGCTTTCGGCCAGCACCTCGCCATCGACCTGCACGACCGGCGACTTGCCCAGCGGGTGGACGGCCTTCAGCGCGGGCGGGGCCAGCAGGGTCTGCGGATCGCGCTGGTAATGCACGACGTCGTAAGGCTGGCCCAGTTCTTCCAGCAGCCACAGGATGCGCTGCGCGCGCGAATTGTGGAGGTGGTGGACGGTGATTGTGGGCGGGGTCATGTCAGCGCACCGCGATGGCCAGGCTGGCGGCGGCGAACCACGCCGGCACGGCGATCAGGAACACGCGCTCGGCCAAGCCGAACCAGCGCCGCAGCGGCGGCAGCAGCAGGCAGGCGACCAGGGCCGCCAGCGCCCAGGCGCACAGCCAGCGCAGGGCGATCAGCACGCCGGCCAACGCGGGCGGCGCGGCGGGGGCGAGCAGCGGCGTGGCGTTGTCGGCCACGGTGTAGTACAGCGCGAACGAGGCCACGGCGAACCCCATGTGCAGGCGGCCGCTGGCGGTCTTGGGTGCGCCCTCCAGGTCGGTGGGGAACAGCAGCACGCCGATGCGCGCCAGCACCACCGCCGCCATGCAGGCCACCAGCCAGCCCGGCAGGCCGGCCAGGTGCATCACGCCCGCCATCAGCGCGGCGGCCAGCGTGCCCAGGTGGCCGTGCCACTGGAACAGGCCGCGCGCCGTGCCCAGGGCGTAGTCGCTCACGGGATCGCGCACGGTGTCGTGATGGGGATCGCGTGCCTGCACCACGGCCAGCAACGGCGGGGCGGCGGCGTAGAGCAGGGCGGACAGCAGGGCGAGGGCGGTGGTCATGGGGGTTTCGTGCATCAGGATCGGGGTCGGTGGTGCCCCATCAATGGCCGCGGCGGGCCAGCGCGGCGCGCTCGCGTTCTACCAGGCGCTCGCGCAGCGCGGCACCGGGCCCGATCAGCCACACCGCCGCGCCGTGGATGGCCAGGCCCAGCCCCCAGCCGAGCAGCGGGTAGGCGTGCCAGTCTCGCCCAGCCGAGAGCGACAGCGCCGCCAACCCGAGGTTGACGATGGCGTACACGGCCGCGTGTATGAACCAGCCCATCTTGGCGCTGGCGCGACGGCGGGCCAGGCGGTCGAGCGCGCTGTCGACGGCGGGGGACCGCAAGTCGGTCATGGCAGAGCTCCTGTGGAACGTGTGGGTTGAGACGAGTGTGCGACGGTGTGGCGCGCGGCGCGAGCGGCTTGCGACGGAAGGCGCCAGAGCGGCGCGAAATGCGGCGGCGGCCGACGGGCCGTCACAGCCAGCCCAGCCATTGCCCCCATACCAGCTGGCCCAGATAGCGCGAAGGCAACAGCGTGAACAGCCCCGCCACGACGCAGGCGCCGACATACGTGCGCGCCATCGCCTGGCGGTGCGCCCGGATGTCGCCGCGTGCCAGGGCGCGGAAGGCCATCACCAGCATGACCAGCGTCGTGGGCACCAGCAGGTGCAGGGGTGTGTAGCCGGCGATGTTGGGCAGCGTGAAATCGCGGATGAACAGGGCCGAGAGCGCGGCCAGCAGCATCATGCTGACCCACGCGTAGCCGGCGGCGCGGTGCAGGCGCGGTCGCGATGTGACGCTCCGGCCGGGTTGGCCATGGCCGCGCCGCGCCCAGAGGGCTATCGGGCCGAGCACGAGAGCGGCCAGGACCGCTGTCAGGTGCACGGCGATGACGGGACTCATCTGCATGGCAGTACTCCGTGGATGGGTCGGGTGCGGTCAGGCGGCAGCCAAGGCCTTGGGGCGAACGCCCATCAGCCGATGGCTTCGGGATGCTCGGCGAGCAGGGTGGTCAGCAGCATGGCGGGTCTCCTGGGTGGCGATGTCGATGGCCCGCACTGTGCGACGCAGGCCGGCGCCGTGCGAGCGCGATGCGACGGAATGCATGCACGCGGCGCGAGATGCGCCAGCGCGGTGTGAACTGGTGGTGTGCCGTCCGTTTCAGGATGATGAAGGAAATCGACAGTCAGTCGCCGTAGAATCGGCGCCGCAAGCTACAAATGATGTAGCGTTTCAGAAAGGTTTTTCTTGGATACCGTCCTGCTGGTCAAGGCCGCGATCATGGGCATCGTGGAGGGTTTGACCGAGTTCCTCCCCATCTCCTCCACCGGCCACCTGATCCTGGCGGGCAGCCTGCTGGGCTTCACCGGCACCAAGGCCAAGGTGTTCGACATCGCCATCCAGACCGGCGCCATCCTGGCGGTGATCATCGTGTACTGGCAGAAGATCCGCGATACCGTGGTGGCGCTGCCCAGCAGCCGGCAGGCGCAGCGCTTCACGCTGAATGTGCTGATCGCCTTTCTGCCCGCGGTGGTGCTGGGTCTGCTGTTCGGCAAGGCCATCAAGGCGCATCTGTTCACGCCGCAGGTGGTGGCCACCACCTTCATCCTGGGCGCCTTCGTCATCCTGTGGGCCGAGCGCCGGCCGCAAAACCTGGCGCGCGTGCACAGCGTGGACGACATGACGCCGCTGGACGCGCTGAAGGTCGGCCTGGTGCAGTGCTTCGCCATGATCCCCGGCACCAGCCGCTCGGGCGCCACCATCATCGGCGGCATGCTGCTGGGGCTGTCGCGCAAGGCGGCGACGGATTTCTCGTTCTTCCTCGCCATCCCCACGCTGATCGGCGCGGGCGTGTACTCGCTCTACAAGGAGCGCGCGCTGCTGTCGTGGGCCGACGCGCCCATGTTCGGCGTCGGCCTGCTGTTCTCGTTCATCAGCGCCTGGATCTGCGTACGCTGGCTGCTGCGCTACATCTCCAGCCACAGCTTCGTGCCGTTCGCGTGGTACCGCATCGCCTTCGGGCTGATCGTGCTGCTGACGTGGTGGACCGGGTGGGTGGTCTGGCAGGATTGAAGCCATGAACTTCGCTGAAACGCTGGCCACGCTGCCCACGGCGGACCACCTGCGCGGACTGGACGTGCTGGATGCCGATGGTGCCGTGGTGCACCACATCCCCGCCGCGCCGGGCAAGATGGGCTCGCTGCGCATCTACCACGCGCTGGCGCAGGCGTTCGACGGGCAACTGAGCGCGGCGGCCATCGCCCAGGGCCTGGAGTGGTTTGCCGAGCACGTGGCCGAGGCGCGGGCGCACCCGGGTTCGCACCCCAATATCGAGTTGCTGCTGGCCCAGCGGGCGGCGCCGCAGGGCTGGCGGCTGGTGCCGCTGCCGGCCTGAACTTCTCTCCATCCCTCACCAGCGGGCATCGACCATGGCCAAGGCGTTAGCGGTTCGGGTGGCACTGCTGTGCCTGGCGCTGTGGCTGCTGGGGCTGGGCACCGCGCAGGCGCAGCCGGCGGCCGACGCGCCCATCGACCCGCACACCGTGCAGCGCTGGGGCGCCGGCTGGCGTTACGCCCAGGCCGGCTGGACGGTGGTGCACATCGAGGGCGCGCCGCGCGAACGCGGCCTGCAGCATGGTCACCTGCTGGCGACCGAGATCGCGGCCTATATTCGCGCGCTGTCGGAGTTCTGGGGCCCCAAGGCGCCCGCGGCCGCCTGGGCGCAGAACCGTCGGGTGGCGCAAACCCTCTTCGGCCAGGGTTTTCCGCCCGAACAGATGCAGGAGATGCAGGGCATCGTCGATGGCGCCAACGCCGCCGGCGCGCGCGCGCATGGTCGCAGGCTGGACGTGCTGGACATCATCACCCTCAACACCTCGAACGAGCTCGACACGCTGCACGACGCGCTGGTGGTCACGCCCAATGTGCCCCACCTGCGCATTGCCACGCAGCAGCCGCTGGACCCGACGCTGCGCGTGGCGCGCCAGGCCCGCAAGCCGCCGCAGCGCTGCAACGCCTTCATCGCCAACGGCCCGGCCACGGCGGACGGGCAGATCGTGTTCGGCCACATCACGATGTACGACCTGTACCCGGCCAACTTCTACAACGTGTGGATGGAAGTCAAACCCACGCAGGGCCACCGCTTCGTCATGCAGACCACGCCCGGCGGCATGCACAGCGGCATGGACTATGCGATCAACGAAGCCGGGATGCTGCTGGCCGAGACCACGCTCGACCAGGGCCCCATGGTGCCCGGCGGCACGCCGCTGGCCGCGCGCATCCGCCAGGCGCAGCAGTACGCCGGCAGCATCGACGAAGCCACCGCGCTGCTCACCCGAAACGACAACGGCCTGTGCTCCACCGAATGGGTGATGGGCGACCTGAAGCGCAACGAGATCGCGCTGCTGACGCTGGCCGGCGGCCAGAGCCGGCTGCGTCGCAGCAGCAGGGCCGAGTGGTTCGAGGGCGCCGAGGGCTTCTACTGGAGCGACAACAACATCAAGGAAGAGGGCGCTCGCCTGGCGGCCACCGCGCGGCGCGACGGCCGGCCTTCGGGCAGCGCGGCCTACGAGCCCTCGAAGCGCGATGCGGTGTGGCTGCGCGAATACCGCGCGCACAAGGGCCGCATCGACCAGGACTTCGCGCGCAAGCTGCTGTCCATGCCCGAGATCGTGTCGGCCTTCGGGGTCGATGCCAAGTACACCGATGCGCGGCTGGCGTCGCAACTAAAAAGCTGGGGCACGTTCGGCCCGCCCACCGGCACGCTGTGGCCGCCCACGGCGCAGGAGGCGCGCGACCACGCGGCGATCCGTCCGCTGATCCCCAACCCGTGGACCCTGCTGGATGTGCAGGCGCCGCCGCGGGTATCCACCGCGCAGCCGGCCGACAGGCCGCACCCGCGCCTGGCCTGGCCATCGCCCAGGCCAGCGGCCTACGCGCCGCCACCGCCGTACTGGCAGGGCACGCTGCTGCCGGCCAGCGATGCCGACATCTGGCTGTCCACCGGCTTCGCGCGCCTGGAGCGCATGCTGGCCGAACTGAACGCACCCGCCGCGCCCGGCGCCACGCCCACCGACCCTGATGACGACCTGGGCGTGGAACTGGGCTATCACCGCAGCCTGTTCGGCCGCGCGGCGCGCGCGGGGCTGGACAAACCGCTGGCCGAAACGCGCCCCGACATGGGCGACGTGCTGGGCTACCAGCTGGTGGCCGGCAAGGGCGTGCTGTTCCTGCACACGCTGCGCGACATCGTGGGGCACGACACGTTCGACGCCGCCATGCGCCGGTTGGGACGCGAGCGCAACGGCCAGCGCGTCGGCACGCACGACTTTCAGACGTTCCTGCAGCGGCACACGCAGCGCCCGCTCGGGCCCCTGTTCGACTGGTGGACGCGGCAGCCCGGCCTGCCGCTGCTGGGCGTGGCGGGCGCCGAATCACGCCCCGTGGGCAAAAGCTGGGAGGCGGTGGTGACGCTGGACGTGTCGCGCATCGGCCCCGCGCTGGCGGTGCCGGTGACGGTGGAAACGGCCGAGGGCGACGTCACGCAGGCGCAGGTGTTCGACGCCGAGCACGCGCAGATCCGCATCGCCACACGCGCGAAGCCGCTGCGCGTGGTGGTCGACAAGCACGGCACCACCGCGCGCGGCAACGGTTCGCCCTTCACCATCCTGACCATGGACGACGAGCTGGAGCACGCGCTGATCGTGTACGGCACGCAGGACGAGGCGGTGGGCAACCACGAGGCCGCCAAGCTGCTGCAGACCGCGCTGCGCCGGCGCGAGCACAACGTGCAGCCGCCCATCAGGGCCGACCGCGAGGTGACCGAGGACGAGCTGCGCGGCCACCACCTGCTGCTGGTCGGCCGCCCGACCACCAACGCCGTCAGCCAGCGCCTGGCGGCGCAGTGGCCGGTGGATTTCGGCCCGCGCTCGTTCACCGTGCGCGGCCAGACCTACACGCACCCCGAAAGCGCGGTGCTGGCCGCGGGCGACAACCCACTGAATCCGCGCTATTCCGCCGTGTTGGTGGCGGGCCTGGGCAGCCTGGGCACCTACCAGACGGTGGGCAAGCTGTCGGACGACGTGCTGGGTTATGCGCCCATCGTCATCGCGCCGTTCGGCCGCGACCCGCGCGAGCTGGTGCCGCCGCTGCCCGGGCTGACGGTGGTGCCGAACTTCCCGTAACCCGGACCCCGGGCGTGGCCCGGCGGGCGGCAACTTTACATTTCTTCAAGTCCGGGTCACCGGGCCGCCCGAAGGCGCCCGCTACGATGGCGCCCAAGTCCCCCATCACGCCGCACCGCGCCCGCCAGCGCATGCCGTCCGATGTCAGCCATGCCCCAGAACGAAGAACCGAATCCGCATCTCCCGCCACCCCCGCCGGCAGCCCGCCCGCGCCACCGCTGGCTTGGCCGTGTGCTGGCGCTGCTGTTCGTGCTGGGGCTGGCCGGCGCCGCGTGGTGGCTGGTGCAGCGCGCCAATGCGCCGGCGGCGCCAGCGGCACGCGGTGGTGGCGGGCCGGGCGGCGGTGGTGGCCCCGGCATGATGGGCGGTGGTGGTGGCGCATCGGCCACCGTGGGCGTGGCGCGTGCGCGGCAGGGCAATCTGCCCATCGTGATCGATGCGCTCGGCACCGTCACGCCCGTCACCCAGGTGGTGCTGCGCCCGCAGGTGTCGGGCGTGCTGACCGAGGTGCTTTTCACCGAAGGCCAGGCGGTGCAGAAGGGCCAGTTGCTGGCGCGCATCGACCCGCGCCCGTTCGAGCAGGCGCTGGCGCAGGCGCAGGGCGAGCGCGCGCGCATCCAGGCGCAGCTGTCGGCCGCGCGCGTCACGCTGGGCCGCTACGAAACGCTGTGGAAGCAGGATTCCATCGCCCGGCAGGACGTGGACACGCAGGCCGCGCTGGTCAAGCAGCTCGAAGGCCAGGTGCAGAGCAGCACCGCCAGCGAGGGCAACGCGCGCATCAACCTGGGCTATGCGCGCATCACCGCGCCCATCAGCGGCCGCATCGGCCTGCGCGCGGTGGACCCGGGCAACATGGTGCAGGCGGGCGCCGCCACAGGCATCGCCACCATCACGCAGATGGCACCTATCGACGTGAAGTTCGCCGTGCCGCAGGACCGCGTGCAGGACGTGCTGGCGGCGCAGCGCGGCGGCAGCCTGCCGGTGGGTGCGCTCGACCGCACGCGCAACGATTCGCTGGCGCAGGGGCGCTTTCTGACGCTCGACAACGTCATCGACACCGCCACCGGCACGCTGCAGGCCAAGGCGCGCTTCGACAACGCGCAGGGCCAGCTCTTCCCCAACCAGTTCGTCAACGTGCGCCTGCAACTGGGCGCCACGCCCGGCGTGCTGGTGCCGGTAACGGCCGTGCGCACCGGGCCGGAGGGTGACTACGTCTACGTGGTCGATGCCGAGCGCGTGGCGCACATGCGGCCCGTGAAGCGCGGTGGCGCCACGGTGGACGACGTGCTCATCACGGCGGGCGTGCAGGCGGGCGAACTGGTCGTCACCGAAGGCGGCGACCGGGTGAAGGATGGCGGCAGGGTCGCGCTGGCGGGCGAGGCGCGCGGGCCGAGGGGCGGTGCCTCGGGTGCACGGGAGCCGCGCGGTGGCGCCAGCGGCGCGGCGCGTGCGGGCAGTGCGCCGGCGGCTGCAACTTCTGATTCAAATCGGCCTTCAGCGCAGGTAGGATCAGTGCAAGAAGCTCCTGATTCAGGAGCATCCGCGCCGGCCAGACCCGCCAGCGGTGCCTGGATGGACCGCCTGCCGCCCGACGTGCGCGAGAAGGTGATGGCGATGCCGCCGGAGGAAAGGCGAGCGTATCTGCAGAAGTTGCGCGAGCAGCGTGGTGGTCAGGGCCCGACGCAGTGATGGCCGGTTGACGAGTTCGCACGCATGACGTCCTCAGCCTTCTCAGTTCTTCTTCAAGCGCGTCAGTGCTGCCGCATAGACCGCGTTGCGCTCTCGCTTGCCGACGGCGACCACGGTCACGGTGACGATGCCGTCATCGACCTGGTACACGAGTCGGAAGCCCGCTGCACGCAGCTTGATCTTGTACAGGTCGCGCGCACCATGCAGCGCGGCGCTGGGCACGCGGGGTTGTTCCAGCCGCTCGGCCAGCTTCTTCCTGAACTGCTCGCGCACAGGGGGGCTGAGCTGGCGCCATTCCTTCAGCGCCGATTCCTTGAAGCGCAGGCTATAGCTCATCGAGCGTCACGGCGACCGAGGCTTCGTGCTGGCGCTGCTCGACCAGTTGCAGCAACTGGGCGTCGTCGATCAGTTCCATCATCGCCTCGTACGCCGCGGCCGGCACGCAATAGAACGCCGGTGCGTTGCGGTTCAGCACCGCAATTGGCATGCCGTTGCCGCTGGCAACCACTTTCATGGGGTTGGCTTTGAGCTCGGAAATGCTGGCCGCCGTATCGGCAAGAACAGGGTGGGGCATGGCAGGACTCCTTTCGAGACCTGAATATAGGTCTTTAAACTGGTCTTTTCAAGATGGTAGGTGGGTGGCACATCCATGAACCCCTCCCGCCTCTTCATCCACCGCCCCGTCGCCACCGGCCTGTTCATGCTGGCCATCGTGCTGTCGGGGTTGCTGGGGCTGCGCTTTTTGCCGCTGGCGGCGCTGCCGCAGGTGGATTACCCGACGATCCAGGTGCAGACGCTGTACCCGGGCGCCAGCCCGGACGTGATGAGCCGTACCGTCACCGCGCCGCTGGAGCGCCAGTTCGGCCAAATGGCGGGGCTGGCGCGCATGAGCAGCACCAGCGCGGCAGGCGTCTCGATCGTCACGCTGCAGTTCGGCCTGAAGGAGTCGATGGCGGCGGCCGAGCAGCAGGTGCAGGCGGCCATCAATGCGGGTGGCTCGCTGCTGCCGGCCGACCTTCCGGCGCCGCCAGTGTACGCCAAGGTGAACCCGGCGGACGCGCCGATCCTGACGCTGGCGATCACCTCCGACAGCCTGCCGCTGACCGAGGTGCAGAACATGGTCAACACGCGGCTGGCGCAGAAGATCAGCCAAATCAGCGGCGTGGGCCTGGTCACGCTGGCGGGCGGGCAGCGGCCCGCCGTGCGCGTGCAGGGCAACCTGGAGGCGCTGGCCAGCATGGGCCTGGGGCTGGACAGCCTGCGCACGGCCATCAACGGCGCCAACGTGAGCAGCGCCAAGGGCAGCTTCGACGGCCCGCGCCGCGCCTACACCATCAACAGCAACGACCAGCTGCTGACGGCCGAGCAATACCGCGAGCTGATCGTGAGCTACCGCGGCGGCGCGCCGGTGCGGCTGAAGGACGTGGCCGAGGTGATTCGGGGCTCGGAGAACAGCCGCCTGGGCGCCTGGGCTGGCATCAAAGAGGGCGCCACCGTGCGCGCCACGGGTGCCGCCGATGCGCCGACGGCGGGGCAGACCAGCGGCGAGCTGGTGCACGCCATCATCCTGAACGTGCAGCGCCAGCCCGGCGCCAACGTGATCGCCACGGTGGACGCCATCAAGCAGCAATTGCCCGAGCTGACTCAAGGGCTGCCCGAGAGCGTGCGCGTGGCGGTGCTGACCGACCGCACGCAGGGCATCCGCGCCTCGGTGCAGCACGTGCAGATCGAGCTGCTGCTGGCGGTGGTGATGGTGGTGCTGGTGATCTTCTTCTTCCTGCACAGCCTGCGCGCCACGCTGATCGCCAGCATTGCGGTGCCGATCTCGCTGGTCGGCTCGGCGGGGGTGATGTACCTGCTGGGCTTCTCGCTCAATAACCTGAGCCTGATGGCGCTGACGATTGCGACGGGGTTTGTCGTCGATGACGCGATCGTGGTCATAGAAAACATCTCCAGACACCGCGAGATGGGCAAGTCGCCCTGGCAGGCCGCCATCGACGGCGCGGGCGAGATCGGCTTCACCATCATCTCGCTCACGGTGTCGCTGGTGGCGGTGCTGATTCCGCTGCTGTTCATGCAGGAGGTGATCGGCCGCCTTTTCCGCGAGTTCGCGGTGACGCTCGCGCTGACGATCCTGATCTCCGCCGTGGTGTCGCTGACGCTGGTGCCCATGATGTCTGCGCGCTGGTTGGAGCCGCTGGATCACGCCCAGGGCCGCATCGGCGGTGCCATGCAGCGCGGCATGGACCGCGTGATCGCGCAGTACGACCGCGGCCTGCACTGGGTGCTGGCGCACCAGCCGCTGACGCTGCTGATCGCGCTGGGCACGCTGCTGCTGACGGTGCTGATGTACTGGGCGATTCCCAAGGGCCTGTTCCCGACGCAGAGCACCGGCCAGCTGCAGCTGCGCGTGCAGGCGCCGGCCGATGTGTCGTTCGACCGCATGGCGGCGCTGCAGGGCGCCGCGGCCGAGGCGGTGCTGGGCGATGGGGCGGTGCAGTCGGTCAGCTCGGTGGTCGGCGTGGACGCGGCCAACAACACCATGCTGAGCAACGGGCGGCTGGTGGTCAACCTGCGGCCGCGCGGCCTGTTCGGCGAATCGCAGCCCGCCATCATGGAGCGCCTGCGCACCAGCGCCGAGCGCGCCGCGCCGGGCACGACGGTGCTGGTGCAGCCCACGCAGGACCTGACGGTGGACAGCGAAAGCGGCGCCACCGAATACCGCTTTGCGCTGGAGGGCGTGAACACCGCCGAGGTGGATGCCTGGGCGCAGCGGCTGGCCGTGCGCCTGCGCGACCTGCCCGAGCTGCGCGGCACCGCCACCGACGCCGGCGCGCAGGGCAAGGCAGCCTTCGTGCAGGTGGACCGCGACAGCGCCTCGCGCCTCGGCATCACGGCCAGCAGCATCGACGACGCGCTGTACAACGCCTTCGGCCAGCGCATCGTCTCGACCATCTTCACCGAGACCAACCACTACCGCGTGATACTGGAAGCACAGCGCGACGATGCGGCCAGCCTGCATGCGCTGATGAACCTGCCGCTGCGCACGGCGGGCGGCGCGACCGCGCCGCTGTCGAGCATCGCCGCCATCGTGGAGCAACCCGCGCCGCTGCAAGTGACGCGCGTGGCGCAGTACCCTGCCGCCACCGTGGGGTTCGACCTGGCGCCCGGTGTGTCGCTGGGCGCGGCGGTGCGGGCCATCAAGGCGGCGGCGCAGGCCGAGGGGCTGCCGCAGGGCATCACGCTGCGCATGACCGGCTCTGCCGGCGCCTACGAGGGTTCGCTGTCGAACCAGCTGTGGCTGATTCTGGCGGCGCTGGTGTGCGTGTACATCGTGCTGGGCGTGCTGTACGAGAGCTACATCCACCCGCTGACGATCCTGTCCACGCTGCCATCGGCGGGCGTGGGCGCGCTGCTGGCGCTGTGGGTGACGGGGCACCCGCTGGACATCGTGGGGATCATCGGCCTGATCCTGCTGATCGGCATCGTGAAGAAGAACGCGATCATGATGATCGACTTTGCGCTGGATGCCGAGCGGCACCAGGGGATGGCGCCGCAGGAGGCGATTCATCAGGCGGCGCTGCTGCGCTTTCGGCCCATTCTGATGACGACGCTGGCGGCGCTGGCTGCGGCGCTGCCGATGATGCTGGCGTTTGGGGATGGGGCGGAGTTGCGGCGGCCGCTGGGGTTGGCGATCTTCGGTGGCTTGGTGTTGTCGCAGTTGTTGACGCTGTTCACGACGCCGGTGATTTATTTGTGGTTTGACCGGGTGGCGGCGCGGGTTCGGGGGCGCGGGGGTGTGGTTGAGGGGGTGGGGCATGCGTGAGAAGGCATGTCTGGGTGCTTTTGAAAAGATAGCTGCTTGCGCAGGTGGGGTGGGCGCTGGGGGTTGTTTTGACTTGAATTCTGGCGGTGTGGGGGTATTGCTCCCTCGCCCCTTTGGGGAGAGGGCTGGGGTGAGGGGCCTGGGCGTTGGGAGCGCTGTTGGCCGGGATGTGCGCCCGGCGGCGAACCTACTTTCTTTTGCTCCGCCAAAAGAAAGTAGGCAAAGAAAAGGCGGCCCCACTGGCTGCGTCCCTCCGCTTCGCTGCGGGCAACCTGCGGTGCTCGCGGGCGGGGTGCGCTGCGGAACTCGCTTCGCGCTTACGCGCTTCGCTCAGACAGCCGCAGCGAGTCAGATCACGATGCGCGTGCATGCTGCGCTGCACGCGCTCACCCCGCCCGCTGCGCTCCTCGGCGCATCCAGAGGGGAAGGGGACAACCACACGGGCCATCGCTGCGCTCGGCCCTGGGTTTTCTCTCTTTGTGGGAGCGGGCTTGCCCGCGATGGGGCCTATGTTCTTCCGATGCGTTCATCGCGGGCAAGCCCGCTCCCACACCCAGTCACCCAGGCTGAGCGCAGCGATGGCCCGAAGGGGCTTGTTGAAAGCCCCTATGGCCGTGCCGAGAAGCGCAGGGCGTGGGGCGGGCGCGGCAGCGCAGCATGCCGCGCTTCGTGCTCTGACTTGCTGCGGATGTTCGAGCGGCGTGAGCGCAGCGAACAAAGCGAGTTCCGCAGCGCCGCCTCATGCCCGAGCATCGCAGGTTGCCCCGAAGCGAAGCGCAGGGGACACGGCCAGCGGGGTCGCTTTTTCTTTGGTTACTTTCTTTTGGCGAAACAAAAGAAAGTGACTGCGCCGCCGGGCGCACATCCCGGCCAGCAGCGCATCCAAACAACGACAGCCAGCAAAGAAGCCGAGCAGCCCCTCACCCCCACCCCCGGATCAAGTCCGGGGCAGGCTCTCTCCCCAGCGGGGCGAGGGAGTAACACCCCAGGGGAGGCCAAGTGAACCTCTCCCGCCCCTTCATCCACCGCCCCGTCGCCACCGTCCTCCTCACGCTCGGAATCGCGCTCGCGGGCATCGTCGCCTTCTTCCTGCTCCCCGTCGCCCGCCTGCCCGCCGTCGACTTCCCCTTCATCAGCGTCAACGCCAGCCTCAGCGGCGCCAGCCCGTCCGACATGGCGCGCAGCGTCGCCACGCCGCTGGAGCGCTACCTGGGCACCATCCCGGGCGTCAACGAGATGACGTCGTGGAGCAGCACCGGCCAGACCCGCGTGATGCTGCAGTTCGACCTGAACCGCAACATTGATGACGCCGCGCGCGAGGTGCAGGCCGCCATCAACGCCGCCCGCGTCGATCTGCCCGCCACGCTGCGCAGCAACCCCACCTACCGCAAGCGCAACCCCGCTGCGCAACCCTTCCTGATCCTCGCGCTCACCTCCGACACGCGCACGCCGGGGCAGGTGTACGACGCCGTGAGCAACATCGTCAGCCAGCGGCTGGCGCAGGTGCCGGGCGTGGGCGATGTGGAACTGGGCGGCGGCTCGTTGCCCGCCGTGCGGGTGGAGCTGAACCCGTTCGCGCTCAACGACCTGGGCCTTTCCAGCGAGGACGTTCGCGCCGCCATCCAGGCCAACAACGCCAACCGGCCCAAGGGCATCGTCGAAGTGGGCGGCACCGAATCCGGCCGCGCGCTGCAGGTCAACACGCCGCCGCCGGGGCTGCGCGCGGCGTATTACCGCGACCTCATCATCGCCTCGCGCGGCAGCGCGCAGGTGCGGCTGGGCGACGTGGCGCGCGTGATCGACAGCGTGGAAGACACCCGCCGCCGCGGCATGTTCAACGGCAAGCCGGCCATCGTGGTCAACGTCACGCAGCAGCCCGGCGCCAACCTGATCGAAACCGCCGACGCCATCAACGCCATGCTGCCGGCGCTGCGCGCGCAGCTGCCGCAGGACATCACGCTCGACGTCGCCATCGACCGCACTGGCATGATCCGCGCGTCGGTGCACGAGGTGCAGCTCACGCTGCTGATCTCGATCGTTCTGGTCGTCGTCGTGGTCGGCCTGTTCCTGCGCAACCTGCGCTCGGCGCTGATTCCGGGCGTGGCCACGGTGGTGTCGCTGCTGGGCACCTTCGCGGTGACGTACGCGCTGGGCTATTCGCTCAACAACCTGACGCTGATGGCGCTGACGGTGGCCACCGGCTTCGTGGTGGACGACGCCATCGTGGTGCTCGAGAACATCTCGCGCCACCTCGAGAAAGGCGCGCCGCGGCTGGAGGCGGCGCTGCGCGGCGCGCGCGAGGTGGGGTTCACGGTGCTCACCATCAGCCTGTCGCTGGTGGCGGTGTTCATTCCGCTGCTGTTCATGGGCGGCGCGGTGGGGCGCATGTTCCGCGAGTTCGCCATGACGCTGTCGATCGCGGTGATGATCTCGCTCGTCATCTCGCTCACCACCACGCCGATGATGTGCGCCATGCTCCTGAAACCGCAGCGCGATGCGGGCGAGCGGCAAAGCGTGGCGCAGCGCAGCCGCGGTGCCGTGGCGCGCGGCCTGGCGCGGGCGCAGGGTGCGCTGGAGCGCGCCTACGGCCACGCGCTCGACTGGTCGCTGGCCGCGCCGTGGACGGTGGTGACGGTGCTGGCCGTGGTGGTGGCGCTCAACGTCTACCTGTTCATGGCCATCCCCAAGGGCTTCTTCCCCGAGCAGGACAACGGGCAGCTGCAGGGCGGCCTGCGCGCCGACCAGAGCATCTCGTCCAGCGCCCTGGCTGAGAAGCTGCAGCAGGCCGTGGACATCGTGCGGCGCGATCCGGCCGTGGCCACGGTGGTGGGCTTTTCAGGCGGTGGCGGCGCGGGCGGCGGCTTTCTGTCGGCCGCGCTCAAGCCCCCTAGCGAGCGCACCGAAAGCACGCGCGAGGTCATCAACCGCCTGCGCGCGCCACTGAACCAGATCACCGGCCTGCGCGTGTTCCTCAACCCGGTGCAGGAGCTGCGCATGGGCGGGCGCAGCAGCAACAGCACCTACCAGTTCACGCTGAAGGCCGACAACCAGGCCGACCTGAAGACCTGGGTGCAGCGCCTGTCGGACCAGATGAAGCTGGACGCGCGCCTGACCGACGTGGACGACGACCAGACCGAGAACGGCGTGGAGACCTTCATCGATATCGACCGCGACCGCGCCGCGCAACTGGGCGTGACCACCAGCGCCATCAACAGCGCGCTGTACAACGCCTTCGGCCAGCGCAGCGTGGCGACGATGTATGCCGACATGAACCAGTATTCGGTGGTGATGGAGTGGGCGCCCGAGTTCGCGCAGTCGCCCGTGGTGCTGCGCGACGTGTTCGTGCCGGCGGGGCGGGTGAGCGCGGCGGCCAGCGGCGATGCGGCCGCCACCTCAAGCGCCACCGCCGCTGCCTCGGCCAACCCCGCGCTGCGCAGTGCCTCCACCGGGCAGCCGCTGTCGGCGCAGGAAAGCCGCATGGTGCCGCTGTCGGCCTTTGCCACGGTGCGCGAGCGGGCGGTGCCCACCTCGGTGATGCACGACGGCGGCGAGCTGTCGTCCACGCTGTCGTTCAACCTGGCCGATGGGGTGTCGCTGGACCAGGCGCGCCAGGCCGTGCGCGAGGCAGAAAGCGCCATCGGCATGCCCAACAATGTGCGCGGGCAGTTCAGCGGCGCGGCGGGCGAGGCGCAGAAGCAGCAGTCCGAACAGGTGATCCTGATCGCCGCCGCCATCGTGGTGATCTACATCGTGCTCGGCATCCTGTACGAAAGCCTGATCCACCCGGTGACGGTGCTGACCACGCTGCCCTCGGCGGGTTTTGGCGCGGTGTTCTCGCTGATGGCGATGAAGATGGAGTTTTCCATCATGGCGCTGATCGGCGTGTTTCTGCTGATCGGCATCGTGAAGAAGAACGGCATCCTGATCATCGACTTTGCGCTCGATGCGCAGCGCTCGCGTGGGTTGACGGCCGCGCAGGCCGCGCGCGAGGCGGCGCTGATGCGCTTTCGGCCCATCATGATGACCACGCTGGCCGCCGCGCTGGGCGCGCTGCCGCTGGCCATCGGCTTCGGCGTGGGGGCCGAGCTGCGCCAGCCGCTGGGCGTGACCATCATCGGCGGCCTGCTGGCCAGCCAGTTGCTGACGCTGCTGACCACGCCGGTGGTCTATGTGCTGCTCGACAAGCTGCGGCGACGGCCGGCGAATGAGGCGATGTTGGCAAGAGGGGTGGCTTGAGGATGTTGATATGAGCGCGGTCTGTTCTTTCCATGCACCTGTCGAGCGGCCCGGATACTCCCTCGCCCTTTTGGGGAGAGGGTTGAGGTGAGGGGCTGGGGCGTTGGATGCGTTGCTGGCCGGGATGTGCGCCCGGCGGCGCAGTCACTTTCTTTTTGTCTCGCCAAAAAGAAAGTAACCAAAGAAAAAGGCGACCCCACTGGCTGCGTCCCTCCGCTTCGCTGCGGGCAACCTGCGGTGCTCGCGGGCGGGGTGCGCTGTCGAACTCGCTTTGTTCACTGCGTTCACGCCGCTCAAACATCGCCAGCGAGTCAGATCACGAAGCGTGTGCATCCTTCGGTGCACCCGCTCACCCCGCCCGCTGCGCTCCTCGGCGCATCCAGAGGGGAATGGGAAAACCACACAGGCCATCGCTGCGCTCGGCCTGATGAGGGGCGCTGAATTGTCATGAATAACTACCAAAAAGATAGCTGCTCGCGCTTTTCAGTTGGGCGCCAACGCCCCAAAACGTTGGTAGGCGCTGTGGTTGTGGCCTGCCTGCTCAGCGCCTGCTCGCTGGCACCCAAGACGGCCATGGAGCCGATGCCGGTGCCCCTGCACTGGAAGAACGCCGCGCCGGCCGAAGGCTGGGTCAGCACCGACGAGGCGCGTGCCTGGTCACAGGGCCAGTGGTGGCTGCTGTTCGACGACCCGGTGCTGCAGGGGCTGATCGCGCGGGTCGATCTGAACAACCAGAACCTGAAAGTCGCCGCCGCCAACGTGGCGCAGGCGCAGGCGCTGCTGCGCCAGCAGCAGGCCGAGTTCATGCCGCAACTGGGCGCGCAGGCCAGCCAGCAGCGCAGCGGCGGCGACGACCGCGCCACCAGCGGCGCTGCCAGCATCAACCTGAACGCGAGCTGGGCGCCCGACTTGTGGGGCCGCATCCGCGAGGCGGTGAACGCGCAGTCGGCCAGCGTGCAGGCCAGCGAGGCCGACCTGGCGGGCGCGCGCCTGAATGCGCAGGCCAGCCTGGCCGAGGCCTATCTGGCCCTGCGCGCCACCGATGCCGAGATCGCGCTGATGGATGACATCATCGCCGGCTACCAGCGCAACGCCCGCATCACGCAGAACCGCTACGACGTCGGCGTGGTGCCGCGCACCGACACCTTCCAGGCACAGAGCACGCTGCGCAACGCCCAGGCCACGCGCGTGGCGCTGCAGCGCAGCCGCACTGCCTACGAACACGCCGTTGCGCTGCTGGTGGGCGAGGCGCCGGCCGGCTTTGCCGTGGCGCCGGCGCCGTGGGTCCACACCGTGCCGCGCGTGCCGGCTGAATTGCCGTCGCTGTTGCTGCTGCGCCGCCCCGATGTGGCCAGCGCCGAGCGCGCCGTGACCGCCGCCAACGCGCAGATCGGCGTGGCGCGTAGTGCGTACTTCCCCAACCTCAACCTGAGTGCCAGCCTCGGCGCGGGCGGCGTGCACCTGGCCGATCTGGTGTCGGCCCCCAGCCTGCTGTGGTCGATTGGGCTGGCGCTGGCGCAGAACATCTTCGACGGCGGCGCGCGCGAGGCGCGGGTGGAGCAGACGCTGGCCGCGCGCGACGCCGCCGTGGCGCGCTACCGCCAGGCGGCGCTGACCAGCATGAAGGAGGTGGAAGACCAGCTCAGCGCCCTGGCCACGCTGGCCGCGCAGACGGAGCACGTGCGCGCTGCGGCCGATGCGGCCGAGCGCATCGAGCAGCAGCAGATGAACCGCTACCAGGCGGGCCTGACCTCGTACACCGAAGTGGTGCAGGCCCAGGCCAGCGCTTTAAGCGCGCGGCGCAGCCTGCTGCAGCTGCAATTGCAGCGCCAGCAGGCGGCGGTGGGCTTGATCCAGGCGCTGGGCGGCGGCTGGCAGGTGCCGTGGGTGGTCGAGAGGCCTATCGCACCGTTGTCGCCGGCGGCGCCGCGCTGACCTTGCGCTGCACGATCAGGTTGCGCTTGGCGTCGTCGGGGTTGGCGAAGGTGACGACGCCGTTGCGCACGGTGCCGAGGTACAGCATGTTCTCGGTCATCGCGTCATGGTCGGTCGAGGAGAAGGCGTTCTTGTAGGTGGCCACCACGCCGTAGTAGGGGCGGTCGTTGTTCTCCAGCGCATGCTTGATGGCCGGGCCGTCGAGCTTGCTGCGGTCCTTGATGGACATCAGGGCGTGGGCCAGCAGGTAGGTGCTGTCGTAGGCCTGGGCTGCGGCAATCGGCACCGCGATGCGGTCGGTCTTGTGGTGGCGCCGGTAGTTCGACAGGAAGGTGGCGCGGCGTTCGTTGCTGGGTTCGGCCACGAAGGTCATGGCCATCAGCGTGCCTTCAGCAGCGCTCTTGGCGGCGTCGATGTAGGTCGGGAAGGTGAGGCCCCACGGGCCGACCTGGGCCACCTTCCAGCCGAGGGCCTCGCGGGCGCGTGCGATCACCGCGTTCTCGGGGCCGACGGTGATGGTGAACAGCACCTGCGCGTTCGAATCGCGCGCCGCCTTCACGGCGTCGGTCATGTCCTTGACGCCGATATCAAAGCGACCGACATGCGCGGGCTTGAGCTTGTGCGCGGCCAGGGCCTTGGTGAAATCCTCCAGGCCCGCATTGCCATAGCCGGTGCTGTCTGCCAGCACGGCCACCCGGGTCCAGCCGCGGCGCACTACCTCGTTGACCACGAAGGGCACCTGAAGGCTGTCGCGTGCGGAGGTGCGGAAGATATAGCTCTCGGCCGCCGGGATGGTGCTGGTGATGGGCGTGCTGGTGGCGCAGGGCACGATCAGCGGCACGCGGGCCTTCTGGTAGATGTCGAGCGACTTGACGGCGTTGCCCGAGTTGCAGAAGCCGATGGTGGCCAGCACGCCTTCCTTGACCAGTTCTTCCGACATCTGGCGCGCGAGTTCGGGGTTGGCCTTGTCGTCGCGCACCACCAGCTCGAACTTGCGACCGACGTAGCCACCCAGGGCGTTGATCTCGCTGACCGCCAGCTCGACGCCGTTGCGCATCGAATTGCCGAAGTCGGCCGAGCCACCGGTGAACGGGCCGATGAGGCCGATCTTGATCTGGCTGTCGGCCTGGGCCGCGGCGGTTGGGGCCAGCACGAATGATGCGAGTGCGGCGGCGAGCAGGGCGGTGGCGTGCGGTCGGGTCATGATGAAAGGAACCTCTGGAAATCGAGGCGCATTGGAGCGGGAGCCGACGCCTGTGCCGCTCAGGGTTTTCGCTGGTCGGTGTGCGGTTTTTCACGCAAACCCGGTGGGTGGTCGAAGTGCCGGCACAGCATCTCGATCAGGTCCTGGGCATAGCCCGGCAGCGTATCGCCCTCACGCACCAGCACGCGGCGCTCGCGCCACTTCCATTCGTCGGTCAGCTCGATCTGCGCCAGCTTCATGGCCTGCAGGTTGCGCCGGGCCGCGCTCTCGGGCACCACGCCGATGCCCACGCCGCCGCTGACCATGCGGCACATGGCGTCGAAGCTCGTGAGCTGGATGCGCAGCTTGAGCGTGCGGCCCATCTGCTCGGTGATGCGGTTCAGGTAGGCCTGCAGCGTGCTGCCGGTGTGCATGCCGATGTAGTCGTGTTCCAGTGTCTCGGCGAAGGCGATGCGCCGGCGGCGCGCCAGCGGGTGGCCGCGCGCCACCACCAGCACCAGCCGGTCGGTGGAAAAGTGCGTGGCGTGCAGGCCGGCTGTGTCGACGTCGCCGGCAATTATCCCCAAGTCGGCGCGGCCGTCGCGCACGCCGCGGGCGATGTCAGCGTTCGGTTTTTCCTGAAGGTCGATGTTGACGCGCGGGTGCTCGCGCAGGAACGCCGGCAGCAGCTCGGGCAGAAAATCCATCACCGCTGTGGTGTTGGCGAACACGCGCAGGTGGCCACGCAGGCCGCCGCCGTATTCCTGCAGCTCGGCGCGCAGCTGCTCGGTCTGGCGCAGCACGCCGCGCGCGTGGTGCAAGAAGGCGTCGCCCGCCGGCGTCAGGCGCACGCCGCGTGCCTCGCGGTACAGCAGCGGCAGGCCGGCCTGCTCCTCCAGCGCCTTGATGCGCGCGCTGGCCGACGCCAGCGACAGGTGCTGGCGTGCGGCGGCGCGGGTCAGGGCGCCTTCCTCGGCGGTGCGCACGAACAGGCGCAGGTCGGTCAGGTCGAATTGCAAGCGGCGCTCCTTGGGTAAACCCGCATGAGGTTTCGTGAAAACCGAAGGCTTGGTTCCGAATTCGCCGATTGTGGCGCAGCCTGCATGGGTGCACCATGCGGGCATGAGTCAAGACACCGCCAACACCCTGGACGCCGCCGCCATCGCCCACTTGCAGCAGTGGGTGGGCAAGAGCGAGGAACTGCACGACGACATCACCGCCGCGCCGCTGCGCGGCCTCTCCGCCACGCTGGACCGTGACGACGCGCAGCCGGCCAAGGGCACGCCCGTGCCGCCGCTGGGCCACTGGCTGTACTTTCTGCCGCAGGCGCCGCAGAGCCAGCTGGGGCCGGATGGGCACCCCAGGCGTGGCGGCTTTCTGCCCCCCGTGCCGCTGCCACGCCGCATGTGGGCCGGCGGGCGCCTGACGTGGGTGCCGGGCAACCCGCTGCGCGTGGGCGATGCGGCGCGCAAGGTCTCGCGCATCGAATCGGTGACGCACAAGAGCGGGCGGACGGGCGAGATGGTGTTCGTGCTGGTGAAGCACGAGGTGCACAACGCGCAGGGCCTGTGCCTGACCGAGGAGCACGACATCGTCTATGTCGCCGCGGCGCAGCCTGGCGCCAAGCCGGCGTCGCCCATCGCCGCCCAGACCGCGGCAACCTGGCAGCGCCGGATCGTGCCCGACGACGTGCTGCTGTTCCGCTACAGCGCGCTCACCTTCAACGGCCACCGCATCCACTATGACCGCCAGTACGTGACGCAGGAGGAGGGCTATCCCGGCCTGATCGTGCACGGCCCGCTGATCGCCACGCTGCTGACCGACCTGGTGCGGCGGCACGAGTCGCGTGCGGTGATCGAGCGCTTCAGCTTCCGCGCCGTGCGGCCGACGTTCGATGGGCATCCCTTCTTCGTCAGCGGCGAGCCTTCAGCCGATGGCCGCCACGTCAAGCTGTGGGCGCACGACCACGAAGGCTGGCTGACCATGCAGGGCGAGGTGGATCTGGCCTTCGTGTTGTAAGCCGAATCAGCCCCGAGTCGCTGCGGATTGGGCGGTGACAGCTCACTATTCAATAGCAAAATTGCATCATGAAAGCCATCAGCGACGACCAGTTCCCCGACATCCGCGACGCCGTGCGCGACCTGTGTGCGCAGTTTCCCGACGAGTACTTCCGCAAGGTCGACGAAGTGCGCGGCTACCCCAAGGAATTCGTCGACGCGCTGACCAAGGCCGGCTGGATGGCGGCGCTGATTCCCGAGGAGTACGGTGGTGCCGGCCTGTCGATGGCCGAGGCCTCGGTGATCATGGAAGAGATCAACCGCAGCGGCGGCAACAGCGGCGCCTGCCACGGCCAGATGTACGTGATGAACGCCATCGTGCGCTCAGGCAGCGAGGCGCAGAAGCAGAAGTACCTGCCGAAGATCGCCAGCGGCGAGATGCGCATCCAGTCGATGGGCGTGACCGAGCCGACCACCGGCAGCGACACCACCAGGCTCAAGACCAGCGCCGTGAAGAAGGACGGCCGCTGGGTCATCAACGGCCAGAAGGTGTGGATCAGCCGCATCCAGCACAGCGACATGATGATCCTGCTGGCGCGCACCACGCCGCTGGCCGAGGTGCAGAAGCGCTCGGAAGGGCTGTCCTGCTTCCTGATCGACCTGAAGAGCGCCATCGGCAACGGCCTGACGGTGCAGCCGATCCTGAACATGGTCAACCACGAGACCAACGAGCTGTTCTTCGACAACCTGGAGATTCCCGAGGAGAACCTGCTGGGCCCTGAGGGGCGTGGCTTCAAGACCTTGCTCGATGGCCTGAACGCCGAGCGCACGCTGATCGCGGCCGAGTGCATCGGCGACGGCTACTGGTTCATCGACCGCGCCCGCCAATACGCCAGTGAGCGCGTGGTGTTCGGCCGCCCCATCGGGCAGAACCAGGGCGTGCAGTTCCCGATCGCCGAGGCCTTCATCGAAGTGGAGGCGGCCAACCTGATGCGCTGGAAGGCGTGCGAGAAGATCGACGCGCACCAGAACGCGGGCGCCGAGGCCAACATGGCCAAGCACCTGGCGGCGATGGCGTCGTGGAAAGCGGCCAACGTGTGCCTGCAGACGCACGGCGGCTTCGGCTTTGCATGCGAGTACGACGTGGAGCGCAAGTTTCGCGAGACGCGCCTGTACCAGGTGGCGCCGATCTCGACCAACATGATCTTCAGCTATGTGGCGGAGCACGTGCTGGGCCTGCCGCGATCATTTTGAAAAGAACCAACAGCCGAACGCAGAGGACGCAAAGGATTCGCAGAGGACGCAAAAGGAAATACCCAACTTCTTTTGGCTGTTCTTTTGCGTCCTCTGCGAAATCTTTGCGTCCTCTGCGTCCGGTATTCGGTATTCATCCAGTGCTTGAGACATGACAAACCCCAGACCCCTCGACGGCATCACCGTCATCTCGCTCGAACACGCCATCGCCGCGCCCTTTGCCAGCCGCCAGCTGGCCGACCTGGGCGCCCGGGTCATCAAGGTCGAGCGCCCCGGCGTAGGCGACTTCGCCCGTGCCTACGACACCCGCGTGAAGGGCGAGGCCTCGCACTTCGTCTGGACCAACCGCAGCAAGGAAAGCCTGACGCTCGACCTGAAGCACCCCGACGCGCTCGCCGTGCTGAGGGATCTGTTGAAGAACGCCGATGTGCTGCTGCAGAACCTGGCCCCGGGCGCTGCCGCGCGCATGGGCCTCTCATGGGAGGCACTGCGCGAAAAGCACCCCAGGCTCATCGTCTGCGACATCTCCGGCTATGGCGACAACGGTCCGTACCGCGACAAGAAGGCCTACGACCTACTGATCCAGAGCGAGGCGGGCTTCCTGTCCATCACCGGCACGCCCGATACGCCGTCGAAAGCGGGCAACTCGATGGCTGACATCGCCGCCGGCATGTACGCCTTCACCAGCATCCTGTCGGCACTGCTGCTGCGTCAGAAGACGAGCGAGGGCAGCCACATCGACGTGTCGATGCTGGAGGCGCTGGGCGAGTGGATGGGCTACCCGATGTACTACGCCTTCGAAGGCGCCACGCCGCCGCCGCGCACGGGCGCGTCGCACGCCAGCATCTACCCCTATGGGCCGTTCCCAGCCGGCGATGGCGGCACGGTGATGCTGGGCCTGCAGAACGAGCGCGAGTGGAAGAGCTTCTGCGACGTGGTACTGCAGAACCCGGCGCTGGCCACCGACGAGCGTTTCAACGCCAACGCCCAGCGCAACGCCAACCGCGAGGCGCTGCGTGCGCTGATCGTCGAAGCCTTCGCCAAGCTGAGCACCGCGGAGGTCGAGGCGCGGCTGGACGCCGCGCAGATCGCCAACGCGCGCATGAACGACATGGCCGGCCTGTGGGCACACCCGCAGTTGAAGGCGCGCGAGCGCTGGCGCGATGTCGGCTCGCCCGCCGGCGCAGTGCCCGCGCTGCTGCCGCCCGGCCGCAACAGCGCGTTCGACTACCGCATGGACGCCGTGCCGCGCGTGGGCGAACACACCGAGGCGATCCTGCGCGAACTGGGGCGCGACGACGCCAGCGTGGCGCGGCTGCGCGAGGCCAAGGCGATCTGATCGCTACTTTGAAATGCACAGCGGTTCGCGCCGAATGACGACGGCTGAAATGCGAAAGAACCTGTGGGAGCGGGCGTGCCCCCGATCAAGCGCGAGCCATCACGAGCCCTTGCATCGGGGTCGAGGTTGCTCCTGTAACCATAGCTGCTTGCGCTTGCCAGATAAGCGCTGGAGCCTGAAATGACCATGAAAACCTCTTCTGCTGCCCAACTGGCGACGTTCGCCGCCGGCCTGCGCTTCGACGCGATCCCCGAGCCGGTGGTGCGCTTCGCCGAGAACCTGCTGGTCGACTGGTTCGGCTCGGCGGTGGCCGGCCATGGCTCGCGCCCGGTCGAGACCATTGCGCACTTCGCGCAGAGCATGGGCCCGGCCGAGGGGCCGAGCGAGGTCCTCGTCAGCCGCGCCGGCACCACGCCTTACCTGGCGGCGCTGGCCAACGGGGCGGCATCGCACGTGGCCGAGCAGGACGACGTGCACAACGGCTCGGTGTTCCACCCGGCGACGGTGGTGTTTCCGCCCGCCGTGGCGGTGGCGCAGGCTCTTCAAGCGAGCGGGCGCGATCTGATCACGGCCAGCGTGGCCGGCTACGAGGTCGGCATCCGCGTGGGCGAGTTCCTGGGGCGCTCGCACTACAAGGTGTTCCACACTACCGGCACCGCCGGCACGCTGGCGGCGGCCGCGGCGGTGGGGCACCTGCTCAAGCTCGATGCGGCGCAGATGCTGCATGCCTTCGGCTCCGCCGGCACGCAGTCGGCCGGGCTGTGGGAATTTCTGCGCACCGCGGCCGACAGCAAGCAGCTGCACACCGCGCACGCGGCCGGCGCGGGCTTGATGGCGGCGTATCTGGCGCGCGACGGCTTCACCGGCGCGGCCGACATCTTCACCGGCCCGCAGGGCCTGGCAGCGGGCATGAGCAGCGACAGCGACCCAGCGCGCCTGACCGACGGCCTGGGCACACGCTGGGCCACGGCCGAGACCTCGTTCAAATGGCACGCCAGCTGCCGCCACACGCACCCGGCGGCCGACGCGCTGCTGACGGTGATGGCCGCGCACGGCGTGAAGGCCGGCGACATCGCCCAAGTCGTCACCCACGTGCACCAGGGCGCCATCGACGTGCTCGGCCCGGTGGTGCAGCCGGCCACCGTGCATCAAGCCAAGTTCAGCATGGGCACCGTGCTGGCGCTGGCCGCGCAGCACGGCCATGCGGGCCTGACCGAGTTCGACCGCGACTACCTGAGCGCGGCCACGCAGGCGCTGCGCGACAAGGTGAGCATGGTGCTGGACGAGGAAGTCGACGCCGTCTACCCGCGCCGCTGGATCGGCAAGGTCACGGTGACCACCACCGACGGCCGCACGCTGCACGGCCGTGTGGACGAACCCAAGGGCGACCCTGGCAACACGCTGACGCGCGACGAGCTCACCGCCAAGGCGCTGCGCCTGGCGGCCTGGAGCGGCGGCGCGCAGCCGGCCGAGATGCAGGCCGCCATCGATGCGCTGTGGAACGTGGCGAGCTGGCCGCGCGTGGGGCGTTTGCTGGGGCAGGCGGCATGACGCCGGTGCATGTGGTTCGGTTTTTCTCCTTCCCCCGCTGGGGGAAGGCAGGGATGGGGGCGTGCCCGTGCCCAAAGGGGCGGTGCGGCCCCCACCCCAACCCTCCGCCAGCGGGGGAGGGCGCAGAGGCAGGGGTCGCCGGATGAGTGGGCCATCGCCCATGGCCTCGGCCTGCAGCTTCCTCTTCGTGCCCGGTGACCGGCCCGAGCGCGTGCCCAAGGCGCTGGCCAGCGGCGCGCACGCCGTGATCGTCGATTGGGAAGACGCCGTGGCGCCCGCCGCCAAGGCCGGTGCGCGCCTTGGTCTGACCCAGCTGCTGCCCACGCTGCCCGCCGCTGATCGCGCGCGCCTGGCGCTGCGCATCAATGCCGCCGGCACGCCGTGGCACGCCGACGACGTGGCCGCTCTGCCCACGCTCGCGACGCAGGGTCTGGGCGCGGTGGTGGTGCCCAAGGCCGAGAGTGCCGCCGCGCTGCAGCCCGTGGCCGCCGCGCTGGGCGGGCAGGGCGCACTGCTGCCGCTGATCGAATCCGCCGCCGGGCTGGAGGCCGTGCGTGCCATCGCCGCTGCGCCGCAGGTGGCGCGCCTGCTGTTCGGTCACCTCGACTTCCAGGCCGATCTTGGCCTGGCCTGCGGGCCGGACGAGGCCGAACTGGTGCCGGTGCGCCTGCAGATCGTGCTGGCCTCGCGCCTGGCGGGGGTGGTGCCGCCGGTGGACGGCGTGACGACCGACACGCAGGACACGGCGTTGGTGCAGTCGCACGCGGCGCGTGCGCTGCGCGGCGGCTTCGGCGGCAAGCTGTGCATTCACCCGGCGCAGCTGGCGGCGGTGCACGCGGCCTTTGCGCCCGCGCCGGAGCAGGCCGACTGGGCGCGCCGCGTGGTCGATGGCTTCGCGGCGGCGCAGGGCGGCGTGTTCAGCATCGATGGCCGCATGGTCGATGCGCCGGTGGTGGCGCTGGCGCGGCAGGTGCTGGCGCGTGCCGCGCGCATCCGCGTGCCACAGGGTGCGAGCGGCCTCGGATAGGCCGCACCAGCTTTCCACGGTTTTCGGGGTTTCATGGTTGCAGGCGCGCCCCGCCAAACCGATCAGACAGGCGCCTTGGCTTCACATCATCAGGAGACAGCAAATGGCCTTTCGAATCAAACGCACGATCCAGCTGGCGCTGGCCGCCACCGCACTGGCTGCGGCCAGCGCCGCCACGGCGCAGGGCTTTCCGAGCAAGCCCGTCAGCATCATCGTGCCCTTCGCCGCTGGCGGGCCGACCGACGTGGTGGCGCGCCTGATCGCCGTGCCCATGGGCAAGGCGCTGGGGCAGACGGTGATCGTCGACAACGCCGTGGGCGCCGGCGGCACCATCGCCGCCGCCAAGACGGCGCGTGCGCCGCACGACGGCCACACGATCTTCCTGCACCACATGGGCATGTCCACTGCGCCGGCGCTGTACCGCAAGCTGGCCTTCGATCCGCTGAAGGACTTCGAGTACATCGGCCAGGTGGTCGACGTGCCGATGACGCTGCTGGCGCGCAAGGACTTCCCGGCCAGCAACTTCAAGGAGCTGCAGGCCTACCTGAAGGCCAACGGCAACAAGGTGACGCTGGCCAACGCCGGCCTGGGCGCGGTGTCGCACCTGTGCGGCCTGCTCTTCATGAGCCAGATCGGCGTGGAACTGACCACGGTGCCGTACAAGGGCACCGGCCCGGCCATGAACGATCTGCTGGGCGGCCAGGTGGACCTGCTGTGCGACCAGACCACGCAGACCGTGCCCTTCATCAAGGACGGCCGCATCAAGGTCTACGGCGTGACCACGCACAACCGCCTGGCATCGCTGCCCGACGTGCCGACGCTGGACGAGCAGGGCCTGAAGGGCTTCGAGGTGAAGGTGTGGCACGGCATGTACGCACCCAAGGGCACGCCCAGGGAGGTGATCGACAAGCTGAACGCCGCGCTGAAGACCGCCATGGCCGACCCGATGGTGACCAGGCGCCTGGCCGAGCTCAGCTCCGACATCCCCAGCGCCGACAAAATGACGCCCGAAGGTTTGCGCAGCCACCTGCAGGCCGAGATCGCCAAGTGGGGGCCGGTGATCAAGAAGGCGGGGATCTACGCCGATTGAGAGCCAAATCGGCCTTCAGCGCTTGATGGGCGGCCGCTGGCAGCTATGAATAAAGTAGTATTCATGCCGACTTCCAGGCCGGCATGGCGGCTTTCAAGGCGCCTTCGTCTTGGGCTGGTAATCGCAGCAATGCGCCACCGCGCATTCCCAGCAGCGCGGCGTGCGCGCCAGGCACACGTAGCGCCCGTGCAGGATCAGCCAGTGGTGCGCGTGGTTCATGTACTTCGCCGGCACGCGTTGCAGCAGCTTCATCTCCACCGCCAGCGGCGTCTTGCCCGGCGCCAGGCCGGTGCGGTTGCTGACGCGGAAGATGTGCGTGTCCACCGCCATCGTCGGCTCCCCATAGGCCACGTTCAGCACCACGTTGGCCGTCTTGCGGCCCACGCCGGGCAGGGCCTCCAGCTCGGCCCGCGTGCGCGGCACCTCGCCGCCGTGGCGCTCCACCAGGATGCGGCAGGTCTGCATCAGGTGCTTCGCCTTGCTGCGGTACAGGCCGATGGTCTTGATGTAACCCTCGAGCCGTTCGATACCGAGGTCGAGGATCGCCTGCGGCGTGTTCGCCACCGGAAACAGCCGGCGCGTGGCCTTGTTCACCCCCACGTCCGTGGCCTGCGCCGACAGCAGCACGGCGGTGAGCAACTCGAACACGCTGGTGTATTCCAATTCGCTGGCAGGCAGCGGGTTGGCGGCCTGCAGGGTGGCGAAGAAGGTTTCGATCTGGGCGGGAGTCATGTGCCCGATTCTGACCGTAGCCGCGCGACACCGAGCGGATCGGCCCGAATCGGCTCCCGGCCGACGTCAAAGCGCTCAATGGGCTGCACGCGCAGCCTCAAGTCAGACCTTTCGAGCGAATTCTTTGCGGCTGCTAGCGTCCTATGTGATCGCGCCCGATGAACGAGCTCAGTTCGGCGTGCAACTGAAGTTGACGTTATAGCTGCCCGTATTGTTGCCGCTGTCACCAACCTGCACCGCCAAGAAGTCACCCACAGCGATGGAGGCGGATTCTCCTGAAGAACAAACAGGTGTTGCGCTGCTCACAGCGCAAGACATCTTCGACGTCATGTTTGTGAGGCTGGCTCCACTGAGGATGCGCACAGTTTTGGGGCTGCCGTTACCAAATCCAGAGCCCACCACGACCAGCCCACCGGCCTGGCAAGCTTGGCGCCATGCAAGTCCCACATTAGCGGCTGAACTGGCTTGTGCCGAAACCCCGATAATTGGTCCGAAGGCGGCGCCGTTATTCGTCACGTTCAATCGCGACGAGAACATGGTGGGCCCCGCAGCGCCCGGGACGCCTTGTAATCCCTGTGGGCCTTGCAACCCCTGAGGCCCTTGCGGGCCGGTGGCGCCGGTGAGGCCGGTGAGGCCGATGGGGCCCGCGGGTCCGGCCGGGCCAGTGGCACCCGCGTCACCCTTGGGGCCCGCGGGGCCAGCAGCGCCCACATCACCCTTGGGGCCCGCGGGTCCGGCGGGGCCAGCAGCACCCGCATCGCCCTTGGGGCCCGCGGGTCCGGCGGGGCCAGCAGCACCCGCATCACCCTTGGGGCCCGTGGGCCCAGCGGGGCCAGCAGCGCCGATGTCACCCTTCGGCCCAGCGGGACCCGCCGGACCCTCCGCTCCCGTGTCACCTTTTGGTCCCGCCGGACCTTGTGCGCCATAGGTCGCCGGGCAAGTGACCAGCAGGCCAGTCGCGTCGTAGCACACCACGCCGACCTGCGAGCCGGTGGTGGCAGGCAGCTTGGGCACGGCGACGCCGCCATCCGGCCGCACGCCGAGCAGCGTGCCGCCGGCACCACCTACGGGGCTGTTGATGACCACGCTGCCGCCCGGCGGCGCTGTCATGGTGAGGTCGGCCGCCCACGCAGGTGCTGCGACGAGGGTGATGGTGGCGGTGGCTGCGGCCACGCGCGAGAGGTTGAAACGCGGGTTCATTGGGGGCTCCTTCCTGATGGCTTGTTCTTGCGGCCGAAACGCTGGCGCGCGGCGAGTGCGGCGACTGCCAGGGCCATGCCCAGCAGGGTGATAGGCGAGTTGGTCGGCACCGGGGCGATGTTGGCCGGCGTGGGCGGTACAGGTGCCGCGAACCAGTTGCTGACGGCGGCGCCCGGCGGCGCCTGATTGGTCTGCCCGGGCGCGACCATCTGGCCGCTCGCGCTCATGCCCTGCACGGCCACGTTCGAGACGCTCTGCGTGGCGCCAGCGGCCAGATGGAGGTCGGCCGATGGCGTGGCCGGTGTCGTCGATTCGATGCGCAAGGGCGTGCCGGTGCCGGTGAGCACCAACGACTGCTGCACCGTCTGCGTACTGCCGACCGCGAACTGCACCAGCTTGCCGCTGCTGCTGGTGATGCTGAGCGTGCCGAAGGTGGTGTTGCCGCTGATGATCGAACTGGTCGTGCAGGCCACTTCGTCGACGATGGCTACGGTGCCGGGCAATCCCAGCGTGCCGCCGCCGTTGGTCCAGTTGCCGGCCAGTGAAATCGTGCCGTTGCCCAGGTTGACCTGGCCGCCGTCGCCTATGAGGACGTTGCGCACGTTGCTCAGCGTGCCGCCCGCGAGGTCGAGCGTGCCGTCGGCCACGACGTCGGTGCAGCCCATATCCATGGAGCCGCCAAGTGTGACGTTGGCGCCCGCCGGGACGACCAAGTCGGCGAAAGCCGCCGGACTCCATAAGGCCAGCAGGCTCGCAGTGGCCGTCAGCCAGCGCGGCGCAAGACGGCGCCGCAGGTGCATGTCTTTCATTTATTCCCTCCCTGCCGACATCGACCGTGCGCATGTTACGGATGTCGAAAATTTGTGTCAATATGTGGCCGGTCCTCTTGGCCAAGTTCGGTCGCACGGCCCCTTGGGGAGCAGGCGATGTGCGCCACAATGTTGCAGATCGAACCGCTATCGCTTCTTCACCCATGCCTCTCCATCTCGCCCAACGCCTGCAAAACGTCGAAACCTCCGCCATCCGCGAGCTGTTCAAGCTGCTGGGCAAGCCCGGCATCATCAGTTTTGCCGGGGGCTTTCCGGACAGCGCGATGTTCGACGTGGACGGCATCCGCGAGGCCGCCAACCAGGCGCTGGCCAACGAGCCCGGCGCCGCGCTGCAGTACGGTGCGACCGAGGGCTACCAGCCGCTGCGCGAACAACTGGCGGCGTTCACGCAGGCCAAGGGTGCGAAGGACGTGGCGGCCGATCAACTCATCGTGACCACCGGCAGCCAGCAGGCACTCGATCTGCTGGGCAAGTGCCTGGTCGATCCGGGCAGCAAGGCCATCGTGGAAGGGCCGACCTTCCTGGCCACCATCCAGTGCTTCCGCCTGTACGGTGCTGATCTGGTCAGCGCGCCGATCGACGGCAACGGCGTGCAAGTGGATGAGCTGGAGCGCCTGATCGCGCAGCACAAGCCGAAGTTCGTCTATCTGATCCCCACCTTCGGCAACCCCAGCGGCGCGATGCTGAGCCTGGAGCGCCGCAAGCGCGTGCTGGAGCTGGCGGTGAAGTACCAGACGCTGATCGTCGAGGACGATCCGTATGGCGACCTGTATTTCGACCAGCCGCCGCCGCCCAGCCTGCTGGCGCTGTCGAGCGAAGTGCCCGGCAGCCGCGACTGGCTGGTGCACTGCGGCAGCTTGAGCAAGGTGCTGTCGCCCGGCCTGCGCGTGGGCTGGATGGTGGCGCCGCCCGAACTGCTGGCCACGGCGGTGATGTGCAAGCAGTTCAGCGACGCGCACACCAGCACCTTCGCGCAGGCCACGGCCGCGCAGTACCTGGCCGCCGGGCGCATGCCGGCCACGCTGGCGCGCGTGCGGCAGGTGTATGGCGCGCGCGCCCAGACCATGGGCGATGCGCTGCGCAGCGACCTGGGCGACGCCATCGAGTTCGTGCAACCGCAGGGCGGCCTGTTCGTGTGGGCGCGGCTCACCGGCGCGGGCGGCAAGGTCAGTGACGGCAACGCGTTTGCCAAGAAGGCCATCGAGCAGGGCGTGGCCTTCGTGCCCGGCGCACCGTTCTATTGCGCCAACCCGGACGTGAGCACGTTGCGCCTGTCGTTCGCCACGGCGGACGAGGCGAGGATCCGCGAAGGCATCGCGCGGCTGGGCAAGGCGCTGGGCTGAAGCGGTGGACGTGGGCGCGCCGACGCCGCACGACGCCGAGCAGCTACAGCGGCTGGTCACGCTGGCCATGCCCTTCGGCAAGTACAAGGGCCAGTTGATCGCCGATCTGCCGGGCGCTTATCTGAACTGGTTTGCTCAGAAGGGTTTCCCCAAGGGCGAGGTGGGGCGCCTGCTGGCGCTGATGCACGAGATCGACCAGGCCGGTCTGCGGCGTCTGCTCGATCCGCTGAGGTCGCGCTGAAATTTCAAGCCATTTTTGCCGCTAGCGCCCGCCTATCAAGCGCAATAAGCTATCGATTATGTAGTAATCGAAGCACGTCCGGATGCTGGCCGCTGGTCTTGCATTTACTCAGCAGGACCCCAATTGGTAAGGCATGAAGACATTGCAAGCCCCCACCCGAACCGCTGCCATCCTGGCGCAGTTGCTGGAGCGGCTGGATGCCAGCCGCCAGGCCGTCGACGCCCACCAGTACCGCACCGTGGCCGCGCGCCTGTCGGCCATGCTGGCCAATACCGACATCGACTGGCAGCCCCTGCTGGAGCAAAGCCCGGCCGCCACCGCGCTTTACGAGAACCTGCACTACGGTGATGCCGGCCTGTGCCGCTCGCCGCTGGATGCCGCCATGCGCGCCGAAATGGCCGCCTGCGACGCCATTGCCGCCGCACGCGCCAAGCCCGCGCCCGACACCGCAGCGCCCGACGCCGCACCCGCCGCCTGAATCCGGAGCCTTGTGATGAGCGAGCCCCTGCACGTCGTCTGCCCGCACTGCCACACCACCAACCGCGTCAAGGCCGACCAGCTGGGCAGCGCGCCCGACTGTGGCCAGTGCAAGCAGCCGCTGTTCACTGGCCACCCGGTGGCGCTGGACGACGAGGCGGCGTTCGACAAGCACGTTCTGCGCAGCCAGATCCCGGTGCTGGTCGACTTCTGGGCGCCCTGGTGCGGGCCCTGCCGCATGATGGCGCCCGCCTACGAGAAGGCCGCCGCCGACCTGGAGCCGCGTGTGCGCGTCGCCAAGGTCAACACTGAGGCCGCCCAGGCGCTGGGCACGCGCTACAACATCCGCAGTATTCCCACGCTGGCACTGTTCGTCGGCGGGCGCGAGGTGGCGCGCCAGCCCGGCGCCATGACGAATCCGGCCCACGTCGTGCAGTGGGCCATGGCCAACCTGCCGCGCTGAGGCCGGCCTTCTCGATGCGCTCTCGGCGCCCGCTCAGCGCGAGGCGGGCGCCAGCGGCGCTACGAAGTCGGGCTCCGGCCCGTCGCCTTGCCAGAGCTGGATGCGCATGGTGCTGGGCACCGGCACGCTGCGGAAGTAGGCGGGGCGCATGGGCGTCTCGCTGAACGACGCAAACAGCTGCTGCACCACCGGGTCGCTGGCCGCCTCGCCCTGCAGCTCGAAGCGCTCTATGCGGCCGTCCGAATCGATCCACAACTGCACCTCGATCGTGGGATACGCGTCGGGCCAGGGCATCTCGGCCAGGCGCCATTCGTTGTCGATCGGCGTCGGCGCCCGATCGGCCAGGTTGGCGTCCAGCCACAGCCGCGCGCTGTCGGCGCGCGGCGCCGGGTCAGCGTGCGCCACGGGCGGCGGTTCCACCGGAGGCGGGGGGGTGGGGATAATCTCTTCGACGGCCGGCGCAGGCGCGGGCGCACGTGCGGTTGCACGGGTCGGTCTGGGCGTCACCGGGCGCTTGGCGGGCTGCGGCGTCGCGGGCGGGGCTGCCGGTATTGCTGGAGGTGGCGTGACAGGCTGAGTGCGCGTGTGCACCTGCACGCGCCAGGTCATAGGCTGTGCGGCGGCGCTCACGCCGTAGCGCGCTGGCTGCACCAGCCACAGTGCCGCCAGGTGCAGCGCCAGCGCCGCGGCCAGCGCCAGCCACCACCCACGCCATCCGCCGTCTGCCATGTCTTGCCCAGCGGCGATCAGCGCCGCACTTCATCCACCAGCGCGCGGAACTCGTCGATGTCCTCGAAGCTGCGGTAGACGCTGGCAAAGCGCACGTAGGCCACCTTGTCGAGCTTCTTCAGCTCGCGCATCACCAGTTCGCCGATGCGGCTGGAGGCGACCTCTCGCGCGGCGCTGCCCAGCAGCTTTTCCTCGATGCGCTCGATGGCGGCGTCGATCTGCTCGGTGCTCACGGGGCGCTTGCGCAGCGCCAGATCGAGCGAGCCTTGCAGCTTGGCCCGCGCATAAGGCACGCGCCGGCCATCCTTCTTGACGATGCTGGGAAAACTGACGTCGGGCCGCTCGTAGGTGGTGAAGCGCTTGGCGCAATGCCCGCACTGGCGCCGCCGGCGCACGAAGTCGCCATCGTCCGACGTGCGGGTGTCGACCACCTGGGTCTCGGTATGGGCGCAGAAAGGGCAGCGCATCGATTCAGGGTCTTATCGGGTCTCAGGCACCGTCAAATAAGCGCGAGCAGCTCTTATTACAGGAGCGGGGCAGTCTGCTACGGCGGGCGCCCGTCCAAGGGCGCCTCAGCCGCACCGGCACGCTCTAGCGGCCAGACGACTCAGCCGTAGACAGGGAAGGCCTTGGTCAGCTTGGCCACCTTCTCACGCACCGCGGCCAAGTTGGCCTCGTCACGCGGGTTGTCCAGCACGTCGGCCACCAGGTGGGCGGTGGCGCGGGCTTCGGCTTCCTTGAAGCCGCGCGTGGTCATGGCCGGGGTGCCGATGCGCACGCCGCTGGTCACCATGGGCTTCTCGGGGTCGTTGGGGATGGCGTTCTTGTTGATCGTCATGTGCGCGCTGCCCAGCACAGCCTCGGCATCCTTGCCGGTGATGCCCTTGGGCCGCAGGTCGACCAGCATCACGTGGCTTTGCGTGCCGCCGCTGACGATGCGCAGGCCGCGCTCGGTCAGCGTCTCGGCCACCACCTGGGCGTTCTGCTTCACCTGCTGCGCGTACTGCTTGAACTCAGGCTGCAGTGCCTCCTTGAAGGCGATGGCCTTGGCCGCGATGATGTGCATCAGCGGGCCGCCCTGCAGGCCGGGGAACACAGCGCTGTTGATGGCCTTCTCGTGCTCGGCCTTCATCAGGATGAAGCCGGCGCGCGGGCCACGCAGGCTCTTGTGCGTGGTGCTGGTCACCACGTCGGCGTGCGGCACGGGGTTGGGGTAGACGCCGCCGGCGATCAGGCCCGCGTAGTGCGCCATGTCGACCATGAAGATGGCGCCCACGTCCTTGGCCACCTTGGCAAAGCGGGCGAAGTCGATCTCGAGTGAATAGGCCGAGGCGCCGGCGATGATGAGCTTGGGCCTGGTTTCGTGCGCTTTCTGCTCCATCGCCTCGTAGTCGATGGCTTCCTGCGCGTTCAGCCCGTAGCTGACCACGTTGAACCACTTGCCCGACATGTTCAGCGGCATGCCGTGCGTCAGGTGGCCGCCTTCGGCCAGGCTCATGCCCATGATGGTGTCGCCGGGCTTCAGGAAGGCCATGAAGGCCGCGATGTTGGCGCTGGCGCCGCAGTGCGGCTGCACGTTGGCGGCCTCGGCGCCGAACAACTCCTTCACGCGGTCGATGGCCAGCTGCTCGACCACGTCGACGTGCTCGCAGCCGCCGTAATAGCGGCGGGCGGGGTAGCCCTCGGCGTACTTGTTGGTCAGCTGCGTGCCGGCGGCGGCCAGCACGGCGGGCGAGGCGTAGTTCTCGCTGGCGATCAGCTCGATGTGGTCTTCCTGGCGCTGGTGCTCGGCCTGGATGGCGGCCCAGACGTCGGCGTCGGTGTTGGCGATGGTGTGCGTGGAACGGTTGAACACGGCAGTCCTTCGAAAAGGTCCTCCCTCGGCGGTGCAAGGGCTGCCCAGGCGAACGGCGGAACACGCCGCGAGCGCCACACGCGCAAGGGCGGTGCGCTTCCCCGTGGTGGTGGGCGGCAGTCCGCCGCATGTCCACGTCAGCACCGCCTCTGAAAGCACGGCACCTATCGCCAGTCGCGCACGGCAGGGAGTTTAGCCGACGCCCATGCGGCGCCGCTGGGGGATGGGATGGAAAGCGGGCGCGCCTGGAGCAGGACGCGCCAAGCCGCGTCAGGACAGAGCGGCGACCTTGATCGGCGCCGGGCTGGCGGGCGCGGCGGGTTCCGGCGTGGTGGCCGCGCGCAGGGCGGGGGTGTTGTCGTTCAGCGGAATCGCCTTGCCCTTGGCGACCTGCGACAGGCGCGCGTGTTCGGCCAGCACCTTGCTGGCGTAGCCGCCGTCCGACGGCAGGTTGGCGGCGCCCACGTACCACTTCAGGCCGCCTTCGACCGAACCGGTGCGGCCGATGTATTCCTGCAGGATCTTCACGCCCACGCGCAGGTTGCTCTTGGGGTCGAAGGCCGCGTACAGGCCGCCGAAGTGCTGGTACTTGTCGGAGTGGATCTGCGTCATCACCTGCATCAGCCCCTGCGCGCCCACCGGGCTCTGCGCGAACGGGTTGAAGCTGGATTCGATGGCCATCACGGCCAGGATCAGCGTCGGGTCGAGCTTGGTGTCGCGGCCGACCTCGTAGGCCTCGGCCACCAGCGCGGCCACGGGCTCGGGCGCCACGCGGTACTTCTTGCTGATCCACAGGGCCACGTTGGCCTGCTCGCGCGGCAGGTCGCGGGGGTTGGCGGCGGTGGCGCGCTCGATGGCGCCCAGTTCGGGGGTGATGCCCATGGCGGCGATCTTGCGCGCCGTCAGCCATTCGGTCAGCTGCTGCTCGCCCTGATGGCGCAGATCAGGCCGTGCGCCGAGCAGGGCCGCCAGCACCACCACCACGATGCCCACCAGGGCCAGGCCGTTGTGCGTGATCTCGAAAAATCCTTCGGCCACGTCACCGGCGAAGGTCTTGAAGCCGCGCCCCACGGCGGCCACAGATGCTGACAATGTCATAGCTCTCCTTGTCGGGACGCAAGGGCGGTGCTGGCCATCTCAGGTCCATCTGCCCTTGGGGGGCGATGCCTGCGGCCTGGCGACCGTGATCCTGCATCCTGGGTTCATCGCCGCGCTGCGGGCGCCTGTGACAGCTGGCGCCTGTCTCCTGTGTTGTCTGTCGTGGCAGTGCGGTTTGCCGGGGTCGGCAACGAATCTCTCTCAGGGTTTCCCACTAATTTTGTCGGGAACAGGCGATTCTAGGAGTTGCCTAAATGCCGGGTCAATACTAAAAAATGGAGGTTAGATTCTATTTTCCGTATAAGAAACCGCTTGCAAAGCGTTGCTGCTCCCGCCTTCGGAGCGCGGACGCAGGGCGCTGACAGTGACACCGACCCGCACTGCCGCGCTGATTGAGCGCGGCAATGATGGGAGACGGCGGATTGAAATTCATCACTGGTTCACGGTGCCATGCTGGCCTACAGTGAAGGCGTCCGAGGTACTCGGGCATTGGCTGACAGGAGCCGGTCCGCTGTAGTCGATACAGCGACATGGAAACCCATCAGCCCCACCTTGAAGGCAATCCTTTGCCTTCGCCGCAGCCGGAAACAGCAAGCTTTCCGATGCGGACCCAGGCAGACCACGACGCTTTTGTCACGCTGCCTGAAAGCCCGGCGGGCAGGCTGCAGGCCGAAACGCCGGGCTTTCTCGTTTCTGGCTGCAGCAGCGGGTGTCGCTTGCGATTCGTTGCCTTGTCGTCGCCGCCGCGGCGGCCGCGTTGATGGGCAGAAGCGACAATCCCGTCCGTCATGTCCGGCCAGCCGCAGTCTTCCAGTCCAGCCATTTCCGAATCCGACCCCGCCGTGCCGCCACCTCGGCCCAGGCGCCGGCTGCCTGCCAACCGCTGGGTGCGGCGCGGTCTGTACGCCGGCGCGGGCCTGCTCGGGCTCTGGGCGCTGGGCTGGCTGGGGCTGCCGCCGCTGCTGAAGTGGCAGGGCGAGAAGATCGCCAGCGCGCAGCTTGGGCGCGCGGTGCGCATCGGAGCCGTCGATTTCAAGCCCTGGACGCTGGAGCTGACGCTGAACGACGTGGCGGTGGCCGGTGCCGATGGCGCGCCCGACCAGTTCAGCGTCAAGCGCGTGTATGCCGATGCCGAGCTGCAATCCATCTTCCGCCTGGCGCCGGTGATCGACGCCCTCCAGATCGAGGCGCCCGCCGTGCGCCTGACGCACCTGGGCGACGGCCGCTACGACATCGACGACATCCTGGCCCGGCTGGCCGCGCGCCCCCAGCCCGCCGAGCCGGGCGAGCCGGCGCGCTTCGCGCTCTACAACATCGACCTGAGCGGCGGGCGCATCGATTTCGACGACCGCGCGGTCGGGCCCCAGCACGAGGTGCGCGACCTGCGCCTGGCGCTGCCTTTCATCAGCAACCTGCCGTCGCAGCGCCAGATCAAGGTGCAGCCGCAACTGGCCTTCGTGGCCAACGGCAGCGCCTTCGACTCGCGCGCCGAGGCGCTGCCGTTCGACGCCTCGCGCCACGCCGACGCCGCCTTCCGCCTGAGCGGGCTCGATCTGCAGCCCTACCTGGGCTACATCCCGCCCGGCCTGCCCATCAAGCTGCAGGCCGCCACGGTGGACGCGGACCTGCGCCTGGGCTTCGAGCAGACGCCCCAGCCGTCGCTGCGCGTGGGCGGCACGCTGACGGTGAGCGGCCTGAAATCGGTGGACGGGCAGGGCGCCGATGCGCTGGCCTTCGATGCGCTGAAAGTGCAGCTGGGTGAAGTGCGCCCGCTGGAACGCAAGGTGCACCTGGCGGCGGTCGAGCTGAACGGCCCGCACCTGGCGCTGCGGCGCCAGGCGGACGGACAGTTCAACCTGCTGGTCACGCCGGGCGGCGCCAATGCTCCTGAATCAGGAGCTGTCGGCGCAGGTGCAGCAAGCGCTGAAGCCCGATTTGACTCTGAATCGTCGCAGCCGCCCGCATCGCGCGCCAGCGGTGCCGGTGCCGGTGCAGCCGCCGCCGCGGCGCCTGCGTGGCAGGTGGCCATCGACAAGCTGGCCGTACACGGCGGCACGCTGGACTTCACCGACGACACCACGGCCGCCGACGGTGTGCCGGCCGCCGCGGTGCGCCTGAACGAATTCGAGCTGGCGGCCACCACCATCGGCCTGCCGTTCGCGCAGCCGCTCACTTTCAGCGGTTCGGCCGCGCGCGGTTCCGTGCCCTCCATCGAATTCCAGGGCACGGCGGCCGAGCGCGGTGCCGAGGTCAACGCCCGCATCGCCCACCTGCCGCTGGGGCTGGCCGCGCCTTACCTGGCGCCGCACCTGGTGCCGCGCCTGACGGGCGAGCTGGACGCCCACGTGGGCCTGCAATGGGCGCCGCCGCAGGCGCGCGACCTGCCGCCCGAGCTGAAGATCGCCGCCGAGCAGCTGACGCTGCGCCAGCTGATGCTGGCCGAAGCCCCGACCCCCGCCGCCAGCGCGGCACCCGCCCAAGCCAAGCGATCGGCGCCGCGCGGGGCGTTGACCGAAGCGGCCCGCTGGCCAGCATCGCCCAGGTCGACCTGAGCCAGGTGCTGGTCGATCTGCGCACGCGCGCCGTCACCGTGGGCAAGCTGGGCGTGCAGGCGCCGCGCGTGACGGTGGAGCGCGGCGCGGACCAGGCCCTGATGTACCAAGCCTGGCTGCGCCAGCCCGCTGGCGCCCAGCCGGCTGAGCCGGCCAAGCCGAAACCGCGCGGCGGCCCGGCCACCGACTTCCCGTGGAAAGTGCTGGTGAACGAACTGGCGCTGGCCGGCGGCACCGTGGGCTGGCGCGATGCCGCCGTGCCCGGCACGGTGGAGGCCGAGCTGACGCAGTTGCAGATCGACGCCAAGCAAGTCGACCTGAACGGCAAGTCGCCCATCCCCGTCAACCTGAGCGCCCGCCTGGCCGGCGGGCCGGGCGGCGGCCGGGCCGAGCCGGGCCGCCTGTCGTGGCGCGGCCAAGTGGGCCTGACGCCGCTGACGGCGCAGGGCGCGGTCGATGCGCAGCGCCTGCCGCTGCACAGCTTCGAGCCGTACTTCGGCGATGCGCTGAACGTCGACATCCTGCGCGCCGACACCAGCTTCAAGGGCAACGTGAACTTCGCGCACCTCACGCAGGGGCCGCGCCTGCGTGTGAGCGGCGATGCCAGTGTGGAAGAGCTGCGCACCCACAGCCGGCCGGGCACGGCGGCCGCGCCGGATGCGCAGGTGCCGGCCGATGCCGCCAAGGCGCCGCCGGCAGCGAAGGCCGGCACCTCGCAGGCCGCGCTGGCGCCATCGACCGCCGTGGGGCGCGGCGGCGGCCTGGGCGAGGAGCTGCTGAGCTGGAAGCAGCTCAGGCTGGCCGGGCTGGACGTGCAGCTGGAGCCCGGCAAGCCGCCGCAGGTGGAGGTCAAGGACACGCTGCTGTCGGATTTCTACGCGCGCCTCATCATCCACCCCAACGGCCGCATCAATCTGCAGGACGTGGTGAAGTCGAAGGACGGCGCTGCCGACATCGCCGCACCGGCCACGTCCGTGGCTGTGCGGCCCGCGCCATCCGGCATGCCCGCGGCCGGCGAGAACAGTGGCGAAGCTACCGATTCAGTAGCTGCCGGCGCGCCACCGGCGGCCGCTGCAGCCCCATCGGTGCAGCAGGTCGACCCGATGGCGCCGGTCATTCGCTTCGGCCCCATCCGCATGGCCAGCGGCCGCGTGCTGTTCTCCGACCGCTTCATCCGCCCCAACTATTCGGCCGACCTGACCGAGCTGAACGGGGCCTTGAGCGCCTTCAGCTCCGTCGCCCCGGCGGGCGCGCCGCAGATGGCCGACCTGAACCTCACCGGCCGCGCCGAGGGCAGCGCCGCACTGCAGGTGACGGGCAAGCTCAACCCCCTGGCCAAGCCGCTGGCGCTGGACATCCACGGCCAGGTGACCGACCTGGAGCTGCCGCCGCTGTCGCCCTATTCGGTCAAGTACGCCGGCCACGGCATCGAGCGCGGCAAGCTCAGCATGGACGTGGCTTACAAGGTCGAGCCGGATGGCCGCCTCACGGCCAGCAACAAGCTGGTGCTCAACCAGCTCACCTTCGGCGAGCCGGTGCAGGGCGCGCCCGCCAGCCTGCCCGTGAAGCTGGCCACCGCGCTGCTGGCCGACAGCAAGGGCGTGATCGACCTCGACCTGCCCATCAGCGGCTCGCTGAACGATCCGCAGTTCTCCATCGGCCCGATCATCTTCAAGGCCGTGGTCAACCTGATCGGCCGCGCCATCACCGCACCGTTCACGCTGCTGGCGCGCGCGCTGGGCGGCGCGGGCGGCGAGGACATGGCCAACGTGGCCTTCGCCCCCGGCAGCGCGCAACTGCAGCCCAAGGCGCGCGAGCAACTCGACCAGATCGCCAAGGCGCTGACCGACCGGCCGCAGCTCAAGCTCACGGTGGTGGGCACCGCCAGCCTGGCGCAGGAGCGCGAAGGCTACCGGCGCGAACGCCTGAAGGCCATGGTGGCGGCGGAAAAGCGGGCCGGTGCACCCACGCCCGCCGCGCCGGCCAGCGCCGCGTCGCCGGCTGAAAATGCTATCAATAAGGAAGCTTCTGGCGCAGATGGGGCGGGCGCTGCGGGCCAGTTTGGCACTCAATCCGCCGCAGCCGCGGTGACCGATGCCGAATACCCCGTGCTGCTGCGCCAGCTCTACCGCCGTGCCGATCTGCCCGGCAAGCCGCGCAATGCCATCGGCCTGCTCAAGGACGTGCCGGTGCCCGAGATGGAGGCGCTGCTGCTGTCGCACATCGAGGTCAGCGAAGACGCCATGCGCCAGCTGGCGGTGCAGCGCGGCGCGGCCGTGAAGGACTATCTGGCCAGCAAGCAACTGCCGGCCGAGCGCCTGTTTCTGGGTGCGCCGCGCGCCGGTGCCACGACCGCTGCCACGGCGGCCAGCGCCCCGGCCAGTGCCGCCAGCGATGCGGCGGGCGCGGCCAAGGCCTGGTCGCCGCGGGCCGAGCTGACCCTGGCCACGCGCTGAGCGCGCCGCACCCGAAAGCCGCTCAGGGCGCGCGCCGCCAGCCCCGCGCCCATTTAGAGGCGAAAATACACAGTTCCCGCGGGCATGGTGCCTGCACCGACGTTTTCCAATCCACAGCATGTTCCCTTTCTCCCGCGACAACAAAGACCAGCAGCCCGAGCCCGAGGCCGCCGCCCCCAAGGCGCCTGAGGCGCACCCGCTCGATGCCCTCACGGGCGGCGTGTTCTCGGCCGCCACCTCGGGCGAGCGCGCCCAGCGCGTGCGCGAGTGGCTGGCCACCGAGCCGGCGCCCGAGCAGATGCAGGAGGTGTTCAAGGAACTCTCGTCCAAGGACAAGGGCGCCGCCAGGGCGCTGCGCGAAAAGCTCGACGAACTGCGCCGCGCCAAGGGCCAGGAGGCCGTGGCCGCCGAATGGGAGAGCAAGGCGCTGGCGCTGCTGCAGGCCGCGCGTCTGAACATCGCCGACGCCCTGGCTTGGCAGCGCGACGCTGCCAAGGCCGGCGCGCCGCTGTCGCGCGAGCCGCTGTCCAGCCTGCGCGCCGAGCTGGTCGACCGCATCAAGAAGGTGGAAGACGTGCAGCAGCGCGTGATGGTGCAGCGCGAGGCCGCCGCCCTGCTGGCGCAGCGCATCGAGCTGCTGTCCACCAAGCCCTGGCAGGACGCGCAGGCGCAGCAGCCGGGCCTGCAGGCCGATGTCGAGCAATGGCGCGCCCAGGCCCGCCTGCTGCTGGCCGACCCGCAGTGGCTGAGCGTGGACGTGCGCTACCCGCCGCAGCTCGAAGCCGCGCAAAGCCAGCTCACGGCCGTGTGGGACGCCTTCGGCGCCGCGCTGGCGCAAACCGTGGCCGCCGCCGCCGACGCTGCCGCGCCGCTGCCGCCCGTGCCCGTGTGGGCCGACGAGATCCGCGCCGCCCGTGGCGAAGCCCCCGCCGCCGCCCCGGCGGCCGACAAGCCGGCCAAGCCCAAGGTCGACCCCGAGCAGCGCGCCGCCGCGCAGAAGGCCGTCGAAGCCGGCGTGATGCTGCTGGAGCAGGCCGTCACCGCCGGCCACACCAAGAACATGCACAGCGCCACCAACGCGCTGCGCGCCTCGCTCAAGACCCACGGCCGCCTGATCGACGACGCGCTGGAGGCGCGCGTGCACGCCGCGCTGGTCAGCGCCGGCGAGCTGGAAGGCTGGCAGCGCTGGAGCGCCGACAAGCTGCGCGAGCAACTCGTCGCCAAGGCCGAGGCGCTGCTGGTCAAGCGCAAGATCAAGGGCGCCGCGGCGCCGCGCCAGGCCGAAGCGGCGGAACCTGCCGAGGCGGTTGAAGTTGCGCCCGTTGCTCCTGAAACCGAAGCTGCCCGCGCAGAGCCGGCCGGCGTTGAGGGCCAGAACGATGCCCCATCGACCGACGCTGCGCCCGCCGGTACCGAGGCCGCGGTCGAGCCGTCCCAGCCCGCAGAGACTGCGGCCGTCGATGCCGCCGAAGCACCGGCTGCTCCTGAAACCGAAGCTGCCAGCGCAGACCAGGCGGGCGCTGAAGGCCAAAAAGGCACTGAAACCGCCGCGCTGGAAGAAGGCTACGAGCTGGTGCCCGCCATGGGCGGCCGCAAGCTGCAGGACGCCATCCGCAAGCTGCGCGACGAGTGGAAAACCGCCGACCAGGGCGGCGCGCCCAACCACGCGCTGTGGAAGCGCTTCGACCGCGCCTGCAACGCCGCCCACAAGTTCGTGGACGAGTGGCTCACCAAGGTGCGCGCCGAAGCCGCCGAGCACAAGGCCCAGCGCAGCGCGCTGATCGAAGAGGTCAAGGCCTGGGGCGAAGCCCATGCCAGCGCCGGCGAGGGCGCCGACTGGAAAGCCTTCAACCGCCAGATCCACCAGTTCAGCGACCGCTGGCGCAACGCCGGCCACCTGTCTGAAAAGCAGTTCGCCGAACTGCAGCCGCAGTGGAAGGCCGCCATCCATGCCGCCGCGCAGCCGCTGGAAGCCGCGCAAAAGCAAAGCACCGCGCGCCGCCAGGCCCTGATCGCCGAGGCCGAGCAGCTGGGCGCCGCGCCGCAACTGCGCATCGACGCCGTCAAGGCCCTGCAGCAGCGCTGGCAGGCCGAGGCGCAGGCCGTGCCGCTGGACCGCAAGCACGAGCAGCGCCTGTGGGACGCCTTCCGCAAGCCCATCGACGAGGCCTTCAACCGCAAGGGCGCCGAGCGCGAGCGCCAGCAGGCCGCCATGAGCGCGCACGACCGCGCCGTGCTTGAGGCCGCCAAGGCGCTGGAAGCCGCCAACGCCAGCGGCGATGCGCAGAAGATTCGTGCCGCCATGGCCCAGCTCGAAGCCGCCACGCGCGGCCAGCTGGCTGCAGCCCCTGCAGCCGCTTCTGAAGAAAAAGTGGCTGCAGCGCCCGCCGATGGGGCGCCGGCAGCTTCTGAAAGTGAAGCGCCTGCGCCTGCGGAAGCGGCTGCCGATGCGCCGCCGGCCGAAGGCGAGGGCGCCGCACCCGAAGCCGCCGCACCGGCCCCCGCGCCCAAGCCCGCCAAGCCCCTCATCGCCATGCGCGGCGACGACCGCCCTGGCGCCAGGCGTGCCGAGGCCGCGCCCGCCGGCCGTGGCGGCAAGTTCGGCGACCGCCGCGATGGCCGCCCCGGTGGCCGCGACGCCCGCGGTGGCCCCGGTGGCGACCGTGGCGGCCGCTTCGGTGATCGCGGTGACCGCCGCGACGGCGGTGGCCGCTTCGAAGGCCGCCCGCCGCGCGAAGACCGCGGCCCGCGCCTGGGCGACGCCGCCTTCCGCGCCCAGCGCGACGCCGTCGAAGCCGCGCAGGCCCAGCTCAAGAAACTGGCCGCGCAGGCGCACGGCGAAACCGTCACCCAACTGCTCAGTGCCTGGCAGCAGCGCCAGCCGGATCAGTTGCCCAGCGCGCAGGAGCTGGGCCGCGGCGTCACTGGCGGCACCCGCAGCGCCTGGGCTCAGGCCCTGCAGTCCGCCCCGCAAGGCAGCGCCGCCGAGCCCCTGCTGCGCCTGGAAATGGCCGCCGAAGTGCCCACCCCCGCCGAGCACCTCGACGCCCGCCGTGCGCTGCAACTGCAACTGCTCACGCGCCGCAACGACCCCGCCCCCGCCGAAACCTGGGCGCAGGACGCCGGCAAGGTGCTGGCCACCGCCCACGACGACGCCACCGCGCGCCGCCTGCAGAACGCGCTCAAGGTGCTGATGCGCAAGTAGGCGCGTGCCGTGTCCTGTGGGAGCGTGGCACTTTGATTTCGCTCCCTCCCCCTCTGGGGGAGGGCAGGGGCGGGGGCCAGCCCCGTATGCACACCCCACAGCCTGTCGGGCGAACGAGCCAGGCCCCCATCCCGGCCTTCCCCCAGCGGGGGAAGGAGTCTGGAACGGGTCGCCAATCAGCATGAAAAAGACCGCCAGCGCTTGTCCAGCAAGCGCCAGCAGCTATCAATGCAGAAGCATCTGAGCTGACCCGCACCCATCCCCCGCCATGTCCCGCTGGTACGAGCACAAGATCCCGCCCCCGGTCATCGACCTGGCCATCGGCGTGCTCATGTGGGCGCTGGCCCGCGCCTTTCCCGTCGCGCAGCTGTGGCCGCAGGGCGCCTGGCCCTTCGGCCTGGGCGCCGCGCTCGGCATCGCGCTGGCCGGCGGCCTGATCGCGCTGGCCGGCGCCTGGCAGTTCCACCGCGCCCGCACCACCGTCAACCCTTTGTCGCCCCACAAGGCCAGCGCCCTGGTCACCGGCGGCATCTATCGCATCACGCGCAACCCCATGTACCTGGGCATGGGGCTGGTGCTGGTCGGCTGGGCCGTCTGGCTGGGCAACGCCGCCGCGCTGCTGGGCCTGCCGCTGTTCGTGGTGCTGCTCGACACCCTGCAGATCAAGCCCGAGGAACGCGTGCTGCGCCAGCGCTTCGGCGAAGCCTACGCCCGCTACGCGGCGCGGGTGCGGCGCTGGGTCTAGCGCGTCATGGCGCGGGTGGCGCAACCTCCAGCGTCAGCCCGGCGTTGTGGCTCTCCCACAGATCGGGCTGCACCTTTCTGTGCAGGGTCACGAAGAGGTACATCAGCCCGCCCTGCGTCGGCGTGACGGAGAACTGGCCGCCGTCGTTCGTCCGCAGGCTGCTGGTGCGCACGTTCTCCACGTCGTACAAGTCCTCGACGCGGTGCTTCTTGTAGTGCTCGTTGTCATACGCCACCACGACGCGGGCCTGCGCGGCGGGCTTGCCGTCTTGCAGCACCTTCAGTTGCAAGGGCGCGCCCACGGCCAGGCGGTTGGGTGACGACAGGGGAATGATCTCGACCCCGCGCTCGCTCGGGCGAGGCGCGTAGGCGGGTTCGCCCTTGGCCAGGTACACATCGGCGCTGCTGTAGTACTGCATGGACGTGGGCGCGCCGCTCACGCGCTGCATGTCGCCTGCGAAATAGAGCTTGCCGGCGGCCGTCTCCACCGCTTTGTACCTGGGGCCGACGCGCACGCCAGTGCTCACCCGGTAGGTGCCGGCCGCGCCGATTACCGGCTCCAGGTACACGGCGGCCTTGGTGCGGGCGCTTGCCTTCAGTGGCGTGACGGTGCCATCGGGCTGGGTGATCGAGAAGTTGGGCGAATCCATCGCGAAATCGGCCTGGAACGGAAACTCCGTGAACGCCGATTCCACCTGCAGCCGGGGGTTCTCGATGTTGAACTGGCTGGGCTTGAGGAAGGGCACATGGGCGTGTACCGCCAGGCTGGCAAGAAGGGCCAGTGCTGCAAGGGCGGGTTGGCGAATAAGCATGAATGATTTGTCCGTGGTGGGGAGGGTGGCAAGGTGCTACCCAGAAAAAGACGACTGGGATGGCGCGATGGCTAGGCTAGTCAGGGCTTGTAGGCCCTTGGGCAAGCCGGGGGTTGAAGATGCTCCTGTCCGCCGTTCAAAAATTGTTCTCTGACCCCGATTTACCCTTGGGCAAGCTGGGGGATGAAGACGCTCCTGTCCGCCGTTCAAAGATTATTCTCTGACCCCGATTTTCCCTCTATTTGAGAATATTGCCGGACAGTCGTGCATCCGACCTCAATTTCCCCTCGAGTGGATGCCGGTCGATGGACATGGAAATGTTAATCTGACCCCAATTTCCCAGTGGATATTGGAATTAGGGCCATCTTTTCTCTCTTACAGGGCGGCCATATTGGTCCATGTGAATACCAGGTCCGTAGGCATTCGGGTTAATTTCGAGATGTTCTCCCTGAACTCCACCGCTTTCCGGCGTTAAGGTGACTGCTTGTCCATATTGATTCATGTGGACTCCAGGGCCGTAGGCATTCGGTACGATGGTTGGTTGTTTTCTCGGGTTTCCGCTGACTCTTGGTATGGATATGGTTGTTTCACCTTCTTTGGAATGAGATTCTGGCGACCCAAGATATCGCCAGCCAATGCCGACTACTCTGCCGTCTCTCAGGATGACAGGGGTCATTCCTTGTTCCCGGCTCTTATTTCCAACTTTTTCAGTGTAGTAATAGAAAACCTCGTACTCTATTCCATTGTGATCACGAATAAGTTCTCTTTATAAGGGTTGGTAATGGTGCCATCAATTCCGCTGACAGAATTGGTTCCCATAATCTGCATGACTTGTGGGCGAGTCATGCCTCTTTCGATTTGAATAATATTCGATCGATTTTTATCCCGGAACGATGGGTAGCTGGAGCAGCCTGTCAAGATGATCGCTGAGAGCGCGATAAAAAAAATCCGGTTCATGTAACTTCCCAAGTTGATAAATAGCCTCAGTCGTTGCTGAGGGCGATCGGCTGTGATGAGTGGTTGGGCAGCGTCACCCCACCGGATACGTCCCCGCCCGAAAAATCCCCTTGTCCACATTCCCGATCTGCGTATGCCCGCAGAAGGCCATGGTGGTGTCGAGTTCCTTGTGGATGATCTGCAGCGCCTTGGTCACGCCGGCTTCGCCCGCGGCGCCCAGACCCCACAGAAAGGCGCGGCCGATGTAGGTGCCGCGTGCGCCCAGCGCCCAGGCCTTGAGCACGTCCTGGCCGCTGCGGATGCCGCTGTCCATGTGCACTTCGATCTGCTTGCCCACGGCATCGACGATGGCCGGCAGGGCGGCGATGGCCGACGGCGCGCCGTCGAGCTGGCGGCCGCCGTGGTTGCTGACGATGAGCGCATCGGCGCCGCTGTCCACGGCCAGGCGCGCGTCCTCCGGCTCCATGATGCCCTTGATGATGATCTTGCCGCCCCAGCGCCGCTTGATCCATTCCACGTCGCCCCAGTTCAGGCGCGGGTCGAACTGGTCGGCCGTCCAGGCGCCGAGGTTGCTCATGTCGGTAACGCCTTTCACGTGGCCGTGGATGTTGCCGAACTTGCGGCGCGGCGTGGCCAGCATGCCGGCTACCCAACGCGGCTTGGTGGCCAGGTTGATGAGGTTGGCGATGGTCGGTTTGGGCGGGGTGGAGAGGCCGTTCTTGATGTCCTTGTGCCGCTGTCCCAGGATCTGCAGATCCAGCGTGATGACCAGCGCGCCGCAGCCGGCGGCCTTGGCGCGGTCGATCAGGCGCTCGATGAAGTCGCGGTCGCGCATCACGTAGAGCTGGAACCAGAAGCCTTTGCCCGCGTGCTCGGCCACGTCCTCGATGGAGCAGATGCTCATGGTCGAGAGGGTGAAGGGCACGCCGAACTGGCGGGCCGCGCGGGCGGCGGCAATCTCGCCGTCGGCGTGCTGCATGCCGGTCAGGCCGGTGGGTGCCAGCGCCACGGGCATCGTCACCGGCTCGCCGATCATGGTGGTGGCGGTGCTGCGGCCTTCCATGTTGATGGCGACGCGCTGCTTGAACAGGATGCTCTGGAAGTCGCTCTGGTTGGCGCGGTAGGTGCTCTCGGTCCAGCTGCCGCTGTCGGCGTAGTCGTAGAACATGCGCGGCACGCGGCGCTTGGCCAGCACGCGCAGGTCTTCAATGCAGGTGATCTTGCTCAGGTCGGTCATCGTTTGTAACTCCTCGAGATGAGAATCGTAGCCGACAGCCGGCAGAATGCAGCCCGCAGGCATTTCGCGCGGTTTATGGACAGTCTCTGGCAATTCGTGACGCAGTACGGCTACTGGGCAGTGGTGCTCGGCGGCCTGGTGGAGGGGGAAACCCTGCTCATCCTGGCCGGCTTTGCGGCGCGCCTGGGCCATCTGGATTTGCCGGCCGTGATGGCGGTGGGAGCCTTCATGGGCGCGTTCAGCGACATCCTGCTGTTCAGCCTGGGGCGCTGGCGTGGCAAGCAGGTGCTGGCGCGCTGGCCGAAGGTGCTGCGCTACCGGCGCCGCTTCAACCGGCTGCTGGCGCGCTGGGGCATGCTGGTGGTGATCGGCATGCGCTTCATGTACGGCATGCGCTGGGCCGGGCCGATTCTGGTGGGCATGTCGAGCATGCCGTGGCCGCGCTTTCTGCTGTTCAACCTGATCGGCGCCGCGTTGTGGGGCTTTCTGGCCGCCGGCGCGGGCTGGATGTTCGGCGCCGCGGCGCAGGCCCTGCTGCAGGATGCGCACGAGGTGCAGGGCTGGGTGCTGGGCGCACTGGTGGTGCTGGCGCTGGGCTTTGCCGGCTGGCGCGGCTGGCGTGCGCGGCAACGCCTGGCGCAGGATCGGGCACGCGCGGGTGCAGGGCAGTCGTCCGGGGCCTGACCGGGCATCTCGAAAACACGTGATCGCCAAGAAGTCCCAGATGACGCGCGGACTGCATCCGCTGTGTGGGAGCGGGCTTGCCCGCGATGCGGCGCCTCGTCGCAACCCACGCCTGATCGCGGGCAAGCCCGCTCCCACGACACTGGCTGAGACTTGTTGCTGATCAAGCAAAAACAATAGCTGTCAGCGCTTGTCCATAAAGGGTTTCAAGCTATTTATGCTTGAAAACAATGCAGGGCAAGCGCCGGCAGCTATCAATTCAATACTGCGGCCCGTGCAACCACTCACTTGCGGCTGACCTCGCGCAGCGTCACGAACTCTTCCGCGCTGGTGGGGTGGATGCCGATGGTGGCGTCGAACTGCGCCTTGGTGGCGCCGCACTTCAGCGCCACGGCAAAGCCCTGCACGATCTCGCCCGCGTCGGCGCCCACCATGTGCAGGCCCACCACGCGGTCGCTGGCCGTATCGACGATCAGCTTGACCAGGGTGCGCTCGCCGCGGCCCGACAGCGTGTGCTTGAGCGGCTTGAAGTCGCTGCGGAACACCTGGATGTCGCTGAACCGCTCGCGCGCCTGCGCCTCGGTAAGGCCCACGGTGCCGATGGGCGGGTGCGTGAACACGGCGGTGGGGATGTTGTCGTAATCCATGGTGCGCGCGACTTTGCCGGGCGCGGTGCCGAACAGGTGGTCGACCAGCGCCATGGCCTCGGCCAGCGCCACCGGCGTCAGCTCCATGCCACCGGTCACGTCGCCCAGCGCGAAGATGCCGGGCACGCTGGTGGCGAAGTGCTCGTCCACCACGATGCTGCCGTTGTCGGCCTGCTGCACGCCCACGTCGGACAGGCCCAGGCCATCCGCGTTGGGGCGGCGGCCAGTGGCGTACAGCACCACGTCGGCGTCGAGCACGCTGCCGTTGGCCAGCACCACGCGGCGGGTGTCGCCAGTGCCGGCCTCGATGCGCGCCACGTCACAGCCCACGCGCACGTCCACGCCGGCCTTGCGCAGCTCGTCGGCCGCAAAGGCACGCACCTCGTCGTCGAAGCCGCGCAGGATCTGCTCGCCGCGGTACAGCAGCGTGGTCTGCGCGCCCAGGCCGTGGAAGATGCTGGCCATCTCGCAGCCGATGTAGCCGCCGCCCACCACCACCAGACGCTGCGGGAACACGGGCAGGTCGAACATGTCGTCGGAGGTGACGGCCAGCTCGCGCCCTTCGATGGCGGGCACGAAGGGCGTGCCGCCGGTGGCGATGAGGATGTGGCGCGCCGTGTGGCGCGTGGCCTGGCCGTCGTCGCCCGTCACCTCGACGGTGTGCGCATCGACGATGCGGCCGTGCCCCTGCAGGCGTTGCACGCCGGCGTTCACCATCAGGCCTTCGTAGATGCCGTTCAGGCGCGTGATCTCCTTGGCGCGGTTGGTCTTCAGCACCTGCCAGTCGAGGGCCGGCGCGTGCGCCATCTGCCAGCCGTAGCCGCGCGCCTCCTCGAACGCCTCGGCATAGTGCGCGCCGTAGCTGTAGAGCTTCTTGGGGATGCAGCCGACGTTGACGCAGGTGCCGCCCATGCGCCCGCTTTCGGCCATGCCCACGCGCACGCCGCGCGTGGCCGCCATGCGCGCCGCGCGCACGCCGCCCGAGCCGCCGCCGATGACGAAGAGGTCGAAGTCGTGGGAGGAAGGGTTCATCTTTCAAATCCGGTTGGGCGATGCAGCATCAATCCATCGAGGCTGCGGTGGGCGCGCACGCAGCGCAAATGCACTTGACTTCCACGGCCTGGGTCGCGAAGTCACGCTGCGTGACCATGGCCAGCAGCGGCTTCAGGGCGTCGGCGTCGTGCACCTCCTCGACGCGTCCGCAGCGGGTGCAGATCAGCAGCAGGGTGGGGTGGTCGTGTTCTGCGTGGTCGCACACCACGAAGGTGTTGGTGGCATCGACCTTGTGCACCAGATGGTGCTCTTGCAGAAAGTCAAGCGCGCGGTAGACGGTGGTGGGCGCGATGCGGCCGTGGCGCGCCTGCATGTCGCCTTGCAGATCGTAGGCCTTGGCCTGGCCGCCGCGGCGCAGCAGCAACTCCAGCACTTCGGCGCGCTGGGGCGTGAGCTGCGCGCCGCGTGCCGCGCAATGCTCGGTGGCGGAGGCCAGCCGCTGCTCCACGGCGGCCTTGGCTCGACGGGCGGGAGAGGCAGGCGCTGAATCGGCGGGACACATGCCTCATTATCGGCCGCTCGTCGGTGTTGCCCGTCCGCCCGCGACGATGGCTGCCGCGCCGCAGCCGATCAGCGCCAGCACCACCGCCGGGCCGCTCGGCCAGTCGCCGTGCCACGACAGCAGCAGCCCCAGCACATAGCCCGCCAGCCCGACGGCGAAGGCGGCCCGTGCGGGCGTGCGCGGCCAGCGCTGCGCCACCAGCGCGGGCACGATCAGCGTGGTGAACACCAGATACAGCCCCAGCAGCGGCAGGCTCAGGCTGACCAGCAGCGCAAAGCTGCCGTAAAAGGCCCAGCCGCTGGCCAGCAGCGCCGGCCGCCACGCCAGCGCCAGCAAGAAGACCGCGGTGGCCAGCGCCAGCGGCAGCAGCCGCGGCCAGCTGGCCCACAGCACATCGCCCGACAGCAGGCCGTGCAGCTTCTGCGCGCCGTGCGGGTCGGCGCTGACCAGCAGCACCGCCAGCGACGCCGCGCCGACGTAGAGCAGGCCGATCAGCGCCTCTTGCCGCTCGGGCCAGGCACGGCCGAGCCACGCCACCAGCGCCGCGCCCAGCAGCGCGGCCACGGCGGCAGCCACGGGCAGCAGCGCACCCGGCGCGTCGTGCAGCAGATGCTGGCCGGCCAGCACGCCCAGGCCCGCCACCTGCGCGATGGCCAGGTCGATGAACACGATGCCGCGCCGCAGCACCTGACGGCCCAATGGCACGTGGCTGGCCAGCGCCAGCAGGCCGGCGGCCAGCGGCGGCAGCAGCAGGGCCAGCTCGTTCATCGCGGGTTCGTGGTCTTGAGCAGCGCGGCGATCAGCGAGTCCATCCAGCCGTCCAGCGTGGCGCTGGCGCCGTCGTCGGTCACGGTGCTGGGCAGCGCCAGCAGCGTGGTCTTGCCTTCGCCCAGCTGACGCACCAGCCATTGCGCCGGCTGCTGGTCCTGGTACAGCGTGTGGACTACGGCCACCGGCGGTGCGGCCTGCACGCGGGTCAACACCGCCTGCAGGTGCGAAGGCGTGGGCGGCACGCCGGGCTTGGGTTCCATGTCGGCCACCTGCTGAATGCCCAGCCACTGCCACAGGTAGGCAAAGGTGGCGTGCTGGCAGACCACGCGCTGGCCCTTCAGGGGCGCGGCGCGCTGCTGCCATTGGGCGGTCTTCTGCTGCCAGTCGGCTTGCCAGGCGGCATGGCGGCTGGCGTAGGCGGCGGCCTGCGGTGGGTCGATCTGGGCCAGCCGCAGGGCCAGCGCCTGGGCCACGCCGGCCATGCGCGCGGGGTCGAGCTGGAAGTGCGGGTTGCCCTCGGGGTGCACGTCGCCCTCGTTGAAGCCCACGCTGGCGCGCTTGTCGATCAGCTCGACCTGGTCGGCAGCGTAGAACATGCCGGGCGCGCCATCGCGCACCGCGCCATTGCCGGCGCGCTGCTGCAGCATCGGCAGCCAGCCCACTTCGAGCGAAGCGCCGGTGCACACCGCCAGCTGCGCGCGCCGCAGCGCGGCGATCAGCGCCGGCCGCGCTTCGATGTGGTGCGGGTCTTGCCGCGCGTGGGTGGCGCTGGTCACCTGCGCCTGCGGCGCCAGCGCCTTGACCAGCGCCGCCCATTCGGGTTCGCAGGCGAACACGTGCAGGCCCTGGCCTTGGGCGGACGCGGCGAAAGGCAGCAGCGCCGCGCATGCGGTCAAAGCCAGGCGCTTCCAATTGAATAGCTGCTTGCGCAGTGTGCACGCCATTTTCAAGCAGAAAGTATCTGAAAATAACGTGTGCCGGTCGCAGGCAGCTATTTTTTTTGAAGTCACCGCGCGGCGGCGAAGTTCAGAACGAATGTGCACCATGGGCTCCAAAACTGATCACGTATTGCAGGTACACGGCCTTCTTGGCCTCGAAGCCGCGCGCGCCGTTCTGGTGGCTGTATTGCAGGCGCAGCGCCTGCTGATGCGAGGGCTTCCAGGCCACCATCAGGCTGTGCTCGCGCAGGCGGCCGGCGTGAAAGTGGTCGCCATGCGGCAGGTTGGCGCTCAGCCAGTCGGTGCGCACGCCGGCTTCCCACTCGGGGTGGAAGCGGTACACCGCGGCCAGATAACCCGCCGTGTTGCGGGCGCCACGCGCGGCGTGCTCGCCCAGCCCGGTCTGGCGCGCGAATTCGAACGCCAGGCGCAGCTGCCGCGCGCGGTTGTTGCCATCGGGCGCCCATTTCCACACGCCATCAATCATCCACAGGTGCTTGCCGGCGAACTGCGCGCCGTGCGCATGGCCCTCGTGGCTGTGGTCGTGGCCGGGCGCCATGCCGTCCCCGTGATCGTCGTCATGGTGCGCGTAGGCCGCGCGCCGGTTGCCCAGGTACGACAGGCCCAGCTGCCAGCTGCGCTCGCGCCCGACGTCGCCGCCGACCTTGGTCGACAGCGTCCACACGCCGGGTCGCGGCTTGCGCTCGACTTCGCGCGTGAGCTGCTTGCCGCTGAAGACCTCGATGCCGGTGCGCCAGTAGAAATCGGTCGGCGCCGTCCAGTTCAGGCGCAGGCCGTCGTCGAAGTAGTGCCCGCCCAGAAAACCGCGGTACAGCAGCGGCCGCGTGGCGAAGTCGTCGGCGTGCGGGTGCTGCTCGTTCAGGTAGCCCACTTGCGACATGAAGCGCCCGCCGCGCAGCTGCAGGCCGGCCGGCAGCGCGGTGGTGCCGACCCAGACTTCCTCGAAGTGCTTCTCGACCTTCTTGTCGCGGCTGTGCGCGGCGGCGGTGATGCGGCCTTCGAGCCACGGGCCGAGCGGCGAGGACAGCGTCAGCTCGGCGCCACCCAGGTGCAGGCCCTTGTCGCGGTCGCCCAGGGCCAGTTCCTGGCTGCCGTAGCCGACGTCGAGCACGACGCCGAGCGAAGGTGCGAACCAACTGGAGGAGGTTGTGGCCGCGGGTATGGCCGCAGCGTCCGCGGTCTTCGCGGGCGGCGGCGCGGACGCGGCTTGGGCGGGTGCCTCCGCCGTCTGGGCATGGACAGGCAGCGGGCCGAGGGCGGTCAAGGCCGCCAGCGTGGCGGCGGCGCGCAGGGCGAAGCGGGGAGCGTGGTTCATGGTGCGGCAATGCCCAGCCAGGCCTGGCCGTTGGGGCTGAAGTCGAGACCGATGCGCTGCGTGACGGCGATGTTCTGGCTGTCGATCACGGCGATCTGCTTGGCGGCGACGTCGGTGACGTCGGTGACGTCGGTGACGAACAGCGTATCGCGCGCGCGGCTGCTGAGAAGCGTCGGGAAGGGTGCCGCGGTCGGCATCTGGGCGACCACCGGCAAGGTCTTGGCAACGCGCCACTGCGCCTGCGCGTCGAGCCAGTGGGTGACGCCGGTGTCGTCGAGCAGCACGAAGTGGCGGCCGGTGCGGTCGAACGCGTGCGCGCGCCGCGTGCGGCCTTCCGCCCAGGTGATGGGCGTGATGGCGCTGCGCGCGGGGTCGATCTCGAACACATGGCCCGGCGCGGCCAGCCCGATGAAGCGCACCTCTTTCGGGTGGCCGGCTATGGTGCCGATGCGCACGCCAGCCGGCAGCGCCGGCGGGTTGGCGATCTTGCTGGCCGTGAAGGCGCTGCCGTTCTGCTGGATGACGAGCACGCCGTCCGAGCAGCCGAACGCGCTGTAGCTGGCGTTGGAGTAGCTGCCGTGCAGATCGGGGCACGGTACGTCGAAGCGCTGGGTCATCGTCCAGCCACCGGCGCCGCGCTGGTACAGATCGACCGCGTTGGGCAGCGTGCCCGGTGCGTCGTCGGTGCGCGCGCTGACCAGCATGAAGCCGCTGCCGCGCGGTTCGGCCGTGCCGTGCACGGCGGCGGGCAGGGTGAAGCTGCTGTCGGGCACGACCCTGGCCAGGCTGGCCTCGGTCAGCACCTGCACGGCGGCCGGGCGCTGAGCGTCGGCCACGCCATCCATGAACAGGGCGGCCGTGCCGTCCTTGACCTCGTAATGCGTGGGGCGCGGGCCGCTCAAGGCGCCCGTCAGCAGCCGGGGCTCTGCGCGGTAATCGTGCAGGTGGTCGCCGTGGTCTTCCTGCCACAGGCCGCCATCGATGACCTGGGCCTGGTCCTGCAGACGCTGCACGGCCAGCGCATAGCGCCCGCCCGGGCTGGCGACGATGTCAGAGGGCGCGTTGGCCACTTTCAGGCTGTGCGTCACCGCCGCCTTGTCCAGGTCGAGCAGGCGCACCGTGGGCTGGCCCGCTTCGGTCAGTGCCAGAAGACCGGCGGAATCGATGCGCTCGGGGGTGTGGCCACCGCCGCCGTCATCGCCGCCGCCGCAGGCCGCCAGGGCCAGCAGGGCGGTCAGCGCAATGGGGTGCAGGGCGCGGCGATGAAAGGCGAATCGGTCCATGGGGAGGCTCCTGGGAATGGTGTTCAAAACTCGGAACCCAAGAATGTAATGAAATAACATAACTTCATCAAATCCAGATGAAATCTGGGCGATTCGGGCAAACGCTCAAGGGCTGGAGGGCAGCGGAATGGAACTGTGGTGCGAGCCCCGTGCCTTCGGCGTGCTGCCGCGCGCCGCGATCACGCCAAGGGGTGATCGCATGGCGCGCGCGCCGTGTTCGGTGGCCGGGCCGGCCCGCGACGACAACCTGGGCTTCAGCGCACCGACCGGGCGGTGCCTTGGCGCACCGCCGCGCCGCGCACCTCGATGCGGCGCTCGTCCTGCACGCGGCCGGCGGCGTCGCGCAGCTGCACCACGTGGCGGCCGGGCCAGGGCAGCCACTGGGACTGCGGGCCGCGGCCGACTTCGCGCGCGCCGATCCACCAGCGCAGGCTGGCCGGCGCGGCGTCGCCGGCGTCGGCCAGCAGGGTCAGGCGCTGGCGGGCGGGCGGGATGTCGGGGTCGAGGGCGAGGATGATGCCGTCCTGCGGGGCGGTGATGCGGGGGGGCACGGCGGGATCATCTTCGGATTTCAAGCCTTTTTGGCCGCCAGCGCTTGCTGGGCGGGCGCTGGCAGCTTCTGAATCGATAGCGAACAGGGCGTGCTGGGTGCCGGGCAGGAACCACTCGTCGCGCGCTGCTTCAAGCTGGTCGCCAAATCGCACGCGCTGGCGCAGCACGCCGGGCGGCGGCGCGGGCGGGCGCGATGGGGTGCGCGCGTGCAGGTGGCGCATCAGCGCGGCCCACACCGGCGCGGCGCCGCTGGTGCCGCTGACGTCCCACATCGCGGCGCCGCTGGCGTTGCCGAGCCACACGCCAATGGTGTAGCGCTCGGAAAAACCCACGGCCCAGTTGTCGCGCATGTCCTTGCTGGTGCCGGTCTTCACCGCCGTCCAGAAGCGGGTGGACAGGATGGAATCGGTGCCGAAGGTGCGGGCGCGGGCGTTGGGGTCGGCCAGTATGTCGGTGACGATGAAGGCGGCGGCGGGGTCGAGGGCAGGGCGGCAGCCGCTTTCACGCCCTCTCCCGCTGGCGGGAGAGGGTGGCGCGGCTTCCCTGGCCACCGCCCCGCCCCTCACCCCAGCCCTCTCCCCAGAGGGGCGAGGGAGCAGGGCCGGGGGTTGAAGACGCGCCTCGCACCACTGTCCCCGGTTCGCCAGCGCGCGGTAGGCGTTGGTCAACTGCAGCAGGTTCACCTCGGCGCTGCCCAGCGCCAGGCTGTAGCCGTAGTAGCCGCCGCCTTCCTTCAGCACGATGCCCAGCGCGCCCAGCTGGCGCGCGAACGGCTCGGGCGAGACCATGACCAGCGTGCGCACCGCCGGCACGTTGAGCGAGGCGGCCAGCGCGGTGCGCGCCGACACCCAGCCCTTGAACTGGCGGTCGTAGTTCTGCGGGATGTACAGGCCGCTGGCCGTCTGCAGGTGCGCGGGCGAATCGTGCAGCAGCGAGGCGGCCGTCAGGCGCCGCTCGGCGATGGCCTGCGCGTACAGGAAGGGCTTGAGCGTGCTGCCGGGCTGGCGCGGCGCGGTCACGCCGTCGACCTCGGCGGCGCGGCTCAACTCGCCCGTGGAGCCGACCCAGGCCAGCACCTCGCCGCTGGCGTTGTCGAGCACGACGACGGCACCGTCCTCGACGTTGCGGCCGTGCAGCTCGCGGATGTGCTGCTGCAGCGTCTGCTGCGCCAGGCGCTGCAGGCCGGCGTCCAGCGTGCTGGGCAGGGTGGCGGGCGCGTCGCCCCCCTGCGCCGCGGCCATCCGGCGCGCCACGTGGGGCGCGATGCCCTCGCTGGCGGCGAAGGCGCGGCGCGCCAGCGCCACGGCGGTCTGCATGTCGAGCGCCACGCAGTCGGTGGCAGCCCCGGGGCCGCGCATGGCCTTCAGCACGCCGCAGGCGCGCTGCGCCACCAGCGCGGGGCGGGCGTTGGGCGCGCGCACCAGGGCGGCGGCAATGGCGGCCTCGGTGTCCTGCAGGCCGTGCGGCGCCTTGGCGAACAGGGTGCGCGACAGCGCGTCGATGCCCACCAGCTCGCCGCGGAAGGGCACCAGGTTCAGGTAGGCCTCGAGGATCTGGCTTTTCTGCCAACCGGCCTCGAGCCGCGTGGCCATCACCGCCTGGCCGATCTTCTGGCGCAGGGTGCGCCCGCCGGTGCCCAGCGCCAGGTCGTCGTCCAGCAGGCCGGCCAGCTGCATGGTCAGCGTGCTGGCGCCGCGCGTGCGCTGGTTCCACAGGTTGGCCCAGGCGGCGCTGCTGACGGCGCGCCAGTCGACGCCGCTGTGTTCGTAAAAGCGCTTGTCCTCTGACAGCACCAGCGCCTGGCGCAGCGCGGGCGAGATGCCCTGCAGCGCCACCCACTGGCCGCGGCGCACGCGGGCATCGGTGCGCAGGCGGTGGATGGGCTGGCCGGCGCGGTCGAGCAGCACGGTCTCGGACGGGTGGAAGTCGGCCCGCACCGCGTCGAAGCCGGGGATGGCTTGCGCCTGCGCGGCCGCCGCCAGCAGCAGCGTGCCGCACAGCCAGCGCAAGCCCTTCCACACCATGCCCCGCATTGTGACAGCGGCCGTGGGCCCGCCGGTGGCAGCGCGCACCGCACCGCCGCAACCCGGGGGCTGACGCCGCGCGGACTTCTGGGCAATAATCCACAAAACAAACGGTTACAGACAGGGCGGGCGAACACGATGTGGCGCTGGTTCAGCAGAAAACAGGTGGTGGCACCGGGCGCGCCACGGGTTGGCGAGACCGCCGCCGAGGCCGAAACCGGCTTCGACACCCTGGCCGAGCCGCTGGTGTGGGCGCCCACCGCGCCCATGCCCGCGCCGCCGCTGCGCGACGAGGTGGCCAGCCTGCGCGCCTCCGAGCTGCGCCGCCTGGCCGCGCTGCAGGCGCGCGGCGATGCCGCCTACCAGTACGTGGTCGACACCGCCACGCGCATCTGCCAGGTGCCGCTGGCGGCCATTGCGCTGCTGGACGGCGACACCCTGTGGTTCAAGGCCTGCGCCGGCTTCAATGTCGAGACCACGCCCGCGGCGCGCTCGCCGTGCCGGCTGGTGATCGACCAGGGCCCGGAGGTCACGGTGCTGGACGAGGTGGGCAGCGACGCGCGCTTTGCGGGCTACCCGGTGTTCGCGGCGCTGCCGGGCCTGCGGTTCTACGCCGGCGCGCCGCTGATCACATCGCAAGGGGTGGCGGTGGGCACGGTGAGCGTGGCCGATTACGAACCGCGCGAGCTGTCGCCGGTGCAGCTGCGCACGCTGGAGCTGCTGGCGCGGCAGACCGCGCTGCTGCTGGAGGCGCGGGCGCGCCACCGTTGATACCGTTTCGCGTGCCAAGCGTTGGCTTCTGACGGATGACGCCATGACTTCGCCGCTGCGCGGCGTGATGACGAAATGACGAAATGACGTCAGTGATGTGCGGAATGCCTCGCACCTGGCTGGCGTCATGGCGGTGCAGCCGCCGTCATCGAAGCGCAGCGAGGTCGTTTCGTCATCGCAGCGGGGCGCTGCCGTCAGTGCACGCTTTCAGTAAATCATGGGAGTATAGGTCTCCAGCGCTTGTCTGTCGGGCGCTACAGGCTTGCATGGTGGGGAGTATGAAGCCCGTGGCGCAGGCGGCCGGCATCAGCGCACGGTCACCCGCGCATTCGGTGCCTCGCCAAACATCTCCGGCGCGTACAGCGCCTCCACCCGGCTCGGCGGCAGTTGGAAGCTGCCGGCGTTGTTCAGCCGCAGCGTGTATTCGACCTTGACCGTGCCCTTGGGCAGGTGTTCGTAATAGGCGCGGAAGGCCTCGAAGCTGCGCTCCTCGAAGATCGGCAGGGTGGTGCGGCCCAGCTTCTCGCCCAACGTGGCGATGGCCGAATCGCGCCCCAGGCCGCTGCCGAGGATGGTGGCGCCGGTGGGCACGGGATCGGTCACGGCCACCCAGGTCATGTCGCTGGCGGCGGTGATGTCGAGCGTCACGCGCAGGATGTCGCCGCGGCTGTACTGGCCGGCGGGCAGCTTCCTGTCGGCCTGCTCGACGGGGGTGATGGTCTTTTTGATCTGGTAGCCGGCGGCGAAGGGCGCCTTCAGCTCGACGGCGGCCAGCGACTGCACCGTCAGCCAGGGCTTGCCGCTGCCTTCGTGGGTCACGCTCAGCGTCGCCGGGCCGGCACCCCAGGGCAGCAGCAGCGTGTTGTTGGTCAGCATGCCCGGTGCGGCCGGCGCACCGAAGGCGCTGGCGGCGTGCGTGGCGCCCTGCGGGTCGCTGGCCTTCAGGCGCGTGACCTTGGCCCAGTCCACCGCGTTGCTGGCCGCGCCCAGCCGGGCCAGGGTGAAGCCGGCCACGGGCGTGCTTTCGTGCGCCTTCGAGAACTGCTCCAGCGCCAGCCCGCCCCACAGGTTGGCGGTGGTGGTGGCCCAGGCGCCGTGCTGCTGGCGGCCGATGAAGCCGGCCACCAGGCGGCCCAGGTCGTCCTTCCAGGCCGGGTCGTTCATCACCGTCAGCAGCAGGCGTGCGGCGTTCACGTCGCCGCCGGCCATCAGCCACCACCAGTGGTCGTCGGCCTCGGTGCTGAAGGCCAGGCGCGTGCCCTGCGCGGACAGCCGTGCGCGCAGGATTTGCTCTGCTTGTGATAGCTGCTCGCGCTGATTGGGTATGCCCTGCAGCCGTTTCAGCACGTTGATCCAGTCGATCACCGCGCTGGTCGGCCACTGGTTGGGGGCGATGGTCAGGCTGCTCAGCATGGCTGGCCGGGCTGCGCCGTGGCGCGACAGCGCCTCGATGGCGGCGAGCTTGCGCACGTCCAGGTCTTCGCGCGGCGACCAGTGGCGGCGCTCGATGCGGCCTTCGACAAAGGCCGTCAGGCCGGCAATCATCTGCGCGCGCATGGCATCGGGCAGGGTGAAGGCCTTGCGCAGCTGGCCGGCCTCGTGCGTGGCGGCCAGCAGCCAGGCCGTCAGGCTGTCGCTGCCGCGCGCGGCGTCGGCGCCCTGCGGCGGGAAGTAGTAGGCCAGGCCGTCGCTGTCCAGATAGGCCGGCAGGCGCGCCACGGTCTGTTGCCACAGCTGCTCGTCGCGCAGGCCGATGGACTTGCTCACCGTCTGCTCCAGGCAGCTGTAGGGGTAGCGCGCGAACCAGTCGCGCACGCCGGGCAGGCCCTCGGCCAGCCGGGGCTGCAGCGCAATCTGCAGGCCGCCGCGCTTGTCGCCCGAGGCGGGCAGGGCATCGGCCGGGGGCGCCACGGCCAGCGTGTAGGGCTGGTCCAGCTGCACCAGCGTGGCCTGCTGCACCTTCAGCGGCACGGCCGGGATGATGCGCTGGCTCACCTTCAGCGCATCGCGCGCGCCGCTGGCGGTGTCATGCGCCTCGATCTCCCACATCAGCGCCTCGGCGCGGGTGTGCGCCAGCTGCGGCGGGGCAGTGACGTCCCAGTGCGCCTCGCGCGCCTCGCCGGCGGGAATGTCGAGCGTCTGGGGCTTCAGTTCCAGCAGGGTGGCGCGCGGCGTCAGTGCCACCTTCATCGGCTTCTGGGTGGTGTTGCGCAGCGTGAGCATGGCGCGGAACTGGTCGCCCTCGCGCACCAGCGGCGGCAGGCCGCTGATGATCTGCAAATCCTGCGTGGCGCGGATGGCCGTCTGCCCGGTGCCGAACAGGCCCGTGCCCATGTCGGCCACGCCCACGATCTGGAAGGTGGTGAGCGCGTCGTTCAGCGGCACCTCGATCCTGGCCTGGCCCTGCGCATCCAGCTGCACGCGCGGATTCCACAGCAGCAGCGTGTCGAGCAGCTCGCGCGTGGGGCTGCCACGGCCGCCGTCGCCGCCGGTGGGCACGGCCTTGCGGCCGTAGTGGCGGCGGCCGACGATCTCCATCTGCGCGGTCGACGTTTCCACGCCCCAGGCGCGGCGCTGCAGCATGGCGTCCAGCAGCTTCCAGCTGCCGTTGGGCATCAGCTCCAGCAGCGCCTGGTCGACGGCGGCCAGCGCCACCTCGGCATTGGCGGCGGGCTGGCCGTCGGGGCGCTTGACGGCGATGGTGACCTGCGCCTTGCCACGCACCGGGTAGCTCTCCTTGTCGGCCTTCACATCCACCGCCAGCGCGTGCGCCTGGCTGGCGATGCGGATCTCGGCCATGCCGAGGCGGAAGGCAGGCTTGCTCAAGTCCACCAGCGGCGTGGCGGCCACGTAGTCCTTGCTGTCTTCCCGGAAAGCGCGCCACCATTCGCGCGGCGCCTTGTAGCCCCAGGTGAAGAAGCTGTACCACGGCACCTCGCGCAGGCGCCCGCGCAGGGCCAGCACGCTGACGTAGGCGTTGGGGCCCCAGGCTTCGTCCACTTTGAGCGCAATCGTCGGATCGTCGCCGCGCAGTTCCACCACCTGCGTGTGCACGATGCCCTCGCGCTCCACCGCCACCAGCGCCGTGGCGTAGCGGAAGGGCATGCGCACCTGGAACTTCGCCGTCTCGCCGGGCTGGTAGAGCTTCTTTTCGGCCAGCACGTCCATGCGGTCATGGTTCTCGCCGCCAAACCACAGCTCGCCCTGCCTGGTCACCCACACCGAGCCGGCGGCCTGCACCTGGCGGGCCTGCGCATCGCGCGCGGTCACGATCAGTTCGATCTCGCCGGGCTGCGTCAGCTTCACGTCGCAGCTGACCATGCCGCGCGCGTCGCTGGTGCCGGTGCACACGGTGCCCAGGTCGCGCGTTTCGGTGCGGTTGTCGTAGGTGTAGAAGCCGCCCACCATGCGCTTGCGGCTGGTGGTGGTGATGCGGGCGACGGCCTTCACGTCCAGCGGCACGCCGGCCTGCGGCTGGCCGGTCAGGTTCAGCGCCAGGGCCTGCAGCTTCACGGACTGGCTGGCCGAGACCCAGCCCTCGGTCTTGATGCCGGGGATGACGCCCGCCGGCCACAGCGTGGTGGTGCCGCGCAGGGTCTGGATTTCGCCGTTCGGGTCGGCAAAGCTGGTCTCGATCAGCAGGTCCTGCGGGCGCGGCGACGGCTTCAGGTCGGCAATCGTCAGCTTGGCGGTGCCGTTCTTGTCCAGCGTGGCGGCCAGCTTGTCGGCCACCACGCGCTGGTCCTGGGTGGACGTGGCTTCTTCCTCGCCGCTGTCGCCGCCCTGGCGCGCACCGCGCGGCGCGGCAAAGCTGAAGTCCTCGTAGTCGGCAAAGCGCAGCCACTTCTCGCGCGTGAGCGCCGACACGCGCACCGGCAGGCCACTGGCCGGCCCGCCCGACACGTAGTTCACCTGCACCTGCACTGGCACGCTGGTGGCGCCTATCAGGGCCTCCTTGCCTTCAGGGCCGACCTGGCCCTGCAGCACCGGCAGGCGGAATTCCTCCACGCGGAACTGGCCCGATTCGTAGAAGCGTTGGCCTTCATCGCCCGACGGCTCGGCCCCGTGCAGCGCCACCTGGTACACGCCCAGCCGCGCCGAGGGTGGAATGGCAAAGCTGGATTCGGCGCTGCGTCCGCCGGTGGCGGTGTTGCGCCAGTGCAAGGGCTGGGTGTATTCCTGCCCGCTGCCCACGTGGGTGATGACCAGCGTGTCCGGGTTGGCCTGGGGCAGGCCGAAGCCGCTGCCGGTCTCGGTGCGCAGCAGGTGCTTCATCGACACCGTTTCGCCGGCGCGCAGCAGCGTGCGGTCGAACACGGTGTGGGCGCGCGTGTCGGGCTGCGACTCCAGGTTGGTGGGCACGTTGAAGCGCCAGGGCTCGATGCCCTTCTGCCACGACGTCCAGGTGAAGGCCAGGTCGGCCACGCCGTTGTTCTGCGCCCGCGCGCTGACGAAGTAGGCCTGCTGCGTGTCGCTGTAGAAGCTGTCGTCCTCGCAGCGCGGCGCCTGCGGCGAAACGCCCTTGAAGCGGGCGATGCCCTGCGCGTCGGTGGTGGCGTGGGCCACTTCCTTGCCGCGGCAGTCCGACACGCGCACCGTGGCGCCGGCCACCGGCTGGCCCTTGTCGAGCGTGGTGACCCAGGCCAGGGCGTTCTCGCGCCCCAGCTTGAAGTGCACACCCAGGTTGGTGACCAGCGCCGAGGTGCGCACCACCATGCTGCGGCTGGCGCCGTACTGGGCGTCGAGCAGCGACTGGCCGAGCCGTGGTGACGCCAGTTCCAGCACATGAAAGCCGGGCGTGAGCGGAATGCCGACCACCTCGAACGGCCGCTCGGCCGCGCCGCCGCCCTGGTTGGGCGGGGGCGGCAGGTCGATGGTCTTCACGCCTTGCTGGCCGCCCAGCAGCGAGATGGTGCGCGACTCGACCATGTCCTTCGTCTGCTCGTTCACCGGCGGCAGCAGCTTCTGGCGCACGTCCTTGGCGGCCTGCGTGCGCGGCACCATCCACTCGTCATAGCGCTGCACGCGGTGGAACCAGGCAATGATCTCGGCGTCGCTCTGCGGCTGCAGCTGGCTGATCTGCGCCTTCAGGTTCGGCTCGACATAGCGCAGCGTGACGGGCAGCAGCGCCGGCCCGTCCGGGCCCTCGGCAAAGCGCTCGACGATGCCGAAGGGCGCGGCGGCGAACTTGGCCAGCGGCGGCATCGGCCCGGTGGCCACCTTCAGCGGAAAGCTGGCGGCGTTGGCCAGCGGGCGGCCGCTGGCGTCCTTCAAATCGGGCGGCAGGCTGAGCGTGAAGCCGCTGCGCTCGGGCAGGGGCGCCGGGAACGCCACGTGCTCCAGCAGCGCGTCGGCCTCCAGGCCGTCCTCGATCACCGGCGCATGCTCGGCGCGGTCCGAGCGCAGGCGCATCTGCTCCGCCAGTCGGCGCGGCACCGGGGCGCTGAACTGGAGCGTGATCGGGCGGATCGGCATGCAGGCGGCCTGGGCGTTCTCGCGCTCGCAGCCCATGCTGGCGGTGAAGGGCTCGCGCACGGTGAAGGCAAAGCGCCGCTCCACGTTGTTCAGCACGCCGCTGGGCGTGGCCACACCCTTGCCGAACACCACCTGCACGCGGCTGGCGGGCGTCAGGCGCCGGTTGCAGCTGAAGGTGGCAAAGCGCTGCGGCGCCTGCGCGGCCTCCCGGTCCAGATGCAGGGCCTTGAGCAGCGCCGCCCGCGCCTCGCCGTCGAGCGGCTGGATCGGCACGCGCTCGCCCAGGCCGTCGACGGCGCACCACACGCTGGCCTGCAGGCTCTGGGGCGTGGCCGCGCCGTTGAGCTGCAGCACGAAGGCCTGTTCCTCCTCGATGGGCTGCGACGTGTCGGGCCGGATGTGCTGCACGAACGGGCCGCCGGTATGAAATTGATAGCTGCTGGCGCCCGTCAGCAGCTCGCCAGTGGCCGATTTGAATCCCGAAACCGGGTCGATGCGGCAGCGTACGCCGGGCGGCAGGTCGGCGGCGAAGTCGTACACCCACTCGCGCGCGCTGGTCCAGCGGCCCTCACCGCGCGAGGCGGCGGCATCGTCGCACGACACAGTGAGCGGCGCCGGCGCCCGCGGGTCGCCGAAGTGGATGGCGTTGGCGCTGAAGCGGGCCGTGATCTGCCGCACCTGCGCCACCTCGCCCTGCGGGCTGAGCGCGGTGATGGTGAGGGCCTGGGCGCTGGCGGCGGCGGCGCCGGCCAGCCAGACGAGGGAGCGGAGAACCCGCCGCAGGCGGCGCGGTGCGGAAACGGTGAAAGGCATGGGCGATCCGGTCGGCGGCGCCGTGTGGCGCCAAAGTGGGTGGATAGCGTAGCAGCCCGCTGCGTCAGGCCGCTTGACGCGCGTCGTGGCAGCTGGCTGTAAGACTTATCGTTACAATTTCGCGAAATTGGCGCGCCGCGGCCCCGGCCGCAGCCAGCGCCGCAGCACAGGAGGGAACCCCATGAGCACCACCGCGCCCCCAGGCCAGGCGCGCCGCGGCGCGCCCAGCGGGCCGACGCCGTTCTGGCTGCGGCTCAACAGCTTCTTCGCCTTTCCGTTCCAGCGCGAGCCGCTCACCTACGGGCTGCTGCTGTCGCTCAGCGGCCTGCTTATCGGCCTGTTCATGAAGCTGGAGCTGTGGCTGGCGATTCTGGTGGTCGTCATCGGCTTCATGCTGGCCGTCAGCCGCTACGCCTTCAAGGTGATGGCGCTGGCCTCGCAGGGGCTGCTGCGCACCGCCGATTACCCGCGCCACGACGACCCGGACTGGAAGCCGCTGCCCTGGAAGCTGTTCGCCCTGCTGCTGGTGCAGGGCATGGTGCTGGGCTTCGTGGGGCGGCGCAGCCCCGGGCTGTACCTGCTGCTGAACGTGCTGGTGTCGCTGGCGCTGCCGGCGGCCATCATGGTGCTGGTGCAGTCGCACAGCTTCCGCCAGGCCATCAACCCGCTGATGCAGCTGACCACCATCACCGCCATCGGCGCGCCGTACCTGCTGCTGTGCCTGTTCCTGTTCCTGCTCAGCATGGGCGCGCCCATGGTGCTGGGCATGCTGCTGCCGGCGCTGGGCGTGTGGCTGGCGCTGCCGGTGCTGCTGCTGGTGCTGGCCTACTTCAGCTGGGTGATGGCGGCGCTGATGGGCTACGTGATGTACCAGAACCACGCCGCGCTGGGCATCGACCTGCTGCCCGGCGGCGGCGAGGACGCCCCCGCCACCGGCCCCGCCGCGCTGTCGCCCGAGAAGCTGGCCGAGCGCCAGCTGGACGCCGAGGTGGGCCAGATGATTGCCGACGGCGACCTGCAAGGCGCGCTGGCCACCGCGCGCGAGGCCGTGCGCACCCAGCCCGAGGCCGTGGCCGTGCACCGCCGCTACCACAAGGCGCTGCTGCTGTCCGACCAGACGGCCACGCTGGCCGACCACGGCCGCCGCATGATCGCGCTGCTGCTGGCGCGCGGCGACCGCGCCGAGGCTCTGCGCGCCTGGAGCGCCTGCCGCGCCAGGGCGCCCGACTTCGCGCTGGAGGAGGCCGGCCACACGCTGGCGCTGGCGCAGGCGGCGTGGAAGGGCGGCGACGCGCGCACCGCGCTGGAGCTGCTCAAGGGCTTCGACAAGCGCTACCGCGGCCACGCCAGCGTGCCCGATGCCTACGAGCTGATCGTGCGCGTGCTGGTGCAGGGCCTGGGCAAGCCCGAGCCGGCGCGCGCCGTGCTGACGGCGCTGCAGCAGCGCTACCCCGATAGCCCGCAGACGCGCGAGGCCGAGTGGCTGCTGCGCGCGCCGGGTTGAGGGTGCTTTTTTTTCGATAGCTGCTTGCGCCCGTTATCCGGGCATTTCAGATTGATTTGCCTCTGAAATCATTCAATGACGGGCGCAAGAAGCTATTGATAACGTAGTGGCCGAGCGAGACCCGCCACCGCGCCACGGGCCGCCCGCCGCGCCAAGCCCCGCGCCGCGCGCCGGCCGGGGCCGCTGCAATACCATTGCCGCATGACCGACCCGCTGACCCAGCTCATCCACCACCCCTACCAGCCGCCCGCAGGCTTTGCCGCGCCGCAGCCCGGCGTGTTCAAGGCCTCCACCGTCATCTTCCCCAGCGTCGCCGCCATGCGCACGCGCGACTGGAAGACCAAGAGCGGCTACACCTACGGCCTGCACGGCACGCCCACCACCTTCGTGCTGGAAGAGCGCATCGCCGCGCTCGAAGGCGGCCTGCAGACTGTGCTGGTGCCCAGCGGCCTGGCGGCCATTGCCAACGTGGCGCTGGCGCTGCTGCAGACGGGCGACGAAGTGCTGATCCCCGACAACGCCTACGGCCCCAACAAGGCGCTGGCCGAGGGCGAACTGGCCGCGTTCGGCATCAGCCACGCCTATTACGACCCGCTGAGCGTGGCCGACCTGGCCGCACGCATCACCGACCGGACGAAGCTGGTGTGGCTGGAGGCCGTCGGCTCGGTGACCATGGAGTTCCCCGACCTGATCGCGCAGGCGCGCCTGTGCCGCCAGCGCGGCGTGGTCAGCGCGCTCGACAACACCTGGGGCGCGGGCATCGCCTTCAACCCCTTCGACCTGGACGGGCAGGGCCTGGGCGTCGACGTATCGGCCCACGCGCTCACCAAATACCCCAGCGGCGGTGGCGACGTGCTGATGGGCGCCGTGACCACGCGCGACGAGGCGCTGCACCTGAAGCTCAAGCTGACCCACATGCGCCTCGGCCTGGGCGTGGGCGCCAACGACGCCGAGGCCGTGCTGCGCGCGCTGCCCAGCATCGGCCTGCGCTACCGCGCGCAGGACCACGCCGCGCGCGAGCTGGCGCGCTGGTGCAGCGGGCAGGCCGCCTTCGCGCAGGTGCTGCACCCGGCGCTGGACGACGCGCCCGGCCACGCCGCCTGGCAGCAGGTGTGCGGCGCGGCCGACGCGCGCGGCCAGGGCGCGGCGGCGGGGCTGTTCAGCGTCATCGTCGACGCGCGTTACCCGGCGGCGCAGGTCGATGCCTTCTGCGATGCGCTGCGCCTGTTCAAGCTCGGCTACAGCTGGGGCGGCCCGGTGAGCCTGGTCGTGCCCTACGACCTGGCCAGCATGCGCACGCAGTGGCCGGCGCACCTGGCGCGTGGCACGCTGGTGCGCTTCTCGCTCGGGCTGGAGGCCGTGGCCGACCTGCAGGCCGACCTGGCGCAGGCGCTGGCGGTGGCGTTGCCGATCTGAGTTGCTATGGTTGATGTAGCTGCTGGCGCTCTCTGGTATTGCGCTGGCGCCTGATTTCATTCGCATTTCATCGCCGTGGATTCCCTTTCGCAAATCGTCTTGGGCGGCGCCGTGGCCGCCGCCATCGCGCCGCCGGCGCACCGCCGCGCGGCGCTGCTGGCGGGCGCGGCGCTGGGCACGCTGCCCGATCTGGACGGGCTGCTGATCGCGCGCTTCACCAGCGACCCGATCCAGCTCATGACGCTGCACCGCGGCGCCTCGCACTCGCTGTTCGTGCTGCCCTTCGTGGCGTGGTTCATCTGGTGGGCGTTCCGCCAGCGCGGCGGGCGCGTGGCGCAGGCGCCGCGGCGCTGGCTGTGGGCTATCCTGGCGGTGCTCATCACGCACCCGCTGCTGGATGCCTTCACCTCCTACGGCACGCAGCTGTTCTGGCCCATCCCGGTGCAGCCCACCTGGTGGTCCACGGTGTTCATCATCGACCCGCTCTACACCATCTGGCTGCTGCTGGCCTGCATCGTGGCCTGGCTGGCGCGCCACCGGGTGCTGGCGCAGCGCGCGCTGGTGGCGGGGCTGGTGGTGTCGTCGGCCTACCTGGGCTGGTCGGTGCTGGCCAAGGGCATGGCGGACCGCGCCGCATCGGCCACGCTGGCCACCATGGGCCTGGCCGAGGCGCCGCGCTTTTCGGTCGCCACGCCGTTCAACACGCTGCTGTACCGCGTGGTGGTGATGACGCCCGATGGCTACCTGATCGGCGACCGCTCGGTGGTGGCCGACCGTGGGCCGATGCGCTTCACCGCGCACGCCAGCGATGCGGCGGCCCTGCAGACGGCGGGGCAGCTGCCGGCGGTGCAGCGGCTGCTGTGGTTCAACGGCGGCTTCATGCGCGCGCGCCTGCAGGGCGATGCGCTGGTGCTGAGCGACCTGCGCATGGGACTGGAGCCGGCCTACAGCTTCAACTTTGCCGTGGCGCGGCGCCAGGGCGGCGCGTGGCAGCCCATGCCGCCGGCGCGCGCCGCGGCGGGCGAGGGCGCGGTGTTCTCGCGCCAGGGCATCGGCGCGGCCCTGCGGCAGGTGTGGCAGCGCATCTGGCAGGCGCAGGGGTAGGCCCGGTGTAGGGTTCGAGCGGCTTGCCACGCCGCCGGGCGCTGGCTTATGCTGGCCGCGACAACTTCATCGCCCCGCCCGCTGCATGACCGACCGCGCCACCGATTCCCCGCCCGCCGCATCGCCACCCGTGCAGGAAGCCGCCGGCTACCAACCCTACGTACCGCCCCCCACCACCGTGCCGCAGGCCGTGATGGTGCCGCTGGGCCTGCGCGATCCGCTGCGCTGGCTGGCCAGGGGCTGGGCCGATTTGCGCGCGGCGCCGGGCATCGCACTGTTCTACGGCGTGTGCTTCTGGCTGATGGCGGTGGTGCTGACGCTGGTGTTCCGCAACAAGCCCGAGTACGTGATGTCCATCGCCTCCGGCTGCCTGCTGGTCGGCCCGTTTCTGGCCATGGGCCTGTACGACGTGAGCCGCCGGCGCGAGGCGGGCGAGCAGCCGGCGCTGGGCACCTCGCTCACCGCGTGGGACAGGCACATCCGCAGCATGGGCATGCTGGTGCTGGTGCTGATCGTGCTGGAGCTGCTGTGGGGCCGCGCCTCGCTGGTGGTGTTCGCGGTGTTCTTCAACACCGGCATGCCGTCCACCACGGGCGTGCTGCAGGCCATCTTCAACCCCGAGAACATCGAGTTCGTGCTGGTCTACCTGATGGTGGGCGGCATCTTCGCGCTGCTGGTGTATTCCACCGCCGTGGTGTCGATCCCGATGATCCTGGACCGCGACACCGACGCCATCAGCGCCGCCCTCACCAGCATCCGCGTGATGTTCGCCAACCCCGTCACCATGCTGTGGTGGGGCTTGCTGATCACGCTGCTCATCGGCATCGGCCTGGCCACCTGGGGGCTGGGGCTGGTGGTCATCGGCCCGCTGCTGGGCCATGCCAGCTGGCACGCCTACCGCGGCGCCGTGCGCTGGCAGGAGCCGCCGGCCGCACCCGCCCCTGCTACAGTGGCCTGAACCTGAAGGAGAACACCGCATTGGCAACCCCCAACTACGGCTTTGAAAAACGCCAGCGCGAGCTGGAAAAGAAACGCAAGAAGGAAGAGAAGGCGCGCCAGAAGGCCGAGCGCAAGTCGAACCCCGCCGGCGAGGGCGACGGCGGTGGCGCCTGGATGGACAACGACGCGCCCGAGGCCGAGGGCACGGGCGACGGTGGTGGCGATGGCGGCGGGGGCGGCGGCGATTGAGCCGGGCCTGGCGCACACCACGATTTCTCTTTTGGTAGGAGCGGCGGCAGCCGCGAAGGGTGTCTCGTGCAGGCGGATGCGTCCCTTCGCGGCTGCCGCCGCTCCCACATCAAGACTGGGGAGTATGTGTCTTCAGCGTTTGTCAATAGGGCGCTGACGGGTATATTATGGGGGAGTATATGAATCGCTCCCCTTGCTTGAACCGGGCCTGGCGCACACCACGATTTCTCTGGGTAGGAGCGGCGGCAGCCGCGAAGGGGCGTCTCGTGCAGGCGGATGCGTCCCTTCGCGGCTGCCGCCGCTCCTACATCATGACTAGGGAGTATGTGTATTCAGCGCCCATCAATCGGGCGCTAGCAGCCATATGGTGTGGGAGTATATGAATACACCCCTTGGATAACCGTCCCTCAGGTCACGTAATGCACGCCGCTGAACTGCGCGCGGAACGCCGCCACCTCATCGGCCAGCACCAGCGCATCGTCGGCGCCCAGCGCGCGCCCGATCAGTGACGCCAGCGCCGGCATGTGCGACGGCCCCATGCCCAGGCGCACGATCTCGGGCACGCCCAGGCGCAGGCCGTTGATGTCGCCCGGCACCGGCGCGATGGGCAGGCCGATGCCGCAGGCCAGCAGCCCCGCGCGCGCCATGTGCCGCGCCGCGGTCTGCCCACCGCCCCAGCGCGCCGCCTGCAGCGCCAGCTGGTGCGACTGCGTGGCGCCGCGTTCCATCGCATGCACCGGCAGGCCCAGCGCGTGCAGCGCCTCGGCCAGCGCGCGGGCGGTGGCCTGCATGGCCTGCGCGTAGTCGCGGCCGTGCACCTTCCAGTCGATCAGCCCGCGCGCCAGCGCCGCTACGCGGCCGGCGTCGAAGTTGGCGGTGAGGCCGGGGTAGGCGATGGCGTCCAGCTTCTGCGCCAGCGCGTCGTCGTTGGTCACGATCAGGCCGCCGGCCGGGCCGCCCAGGCTCTTGTAAGTGCTCATCGTCATCACGTGCGCGCCCTCGGCCAGCGGGTTCTTCCACGCGTGGCCGGCGAACATGCCCGACAGGTGGGCGGCGTCGAACATCAGCAGCGCGCCCACCTCGTCGGCAATGGCGCGCACGTCGGCCACCGGGTGCTCGAACAGGTTCAGGCTGCCGCCGGCGGTGATGAGTTTGGGTTTCACCTGGTGTGCCAGCCGGCGCAACGCGTCGATGTCGATGCTGTAGGCGGCGGCGTCGATGGGCGCGGCCACGGTGCGCAGGCCGAACCAGCCCGCCGCGCCGGGTTGGTGGTGCGTGACATGGCCGCCGATGTCGGCCGGCGGCGCGATGATGGTGTCGCCCGCCTGGCAGGTGGCCATGAAGACGTACAGGTTGCTCAAGGCGCCCGAGGCGACGCGCACCTCGGCATGGCGGGCGCCGAACACCTCGGCCGCCAGCTCGGCGGCCATCACCTCGATCTGCTCGATGGCGTCCAGCCCCACCTCGTACTTGTCGCCGGGGTAGCCCAGCGAAGCGCGCGTGCCCAGGTGCTGCGACAGCAGCGCCTCGGCGCGCGGGTTCATCACGTTGCTGGCGGGGTTCAGGTTGATGCCGCGCTGGTCGTGTAGGCGGTGGTTCTCGGCGATGAGCGCGTCGATCTGCGCGATCAGCTCGGCCGGCGCCTGCGCGTGCGTGCGCGCGGCCAGCTGCTGCACCAGCGTTTCGGACGGCTCGGGCACCCAGGGTCGGCGGGCGAGTTGCGGCATGGCGGTGGCTCCTTGCTTACAGGGCTGGGCCTGTTATGGACTCGAAAGACAGCAGCTTGAAAAACCCTTGAACGCAGAAATCGCCGAAGCAGCGCTGAAGACGCAGAAGCATCATCTGCCGGTCATCAACGAAGCTTGATCAGCAACCAGTATCGGGCAGCGTTGTAGGCGCGGGCTTGCCCGCGATTCAGCGCATCGCCCGGCGCGACCGCCCCATCGCGGGCCAGCCCGCTCCCACACGGCGGATGCGGCCCGCGCGTCATCCGAGACTTCTTGATCATCAAGCCAAGAAGATGGCCACCATCGCTTGTGAAAGCTGAAGTCACGCAGGGTTTTCACCATCTTTGTCCTGCGCCTTTCGCGAAGTCCTGGCGTTCTCTGCGTTCAAAAAATCCGGCGCATCTTCAAGTCGACAGCGCTGCCATCGATCCCAGGCCCTGTTGCTGCAGGATCGCGGTGCAGGCGGCCTCCAGGCTGGCGTGCGAGCGATCGGGCAGCGCCACGCGCAGGGCGCCGTCGAACTGCGCGAAGTTGCGGCGCGTGGAGCTGGCGTAGCCGGGGTCGTAGTGCTTTTCCAGCAGCTCGCGCACCACGGCGGGCGTCTGGCCGCTGTGCACCAGCTGCTTCCATTCATCGACCACAGCGCGGCCGCGCAGCGCCACCAGCGTGTCGAGCCGGCGGCAGAAGAAGTCGGGGTCGGTGATGAAGAAGGGGTAGTCCTCCAGCAGCAGCGCCACGCGCTCGTCGTCCGGCAAGTCCACGCGCAGGCAGGGGCTGGCGCGCATGGCCTGCATCAGCGCATCGGGCACGGTGCAGTTGCCGACCTTCTTGCTCTCGGCCTCCACGTAGACGGGGCGCGCGGCGTCGAAGTGGCGCAGGGCATCCCACACGCGCATCTCGAACTGCTTCTGCGACGGCTGCGGCTGGCCGGGGATCAGGCCCAGCACCGAGGCGCGGTGGTGCGCCAGCCCTTCCAGGTCCAGCACCTGGGCGCCGGCGCCCTGCAGCGCGTGCAGCAGGCGCGTCTTGCCCGAGCCGGTGGGCCCGCACACCACGCGGTAGTGCAGGCGCTGCGCCTGCGCCGGCAGGTCGGCCAGCATGGCGTTGCGAAAGGCCTTGTAGCCGCCTTCGATGATCGTCACCCGAAAGCCGATCTGCCCCAGCACCAGCGACAGCGCGCCGCTGCGCTGGCCGCCGCGCCAGCAGTACACCAGCGGCTGCCAGCTCTTGGGCTTGTCCATGGCCTCGCGCTCGATGTGGCTGGCGATGTTGCGCGCCACCAGCGCGGCGCCCAGCTTGCGCGCCTCGAACGGGTTGACCTGCTTGTACAGCGTGCCGACGCGGGCGCGCTCTTCGTCGTTCAGGCTCGGCCAGTTGATGGCGCCGGGCAGGCGGTCGAGCGCGTATTCGCTCTCGCTGCGCGCGTCGATGACGGCGCTGAATTCGTGCAGCCGCGCCAGCGCGTCGGCGGCGGCGATGGGGTGAACGCTCATGGGTTGTGCAAGGATGGCCACGCCGCCACCGTCATTCCGGCGCAAGCCGGAATCCATGCGGCACTGGAGACGCCGCAGTCGATTCCGGCTTGCGCCGGAATGACGGGGGGCAGGGCAAGTCGCGCGATCACTTTTTCTGCAGCAGTTTCTGCAATTCGGGCCACATGTTGCCCAGGATGAGGGGGTGCGCGGCGGCCGTGGGGTGGATGCGGTCCTTCTGGAACAGCTCCAGCGCGTTGTCGCGGTCGGCCACACCTTTCAGGAAGAAGGGCACCAGCGCCGCGCCCTGCGCCTTGGCCACCTGCGGGTACAGCGCGAAGAAGCGCTTGCCGTAGTCGGCGCCGTAGTTGGGCGGCATCTGCATGCCGGCCAGCAGCACCCGGGCGCCGGCCTTTTGCGCCGCCTGCGTCATGGCCGTCAGGTTGGCGGCGGTCATGTCGAGCGACAGGCCGCGCAGCGCGTCGTTGCTGCCCAGTTCGATCACCACGATGGCGGGCTGGTGCGTCTTCAGCAGCGCCGGCAGGCGCGAGCGGCCACCGGCCGTGGTGTCGCCCGAGATGCTGGCGTTGACCACCTTGGCGGCGATCTTCTCGGCGGCGAGTTTTTTTTCCAGCAGCGCCACCCAGCCGGTGCCGCGGGCGATGCCGTATTCGGCGCTGAGGGAGTCGCCGACCACCAGGATGGTGGGCTCGGCCGCCTGCGCGGCTTGTGCGGTTGCAGCCAGTGCGGCGGCGCTCAGGACGGAGCGGATAAAGTGTCGTCGGTACAAAAAACGGCCTTTTCAATGACGGATTCAACGCCCGGCACACCGCCCGACGCCCCTCGCTCCCAGATCATTGCGGTGGAGCATGTTTTCAAGTCGGTCACCGACTCCACCGGCACGCTCGATATTCTGCGCGATATCCACTTCAGCCTGGCCCCGCGCGAGACGGTGGCCATCGTTGGCGCCTCGGGCTCGGGCAAGAGCACGCTGCTGTCGATCATCGCGGGCCTCGACACGCCCACGCGCGGCACGGTGCGGCTGGATGGGCAGGACCTGTTCGCCGTCAGCGAGGACGAGCGCGCCGCGCTGCGCGCGCGCAAGGTGGGCTTCGTGTTCCAGAGCTTCCAGCTCATGGGCAACCTGACGGCGCTGGAAAACGTGATGCTGCCGCTGGAGCTGGCCGGCCGGCGCGACGCGCGCGCCGCCGCCACCGAGATGCTGCACCGCGTGGGCCTGGCCGAGCGCCTGGGCCATTACCCCAAGGTGCTGTCGGGCGGCGAGCAGCAGCGCGTGGCGCTGGCGCGCGCCTTCGTGGTGCACCCGGCCGTGCTGCTGGCTGACGAGCCCACCGGCAGCCTGGACTTCGCCACCGGCGAGAAGATCATGGAACTGATGTTCGACCTGAACCGCGAGCAGGGCACCACGCTGGTGCTGGTGACCCACGACCGCGCCATCGCCGCGCTGTGCCAGCGCCGGCTGACGGTGGAGGCGGGGCGCATCGCCGCCGACGAGCGCACGGCCGCGGCCTGAGCGTCGGTCAAGGCTGCGGCGCCTTCCGAATCGGCGCAGGCGGCGGTTTATTCCAGGGCGTGCCGGGCTGCCGTGGGGCTCGGCGCAAACCCGCGGCCGGGCGACGTCACGCGCGCGTCGGCCTGCATGGCGCCATGCGGGCATCTTCATCACGCCGCATGGTCATTCCTGATTCGATAGCAACAACGCCAGTATCCATCGCGGTGCCGAGCGCGTTTTTCGTGCGCGCGCTGATGTCCTGAAAGGCGCTTGAGTACCCGCGGCGCGTCGCCGCGCTCACACGCTGCGTCGGTGTCGGCTGACAGGCCGCGCCCGTGCCGCGCCGGAGACTTGCGCTCACCGATGCAGCAGTCGCTGAAACACATCGGATCGGTTCAACAACCAACTTTCAAGTCACAACACTTTCAAGGAGCTCGACATCATGGCCAAGGAAATCGCCAAGGATCTGAACCAGGACCCCATCACCGGTGAACCCGGTGCGCACCCGGTGGGCACCGGCGTGGGCGCCGCGGGCGGCGCTGCCGCAGGTGCCGCCATCGGCACCGCCGTGGGCGGCCCGGTGGGCACCGTCGTCGGCGGCATCATCGGCGCCGTCACCGGCGGCCTGGCCGGCAAGGACGTGGCCGAGAACCTCGACCCCACGCTGGGCGGCGAGCCGTCGGAGCACAAGGTGGCCACCGGCGTGGGCGCCACCGGCGGTGCGCTGACCGGCGCGGCCATGGGCTCGGTGGCCGGGCCCCTCGGCACCGTGGCCGGTGCCGCCATCGGCGCCGCGGCCGGCGGCATGGCCGGCAAGGGCGTGGGCGAGGTGATCAACCCCAAGGCCGACGATGAACTGCATGAGCACAACCTGGCCTCGGGTGCCGGTGCCGGCACCGGCGCGCTGGCCGGGGCCACCGTCGGCCTGGCCGGCGGCCCGGTGGGTGCCGTCGTGGGCGCGGCCATCGGCAGCGTGGCCGGCGCCAAGGTGGGCGAGGGCGTGGGCGAAGTGGTCAACCCCAAGGCCACCGACCAGCTGGAAGAGCATCAACTGGCCAGCGGCACCGGTGCCGGCGCCGGTGCGCTGACCGGCGCGGCCGTGGGCGCCGTGGGCGGCCCGGTGGGCGCCGCGGTGGGTGCCGCCGTGGGCGCTGGCCTGGGCAGCAAGGCCGGCAAGGGCCTGGGCGAAGCCGTGAACCCCAAGGCGGGTGACGAAGTGGGCAAGCACAACCTGGCCACCGGCACGGGTGCCGGCGCCGGTGCGGCCACGGGTGCCCTGGTGGGCGCCGTGGGTGGCCCGGTGGGCATGGCCGTGGGCGCGGCCGTGGGTGGCCTGGCCGGCGGCGCCGCGGGGCACGGCGTGGCCCGGGTGGTGAACCCGGCCGCCGAGGAAGCCTACTGGCGCGACAGCTACACGCTGGCGCCGGGCTACCGCGCGGGCTACACGTACGACGACTACGGCCCCGCCTACCGCCTGGGCTACGACGGCTACGGCCGCCACGCCGGCCGCCGCTACGACGACATCGAGTCGGCGCTGCAGGCCGACTGGGAGCGCGTCAAAGGCCAATCGCGCCTGACCTGGGAAGAAGCCAAGGCCTCGACCCGTGCCGCATGGCACCGCGTGGAGCACGCGCTGCCGGGCGACTTCGACGGCGACGGCCGCTAAAAACCCAGTTGCCGCGCGGGTAGCGCGGCCAACGCAGCGAAAAACGGCGCCCTAGGGCGCCGTTTTCGTTGTTGGGGCGGGCGGTGCGCGCACTCAGGGCGTGTCATTCCATTTCCAATTCAATGCGTCCATCACCGTCATCCCGGCGAAGGCCGGGATCCATGTTTCTCCGCACACGCCGTCTGGATTCCGGCTTGGGCCGGAATGACGAGCTATTGCAGCTTAGATCTGGAATTGGAATAAAAAAGGTAAATCAAGCGATAACGATTTGGCACGGTATGTCGGTCATGAATTCATAGCTGCCAGCGCCTGATATACAGGCGCTGGATCCGTTTTTCATGCCCGTGAAAATATACCAAGTCTCCCCCCCCCCTAATTCTGCCCCTGGCCGCCCGCGTTCGAGCGCAGCGCCGCTCACAGCTGGAACGCCACCGTCGCCACGATGCCTTCGCCGATGTCGCGCAGCCAGCTTGGCGGCTTGCTGGATGCCGGCTCGCCATCGGCCGCGGTGCGCGTGATCCAGTCGGCCAGCCAGTCGATCTGGGCCCGGCCGTAGAAGGCGGCCATGGCCTCGTAGTTGATGAACAGGCTGCGGCTGTCCAGGTTGGCCGAGCCGCACAGGGCCAGCACGTCGTCGACCACCACGGCCTTGGCGTGCAGCATGGCGGGCAGCAGGCGCACGTTCACGCCGGCCTCGACCAGCTCGCGCACGGCGCGCCCGCGTGCCCAGTCGGCCAGCCGGTGGTTGGATTGCCTGGGCAGCAGCAGTGTGATCTGCAGCCCGCGCTTGGCGGCCAGCACCAGCGCCTCCTGCAGGCCTTCGTCGGGCACGAAGTAGGGCGTGGCCAGCAGCAGGCGCTGCTCGGCGTGGAAGGCGGCCGACACCAGCAGCGCGTGCAGGATGTCCTCGTGAAAGTCCGGCCCGCTGGGCACCCATTGCGCCAGCGCCACGTCGGCGGGCAGCAGCTCGGCCGGCAGCGTGTCGGCGTGGCAGGGGGTGTCGGCGTCCAGCTCCGCGTCCAGCCGCGCCAGCCGCTCGGCATAGCCCAGGCGCAGCGCCTGGCGCGCGCCGCGGGCGATGCGCCAGTCGCCGTCGAACAGTGCCTGCGCCTGCGCGGCCAGCGCGCCCTCGGCGGTGAAGCTCAGGTCCAGCCAGGGCGGCTCGCCCACGCGGCCAATGAAGTATTCGTTGGCCAGGTTGCGCCCGCCCGACCACACGCGCGCGCCGTCGGCGATCAGCAGCTTGCGGTGGTTGCGCAGGTTCACGCGGCCGCGCCCGGGGCTGCCCAGCGCGGGCATGAACAGGCGCGTGTGCACGCCGGCGCGCTTCAGCAGCTCGTCGTGGCTGTGCGCGCTCTTCAGGCTGCCGATGCTGTCGACCAGCAGGCGCACGCGCACGCCGGCGCGGGCGCGCTCGGCCAGCGCGGCGGCGATCAGGGCGCCCACCTCGTCGTCGCCCAGCACGTAGGTGCACAGGTCCAGCGTGTGCCGTGCCGAGCCGATGACGGCCTGCACCGCCTGCAGCGCGTGCTCGCCCTCGGCCTGAAAGCGCACCGCCGCCTGCGGCCGCGCGCCGGCCGCGCCCAGCGCCGCCAGCAGCCGCGTGGCCCAGTCGGGCGCCATTGCAGCCCATGGGCCAGCGGGCATGGGCTGGCGCTGCGTGGCCGGGCGCACCACCTTGCGCGTGCCGAAGACCAGGAACAGCGGCAGGCCCAGGTACGGAAAGGCCGCGATGCCCATCACCCAGGCCAGCGCCGCATAGGGGTGGCGCCGCTGGCGCCGCACGCGCGTGATGACGATGTAGGTGAGCAGCCCCGCGGCCACGAAGGCGGCGTGCTCCAGCGGGGTGAGGGCGGGCAGGCTCATCATGCGGTGCAGAGTTTAGGGCGTGGCCTCAAACCAATGCCCCCCGCGTGAGGCTTGGCCGGCCCGCCCTCGGCGTTGCAAACGGCTCGCAAGGTCTAAGCACACGAGGCGAAGTACTATGGGTTTGATAGCTGCCTGCGCTCGCAATTCAAGGATTTCAGATCGATTCCTCTTGAAAACCATGTGTGACAAGCGCCAGCCACTATCAAAACGCAAGCGCGGATAATCGCGCCATGTCTGCCCCCAAAGTCCTGTTCGGCTTCCACGCCGTCGGCGTGCGCCTGAAGACGGCGCCCGCGTCCATCGTCGAGATCTACGTCGATCCCACGCGGCGCGACGCGCGCATGAAGCAGTTTCTGAACCGCGCCGCCGAGGCCGGCGCGCGCGTGATAGAGGCCGACGCGCAGCGCCTGATGAAGCTGTGCGGCAGCGCCGGCCACCAGGGCGTGGTGGCGCGCGTGCAGGCGCTGGAAGGCGTGCGCACGCTGGACGAACTGCTGGACGACCTGCAGGAGCAGGGCGCCGTGCCGCTGCTGCTGGTGCTGGACGGCGTGACCGACCCGCACAACCTGGGCGCCTGCCTGCGCGTGGCCGACGGCGCCGGCGCGCACGCCGTGATCGCGCCCAAGGACCACGCCGCCGGCATCAACGCCACCGTGGCCAAGGTGGCCAGCGGCGCGGCCGAGACGGTGCCCTACTTCATGGTCACCAACCTGGCGCGTACGCTGGGCGAGCTGAAGGAGCGCGGCATCTGGGTCGTCGGTGCGTCGGACGACGCCGAGCAGACGCTGTACGACGTCGACCTGGCCATGGCCACCGCCCTGGTGCTGGGTGCCGAGGGACCGGGCATGCGCCAACTGACGCGCAAGACCTGCGACGCGCTGGTGCGCATCCCCATGATGGGCGCGGTGGAAAGCCTGAACGTCAGCGTGGCCAGCGGCGTGTGCCTGTACGAGGCGCGGCGCCAGCGCGGCGTGCTGCGCGGGGTGTGACGCTGCATGCCTGCCTGGCCTTGGTGGGTGTCGTCGTTTGCCTTGGGCTGCCTGGTCGCATGGGCGCTGGCCTGGCGGTCACCGGGTTTGCGTGATGTGCCCAGGAGCTATCGGTTGGGGTGTTCCGTGGCAGGTTCGGCCCTTGGCCTGTTCATGGGGGCGTTGGCCGGGCTGGTGATGCCAGACTTGTTCACCACTTGGTTGGGGTTTGTGGCGGTCGTTGCGCTCAACGGCTTTCTGGGCCATGCGCTTCTGAAGAGCGTTCATGCGGCAGAGCATGTGCTACCGCCGTGGTGACGCAGATTCCTCTTTATCGACGATTCCGTCCTGCATGACACGCTGCCGGCCCTCACCCCAACCCTCTCCCAGAGGGAGAGGGGGCTTTCCTTGGCGCGGCATGCGCCGACATGCTTTTGGAAAACGTCAAATAGGTTGACGTCATCAGCGTGGCGGCCGTCAGCCGCTGGAGTCGCCCGCCGCCGCGCCCGGCTTGCGCCGGTACATGTCGCCATCGGCGAAGGTGAGCAGGTCGCCGATCTCGGTGGCGTCGGTGGGGCACACGCCCGCGCCCACGGTGGCGCCCATGGCGGCCAGTGCCGGGTCGAGCAGGAGCACGCTCTGCAGCGGCTGGCGCAGCAGCTGCTCCAGGTTGTGGCGCACCGTCTCGGCGTCGGCCGGGTCGCGGATCTGGTCGAGCAGCACCACGAACTCGTCGCCGGCGTAGCGGCCCACGCGGTCCTGCATGCGCACGTGGGTGCGCAGGCGCTCGGCCATCTCGCGGATCACGGCATCGCCCACCGCGTGGCCCAGCGTGTCGTTGATGGCCTTGAAGCGGTTGATGTCGATGAACAGCACGGCAAAGGGCTGCGGATGGCTGCCGCTGGCGTGGCGCTGGAAGCGGTCCTTCAGCCCGCGCATGAAGGTGTCGCGGTTGAGCAGGCCGGTGAGCGTGTCGGTCTGCAGCTTGACCTGCATGTCCGACAGGCTGCGCGCCAGCACGCCCAGCTCGTCCTGGCGGCTCACCGGCAGCGGCGGCGAGGGCCGGCCTTCGCCCACCAGCTGCGCCGATTCGATGAACTGGCCCAGCATGCGCCCCACCACGCGCAGCACCACCCAGCCCACGCCGATGGCCGCCAGCGCCGCCAGCAGCGACAGCACCAGCGAGCGCCAGGCGCTGCGCTCGATGTCGCCCATGAAGTCGGCGCGCGGCACGGCCACCACCACCCACCAGTTCAGGCCGGCCTCGTCGCGCAGGTGGGTGTAGCCGACCTGGATGGTCTGGCCCTGTTCGTTGCGGAAGGCGGCGGTGCGCGGCTCGCTGTCCTTGCCGATGAAGGCGCGCACGGAACGAAAGGCGTCGGCCGCCAGGGCGTTGCCGGCGCGCTCGGCGTGCACGCGGGTGTACTGGCCGCTGGCGTCGCGCTGCACCGGCTCGCCGGCCGACATGCCGATGATCTGCCCGTCGGGCTCGACCACCATGGCCAGCGCGTTCGGGGTCAGCTCGAGCTGCTGCAGGAATTCGCTGATGCGCTGCAGCGGCAGGTCGGTGGCCACCACGCCGGTGGCCGGCGCGTCGCCCACGGACACGCGGCGCACGAAGGTGGTCACCAGCTCCTGCGAGCGGAAGTCGATGTAGATCGGCGACCAGGTGTTGCTGGCGGCCTGCAGGCCGAGCTGGTACCAAGGGCGCTCGCGCGGCTCGAATACGCGCGTTTCGGGCTGCGCCGGGCCCAGCGCGCCGTGGATGCCGTTGAAGGCGTGAAGTTCGCGCACGCCCTGGCCGCTGGGGCGCAGGCGCAGTTCGGCCGAGTCGTCGGCATGGCGCATCAAGCCGAAGAAGCGGCCCTGCTGGTCGCCGTAGTAGGCGTAGTTGTGCGGGTTGCGGTGGATGCTGGTGGCGATCCAGAAGCGCTCGCGCAGGGCGGCGATGTCGTCGGCGTCCCAGTCGGCTGGCGGCTGCACGCCGGCGGGGAAGGCCGCCTCCAGCACACCCTTGGCGCCGGCGATGTGCGTCTTGGTGGCGGCCGCGATGCGCGCCGTGGTCTCGCGCAGCAGCTGGCCCGAGAGTTCGTCCACCGCGTGGCGGCCGGCGTTGTACGACAGGCCGCCGATCACCAGCGTCACCGCCAGCACCACCAGCACGTAGGGCAGGGTGAGCAGCTGGCGCAGTGACAGGGAACGCAGCAGGGGCAGCACGGTGACGGGGCTTGGCGTGGCAAGGGGCGGACATACTGCCCCTGGCAGGGCAGCCGCCGCATTGTCACCAGCCTGCGCCGCTGCCCTGCGTGCGAGCGCCGGCGAAACGCAACTGCTTCACGAAAAACCGGGCCGCCGACATGGGCCGGGCGCCTGGCACCCCGGGCAACACCCCGCGATCGCGGGGGTGCGGGGCCATTCAGGCCATCGAATGCAGGCCGATCATGTTGCCCTCGGTGTCGGTCACCAGGGCGGCGAAGCCGTATTCGCCGATGGCGAACTTGGGCTTGAACACCTGGCCGCCGGCGGCCGCGACGCGGCCCTGCTCCACGGCACAGTCGTCGCAGCCGAAGTAGACGAGGGTGCCGCCACCCCCGGAGGGCGCGCCTTCCATCTTGCACAGCGTGCCGGCGGCGCCCATGGTCGTCATTTCACCCGGAAAAGCCAGCATCTGGTAGTCGCTGGCTTCGCCTTCGGGCGCGCCCAGCGGCGCCAGCCGGCACTGGAACACGGCCTCGTAGAACGCCTGCGCGCGGGCCATGTCCTGCACGTAGATCTCGAACCAGACGACGGGGTTGGGTTTCATGGGGATGCTCCTTGGTGGTTGAGGGAAAGCGCTCAGCCGCGCGCTTCGACGTGCCGCGCGAAGTTGTCCAGGATGGCCTGCTAGCCCTGGCGCTGCTGCCCGGCGCTGTGCGCGTCCTCGGCGTCGAAGCGCTCGCGCACCGTGACGCCATCGGCGCCGTCGATGAACTCGACGCGCACGGCGCGCCCGTCGCTCATCACGTACTCGATCAGGCGCTGCGGCGCGATGCGCGTGTAGGTGCCCTCGAAGTCGAAGCCGGCGCTGCCGTCCTTCGCCTCCATGCGCGCGCAGAACCGGCCGCCCTCGCGCAGATCCACGCTGGCGCGCGGCGTGTGCCATTCGGGCGTGGCGGCGTTCCATTGCTCGATGGCGTGCGGGTCGTTCCAGGCGGCCCAGACGCGGTCAAGAGGGGCGCGGACGGTGGTTTCGATGGTGATGATGGGCATGGTGCTGCGGTCCTCACTCGTGCGGCGTGCTCACCATCCACGGCGTGCCGAAGCGGTCGGTGACCATGCCGAAGCCGGGCGACCAGAACGTCGCGGCGAAGGGCATCGTCACCTGGCCGCCAACCGCCAGCGCGTCGAACACGCGCTGGCCTTCGGCCATGCTGTCCACCCCGATCGACACCCACAGGCCCTGCGGCTTGCTGTAGCCGCCGGGTTCGCCGCTGCACGCGCCGGGCAGGGTGTCGGAGCCCATCAGCGCCTGCTGGCCGACCTGCAGGTGCACGTGCATGACGCGGTGCTTTGCCTCGGCTGGCAAGGGCGGCATGTCGGGGTCGGGCGGCATCTCGCCGAAGGTGCTCTGGTGCACCACGGTGCCGTTGAAAACGTCCTTGTAGAACGCAAAGGCCTCGGCGCAGTCGCCGTCGAAGTTGAGGTAGGGGTTGAATTGCATGGTCTTGCTCCGTTGCGGGTGGGATAGGGGGGATTGGTCATCGTCCGGCCACCGCCGCCTCGATGGCCGCGATGTCGATCTTCTTCATGGTCATCATGGCGTCGAAGGCGCGCTTGGCGGCGGCGCGGTCGGGGTGGGTGGTGGCGCGGGTGAGCTGCACCGGCGTGATCTGCCACGAGATGCCCCAGCGGTCCTTGCACCAGCCGCAGGCGCTTTCCTGGCCGCCGTGGCCGACGATGGCGTTCCAGTAGCGGTCGGTTTCTTCCTGCGTGGTGGTGGCGACCTGGAACGAGAAGGCCTCGCTGTGCCTGAAGGCGGGCCCGCCGTTGAGCCCCATGCAGGGCAGGCCGAGCACGGTGAACTCGACCACCAGCACGTCTCCCTGCTGGCCATCGGGGTAGTCGCCCGGCGCGCGGTGGATGGCGCCGACGGCGGAATCGGGGAAGGTGGCGGCGTAGAAGCGCGCGGCTGCTTCGGCATCGCGGTCGAACCACAGGCAGATGGTGTTGCGGGCGGGTGCGGTCATGGTGGGCTCCGTTCAGGCGAATGAAGCATCACGCGATCAGCAACGGCGTGAAGCCGCCGTAGATCAGCCGTTGCCCGTCGAAGGGCATGTTCTGCGGCATGTCGGGGTCGTTCATCACGGCCTGCATGGCGCGCTGGCGCACGGTCTTCGACGGCCACACGATCCACGAGAACACCACGGATTCGTCCTGTTTCAGCTTCACCGCCATGGGCATCGAGGTCAGCTTGCCCTCGGGCACGTCGTCGGCCCAGGCTTCGATGATTTCCAGCGCGCCGTGCTTTCTGAAGACACGTGCGGCCTCGGCGGCGTGCTGGTGGTAGGCCGCGCGCTGCGCGGTGGGCACGGCGGCCAGAAAGCCGTCGATGTAGTGCTCGGGGTTCATGTCTGTCTCCTTGTCTTGCCGAAAACCCAGCGGCCATTGTGTACGCCGTTCACTTTTATTCTGCACTAAAATGGATAGCGTTCACATTTAACCCTGTGCCCATCAGGGATTCCACCTTAAGCTCGGCCCGACGACACGCCTGTGACCATTCGCAAACGCCCGCCCCATGCCGCGCCGCCGCGCGAGACCTACCGCCACGGCGACCTGCGCCGTGCGCTGCTCGACGCCGGCATTGCGCTGGCGCGCGAGGGCGGGCCCGCCGCCGTGGTGCTGCGCGAGGCCACGCGCCAGGCGGGCGTGGCGCCCAATGCCGCATACCGGCATTTCGCCAACCACCAGGCGCTGTTCGACGCCGTGCGCGCGCACGCGCTGGGCGCGCTGGCGCAGGCCATCGAGCGCGAATGGCGCAAGGCGCTGCGCGTGCGCGAGCCGGCGGCGCAGGCGCGTGCGCTGCTGCGCGCGGTGGGCACCGGCTACCTGGGGTTTGCGCAGGCCGAAACCGGGCTGTTCCGCACCGCCTTCGTGTTCGGCCAGCACGAGGTGCAGGTGCCGCCCGACCCGGCGCGCACCGCCGCCCTGGGCCTGAACCCGTTCGAGCTGCTGGGCGCCGCGCTGGATGCCATGGTCGCCACCGGCGTGCTGCCGGCCGAGCGGCGCCCGCAGGCCGAATACCTGGCCTGGTCGGCGGTGCATGGCATGGCGCTGCTCATCATCGACGGGCCGCTGCGCGGCACCCCTGCCACCGCGCGTCGTGCGCTGGGCGAGCGCTTGCTGCAAATGGTCGAGAACGGCTTGTGAGGCTGCCGCAGGTTGCAGCCTGTCACAGCTGAAGCGGCGGCCGGTCGCCTGAAGGGCGGGTTGGCACGTTGAAGGCGGGCCTCCCTTTCTGAACAGCCCTGTTGCTCTGCATGACCCCGTTTCGCTCCGCCCCGGTTTGCTGGCGCGCGCTGCATCGTGCAGCGGGCGCGGGGCTGCTGGCCCTGGCGCTGGCGGCCTGCGGGCCGCAGCCCGCAGCGCCACCGCCCGAGCTGAGCGTGGCACAGATGCACCGCCTGATGCGCCACGCCACGCCGCACCGCACCATCGACGCCGGCTGGGCGCGCGACATGCGCGTCGCCTTCGCGGGGCTGGACCTGCGCGCCACGCGCCAGAACGTGTGCGCAGCCATCGCCGTGGTGGCGCAGGAAAGCGGCTTTGTGGCCGACCCCGAGGTGCCCGGCCTGGCCGACATCACGCTCGGCAAGCTGCAGCAGATCTCGCAGAACCCGGCCGCGTGGGCGGCGATCAACGTGCGCCTGCGGCAGCAGGCGGCCAACGGGCGCAGCTTCCACGACAACCTGCGCGCCATCCGCACCGAGCGCGACCTGGAGCACTGGTACCAGGCCTTCACGGCTGCGCACCTCACCGGCCCGCTGCTGCGGCTGGCCGGCAAGGATGTCGACACGCTGATCTCCACGCTGGGTTCGATGCAGGTGTCGGTGGCGTTTGCACGCGACTTTGCGCGCGAGCACGACATCCCCGAGCCCGACATCCGCGCCCGGCTCTACAGCCGCGCCGGCGGCCTGTTCTACGGCATCGCGCACCTGCTGAAGTACGAGTTCCACTACGCCGACTGGCGGCACCTGTTCGCCGACTACAACGCCGGCCACCACGCCAGCCGCAACGCGGGTTTCCAGCGCATGGTGTCGGCGCTGTCGGGCCAGCGGCTGGCGCCCGACGGCGATTTGCTGTCGTATGCCGAGGGCGCCGCCGCCCCTTCGGCCACCTACCGGGCGGTGCTGGCGGCGCTGGCGCGCCACGGCGTGGCGGCCGATCCGCAGGCCGTGCTGCGCGACCTGCGGCAGGAAAAGCGCGCCGCGCTGTTCGACACCGCCACCTACCGCCAGATCGCCGCGCTGCACCGCCAGCGCACCGGCTACGCCATCACCGAGGCCATGCCGCAGATCCGCCTGCAGAGCGACAAGATCCAGCGCCGCCTGACCACCGAATGGTTCGCCGGCCGTGTCGACACGCGCTACCAGCAGTGCCTGCGTGCGCCGGTCTGACGCCGCCGGCTTGGTAAGCTCGCGCGCCATGACCGCTGCTTTCTTCCCGGCGCAGGACGAGGTGCGCCAATGGCTGCAGGACGCAGCCCACATCGCCATGCTGACGGGCGCCGGCGTCAGCGCCGAATCGGGCGTGCCCACGTTTCGCGACGCGCAGACCGGCCTGTGGGCCAACTTCCGCGCCGAAGACCTGGCCACCGAAGCCGCCTTCCGGCGCGACCCGCAGCGCGTGTGGGACTGGTACGCCGAGCGGCGCGCCAACATGGTTCACGTGCAGCCCAACGCCGGCCACCACGCCGTGGCGGCGTTTCAGCAGCGGCACCCCGGCCGGCTGACGCTGGCGACGCAGAACGTGGACGGCCTGCACCAGAAGGCCGGCAGCCCCGAGGTGCTGGCGCTGCACGGCAACATCTTCGACGACCAGTGGCTCGACCCCTGCGCGCTGGCGCGCCGCCCGCAGGACGGCTGTGGCGTGGCGCAGGCCGAGCCCGGCCACCCGCCGCGCTGCGCGCAGTGCGGCAACCTGCTGCGCCCGGCGGTGGTGTGGTTCGGCGAGATGCTGCCGATGGACGCGCTGGCCGCGGCCGAGCAGGCGGCCGAGCGCTGCGACGTGATGCTGGTGGTGGGCACCGCCGGCGCGGTGTACCCGGCCGCCGGCCTCGCGCACCAGGCGCGGGCGGCCGGTGCGCGCGTGGTCATCGTCAACCCGCACCCGAGCGAGCTGGACGACATTGCCCACCGGGTGCTGGCCGGAACCTCGGCGCAGGTGCTGCCGCAGTTGCTCGACTTCTGAGGGAAGGGTGAGCGGCCGGCGTGGCCGCCGCACAGTGAAGGCACATACTCCCTGCCATGCAGGCCGCCAGCGCCCGATGGGCAGGCGCTGGAGAGGCATACTCCCCCTTAATGCTTGCGCTGACCCGTGCCCGCCCGCCGATGCGCGGGCCGCCAGCGCGGCGCTAGACCAGCCCCAGCATCCCCAGCACCGCGCCGGCGCCGATCAGCCACAGCAGGTGCAGCCGGGTGCGCCACACGATCAAGGTGGCCGCGGCCGTGAGCAGCCACAGCGGCGCGTCGCGCGCGGGCTGGTCGTGCGCGGCGGTCAGCAGCCAGCCGGTGGCGATCAGCAGCGCCACCACGATGGGCGCCATGCCGGCCTTGAAGGCGCGCACCGCGCGCAGCCCGCGGTGCCGGTACAGCCAGCGCGTGGCGGTGTAGGTCAGGATGCCCGAAGGGATCAGCATGCCCAGCATGGCCACGGCCACGCCCCCCAGCGCCAGCGCATAGGCGCGTGGCCCGCCGGCCGGGCCGCCGCCGGCGTTCAGCCCCACGTTCCAGCCCACCAGGCCGACGAACAGCACGTTGGGCCCCGGCGCCGCCTGCGCCAGCGCGATGGAGGCGCTGAACTGCCCGTCGCTCAGCCAGCCGCGCGCGCCGACCAGGTAGCGGTGCATGTCGGGCGCCGTGGCAATGGCACCGCCCACGGCCAGCAGCGACAGCGACAGGAAGTGCGTGAACAGCGCCAGCCAGTCGGCGGGGGTGAGGGTGATGGTCATGGCTTCTGCCCCGAGTCGGCATCGGTCAGCGCGGCGGGGTGGGGCGCGCCGTGCGCCAGCGGCCCCGGTGGCGTCGGCGTGGCGCCCAGCCGGTGCCAGGCCCAGGCGCAGCCGGCGCCGCCGATGACCAGCAGCACCGCGCCCAGCGGCCAGCGCAGCAGCGCGATGGCGACGAAGCTGGCCAGCGCCAGCAGCGCGCAGGCGGCCGGCCCCATCACGTTGCTGCGCAGCGCGGCGATCAGCTTGATGCCGGTGGCGATGATCAGGCCCGCGGCCACCGCGCCCATGCCGCGCAGCGCGCGCTGCGCCAGCTCATGGTCGGCCACGGTGGCGAACAGCGCCGCCAGCACCAGCACCACGCCCAGCGGCAGCACCAGCATGCCGGCCAGCGCCGCCAGCGCGCCGCTCAGGCCGAAGTGGCGGTCGCCGATCATCATCGACAGGTTGACCACGTTGGGGCCGGGCATGATCTGCGCCACGGCCCAGTCCTCGATGAACTGCTCGCGCGAGAGCCAGCGCTTTTTCTCGACCAGCTCGCGCTGCACCACCGCCAGCACGCCGCCAAAGCCCTGCAGCGCCAGCCAGGTGAACGACCAGAACAGGTCGGCGCGCGAGCGCGGGGCGTTCAGCGGCTCGGCGGGCGGCGGGGCAGGGGGCATGGCGGTGCGTGCGGTGGGCGGGGCGGCCTGACGTGGCGGCCGGCGTGGCGTTTTCAGGGCGCGGTCATGGGGTGCGGCCAGGTGCTCACAGCACCTCCAGCACGCGCTCCAGCGGCCGACCCAGGCGCGCGCCTTTCGCACTGACGACGATCGGGCGGTTGATGAGCACCGGCGTGGTCAGCATGGCGTCGAGCAGCTGGTCGTCGGACAGCTGCGGATCGTCCAGACCCTGCTCCAGGTATTCGGGCTGCTTGGTGCGCAGCAGGGCGCGCAGCGGCTCGCCGGTGGCGGCGGCGATGCGCTGCAGCTCATCGCGGCTGGGCGGGGTCTTGAGGTATTCGACAACCTGCGGCTCGATGCCGCGCTCGCGCAGCAGCGCCAGCGCGTTGCGCGAGGTGCTGCACCGGGGGTTGTGGTAGATCGTGACGGCGCTCATGGCGGTTTCCTTCTCTGGATGCGTTTTACTTCACAAACGATAGCTGGCACTTTCTGGATGGGCGCTGGAGGCCGATTTCACTCATAAAGCAGAAACGGCTGGCGTGCCTGCCGCCAAGCCGCTTCGTCGGCCTGGGCCAGCGCGTCCAGATCGGCCGGGGTGGCCTGCGCATCGTCCACCCATTCGCGCAGCAGCGGGCTGCCGTTGATCACGTCGATGGGCAGCTTGCCGAAGGCGTATTCGTAGGGGAAGTCGCGCCACAGCGGGTAGCCGGGCTGCTGGCGGCGGATCGCCTTGAAGGCCAGCGCCTGCAGCCGCCAGGGCTGGAAGGCGGCGTGGTCGTAATGCGTCGGGTCTTCCACGTGGATCTGCACGCCGGCGCACAGCTGGTGCACGTGCTTGTGAAAGGTCGGCTCGAACCAGCATTCGCGCAGCACGCAGCCGCGCAGCCAGTCGGGGGCCAGCGCACGCATGTCGGCCAGCAGGCGGCGCGTGTCGATGTCGGGCGCACCGAACAGCTCCAGCGGGCGCGTGGTGCCGCGGCCTTCGCTCAAAGTGGTGCCTTCCAGCATCACGGTGCCGGCATAGGCGCGCGCCATGCTCAAGTTGGGGGCGTTGGGGCTGGGATTGACCCACGTCCGTTCAGTCGGCCAGCCGAAGCCGGGCGCGGCGTCGGGCTGCCAGCCTTGCATGGTGATGACGCGGTATTCGACATCGAGCTTGAGCAAATCGATGAACCAGTGCCCCAGCTCACCCATCGTCATGCCATGGCGCATGGGCATAGGGCCGGCGCCGACGAAGCTCTCCCAGCCGTCGCGCAGCGTCAGCCCTTCCACCGGGCGGCCGGCGGGGTTGGGGCGGTCGAGCACCCATACGGCCTTGCCGTGCGCCGCCGCGGCCTCCAGCACGTAGCGCAGCGTGGTGATGAAGGTGTATATGCGGCAACCCAGGTCCTGCAGGTCGACCAGCACCACGTCCCACGATGCCAGCATCGCGTCGGTGGGGCGGCGCACCTCGCCGTACAAGCTGAACACGGGGATGCCGAGGCGCGGGTCGGTGAAGTCGGGCGACTCCATCATGTTGTCCTGCTTGTCGCCGCGCAGGCCGTGCTGCGGGCCGAAGGCGGCGGTGAGCCGCACATCGGGCAGGGCGGCCAGTGCATCGAGCGAATGCGTCAGATCGCGCGTGACCGAGGCCGGGTGCGCCAGCAGCGCGACGCGGCGGCCTTTCAGGGGGGCGCGCAGCGCAGGGTCTTGCAGAAAACGTTCGAGGCCGAATTGCATGGGCATGACTTGTGTTTTGATAGCTGGCGGCGCGGGTCCGCTCGGGGCTTGGGCGTGATTGTGCGTCAGGCCGTGCGCGCCGGGCTACGATGCGTGCATCGCCGCCCAAGCGGTCTGAAAGACAACATGAACACGACTTCGCCCCCGGGCACCCAGGCCGCCGCGCAGGCGCGCCGGGCCCGCTTCTGGAACTGGATCGCCCGCCGCTATGCCGGCCACACCATGAGCGACCCGGCGGGCTACGAAAAGAGCCTGGCGCGCGTCATCGGCCTGCTGGCGCCCACGCACGAGGTGCTGGAGCTGGGCTGCGGCACCGGCAGCACCGCGCTGCGCCTGGCGCCGCACACGGGGCGCCTGCTGGCCACCGACTTTTCGCCCGAGATGCTGGCCATCGCGCGCGAGCGCCTGGCGGCGCAGCCGGTGCCGCAACTGGTGTTCGAACTGGCCGACGCCGACGCACCCGAACTGGGGCAGGCGCGCTACGACCGCGTGCTGGCCTTCAACCTGCTGCACCTGACCGCCGACCTGGACACCGCGCTGGCCGGCATCGTGCGCGCGCTGCGGCCCGGCGGGCTGCTGATCTCCAAGACGCCGTGCATCGCCGAGCTGAACCCGTTCGCCGTGGGCGGGCTGCGGCTGCTGATGCCCGTGCTGCGTGCCATGGGCCGGGCGCCGTACCTGCAGTTCCTGGACGAACCGCGCCTGCGCGCCGCCATGCAGCGCGCCGGCCTGCAGGTGCAGGCCAGCGAACGCCACGGCACGGGCAGCGGCCGCGATGTGCGCGCCTTCATCGTGGCGCGCAAGCCGGACGACGGCGCGCAGACTCAGGCAGCGTGAGGTGCCGGCACGCGCGCCGTCCAGCCGCCACGATGGTGGAAGTCGGGCTGCGCGGCGGGGTGGTGCAGCGCCCAGTAACTCAGGTGGCCGTCCTGTGCTTCGATGACGGCCGTCAGGCCCAGCGGCAACGGTGCATCGGGCGCACCGGCGGGCAGCGCGGCCAGCGGCAGGCCCACGTCCAGCGTCAGCACCGAGCCATCTTGCAGCACCAAGGGCGCCAGCGCGAGCGACGCCAGGGGTTGGTCGGCCGCCGCATCGCGCTGTCGCTCGGCGCTGAAGCCGTAGGCCGCCCATTCGCCCGAGGGTGCGAAGTTGAACTCGTGGTACGCACTGCCGCCGGGCGCGCCGACGAAGGCCTCGAAGCAGGTGTGGCGCCACAGGCCGTCGGCAAAACGTGGCGGTCGTCTGTCAGGCAGCCGCAGCGCCTGCACATCGGCGTGCAGCGTGTAGCGCAGGTGCAGTCGCGGGGTGCCGCCCTGGGTGCGCCAGTGCCAGGCAGCGCGCAGGCTGCGCACCGCCGCACAGGGCATGGCGGGGTGACAGGCCAGGGCATGTTCGGCGCGGCTGGGCGAGGTCGTCGGGGGGCTCACGCGCCGCATTCTGCCCGTGCGGCAGCGTCAACCGATGGCCCGGCCTTCGCCCACCTCCTCGGTCGTCACGCCGTCGCGGATGTGGTAGATGCGCTTGAAGGTGGGGATGATCTTCTCGTCGTGTGTGACCACGATCACGGCGGTCTGGAACTGGCGCGCCATGTCGTTGAGGATGCGGATCACGGCCAGCGCGCGCTCCGAATCGAGCGGTGCCGTCGGCTCGTCGGCCAGGATGACGGGCGGGCGGTTGACCAGACCGCGTGCGATGGCCACGCGCTGCTGCTCGCCGCCCGACAGCTGCGACGGCATGGCCTTGGCGCGGTGCTGCACGTCGAGCGCCGTGAGCAGCTCCAGCGCACGCTGGCGCGCTTCTGCGTTGGGCACGCCGGCCAGCATGGGCAGCAGGGCCACGTTGTCGGTGACGTCGAGAAAGGGGATGAGGTACGGCGCCTGGAACACGAAGCCGATCTTGTCGCGCCGCAGGGCGCGCAGATCGCGTACTTTCCAGCCGTCGTCGTAGATCACCTCGTCGCCCAGCGTCATGCGGCCCGCGCTGGGGTCGATGATGGCGCCCAGGCACTTGAGCAGCGTGCTCTTGCCCGAGCCGGAGGGGCCGATCAGGCCCACCACCTCGCCCGGCGCGACCTGCATGTCGACGTGCTTGAGTGCGTCCACCGCCGTGTCGCCCTGGCCGTAGCGCTTGCGCAGGCCTTCGATGAGGATGCCCGTGGTCATGCTCAGCCTCCGACCGCCTCGGCGGGATCCACTTTCAGCGCCAGCCGGATCGACACCAGGCTGGCCAGCAGGCAGATGCCCATCACGACAAAGAAGCCGGTGATGGTGTCCTGCGGCAGCAGCAGCACGTAGCGTGGAAACGCCGGCCCGGCCAGCGTGGCGGCGATCTTGCCCACCATGAAGCCGATCAGGCCCAGCGCCAGCGCCTGCTGCGCGATCATCCAGGCGATGGTGCGGTTGCGCGTGCCGATGAGCTTGAGCACGGCGATCTCGCGGATCTTGTCCATGGTCAGCGTGTAGATGATGAAGGCCACGATGGCCGCGCTGACCACCGCCAGGATGGCCAGGAACATGCCGATCTGCCGGGCCGAGGTGGAGATCAGCTTGCCGACCAGGATTTCCTGCATGTCGGCGCGCGTGTAGGCGGTCAGGCGCTTCCAGCGCTCGATGGACTGCGCCACCTCGTCGGCCGAATGGCCCGGCTGCAGCGTGACCAAGACGGCGTTGACCGAGGTGTTGCTGCTCTGCGAGGCGATCACGGCATCCAGCACGCCGGGGGCGCCGGGCCGGTTGAAGGCGGGGTTGGCCTGGGTGCGGCGGCGGCTTTGCCAGATGGCGTCGTTGTCCTTGAGGAACTGCGCTTCCTGGGCATCCTTCAGCGGGATGAAGATCATCGGATCGCCGCCCGAGGACACCATGCGCCGCGTCAGCCCCACCACGGTGTACTGCTTGCGCCGGATCTGGATGCGGTCGCCCAGCGCGAAGCCGGAGGCGATGTCGGCCACCGCCTCGTAATGGCTGTGCGTGAGGTGGCGGCCCGCCACCAGATGGCGCGGCCAGCCGGGCTGGGTGCTGGCGCCGGGCGCCACGCCCACTACCATGGTGCGCACGTCCTGGCTGCCGCGCCGCGCCTGCATCGTCAGGTAGGTGATGTTGACGGCCTGTTCAACACCGCGCGTCAGCCGCACGCTGCGGTAGGCGTCGTCGGGCAGGCTGGAGGGCTCGGCGTAGGGCCCCAGCGTGTCCTGCTGCACCACCCACAGGTCGGCGCCGCTGTTGTCCAGCAGGGCCTGGGCATCGTCGATCATGCCGCGGTACACGCCGGCCATGATCAGCGTCACGCCGATCAGCAGGCCCAGCCCGATGCCGGTGAAGACGAACTTGCCCCAGCCGTGCAGGATGTCGCGGCCGGCCAGGCTGATCATTTCGCCCCCTTGGCGATCTGCTCGACCACCTGCAGCCGGTGGCGCGGGTTCAGCGGTTTTTCGCTGTAGACCACCAGTTGATCGCCTTCCTTCAGGCCATCGTGCACCTGCACGTGGCCGTCCAGATCGGCAGCACCCAGCTGCACGGGCGTGAAGACGGGGTTGTTACCCTGGATGCGCCAGACGCCGGTCTGCCCGTTCTGCCGGTGCACGGCGGCGTTGGGGATGGTGGGCGCCGCCGGCAGCGCGGGCAGGGTGACGGTGACCTCGGCCAGCTCGCCGATGGGCGGCAGCGGCGTGGGCATCTGCGCGAAGTCGACCTTGGCCAGCGTTTCCTCGGTCACGGCGTCGGCCTTGGGTTCGATGCGGCTGACCAGGCCGGCCAGCGGCTCGCCGGCACCTGAGCGCAGCACGATCTGCGCCGGCAGTTCGGCCGCCAGCCCGGCGGCGCGCACCTGGTCGAAGCGGGTGTTGATCCACAGCGTCTTCGGGTCGAGCAGCTCGATCACCGTCTGCCCGGCCACGATGGTGGTGCCGGGGTCGGCATCGCGCAGCACCACCACGCCGTCCACCGGCGCCAGCAGGCGCAGGTTGTCGCGCTGCGCGCGCAGCGCCTGCTGGTCGGCGCGGGCGCGGGCCAGCTCCTGCTGCGACACGGTCAGCGCGGCGTCGGCGATCTGCAGCTCTTGCCGGCGCGTGTCCAGGCTTTCGCGGCTCACGGCCTGGGCCTGCTCCAGCACGCGGTAGCGCTCGGCCTGCGAGCGGGCGAAGGCCTGGCGCGCCTGCGCCTCGCGCACGCTGGCCTCGGCGCGGCCCAGCACCGCCTGCTGGGCCTGCATCCGGCTGTCCAGGTCCACCGGGTCCATCTCGCCCAGCAACTGGCCAGCCTTTACGGCATCGCCCACGTGCACGTTCAGCGTGCGCACGCGCGCCGGCAGGGTGGGGCCGATCTTGTAGGTGTAGCGCGCCTGCACGGTGCCGATGCCGAACAGCGCCGGCTGGATGGCACGGCTTTGCACCTGGGCCACCGTGACCGGCACCGGCGCCAGCGGGCCGGCGCGCAGCACCACCCAGACGAACAGTGCCAGCAGCGGCACGAGGATGGCCAGCAGGCCGAGGGTGCGGCCCCGGATGGGAAGTTTCATGTCGCGTCGCTCCGAATGCCGCGCAGGTAGATCTCGAACACGCGGGGCGCATCGCTGCGCATGCGCCCCATGTCGCCGGCCAGCATGGCCTGCATCACCAGGCCCTGCACGGTGCCGATGAACAGCGTGGCGGCGGCCTGGCTGTCCAGCGTGGGCGCCAGCTCGCCGCGCGCCTTGCCCTCTTCCAGCAGGGTGTGCAGGCGCTGGCCGTAGTGCGTCACCAAGGCCTGCACCAGCTGCTTGGCCGGCGTGGTCTCGGCGCGCTGCAGTTCGCCGAACATCATGCGCGGCACACCGGGGTGCTCGGCCACGAAGCCGATGTGGGCCAGGAACATGGCGCGCAGCGCGGCGACGGACGATGCCTTGGCCTCTTTGCCTTCGGCCGCGCGAATGAGCCGGCCCAGCAACTGCTCGGCCACCCATTGCATGACGGCCTGCCAGATCGCCTCCTTGTTGGGGAAATGCCGGAACAACGCGCCCTGCGTCAGCTGCATGTGCTGCGCGATGGCGGCGGTGGTGATCTCGCTCGGGTTCTGCGTGGCGGCCAATGCCATCACGGCCTCCACCGTGTGGGCACGCCGCGCGTCGGCGGGGAGGTGTTTGGGGAGCGCGGGTTCCATGCGGGGGACGATAAAGATAGTAACTGATTACTATCTTAACGGGATGCCGCGGCGGCGTGTTTGCCCGCATCGGGGGTAAGGGCTCTGATGCGTTGGGCGAGATGCGTTTCTTGGCCGGGGTCGCCCTCGGGGCGTGGCGCGATTCGGGGATCAGACGGCTGCCCGAGCCCGCCCCCTGCCGGCGGCGGGCTTGGTTGCATCTGCACGCAACTTCAAACGCCTGATTCGGGGGGCAGGGCGCCGATGCGGTGTACCGTCATCAATCTTTCATTTGATTGCCATGTGCAAGTCACGCACCGCCATGAACATGAAGCCCACGAGAAAGAGGAAAGGAGCCTCCATCGTGAAAGAACTGCCCACCCCCACGATCGCGTTTTCGCCGGCTTCGCCCGCGCATCTTCCCCGGGGGTCGCTTCATCCGGGCGGCGACGGCGCGATTCTGGGGTCGCTGGCAAAAAGCGTCGGCGGCGGGATCAGCGTGGCGTGGGCGCGGCACCACGACGAAGTGAGGGCCGCGCAGCGCCTGCGCTATCAGATTTTTGCCGGTGAGATGGGTGCGCGCCTGAACACGCCCGTGCCCGGCCACGACATCGATCTGTTCGACGATTACTGCGAGCACCTGCTGGTGCGCGACGAAGCCACGCAGGAAGTGATCGGCACCTACCGCGTGCTCACGCCCGTGCAGGCCAGGCGCGTGGGGAGCACCTACAGCGACACCGAGTTCGACCTGACGCGCCTGCGCGGCCTGCGCAACCGCATGGTGGAGCTGGGCCGCAGCTGCGTGCACCCCGACCACCGCCATGGCGGCGTGATCATGGCGCTGTGGACGGCGCTGGGCGAGTTCATGGTGCGCAACCAGCTCGACACCATGATCGGCTGCGCCAGCATCCCGCTGATGCAGGGCGGCGTGTTCAATGGCGACGTGGCGGCCAGCATCTGGCGCCAGGTGCGCGCCAAGCACCTCGCGCCCATCGAGTTCCAGGTGCGCCCGCGCCTGGCCCTGCCGCTGGAGAACCTGAACGACCGGCTCGACGTCGAGGCGCCGGCGCTGATCAAGGGCTACCTGCGCCTGGGCACCAAGGTGCTGGGCCCGCCCGCGTGGGACCCGGACTTCAACAGCGCCGACCTGCCGCTGATGATGCGCTTCGCCGACCTGCATCCGCGCTATCGCAAGCATTTCCTGGGGGCTTGAGGTGAGCACCCCCCTGAGTCTCCGTCGGAGCCTTCCCCCCTCTGCTGCGCGAGGGGGGACGCCGCTGGCGGCCGGCGCAGGTCCGGCCGCGGCGGCCGCTGACTTCGCCTGCTCCGCGGCGGTTCGACCGGCCATGTTCCGCGATGTCACTGCGCGTTTTGGCGGCCCCGATCTGCCGTGGCAGGGTCCGCCGCCCGAGCGTGGCGGCGGCGATGCCGACGAGCCCGACATGGCGCGCGACCGACCCCGGTACCGCGCCATTTTCATATCCGACATCCACCTCGGCACGCCGGGCTGCCAGGCCGGGCCGCTGCTCGACTTCCTGAAGGAACACGACAGCGAGTCGCTCTACCTGATCGGCGACATCATCGACGGTTGGCAGCTGCGCCGGCGCTGGTTCTGGCCGCAGTCGCACAACGACGTGGTGCAGAAGCTCCTGCGCCGCGCGCGCAAGGGCTGCCACGTGGTCTATGTGCCGGGCAACCACGACGAGTTCGCGCGCCATTTCCTCAACCACAACTTCGGCGGCATCGACGTGGTGGAGGAGACGGTGCACGTCACCGCCGAGGGCTTCCGCCTGTGGATCACGCACGGCGACTATTTCGACGGCGTGATTCAGCACGCCAAGTGGCTGGCCTATGTGGGCGACCACGCCTACGAGGCGGTGCTCAAGCTCAACCGCCACTTCAACAGCCTGCGCGCGCGCCTGGGGCTGCCGTACTGGTCGCTGTCGGCCTACCTGAAGCTCAAGGTGAAGAAGGCGGTGAACTACGTCAGCGACTTCGAGGTGGCGGTGGCCAACGAGGCACGTCGCCGCGGCTACGACGGCGTGGTGTGCGGCCACATCCACCATGCCGAGATCCGCAGCATCGACGGCATGCTGTACTGCAACGACGGCGACTGGGTGGAAAGCCGCAGCGCGCTGGTGGAGCACCACGACGGGCGGCTGGAGCTGATCTTCTGGCAGCCCGGCCACGCGGCCGAGGTGCCGCCGTCGCGGGCGGTGGAAACCGTGTGAAACAGCCGGACAGCCGGACGCAGAGGACGCAGAAGCTCCGCAGAGGGCGCAAAAGAAACAGCCAAACCAATGTTTTCTTCTGCGCCCTCTGCGAAACCTTGGCGTCCTCTGCGTCCGGCTGTTTGTTTTCTTAAATCAAATAAGCCTCTAGCCCTTGCCCATCAAGCGCAAGCAGCTATTATTTTAGAAGTAATTCCATGAAAATCGCTCTGGTGACCGACGCCTGGCAGCCGCAGGTCAACGGCGTGGTGACCACGCTGGTCGAGCTGGTGCAGTCGCTGCGCGCCAGCGGCGACGAGGTCATCGTCATCGAGCCCGGCCAGTTCAAGACCCGCCCCTGCCCGGGCTATCCCGGCATCGACCTGGCCGTGCGACCCGGCTCGCAAGTGCGCGGCCTGCTGGACCGCGCGCAGCCCGACGCCGTGCACATCGCCACCGAAGGCCCGCTGGGCTGGGCCGCGCGGCGCCATTGCCTGCGCCGCGGCTGGGCCTTCACCACGGCCTTCCACACGAAGTTCCCCGAGATCCTGCACGCCGCCGTCAGGCTGCCGCTGCCGTGGGGCTATGCCTTCTTCCGCCACTTCCACCGGCCCTCGTCGGGCGTGATGGTGCCCACGCGCGGCGTGGCGGCGGGACTGGCGCAGCGCGGCTTCACCCACCTGCGCGAATGGACGCACGGCGTGGACACGCGCCTGTTCGCCTTTGAGCCCAAGGCCATCGACTACGCGCCGCTGGGGCGCATCGCACGGCCCCTGCACCTGTTCGTCGGCCGTGTGTCGTACGAGAAGAACATCCAGGCCTTTCTGGAGCTGGATCTGCCCGGCACCCAGGTGGTGTGCGGCGTCGGCCCGGTGGAGGACAAGCTGCGCGCCCGCTACCCGCAGGTGCGCTGGCTGGGCGTACTGCCCCGCGAAGAACTGGCGCGCGTGTACGCGGCGGCCGACGTGTTCGTGTTTCCCAGCCGGGCCGATACCTTTGGCCTGGTGATGCTCGAGGCCATGGCTGCGGGCACGCCCGTGGCGGCGTACCCGGTGGATGGCCCCACCGAGGTGCTGGCCGCCGCGCCCGGCCAGCCGGTGGGCGGCGTGATGCACACCGACCTGCGCCATGCGGTGCAGCAGGCGCTGCGCATTCCGCGTGCCGATGCGCGGGCGCACGCGCAGCGCTTCGGCTGGGACGCGGCGGCCCGGCTGTTCCGCGAATACCTCGTGCCGGCACGCCCGGCCACGCTGGCACAACCGGCGGCGGGCTGATGTATCCTGCGGCGATGCTCCATTTTTTGAAGTGCCGCCATGCCTGCCGCCGCCGCCGCTGATACCGCCGCCATCCTCGCGCGCTACCCGCTGCTCGACCGCGATGCCAGCATCCTCGACTTCAACCACCGCGTGCTGCACTGGGCCGAGCGGCCCGACGTGCCGCTGCTCGAGCGCCTGCGCTACCTGTGCATCGTGTCGTCAAACCTGGACGAGTTCTTCGAGGTGCGCGCCGAGCCGCACCTGACGGCCTGGCGCGCCGGCACCGACGCCGGTGGCGGCATGCGCCGCCTGATGGCGGCCGCGCACGGGCTGGTGAACCGGCAGTACGCCATCTACAACGACGTGCTGCTGCCGGCCATGGCCGCCAAGCGCCTGCGCATCGTGTCGCACCTCGACCGCAACGAGGCGCAGCGCAAGTGGGTGCGCGAGCATTTCCTGCGCGAGGTCAAGCCGCTCTTGGTGCCGGTGGCGCTGGACCCGGCGCACCCGTTTCCGCAGGTGGCCAACAAGTCGCTCAACTTCATCGTGCAGCTCAAGGGCAAGGACGCCTTCGGCCGCCGCAACGAGATCGCCATCGTCAAGGTGCCGCGCGTGCTGCCGCGCGTGCTGCGCCTGCCCGAGCGCGTGAGCGGCGGCGAAACGCTGTTCGTCATGCTCTCCAGCGTGGTGCGCGCGCACTTGCCCGATCTGTTCCCGGGGCGCGAGGTGGGCGACTTCTCGCACTTCCGTGTCACGCGCGATTCCGATCTGTCGGTGGACGAGCAGGAAGTGAAGAACCTGCGCACTGCGCTGCGGCAGGAACTGCACCAGCGCCACTACGGCCTGGCCATGCGGCTGGAGGTGTCGTCGGCCTGCTCGCCCGAGCTGTCCGACTTTTTGCTGCGCCAGTTCAGGCTGCCGGCCGAGGCGCTGTTCAAGGTGCAAGGGCCGGTGAACCTGGTGCGCCTGCAGCAGCTGATCTCGCTGGTCGACGCCCCGGAGTTGCTGTTCGCGCCCTACAGCGCCAGCTATCCGGTGCAACTCAAGCGCGGCGAATCGGTGTTCGAGCGCCTCAAGCGCGGCGACGTGCTGACGCACCTGCCGTTCGAGAGCTTCGACGGCGTGATCGACTTCCTGCGCGAGGCCGTGCACGACCCGGCCGTGCTGGCCATCAAGCAGACCATCTACCGCACCGGCAACGACAGCCGCATGATGGACCTGCTGATCGACGCGCAGCGCCGCGGCAAGGAAGTGACGGCCGTGGTCGAGCTGAAGGCGCGCTTCGACGAGGAGGCCAACATCAACTGGGCCGAACACCTGGAGCGCGCTGGCGCGCAGGTGGTGTACGGCGTGGTGGGCCTCAAAACCCACGCCAAGATGCTGCTGGTGACGCGGCGCGAAGGCCGCCAGCTGCGCCGCTACGGCCATTTGTCGACCGGCAACTACAACCCGCGCACGGCGGCGCTGTACACCGACCTGAGCTACCTGACGGCCGACGCGCGCCTCACGTCCGACATGGACCAGCTGTTCGTGCACCTGGCCAGCCACAGCCGCCTGCCGCGCATGCAGCGCATGCTGCTGGCGCCGTTCACGCTGCACCGGCAGATGCTGGCCAAGATCGACGCCGTGGCGCAGGCAGCGATGAAGGGGCGGGGCGGGCGCATCGTCGCCAAGATGAACGCGCTGACCGACGAGGCGCTGATCGTGGCGCTGCTGCGCGCCGGCGATGCGGGGGCGAAGATCGACCTGATCGTGCGCGGCGCCTGCATGCTGCCGGCGGCGCTGACCAAAAACATCCGCGTGCGCAGCATCATCGGCCGCTTTCTGGAGCATTCGCGCGTGTTCTATTTCCGCGCCGGGGCCGATGAGCAGCTGTGGCTGTCGTCGGCCGACTGGATGAACCGCAACATGCTGCGCCGCGTCGAAACCGCCTGGCAGGTGACCGACCCGCTGCTGCGCCAGCGCATCATCGACGAATGCCTGCTGGCCTACTTGCACGACGCGCGCGACGCCTGGGTGATGGAAGACGGCGGGCACTACCGCAGCGTCGTCCCGCCCGGTGCGCCACCCGGCCCCAGCGCCCAGGCGGCCTTGATGGAGCGCTACCGATCCTGAAGCAATCTGGAGGAGAGTGAACGATGGACCTGATTCTGTGGCGCCACGCCGAGGCGCAAGACCCCGAAGGCATGATGACCGACCTGGACCGCCCGCTGACGCGCCGCGGCGACAAGCAGGCCACGCGCATGGCCGCCTGGCTGGATCGCCAGCTGCCCGAGGGCACGCGCATCCTGTGCAGCCCGGCCATCCGCACCGAGCAGACGGTGCTGGCGCTGGGCCGCAAGTACAAGCTGCACGACGAGCTGCAGCCCGGTGCCAGCCCCGAGCAGCTGCTGCAACTGGCCGGCTGGCCGAATGGCAAGGCGCCGGTGCTGATCGTCGGCCACCAGCCTACGCTGGGCGAGACCATCTCGCGCCTGCTGGGCATGGCCGAGCACGAATGCTCGGTCAAGAAGGGCGCCATCTGGTGGCTGCGCAGCCGCGAGCGCGACGGCCAGTTGCAGACCGTGGTGGTCACGGTGCAGACGGCCGAGCTGCTGTGAACCGCGCCGCGCGCTGAATTTCAAGCCAAATTGGCCTTGAGCGCCCATGCAGCAAGCGCCAGGCGCTATTTTAATGGTAGCTATTGCAGGTGTGGCAGTGCCGCGTCACCCCGCGTTCGAGGGGTGCCCCGGGGCGCTTTGCGTGGGCGCGTGCGGGCACCGACCTACAGAGGCACGCCCCCGCCGCGCTTAACATCGCCCCAGTTCCACGTCACAAGCAAAGGAGTTGCCCGCATGTCTTCGATCCACCTGGTTCCTCCGCGCCATTCGGTTGCCGTGCTGGCGGCCGCCCTGCTGGCCAGCGCCTGCGCCACGGTCGATCTGGGGCCGCGCTACGACCCGCCGCCCGTGCGCGCGCCCCAGCCCTTGCCCGGGCCGCAGGTGCCGCCGCCGCCCATCGCGCAGCCGCAGGCCATCCCGCCGTCGCAGCCCGTGCCGCAACCGCTGCCGCCGGTGGGGCAGACCATGCCGCCGCCGGTCGCCGTGCCCGCACCGATCGACCCCAACGCCCACCTGGTGGCGCTGATCACGCGCCTCGACGGCAGCAGCGCCATGCCGCCCACGCGCAGCAATGGCACGGCGCAACTCGACGCCGTGTACGACAGCAACTCCCGCGTGCTGCGCTGGAAGACCACCTGGTCCGGCCTCAGCGGCGCGATCACCGGCGTGCAGTTCCACGGCCCGGCGGCCGAGGGGCAGACCGCCCCCGCGGTGATGGTGTGGCCCGGTCCCTTCGGCCCCACCTACGAGGGCCGCGCCACGCTCACGCCCAACCAGGCGGTCGACCTGATGGACGGGCGCTGGTACGTCAACGTGCACACCACCAGCTACCCGTCGGGCGAGCTGCGCGGCCAGTTGCGCGTGGTGAACTGAAGTCGCAAGCCAGACGACACGAAGGTATCCGCCTGTAAGCCCCGCCCGGCTGAGGCGGGGCGGGTGATAAGGTGCGCGGCATGTCGTCCGCGCATTTTTTTTCCTTCGCCGTTCCCCTTGGTGTCGCCCGCAGCGGGCGCTGGGCCGTGGCCGCCATCACCACCGCCCTGCTGGCCGCCTGCGCCAGCCCGCCCGTCACGCAGCCGGCGCCGCCGATCCGCCCCATGCCGCGCGCCGAGCCCGCGCGCCAGCCCGAGCTGGCGGCCTTCAGCGCCCGGCTGAACGGCAGCAACGTGGTGCCGCCCAGCGACAGCGCCGCGCAGGGTGAGCTGGTGGCCGTGCTCAACCGCAATACCGGCCTGCTGCAGTGGAAGCTCAACTTCAGCGGCCTGAGCGGCCCGGTGACCGGCGCGCACTTCCACAGCCCCGGCATGAGCGGCGAAGTCGCGCCGCGCGTGATGATGCTCGGCCGCACGCTCGCCAACCCTGCCGAAGGCCGCGCCATGCTCACGCCCCGGCAGCGCGCCGACCTGCTGGCCGGCCAGTGGTACGTGAACATCCGCACCGCCCGCTATCCCGATGGCGAGCTGCGCGGCCAGCTGATCGAGCGGCACTGAGCCGCGCCCGAAGAGCCTGCGGCAGCGCGGAATGGGCTGAAAACCTAGAATCAGCCCCCATCTGCCCTGCACACGGCCGGCCGCCCAGGCCCCTTGCGCCGCCGTGACCCCATGAACGCCCCCATCGACGTCTCCTTCTTCCCGCGCGCGGCCAAGCCGATCACCAGCTACAAGCCCTTCTGGGCCAAGCGCTTCGGCACCGCGCCCTATCTGCCCATGAGCCGGGCCGAGATGGAGGCGCTCGGCTGGGATTCGTGCGACGTGGTGCTGGTGACGGGCGATGCCTATGTCGACCACCCGAGCTTCGGCATGGCCGTGATCGGCCGCGTGCTGGAGGCGCAGGGCTTTCGCGTCGGCATCATCGCGCAGCCCGACTGGCACAGCGCCGAGCCCTTCAAGGCGCTGGGCCGGCCCAACCTGTTCTGGGGCGTGACGGCGGGCAACATGGATTCGATGATCAACCGCTACACGGCCGATCGCAAAATCCGCAGCGACGATGCCTACACCCCCGGCGACGTGGGCGGCAAGCGGCCCGACCGCGCCGCCATCGTCTACAGCCAGCGCTGCCGCGAGGCCTACAAGGACGTGCCCATCGTGCTGGGCGGCATCGAGGGCAGCCTGCGCCGCATCGCCCACTACGACTACTGGAGCGACAAGGTGCGCCGCTCCATCGTGGTCGACAGCAAGTGCGACCTGCTCCTGTACGGCAACGCCGAGCGCGCGCTGGTCGAGGTGGCACACCGGCTGGCGCGGCGCGAGCCCATCGGGCAGATCACCGACGTGCGTGGCACCGCCTTCGTGCGCCGTGTGAGCGAGCCGGGCTGGTTCGAGATCGACTCGACCGAGGTCGATCAGCCTGGCCGCGTCGAAGCGCACATCAACCCCTACCAGACCACCGGCGAACAGGCCGCGGCGCAGGGGGCTTCGTGTTCGATGGAAGCATCGAATACTGCAAAAAATATAGCTGAAACATCAGATTTCACGGCGACTCAGGGCGAATTTTATTTAGAACCTCAGCCTGCGGCGCAACCGCTGGTGTTCGTGCCCAACCCGGCGCTGCGCAGCACGCGCCCGCCGCGTGATCGCACCGTCATCCGCCTGCCCAGCTACGAGCAGGTCAAGCGCGACCCCGTGCTCTACGCCCACGCCAACCGCGTGCTGCACCTGGAGACCAACCCCGGCAACGCCCGCGCCCTGGTGCAGGCGCACGGCGAGGGCGCCACCGCGCGCGACGTGTGGCTCAACCCGCCGCCCATCCCGCTGACCACGGCCGAGATGGACCACATCTTCGACCTGCCCTACGCGCGCAACCCGCACCCGCGCTACGCCGACGCGCGCGGTCGCCACGATGGCGACACCAAGATCCCCGCGTGGGAGATGATCCGCTTCAGCGTCAACATCATGCGCGGCTGCTTCGGTGGCTGCACCTTCTGCTCCATCACCGAGCACGAAGGCCGCATCATCCAAAGCCGCAGCGAGAAATCCATCCTGCGCGAAGTGGAAGAGATGCGCGACAAGGTGCAAGGCTTCACCGGCGTCGTCAGCGACCTGGGCGGCCCCACCGCCAACATGTACCGCCTGGGCTGCAAGTCGCCCGAGATCGAAGCCGCCTGCCGCAAGCCGAGTTGCGTGTATCCCGGCATCTGCCAGAACCTGACCACCGACCACGCCCCGCTCACGCGCATCTACCAGCGCACGCGCGCACTGCCCGGCGTGAAAAAGGTGCTGGTCGGCTCCGGCCTGCGCTACGACCTGGCGATTCGCTCGCCGTCCTACGTGAAGGAACTGGTGCAACACCACGTCGGCGGCTACCTGAAGATCGCGCCCGAGCACACCGAGGAAGGCCCGCTGTCGAAGATGATGAAGCCCGGCATCGGCAGCTACGACAAGTTCAAGCAGCTGTTCGAGAAGTTCAGTGCCCAGGCGGGCAAGCAGCAGTTTTTGATCCCATACTTCATCGCCGCACACCCCGGCACGACCGATGAAGACATGCTCAACCTGGCGCTGTGGCTCAAGCAAAACGGCTTTCGCGCCGACCAGGTGCAGGCCTTCTACCCCTCGCCCATGGCCACGGCGACGGCGATGTACCACACCGGCCTCAATCCGCTGGTCGGCGTGCACCGCGACGAGCGCGGCGAAGCAGTGGACACCGTCAAGGGCGAGCGCCGCCGCCGCCTGCACAAGGCTTTCCTGCGCTACCACGACCCCAACAACTGGCCGTTGCTGCGCGAAGCCTTGAAGCGCATGGGCCGCCACGACCTGATCGGCAGCGGCAAGCAGCACCTCATACCCGCCTGGCAGCCGGTGATCGATGGCAGTTACCAGAGCGCGCGGCGCAACAACTCCACCGCCAGCGCGCCGGCGCCCACGCCGGAAGTGCAAAAAAAGAAGCGCTCCGCGCCCGTCCAGCCTGCGCGCGGAGCGGTTCTGACGCAGCACACTGGCCTGCCGCCGCGCGCCACCGCCGCGCGCTCGCCGTCAGCGCGCAAGGCCGCCAAGCGTGGCAGCCCGGTCGGCCGCGGCAAGCGCTGAGTGGCGCCCGCCTCAGGGTGAAAATCCGCTCGGGCCACGCCCGGCCGCGCTGATACGCTCAACGCCGCACGCTCAACGCCGAACCCTGCCCATGGCCCTTCACGACCTCGACATCGCCCGCCGCGCCACGCTGCGCCGCATCACCGACATCGCGCGCGAGCGCCTCGGCATCGCCGACGAACACCTGGTGCCCTATGGCCACTACAAGGCCAAGATCGCGTTGCCTTGGCTGCAGTCGCTGGATGAGCGGCCCGATGGCAAGCTGATCCTGGTCACCGCCACCAGCCCCACGCCGGCGGGCGAGGGCAAGACGACCACCTCGGTCGGCCTGGCCGACGGCATGAACCGGCTGGGCCACAAGGCCGTGCTGGCGTTGCGCGAGCCGTCCATCGGCCCGGTGTTCGGCATGAAGGGCGGCGCGGCCGGCGGCGGCCACGCGCAGGTGGTGCCGATGGAAGACATCAACCTGCACTTCACCGGCGACTTCCACGCCATCGCGCTGGCGCACAACCTGCTGGCCGCCGTGCTCGACAACCACGTGCATCAGGGCAACGCGATGGGCATCGACGTGCGGCGCGTGTTCTGGCGCCGCGTGATGGACATGAACGACCGCGCGCTGCGCCACATCGCCGTGGGCCTGGGCGGCCCGGCCAACGGCTACCCGCGCGAGGGCGGCTTCGACATCGTCGCCGCGTCGGAGGTGATGGCGGTGCTGTGCCTGTCGCGCTCGATGAGCGACCTGAAGGAGCGCCTCGGCCGCATCGTGGTGGCCGAAACGCGCGACCGCAAGCCCGTGACCGCTGCGGATTTGAGAGCGCATGGCGCCATGGCCGTGCTGCTGAAGGACGCGCTGGCGCCCAACCTGGTGCAGACGCTGGAGAACAACCCCGCGCTGCTGCACGGCGGGCCGTTCGGCAACATCGCGCACGGCTGCAATTCCGTCATCGCCACGCGCGCGGCGCTGAAGCTGGGCGACTACGCCATCACCGAGGCCGGCTTTGGCGCCGACCTGGGGGCCGAGAAGTTCTTCGACATCAAGTGCCGCATCGCCGGCCTGCAACCCACGGCCGCCGTGCTGGTGACCACGGTGCGCGCGCTGAAGATGCAGGGCGGCGTGCCCAAGGACGCGCTGGCGCAGGAGAACCTGGCGGCGCTGGAGGCCGGCCTGGCCAACCTGGAGCGCCACCTGCACATCGTGCGCGAGGTGTTCGGCCTGCCCTGCGTGGTGGCGGCCAACCACTTCGTGGCCGACACCACGGCCGAGCACGCGCTGCTGCAAAGCCGCATGGCCGCGCGCGGCGTGCCCTACGCCTTGTCGCGCCACTGGGCCGATGGCGGCGCGGGCGCGACCGAGCTGGCGCGCGAAGTGGTGGCGCTGTGCGATCAGCACGCCCCGCGCGCGCCGCGCTTCGCCTACGACGACGCGCACAGCCTGTGGGACAAGGCGCTGCAGGTGGCGCAGAAGGTGTACGGCGCCGCGCAGATCACCGCCAGCCCCGAGGCCGAGGCGCGCCTGAAGCAGCTGCAGGCCGACGGCTGGGGCCACCTGGCGGTGTGCATCGCCAAGACCCAGTACAGCTTCTCGACCGACCCCAAGCGACTGGGCGCGCCCACCGGCCACACCGTGCACATCCGCGAAGTGCGCCTGTCGGCCGGCGCCGGCTTCGTGGTGCTGGTGTGCGGCGACATCATGACCATGCCCGGGCTGCCCGCGCGCCTGGCGGCCGAAACCATCGACCTGGACGACACGGGGCAGGTGACGGGGCTGTTCTGACGCCGCCGTGCTACTCCGTCAGCACCATGTCCTCGTTGCGCTTGGGCATGCCGTGGGCGATGCGGGCGATCAGCGCGGCCAGCCAGGCCAGACCGGTCAGCGCGGCTGGCCCGGCCAGCAGCGCAAGCAGCCACAACGGGTGTGAGAAGGCGATATGCATGGTGTCACCTGTGGGTTGAAGGATAAGAAAAGGTCAGTGCCCTGGCGCGTGCAGGAAGTCCATGACGCGGGCAATCACGCCGGCATCGCCCAGCAGGCGGTGATGTCCGAGCCCCTCGGTCACGTGCAGATCGAGCGGACGCTGGGCGCACGCCTTCATGAGGTTGAAGAAGTGGTGAATTGGGACCTCGGCATCGTCGGCGTCGTGCAGCAGCAGGGTCGGCGCCGTGCTTTGCCGCAGCCAGTCGGCCACGGACAGGGCGTCCCAGGTCATGCGTCCGTTGGTGCGCTCGACCATCAGCTGCCGGCCGCGTTCGATCACCGCTGAGGGCAGGTCTACCAGACGGGCGAATTCCTCGGTCACCCACTGGCAGTGGTCGAGGGAACTGAACAGCACCTGCCTCTGAACGCGCAGGCCCCATTCGGCTTGCGCCCACAGGGCCATGGCGACGCCGAAGGAATGCGCGATCAAGCTCTGGATTTCTCCCGCATGTCCAGCCACCGCGGCCACCGCCTCAGCAAAGTCGGGCAGCGTGGTGTGGCGCCCGCTGGAGCGGCCATGCGCAGGCGCGTCGAAGGCCACGACGCGCCGCCCCGAAGCGACCAGGGCAGGAACCAGCTTGCCGAAATGTGTGGCACGGGCGCCCCAACCGTGTACCAGCAGCACTGCGGGCCCGGTGCCCCATTCGTAGACGGCCAGACGGCCTGTGCCAAAGGGCAGCGCGCTGGTGTGCGCCTGCGCGCGGATCGCCGCCTCCCATGCGCGCTCCGGCACGCGTGGCGGGCGCGTGAGCAGCGCGTAGGCCAGGCGCGCCGAAGCGGATGGAGCGGTGCGGTTGAGCACGGCGAACACGCGGCGCAGCCAGCGGACGGAGGAGGTCTCGGCGAAGCGGCCGATCTCTCGCGGTGGGGGCCGCGACCGGATCGGGTGCGCATCGCTTGCGGTGACGAAGGGTGAGGCGAAGTGTGGCATGGGCGGCTCTCGGGGTGACGGCGCAGCAACATGCCGCGCGGGATGCGAGGTACTGTAGGAACCGCTTCGATCCGGGCACAGGTGAACTTCGTCATGCGTGCCGCCTAGCGTCCCTCCGAAAGGGGACGAAACAAGTCGAGTGGCGCGAAAGGTGACTTTCTTCAGGTGGGCGTGGCGCCCCCTGCTGCCTACGCTGGCGCACGGCCGCTGGTCGCTGAGCGCGGCAGGGCCGTTGCCCATCACCTATGTTTGAGGAGAAGATACCGATGAACACCCCTATCTCACGCCCGTGGCGTCGCGACCTGCGCACGTCGGCGATCCGGCCTGGTCGTTATGCCCTGCTGTTGGCAGCCGCCATGGCGGCCGGCAGCGCACAGGCTGCCGTGCCGGCCAGCGAGCGGCAGGCGCTGCTTGCGCTGTTCGAGGCCACCGCAGGGTCGCAGTGGACCGAGCGCGCCGGCTGGCGCGGACCGGCTGGAAGCGAATGCCAATGGACGGGCGTGCGCTGCGATGACCAGCAGCGTCACGTCATCGGGCTGCGCCTGTCCAACAACCAGCTGCGCGGCCGCTTACCTTACCTCGGCGCGCTAACACAGTTGCGCGAACTGACGGTGTCGCTCAACTACCTGCACGGTCCCCTCCCTTCGCTGCGCGGGCTGACGCAACTGCGCGTCCTGAAGGCCAACAACAACCTGCTCGACGGCCCGGTGCCCGCACTGCACGCCACCCCGAGGCTGGAGCGCCTGATGCTTGCCAACAACCGGTTGAGCGGTGTGATGACGGCGTCTCGAAGCCATCTCGCGCTGCGCGAAGTGGACATCTCCAACAACCTGCTGCACGGGCCGCTGCCGGTGCTGGTGGGGCTGCCGCAGATCAGGCGGTTCGATGCTTCGTTCAATCGTTGGCAAGGCACCACGTCCGATGCCGTCTACGAGGCGCGGGTGCTCCGCCCGGAAGGCGCAGTGGCGCGCACGCATCCGCCATCGGATGCCATCTGAAAAGGAAGGCGACGGCACCGGAACAAGCTACGAAACCCAGCCGCCGATTCAGACTGGTTTTGGCGCTATTTAATATGGGTCTTAGGAAGCAAACCTCTCTACCAAGTGAGCTAACTTCCTATCGTGATTCAGAAAAACAGGT
>NZ_JBHUEP010000010.1:0-38384 GCF_042680925.1 Ottowia beijingensis
CGCCATCGCCTGGAACGCTGTCCGCGATGGGAATGGAATCACTGTCCGCCATCAGTGGAATGCGCAATTTCCCGAGCGCGGCCGACCAGCGGGAGCACGTGCACCCTCGCCTGCTTGCGCGCGCCCTTGCCATCGAGCAGCACGATTTCCCCCGGATCGGCCGTCACGTCCACGTCGGCAGAGGTGACGCGCAGCAGTTGGGTTGGACGCTGGCCACCCAACATCAGGTCCAGCTCCAGCGCCAGGCGCGTCATCGTGCTCAACCCCGACAGCCTGGCCATGTAGGCCTGCAATTCGGCCTCGCTCAGCACCCGTTGCCCGGCCTTGTTGTAGTGGGCCATGGACGGCATGGCCGCCACCGGGTTGCTTTCGATGCGGAACCCGCACAGCGACTGCGGTGCGTCGGGGTCGAAGTCGGCGCGAATGGCCGCCGCGTAGGCGGCATGCAGGTAGCTGCGCGCCTTGCCGGCTGTGCGCCCCTTCTTGGCGTCGACCAGCCGCGCCAGCACCGGGCGCAGTTCGGCCGGCTTGATTTCTGCCGCCTTGCGGTCTGCCAGCTCGGGGAATGGCTCCAGAACGTGCAGGCGCAGGATGCTTTCCGCGTCCTTCCAATCGACCTTCTCCGCGCGCTCAAGGCCGCTGGTGTACCCGGCAAGCAGCGCCCGCAGTGTCCCGCGGGTGGCTTCGGTCCGGGCCTGGCGCTCAGCCTCATCGGCGGCCATGCGTTCCCGCTCGATCGCCCGCTGCTCAGCTTCAAGGTGTGCCCGCAGGTCGGTCACACCGGCCCGGAGCAGCGCGGTCAGCTTGTTCGCCTCGTCGCGCGCAGCCGCCAGCGTCAGGCCCCGCGCCCCCGATTGCTGGTACTCGCCCAGCGGCAGGCTTTGCCGCCCCGCAGCGCCCGAGGCGCGGAAGTAGAACAGCTTCTTGCCGTTGGGCTGGATGCGGACGCAAAGCCGCCCCGCGCCGCGCGCGCCACCGTCAGATAGCCAGTTGTCGACCAGCCGTGTGCCGCCATCGCTGCCCGTCAGTGTCTTGGGCTTCGCGCCCTGAATCGTTCGGTCGGAGAGTGCCACCTTGATCCCGCTCCCTGTAGTCCGTCTGTCGCCCCGGCGCCGATCTCGTTGCCGTATGGTTGCCGTTTGTCGGCGGCTGAATGCGGATCAGCGCGAACAAATGCAAACTCATTCTAGACGCAAACTACTGTCACACATAGGGAATTTCCATCAACGGCAACCGAAGGCGGACTATCGTGAATACAGCGCGGTCGGACTGTTAATCCGCAGGTCCCTGGTTCGAGCCCAGGTCGGGGAGCCATATAAGGCAAGGAAAGCCCGCTATGCAAACGCTAGCGGGCTTTTTCTTTGGGGGCGTCATCTGGCCAGCAAGACTGCGGCGTTCTCAGGGTATCGAAGTTTCAGCCAGCTTGACCGACCAACACCCAATGCGCTCGGGCTCAGGCGGCTTGAGTGTTGCCCGCACTGGGGCATAAAGAAAGGGGCTACAGCTTCAATAGCTGTAGCCCCTTGTGTGGGTTGGTCGGCGTGGCGGGATTCGAACTCGCGACCCCTTGCACCCCATGCAAGTGCGCTACCAGGCTGCGCTACACGCCGACAAGCCTGCCATTATAGCGTGTGCAGATCGTGCCACTGCGAGATGGTGAGCAGATCGCGGATTTCCTTCAGCTCGCGCTCGACTTCGCGGATCTGCTCGGGCATCAGCTGCAGTTCGTCGAACGCGACGCTGTCGCCGAACTCGCTGGGAATCGGCTCTTCAGCGTCGAACTCGTCGACGCCATGCAGCATGACCTCGCCGGCGCGTGCGCGATCACGCTCATGCTGCGCCAGTTCCTGCAGCTTGCTGCGCGCACCGTTGATCGTGAACCCCTGGTCGTACAGCAGTTCGCGAATGCGGCGGATCATGAGCACTTCGTGGTGCTGGTAGTAGCGCCGGTTGCCCCGCCGCTTCATGGGACGCAGCTGCGTGAATTCCTGCTCCCAGTAACGCAGCACGTGTGGCTTGACGCCGCACAGATCGCCCACCTCACCAATGGTGAAGTAGCGTTTGGCGGGGATCGGGGGGAGATTCTTCTCCATTGAAAATCACGAACTTGCGCAGCGAACTTTCTAGATTAGCGCAAGTTGGAAAGTCCGGCCACACCGCATGTGGCATCAGGCCTGGTCAACCCCTGAACAGGGGGGTATGCAAAGCTGCGCGTGCGACGACTTCAAGCAAGGTCGGGCGCCGCACCCGGTGCTGCATCTGCCTGCAGCTGATCCTTCAGCTTCTGGCTGGCGTGGAAGGTCACGACCCGGCGCGCCGCGATGGGGATCAGTTCCCCGGTGCGCGGGTTGCGACCTGGGCGGGGCGCTTTCACGCGCATCTGGAAGTTGCCGAAGCCCGACAGCTTGACCTCGCCACCGGCCACCAGCTCCGCACTGATGACGTCGAAGAAGGCGTCGACCATGTCCTTGGATTCGCGCTTGTTCAGGCCGATCTGCTCGAACAACATCTCGGCCAATTGCGCCTTGGTGAGTGCCGAGGTTTCGAGGCTGTCCACCGCCAGGGCCAGAAAATCAGTGGGCTGCGCTGTCATGCATGTCTCCCGGGTTGATCGACTGCGCTCAGCCGCGCAGCCGCGCGCCCAGGTCGGCTTGCAGGCGCTCGACCACGGCTTTGACGACGCCGTCGATGCGCTCGTCGGTCAATGTGTCTTGGTCGCTGGCCAGCACCAGGCGCACTGCCAGGCTTTTCTCGGCCGCGGCCATGTGGGCAGCGGCTTCGCCGCCGGGTTTGGGGCGGTAGATGTCGAACAGCGTGGCGCCACGCAGCAGGCCCTCGCTGGGCGCAGCGTGCACCGCCTGCATCAACTGCTGGTGCGTCACGCCTTCCGGCACCACGACGGCGATGTCGCGCTCGGTCGATTGGCGGCGCGATACGGGTTCGGCGTGTGGCAACTGGCGCGCCATCACGGCGTCCAGCGCCAGCTCGAACAGCACCGGCGCCTGCGGCAGCTCCCATTGCTGGCGCCAGCGCGGGTGCAGTTCGCCGACGAAGCCGATGGCTTGGCCGTCCAGCAGAACGCGGGCACTGCGGCCGGGGTGCAGCGCGGGGTGCTCGGCGCGCTCGAACACCGCCTGACGCGGGCTGAGCAGCGCCTCGACGTCGCCCTTGACGTCGAAGAAGTCGACGGGGGCCTGCTTGCCCTGCCAGCCCTGCCGGCTGGCCGGCCCGTAGGCCACGCCGGCCACGCGCATGGGCTGCGCGATGCCGCGCACGGTGCTGTCGCTGGCGGGCACCGCCGCATCGCGCGTGAACACGCGTCCAACCTCGAACACGCGCACGCGGTCGGCGCGGCGGTCGGTGTTGTGCTTCACCACCTGCAGCAAGGAGCCCATGAGCGACGAGCGCATCACGCTCATCTGGCTGGCGATGGGGTTGAGCAGGCGCACCGGATCAGGGTTGCCGGCCAGGTCGCGCTCCCAGGCTTCATCCACGAAGCTGAAGTTGATCGTCTCCAGATAACCCAGGCCGGCCAGCGCACGGCGAACGGCGAACGCGCCGCGCCGCGATTCGGACCGCACGCGCGGCACGATGGGCGCCAGCGGCGCGGCTTCGGGCAGGTTCTGGTAACCCACCAGGCGCGCCACCTCTTCGATCAGGTCTTCCTCGATGCGCAGATCGAAGCGGTAGGCGGGCGGGGTCACGGTGACCGTGCCCTCGCCTTCGCTCACGGGCAGGCCCAGGCGGCGGAACACGTCGGCGCACTGCGCCTGCGTGAGCGGCATGCCGATGACCTTGGCCGCGCGCGCCACGCGCAGCGTGACGGGCGCGGGCTGCGGCATGGCCGGTTGCTGGTCGTCGATGGGGCCGCACACGGTGGCGGGCGTGCCGCAGATGTCGACGATGAGCTGGCTGATGCGCTCGATGTGCGCCACCGTCAGATCAGGATCGACGCCGCGCTCGAAGCGGTGGCCCGCGTCGGTGGAGAAGTTGAAACGGCGCGAACGGCCGGCCACCGCGTCAGGCCACCAGAAGGCGGCTTCGACGTAGACGTGCTTCGTGTCGTCCGACACCGCCGTGGCGTCGCCGCCCATGATGCCGGCCAGCGATTCGACCTCGCGGTCGTCGGCGATCACGCCCACCGTCTCGTCGACGGTGACGGTGTTGCCGTTCAGCAGCTTGAGCTGTTCGCCCGCCCGGCCCCAGCGCACGTCCAGCGCGCCGTGGATCTTGTCGAGGTCGAAGATGTGCGACGGGCGGCCGTACTCGAACATCACGTAGTTCGAGATGTCGACCAGCGCCGTCACGCTGCGCTGGCCGCAGCGGGCCAGGCGGTCGACCATCCAGGCCGGCGTGGCCGCCTGCGTGTTGACGTTCTCGATCACGCGGCCGGAGAAGCGGCCGCACAGGTCGGGCGCGCTGACCTTGACGGGCAGCACCCTGGACGAACCCATCGCCACCGGCGCGATGGCGGGCGTGGTCAGCGGCGTGTTCGTCAGCGCCGACAGCTCGCGCGCCACGCCGTAGACGCTGAGCACGTGGCCCAGGTTGGGCGTGAGCTTGAGGGTGAACACGGCATCGTCCAGCCGCAGCGTGTCGCGGATGTTCTGGCCCACGGGGGTATCGGCGGGCAGCTCCAGCAGGCCGCCATGGTCGTCCGACAGTTGCAGCTCGCGGGCCGAGCACAGCATGCCCTGGCTTTCCACGCCGCGCAGCTTGCCCAGCTTGATGGCGAAAGGTTTGCCATCTTCGCCCGGCGGCAACTCGGCCCCCACCAGCGCGCACGGCACCTTGATGCCGGCGCGGGCGTTGGGCGCGCCGCACACGATGTTCAGCAAGCTGCCCTGCCCCACGTCGACTTGGCACACGCGCAGGCGGTCGGCGTTGGGGTGCTGCTCGGCCTGCTTGATCTCGCCGACCACCACCTGGGTGAACGGCGGCGCCACCGGGCGCACCTCTTCCACCTCGAACCCGCCCATGGTCAGCACGTCGGCGAGTTGTTCGGTGGTCAGGGGCGGGTTGCAGAACTCGCGCAACCAGGATTCAGGAAATTGCATGGCAAAGGGTCAGATTACTTTTTGATAGCTGCTTGCGCTTGTCCACAAACGATTTCAAATAGTTTTTATACTGAAATCCATATGTGGCAAGCGCAAGCAGCTCCTGAATTCATATCAACGGAACTGCGACAGAAAGCGCACGTCGCCTTCGAAGAACAGGCGCAGGTCGTTCACGCCGTAGCGCAGCATGGCCAGGCGGTCGATGCCGGAGCCGAAGGCGAAGCCGATGAAGCGCTCCGGGTCGAGCCCCATGTTGCGAACCACCTGCGGATGCACCTGGCCCGAGCCGGAAACTTCAAGCCACTTGCCGGCCAGCGGCCCGGTCTGGAACCGGATATCGATCTCGGCGCTGGGCTCGGTGAACGGGAAGTAGCTGGGCCTGAAACGCAGCACCAGGTCGTCGGTCTCGAAGAAGGCCTTGCAGAAATTCAGGTAGGTGACCTTCAGGTCCTTGAAGCTCACGTTCTCGCCCAGCCACAGGCCCTCGACCTGGTGGAACATGGGCGAGTGCGTGGCGTCGTTGTCGACGCGGTAGGTGCGGCCGGGCACGATGACGCGCACCTCGGGGATCTCGCCCGCCGCCAGGGCCGCCGCGTGCCGCTTGGCGTGCGCGGTGGCGTAGCGGATCTGCATCGGGCTGGTGTGCGTGCGCAGGCAGTACGGATGGCCCTCGTCGTCGTTCATGTCGACGTAGAAGGTGTCCTGCATCGAGCGCGCCGGGTGGTTGGGCGGGTTGTTCAGCGCGGTGAAGTTGAACCAGTCGTTCTCGATCTCCGGGCCGTCGCCCACGTCGAAGCCCATGCTGCCGAAGATCTGCTCGATGCGCTCCCACGCCAGGCTGACGGGGTGCAGGCCGCCCTGCCCGCGCGCGCGGCCGGGCAGGGTCACGTCCAGCGCCTCGGCCTGCAGCTGGCGCTCCAGCTCGGCATCGGCCAGGGCCTGGCGGCGCGCGTTCAGGGCCGCCTCGATGGCCTGCTTGGCCTGGTTGATGGTGGCGCCGCGGGTCTTCTTCTCGTCGACCGACAGCTGCGCCATGCCCTTCATAAGTTCGGTCACCCGGCCTGCCTTGCCGAGGAACTGCGCCTTGGCGTTCTCCAGATCGGCCGGCGTGGTGGCACGGGCAAAGCTGTCACTGGCGCTTTGAACCAGGTCGCGAAGGTCTTCGGAGGCGGTGGCGGTACTCATCGGTGCAGCGGCGGGAACGTCTTTTGAAAATGAAAAAGGGATTGAAGCCTAATCGGCCTCAACCCCTTGAACCGCCTGCGCAACCAGCTATTGAAAACGTAGTATGCGGGCGGCGCCGGAATCAGGCCAGCTTGGCCTTGGCCTGCTCCACGATGCCGGCAAAAGCGGCCTTGTCGTGCACGGCGATGTCGGCCAGAACCTTGCGGTCCAGCGTGATCCCGGCCTTGTTCATGCCGTTGATGAACTGGCTGTAGGTGATGCCGCATTCACGCGCGGCGGCGTTGATACGGGCGATCCACAGGCGACGGAAGTCGCGCTTCTTGTTGCGGCGGTCACGGTAGGCGTACTGGCTCGCCTTCATCACCGCCTGTTTGGCGACGCGATAGACGTTCTTGCGGCGGCCACGGAAACCCTTGGCCAGGGCCAGCACTTTCTTGTGACGAGCACGGGCGGTTACACCACGTTTGACGCGAGGCATGTGTTTTCTCCTTGTCCGTCAGTTGATCAGAGGCCGGCAAAGGGCAGCATCTGCGCCATGTGACCCATGTTGGTCTCATGCACATTCACCGCACCACGCAGCTGGCGCTTGTTCTTGGTGGTTTTCTTGGTCAGGATGTGACGCTTGAAGGCTTGACCGCGCTTGACGGTGCCACCCGGACGGACGCGAAAACGCTTCTTCGCGCTGCTCTTGGTCTTCATTTTGGGCATTTCAAATGCTCCTTTTGCTTGTGCTCGCGAGGCGTGCGCAAAACTGCTTTGCACCCTTGTTGGCCCCGAGCCACTTCTTGGGCGGCCGCGCCTTGCAGCGCGCCGCCGTTGGCAGGCCTTGCAACCTGCCGGTTCGCCGGGCGAACCCGGCAAATCTCTTCAAACTGTCTTTGAAACCCGCCAGCCGCTCAGGCGGCCGCCGGTTGCTGCTCCGATGCCGCCGGCTTGCCGGCTGCACCCCCTGCGGGCTTCTTGCGCGCCGGGGCGATCATCATGATCATCTGGCGGCCTTCCAGCTTGGGAAACTGCTCGACGATGATGCTGTCGGCCAGTTCGTCGCGGATGCGGTTCAGCAGCGCCATGCCCAGTTCCTGGTGCGTGATCTCGCGGCCGCGAAAGCGCAGCGTGACCTTCACCTTGTCGCCATCGCCCAGAAAGCGGCGGATGTTGCGCATCTTGATGTTGTAGTCGCCATCGTCGGTACCGGGGCGGAACTTGACTTCCTTGATCTCGATGACCGTCTGCTTGGCCTTGGCCTCGGCGGCCTTCTTCTGCTCCTGGTACTTGAACTTTCCATAGTCCATCAGGCGGCAGACAGGCGGGGTGGCCGTGGCGACGATCTCGACCAGGTCCACATCCAGTTCACCGGCCATGCGCAACGCCTCCTGCAGGGGCACGATGCCCAGGGGTTCGTTGTCGGGGCCGTTGAGGCGAACCTCGGGAGCCATGATTTCACGGTTCAGACGATGCGCGCGCTCCTCCCGGTGGCGGCGGTCACGAAAATTGGTAGCGATGGCAAGAATCCTTTATCAAAAAATGCTACGAAAAACGCAGCTACTCCCGCACAATCCACGCGGACCAGAGCTGGTTTTCACGTAAAAAATCAGGCTTTGGAAGCGATGTCCTGCGCGATGCGTTTGGCAAACGCATCGAGGGACATCACACCGAGGTCTTGGTTGCCCCGGACGCGCACTGCGACGGCGCCAGCTTCCTTCTCCTTGTCGCCGACGACGAGGATATACGGCAGCTTTTGCAACGAATGCTCGCGTATTTTATACGTGATCTTCTCGTTGCGCAGGTCGGTTTCCACCCTAAGCCCTTGATTTCGCAGCGTTTTGGCCACGCTTTGCACGTAATCGACCTGCGCGTCGGTGATGCCCGTGACCACCACCTGCACCGGCGACAGCCACACCGGCAGTGCGCCAGCGTGCTCCTCGATCAGGATGCCGATGAAGCGCTCCAGGCTGCCGACGATGGCGCGGTGCAGCATCACCGGGCGGTGGCGCGCGCCATCTTCACCCACGTATTCGGCGTCCAGGCGCTCGGCCATGGAGAAGTCGACCTGGATGGTGCCGCACTGCCACTGACGGCCAATGGCGTCCTTCAGCGTGTACTCGATCTTGGGGCCGTAGAAGGCGCCCTCGCCCGGCGAGATCTCGTAAGCGCAGTTGGACGCCCGCAGGCTCTCCATCAGCGCGTGCTCGGCCTTGTCCCAGCTCTCGTCCGAGCCAATGCGCTGCTCGGGCCGGGTGGCCACCTTGTAGATGATGTCGCTGAAGCCGAAGTCCTTGTAGACCTTCTGCAGCAGGGCCGTGTAGGCGGTGCACTCGGGCAGGATCTGGTCCTCGGTGCAGAAAATGTGGCCGTCGTCCTGCGTGAAGGCGCGCACGCGCATGATGCCGTGCAGGCCGCCCGTGGGCTCGTTGCGGTGGCAGGCGCCGAACTCGCCATAGCGCAGCGGCAGGTCGCGGTAGCTCTTCACGCCCTGCTTGAAGATCATGATGTGGCCGGGGCAGTTCATCGGCTTGAGCGCGTAGTCGCGCTTCTCGCTCTCGGTGATGAACATGTTCTCACGGTACTTGTCCCAGTGGCCGGTCTTCTCCCACAGGGTCTTGTCGAGCAGTTGCGGACCCTTCACCTCGTGGTAGCCGTTGTCGCGGTACACGCGGCGCATGTACTGCTCCACCTCCTGCCACAGCGTCCAGCCCTTGGGGTGCCAGAACACGGTGCCGGGCGAATGCTCGTCGATGTGGAACAGGTCCAGTTCCTTGCCGAGCTTGCGGTGGTCGCGCTTTTCGGCCTCCTCCAGCATCGTCAGGTACTGCTTGAGCTCTTCCTTGCTGGCCCAGGCGGTGCCGTAGATGCGCTGCAGCATCTCGTTGCGGTGGTCGCCACGCCAGTAGGCGCCGGCCACCTTCATCAGCTTGAAATGCTTGAGCTTGCCGGTGCTGGGCACGTGCGGGCCGCGGCACAGGTCCTCGAAGGCGCCCTCGCGGTACAGCGACACATCTTCGTTGGTCGGGATGCTGGCGATCAGCTCGGCCTTGTAGGCCTCGCCCATGCCCTTGAAGTATTCGACGGCGGCATCGCGCGGCAACACGCGGCGCACCACCGGCTCGTCCTTGGCGGCCAGTTCGCTCATCTTCTTCTCGATGGCGGCCAGGTCGTCGGGCGTGAAGGGGCGCTTGTAGCTGAAGTCGTAATAAAAGCCGTTCTCGATCACCGGGCCGATGGTGACCTGCGCGTCCGGGAACAGCTCCTTCACCGCATAGGCCAGCAGGTGGGCGGTGGAGTGGCGGATCATCTCCAGCCCCTCCGGGTCCTTGGCGGTGATGATCGACAGCCGGGCATCCTGCGCGATCGGGTAGCTGGTGTCGACCAGCCTGTCGTCCACCTTGCCGCCCAGGGCGGCCTTGGCCAGGCCGCTGCCGATGGATTGCGCCACTTCGGCCACCGTCACCGGACCATCGAACTGGCGCTGCGAGCCGTCGGGAAGCGTGATCTGAACCATGAAGAAACCTTTGAATGCGTGAAAACCTGAAAAAAAGCGATGGTTGCGGGCGGCAAGAAAAAAGCGCGGCCTGAAAGCCGCGCTTTGGAATCCTCTTGTGCAGCGCCCCTGACAGGATGCGCCTGAACCCGACCCGCGAACGGCCTAGACCTTGCCCCTTGCCAACGTAGTTCGCGGTGTCATAACCGGGTTGCCTTTCTCGCTCTTATCCAGATGGGTGAAATGGGTGCGCGCTGCGCGCGATCAAGCTGGGCATTTTACCCGTTTTGACGCACTGCAGCACGCCGGCGGCCCGCGACTGTGAAGCGCGGGTAAAGAGCGCGTCCGAAAGCGTTCGCCGGTCGGCGCTGTAGCGGGCGGCGCCGTTGAAAGCGTGAGGCGGGCGGCCCGGTGGGTTTGGCCGCTCACCTTTCTTCTGGAGTCTGCAGTCATGAAAGCAAGCACTGATCGACCGACGCTGGCCCGCCTCACCCTTGCCGCCGGTGCGCTCGCCGCGGCGGCGGCCCTCGCGGGGTGCGTCGTGGCGCCCGTGCCTGGCACCGTCTACAGCGACCCCTACGGTTACCCGAGCACCCCGGCCACCGTCTACGCGCCCATGGCGCCGCCGGCCCCGTATTACGAGGTGCAGCCGGCCCTGCCCTACCCCGGTGCGATCTGGATCAACGGCTACTGGAACTGGAGCGGCAACCGGCACCACTGGGTGCCCGGCCGCTATGAGCGCCCGCGCCCCGGCTATCGCTGGCAGCCTCACCGCTGGGACCGCTCGCCGCGCGGCGGCTGGTACCTGCAGGGCGGCGGCTGGGTGCGCTGAGCGGGTGAACGCCACCGCGCGGATGCATCAGCGAATATGTGTCAAACAGGGCTCCAGCGCCCGTCTGTCAAGCGCAAGCAGCTATTGATAAAATAGCGCTCTTGCTGCGGCTACGTCAGGCGCTTTCCACCACCTGCCCCGCCACGTTGTCCACCATCACGGGCGTGTCGAAGTAGGTGACCACCGGGTCGGTGTGGTACTTGCTGCGGATGAACTCGCGCCAGGCGGCGTCGTACACGCGCTCGGCGTCGGCGCGCGTCTGCCACAGGTAAACGCCGCCGGCCGTCAGGCCGTCTTCGGACAGGATGTAGTGCTTGCGCACCAGGCCTTGCATGGCCAGGTAGCGCGGCGCGGTGCTGGCGAACACGGCGCGCGCCTGCTCGACGGTCATGCGCTCGGGCAGCTTGAATTGGACCAGGGCGGTGATCATGGGCGTTCTCCTTGGGTGATGCGCGCAGTGTGCCCCAAGCCACCCCGCGCGCACAAAAAAAGCCGCGGCGAACCGCGGCTTTCAAGTCTCCTCGATGACCGGCGGGGCCGGTCAACCTTCTTCTGTGTGGATCAATGGAACTGCTCTTCCTCGGTCGAGCCGGTCAGCGCCTTCACGCTGGAGGAGCCGCCCTGGATGACGGTGGTCACGTCGTCGAAGTAACCGGCGCCCACTTCCTGCTGGTGCGACACGAAGGTGTAGCCCTGCTCGCGCGCGGCGAATTCCGGCTCCTGGATCATTTCGACGTAGTGCTTCATGCCCTCGCCGCGCGCGTAGGCGTGGGCGAACTTGAAGGTGTTGTACCAGTTGCTGTGGATACCGGCCAGCGTGATGAACTGGTACTTGTAGCCCAGCGCGGACAGCTCGTCCTGGAACTTGGCGATGGTGGCGTCGTCCAGGTTCTTCTTCCAGTTGAAGGACGGCGAGCAGTTGTACGACAGCAGCTTGCCCGGGTGCTTGGCCAGCACGGCCTGCGCGAATTCGCGGGCGAAGCCCAGGTCGGGCGTGCCGGTTTCGCACCACACCAGGTCGGCGTAGGGGGCGTAGGCCACGCCGCGGCTGATGGCCTGCTCCAGGCCGTTCTTCACGCGGTAGAAGCCCTCTTGCGTGCGCTCGCCGGTCAGGAACGGCTTGTCGTTGGCGTCGTGATCAGAGGTGATCAGGTTGGCGGCCTCGGCGTCGGTGCGGGCCAGGATGATGGTGGGCACGCCCATCACGTCGGCGGCAAAGCGCGCGGCGATCAGCTTCTCGCAAGCCTCTTGCGTGGGCACCAGCACCTTGCCACCCATGTGGCCGCACTTCTTCACGGCGGCCAGCTGGTCTTCGAAGTGCACGCCGGCGGCACCGGCGGCCACCATGTTCTTCATCAGTTCGAAGGCGTTCAGCACGCCGCCGAAGCCGGCTTCGGCATCCGCCACGATGGGCAGGAAGTAGTCGATGAAGTCCTTGTCGCCAGGGCCGACGCCGCGGCCCCACTGGATTTCATCGGCGCGCTTGAAGGTGTTGTTGATGCGGCGCACCATGGTCGGCACCGAGTCGTAGGCGTACAGCGACTGGTCGGGGTACATGGTCTCGGAGGTGTTGCCGTCGGCGGCCACCTGCCAGCCCGACAGGTACACGGCCTCCAGGCCCGCCTTGGCCTGCTGCATGGCCTGGCCAGCGGTGATGGCGCCGAAGGCGTTGACGTAGCCCTTCTTGGCTTCGCCGTTGACCAGGCCCCACAGCTTCTCGGCGCCGCGCTTGGCCAGCGTGTACTCGATCGGCAGGCTGCCGCGCAGGCGCACCACGTCGGCGGCGCTGTAGCCGCGCTTGATGCCCTTCCAGCGGGGGTTGGTGGCCCAGTCTTTTTCCAGGGCGGCGATCTGCTGTTCGCGGCTGAGTTGCTCGTTGGTGTTCGGCATTGAAAAGCTCCAGTAGAGAAGGTTGAGGTGAACTCGGTCGGTGGCAGCCTTTGGGCTTCACCGGTGACGCAATCATAACTCTTATATAAGACTTAGCAAGATTCTTATGTCTTATAGAAGACAAATTTTTCTTCATTGAAAATCAATGGCTTAAGGCATTCATTTCGCAATGCAGAAATTTATCTTTCGTATTGAGAAAAAATGTGGCGCTGCAACATCCGGACATCTCACGATGCAGATTGACAATTTCTTGATATGAAAAATTGCGCGGCGCCTCGATCAAGACCTTCCACCACCAGCGCCGCGCTGCCGCGAGGCCTGCGGGCGTAACCGATTGCGGCATGATGCGATGCTGATCGCCCAGGGTGCAATGCTTCGTATTTGCTTGATGGGCAACCAGTCTCCGACAGCGTTGTGGGAGCGGGCTGGCCCGCGATCAAGCGCTGGTGGCGACGAGGCGCCTTATCGCGGGCAAGCCCGCTCCCACACAGCGAATGCGGTCCGCGCGGCATCTGCAACTTCTGGATGATCGATCAGAAAATGATAGCTTCTTGCGCCCATTGAAAGCCGGTTTCCACTTCAAATCGATCTGAAACGACGGATCAACAGGCGCAAGAAGCTATCATTATTGAACCTCCCTGAGCACCTCATGCCACCGCCCTTCACCCCCAGCCGGCCGCTGGCCTACGCCTGCCTGGCGCTGTCGATGGCGCTGGTGGGCAGCTACGTGGCGCTGTCCAAGCCGCTGGCGGCGATCTTTCCGGTGCTGCTGCTGGCCTGGCTGCGCTTCGGCATCGGGGGCGTGGCCATGCTGCACTGGCTGAAGAAGCCGCCCGACGAGCCGCCGCTGACGCCGCGCACCCGCCGCCTGCTGTTTCTCGAATCCTTCCTCGGCAACTTCCTGTTCACGCTGTGCATGATCACCGGCGTGAAGCTCACCACCGCGGTGTCGGCCGGCGTCATCCTGGCCGCCATTCCGGCGGCGGTGGCGGTGCTCAGCTGGCTGTTCCTGCGCGAGCGCGTGGCGGCGCGCGTGTGGGCCGGCGTGGCCTGCGCGGTGCTCGGCATCGCGCTCGTGGCGCTATCGAAGCAGGAGCTGCCGGCGCCCTCCCCTTCTGCACTCGCGCCCTCCAACACTGCCCACCTGGCCTGGCTGGGCAACCTGCTGCTGATCGGCGCGGTGCTGTGCGAGGCCAGCTACGCCGTCATCGGCAAGTCGCTCACGGCCAGCCTGTCGCCGCGCCGCATCAGCGCGCTGATCAACGGCTGGGGCTTCGTGCTGAGCACGCCCTTCGGCCTGTGGCTGGCCTGGCGCTTCGACTTCGGCGCCGTGCCGGCGTCGATGTGGGTGCTGCTGGTGTTCTACGCACTGGCCGCCTGCATGTGGACGGTGTGGCTGTGGATGACCGGGCTGAAAAGCGTGCCCGCCGCGCAGGCCGGCGTGTTCACCGTGCTGCTGCCCATCAGCGCCGCGGCCGTCGGCGTGCTGGTGCTGGGCGAGCGCCTGAGCACGCTGCAGCTGCTGGCCTACGGCGTGGCGCTGACCGGCGTGCTGCTGGCCACGCTGCCGTCGCGCGCGGCGTGGCGCGTGGGCCGGCGCTGATTGCTATCAACTGCATAGCTTCTCGCGCTTTTCCCGCAAGGCCTGCAAGCAAGAAGCACTGATGACCCCGGCGGCCGCCCGATCACGTCATCCACCATGCACCGGCCGCGCCCCGCGCCGCCGCCAGTCAGCCGCCTGCCGCACCGGCGCGCCAGCCCTCGCCCAAAGCGCCGCCCCGCGCTGAAAAAAAAGCAACATCACAGAGGGAAAAAGCGCGTTTCCCCCTTGGAAGCGTGCTACTTATCCAGTAGCATCCCGTTCAGCCGGCGGATGCGCATGCACAGGCTGGCCAGATAACACGACTTTTCCAACAAAGAGGATCAGCAACCATGGCAACTGCAAAGAAAGCTCCGGCGAAGAAAGCCGCCCCGGCCAAGAAGGCTGCACCGGCGAAAAAAGCCGCCGCGCCCGCCAAGAAGGCCGCCGCCCCGGCCAAGAAGCGCACCCCCAGCGCCGCCTTCATGAAGGCCATGACGCCCAGCGCCGAGCTGGCCGCCGTGATCGGCGCCAAGCCGGTGCCGCGCACCGAGGTGACCAAGAAGGTGTGGGAATACATCAAGGCCAACAAGCTGCAGGACAGCGTGAACAAGCGCAACATCAACGCCGACGCCAAGCTGAAGCCCATCTTCGGCAAGGCCCAGGTGACGATGTTCGAGATGACCAAGCTCATCAACAACCACCTGTCCTGATCCAGCCGAACCGCGCAGGCAGCAAAAAACCGGCTTTCTCAGCCGGTTTTTTTATTGGTCAAATCAGCCTGTACCGCCCGCCGGTATTGCGCGAGCAGCTATCTTTTCAGAAGCAAACTCACTTCGCGCCAGCCTTGTTCTCGATCGCGTCCAGCGTGGTGCGCGTGGTGATCACCTGCTCGCTCAGCACCACCTCGATCAACGTGCCCTGCCGGCGCGCCAGCGCCTCGCGCAGCGCCGGCTCGAACTGTTCGGTGCGCTCCACGCGCACGCCGGCGTAGCCGTAGCTTTCGGCCAGCTTCACGAAATCGGGGTTCACCAGTTCGGTGCCAGCGCGCCGGTGCGGGTACTCGCGCGCCTGGTGCATGCGGATGGTGCCGTACACGCCGTTGTTCAGCACCACGACGATGGTGCGGGCGCCGTACTGATGGGCCGTGGCCAGCTCCTGCCCGTTCATCAGAAAGTCGCCGTCGCCGGCGATGGTGACCACCGTGCGCCCGGTGGTGATGGCGCAGGCGATGCCCGCCGGCACGCCGTAGCCCATGGCGCCGTTGGTGGGCGCAAGTTGCGTCTTGTGGCCCTTGGCGATGCCGTGGTAGTGAAAGTAGCGGTGCGCCCAGCTGGCAAAGTTGCCGGCGCCGTTGGTGAGGGCGGCGTCCTCGGGCAGCAGCTGCTGCAGCGTGCAGATGATGGCGTGCATGTCCACCGGGCCGGGCAGCGGCTGCGGCTGCATGTTGGCGACGTGGTCGGCATGCACGGCTTGGGTCCAGTCGCGCCAGGGCTGCTCGTCTGGCGCTTGCAGCGCCGCCAGCGCGGCGGCGGTGGCCGGCAGGCTGGCGCACAGGGCCAGGTCGGGCTGGTACACGCGGCCCAGCTCCTCGGCGCTGGTGTGCACGTGGATCAGCTGCTGCGTCGGCCGCGGCACGCACAGCAGGCGATAGCCGCTGGTGGTCATCTCGCCCAGGCGCGGGCCGATGGCGAGGATCAGGTCGGCATCGGTGATGCGCTGGCCCAGCCTGGGGTTGATGGCGATGCCCACGTCGCCGGCGTACAGCGGGTGGTGGTTGTCGAAGGTGTCCTGAAAGCGCATGGCGTTGCCCACCGGCAGTTGCCAGGCTTCGGCAAACGCCTGCAAGTCGCGCGCGGCCTCGGGCGTCCAGCCGCCACCGCCCACGATGACCATCGGCCGCTTCGCTTTCAGCAGCATCTCGCGCAGGCGCTGCATGGATTCGGGCGCGGGCTGGTAGGCGGGCGGCTGCCAGCGCGGCATGGGCTGCAGGGTGTCGGGCACGGGCTGGGTCAGCATGTCCTCGGGCAACACCAGCACCACCGGGCCGGGGCGGCCGTTCAGCGCGGTGGCAAAGGCGCGCGCCACGTATTCGGGCAGGCGCTCGGCGCTGTCGATGCGCTCGACGCGCTTGGCCATGCCGAAGGCGCCGAAGAAGGCGCTGTAACCCACCTCTTGGAACGCCTCGCGGTCGCGCTGGTCGCTGGCCACATCGCCGACGAACAGCACCATAGGCGTCGAATCCTGGCTGGCCGTGTGCACGCCGATGCTGGCGTTGGTCGCCCCCGGCCCGCGCGTGACAAAGCACACGCCCGGCCGCCGCGTGAGCTTGCCGTGCGCCTCGGCCATGAAGGCGGCACCGCCCTCCTGCCGGCAGATGACGAAGTCGATCGCGTCGCGGTGCTGGTGAAAGCCGTCCAGCACCGCCAGATAGCTTTCGCCCGGCACGCCGAACGCGTGGGTGACGCCCTGGGCCAGAAGGCATTCGACGAGAAGGTGGCCTGCGATGCGAGTCATGCGCTGATTCTTTCAAAAAAAACCGATGGCCGCGGAGCAGGCCGTGCCAGCGAACGTCGCGCTCGGACCTGCGCCGAGCGCTGGCGTTGTCCCCCTTCCCGCAGAGAGAAGGGGGAAGCGCCCTCAGGCGCTCAGGGGGTTGTACCCGAATTCGTGCGCTTGCCCACCCCCAGAGCTGCCACCACCGACAGCGCCAGGAACACCGCCGCCAGCAGCAGCGTGGCCGTGTACAGGGCGCGGTCCATGAAGAAGCCGTAGATCAGCGGCGCGATGGCAAAGCCCGTGTCCAGGCCCGAATAGACGGTGCCGTACACGCGCCCGGTGGCGCCCTTGGGCGTGGCCTTCTTGATCATCATGTCGCGGCTCGGCCCGCCGATGCCGACGGCGAAACCGGTGGCTGCCAGCATCGCCATCGAGCCGAAACCGCCCAGCCAGCCGGTAGCCGCCACCACGATCAGCACCGCGCCCGCGCCCATCGACCCCGCCACCACGCGGTCGGTGGCGGCCGGCACGCGCGCCGCCACGAAGCCGCCCACGAACATGCCCAGCGCGCCCGCCAGCATGTAGGCCGTGATCATCGTCGTGGCCGATTCGAAGCTGACCCCGTGCATCGCCTGCATGATGGGCGAGGCGAAGTTCTGCACCACCGCCAGCGTCATGGTCGACAGCAGGAAGAACGCAAAGCACCACCACACCACCGGCAGCCGCAGAAAGGCCACGTCGCTGCCCTTGGGCGCGTCGGCCGCGCGGCGCACCACCTCGGTCTTCAGGTGCGCGCGCTTGGCCACCAGCACCGCCAGGATGCACGCGTACATCAGCGCCGCCGCCAGATAGCCCGAGCGCCAGCCCTGCCAGGCGGTGAAGAACAGCAGAAACACCGGCGTCAGCGCCCAGCCCAGGTTGCCCGACAGGCCGTGCGCGCTGAAGGCGTAGCCCAGCCGGTGAGTCGACACGCGCTGGTTCAGGATCGAGAAATCCACCGGGTGAAACGGCGCGTTGCCCAGCCCGGCGAACATGGCCACCAGCATCAGGCCCCAGTAACCCTGCGCGAAGTAGCCCGCCAGACAGGCGCAGATGAAGCTGACGAACGACGCGAACAGCACCGGCCGCGCCCCCACCTTGTCGACCAGAAACCCCGCCGACGCCTGCCCCGTGCCCGAGATGACGAAGAACACCGTCATCAGAAAGCCGAGCTGCGAGAACGACAGCCCGAACTCCTGCGCGAACACCGGAAACAGCGGCGGCAGCAGCAGATGGGCAAAGTGCGAACTGGCGTGAGCCAGGCCCACCAGCCCGATCACCGCCGCGTCGTCGCGCAACGGAACGGGGGCAGGCATCTGGCCGGAAGCGGCGGCGGTGGTCGACATGGGGAGCGATGGTACGCGCTGGATCGGCAGGACGCCGTCACGGGGTCATGGCCGGGCGTGGATGGCGTGATGCGAGGATCAGGCCTCATTTCATCTCGACCCGCAGGTCGTCGATGAAGTAACGGGCCACCGTCAGGTCACCGCGCGCGGAGCGATAAACCAGCTTCCAGCCAATGGTCGAACGGCCGCTGACGTCGAACGCCAGCTGCGCTTGCCGCCATCCTTTGACTTCAGACAGATGCTGGCCGCAGAACGCCATCCGGTGCTGCCATTCGCCTCCATCGAAACGATAGAACACGCTCAGATCCGTGTCGCAGTTGAACTGTTCACGCGGTTGATGGTTGGATGTGGACAGCCTGAAGAAGCTCAGCGTTCCCGTCTGCCTGCCCTGGACTGCAAAGTCTTCCAGCCGGCGAAACGATGCGCTCAGGATCGCTTCACGCGGGCGCGGACTCCACCACGGCATACCGAGCCCGCGCTGGGGAGCGAGCCCGACAAACTCCACCGCACGCTGGCCGGAGCGGCTGCAGCCGGTGACACCGGCCACCCTGGTGTGCGCCGCCCCGGACGACCACAGCGGTGTGCCTTGTTCAAAGGACGTGTCCAGCAACAGGCCGTCACGCGCCGGTGGCTGATCCACGGCACTGAACGAGCGGGCGTCAGCCGGCCCTGCATGCGAACACAGCTCCGCCAGCCGGGCCTCGAGCTGCCCGGCACTCGCCTTCTGCACCCGCGTGTCGTCGACATCCAGCATGCCCACCACGCCGGCCACCATCGCGGCACAGCCATACAGCAACGCCGCCCACTCGAACGACGGTGTGCTGTATCTGGCGCACAACGTGCGCGGCCGGTCCAGCAGCCGCGACCGGCCACGCACGAAAACGGCGAGCGTCAGGAGCACACCCAGATAGATCAGGCCGCCATGCCAAACCAGCGCGGGTCGCACGCCCCCGACGCCCATGAACACCACCACCAGCGCGGCGACAACCGGCGCAAGGAGCGCGGCGTCTACCCACGGGGTTCTTCGGGTTGACCCGTCGACGGACATCTCGTGGATCTCGTGCACGGAATCGCTTCAAGCCCAAGCGTTCATATTGTCGCCGCGCAGCCGTGATGCCGCAGCGAAAACACGGTCACAGCAGCTTGCGGATCCACCCCATCATCCGATCGAAGCGCGCGCCGTAGGGCGGGTACAGCAGCTGCCCCATGGCCCAGCGCGACTGCACGAACACCGCCTTCTGGTGCGTGAAGCGCAGAAAACCCGTTTCGCCATGGTACGCACCCAGGCCGCTGTCGCCCACGCCGCCGAAGGGCAGGCCGTCGTGCGTGATGTGCATCAGCGTGTCGTTCACCGTCACGCCGCCGCTCACGGTGCGCTGCAGCACCTGGTCGCGCGCCGCGGTGTCGGTGCCGAACCAGTACAGCGCCAGCGGGCGCGGCTGGGCGTTGATGTGGGCGACGGCCTGGTCCGGCGTGTCGCAGGGCAGCACCGGCAGGATGGGTCCGAAGATTTCTTCCTGCAGCAGGCGCATCGACGGCTGCGCGCCGAACACCAGCACCGGGCGCAGCTGGCGCGCCCTGCCCTCGCCCGCCGGCGGCCCCACGTCCTCGACCTGCGCGCCGCCTGCGCGGGCCTCGTCCAGCAAGGCTTGCAGGCGCGCCTGGTGGCGCTCGGTGACGATGGCGGCGTAGTCGGGGTTGCCTTCCAGGCGCGGAAACAGCCGTGCCACGGCGGCGCGGTAGGCGGCGCTGAACTCGGCCTCGCGCCCGCGCGGCAGCAGCAGGTAGTCGGGCGCGATGCAGGTCTGGCCGCCGTTGAGCAGCTTGCCGTGGGCGATCTTCAGCGCTGCGCCTTCAAAATCAGTACACGACGCATCGACGATGCAGGGCGACTTGCCGCCCAGTTCCAGCGTGGTCGGCGTCAGGTTGCGCGCCGCGGCCTCGGCCACCTTGCGGCCGACGGCGGTGGAGCCGGTGAAGAACAGGTGGTCGAACGGCAGCGCTGCGAACTCGGCCGCCACGTCCGCCCCGCCCTGCACCACGGTGAATTCGTCGGGCGCGAAGTGCCTGGCCACCAGCTCGGCCAGCAGCGCCGACGTGCGCGGCGTGATCTCGCTGGGTTTCAGCATCACCCGGTTGCCCGCCGCCAGCGCCGTGGCCGCGGGGCCCAGGGTGAGCTGCAGCGGGTAGTTCCACGGCCCGATGACGCCCACCACGCCCAGCGGCTGGCGCTGGATGTGGCCGCGCCCCGGCATCAGATAAAGCGGCGTGCGCACGCGCTGCGGCCGCGACCAGCGCGCCAGGTGGCGCCGCAAATCGCCCAGCATGGCGCGCAGCACGAACAGGTCAGCGATCTCGGTCAGGCGCCCGCCGCGGATCCCGAAGTCGGCCTGCACGGCATTCGTCAGCGCGGTGGTGTGCTCATCCAGCAGGCGTGCCACGCGGGCAAGCCGGTCGTGGCGCTCGGCCACCGATGGCGGCGTGGCGTGGCGCGAGCGCTGGTGCTGCGCGTCGAACAGGGTTTGAGGATTCAATGTGTCTGGCTCCGGTGGGCAAGGCGTGCCGCTGGCGCCAGTGTGCCAAAAGCTGCGGGCGGCACCGTTCAGCCGGGCCGCCCGCAGCGTCATGGAATCAGAAATACAGGGGAGTATGGGTCTTCAGCGCTTACGTATCAAGCGCTGTCAGACATCACATCAGGGAGTATAAATCCGTCGTCCCTGCTCGTTCCGTGTCAGCCGGTAGGCTGGGTAGAGCGCAGCGAAACCCAGCAGAGGTTGCGCTGGCCGCTGGGTTACGCTGCGCTAACCCAGCCTACTGACTGCAAGGCGTTTGCCGTGTCATCCCTTTTTTACTTCAGAACGTCAACCGTCGTCATCCCGGCGAAAGCCGGGATCCATGCTCTCCGCACGTGCGTTGTCTGGATTCCGGCTTTCGCCAGAATGACGAAATCGAGGTCGTTTCGATCTGAAAGTGGAGTCAGCCCGCCACCGCCTCCGGCCCGGCGTTGAACTGGAACACCCCCGGGTCCTTGATCGGATCGACGCTGACGTTGATGGTCGACTTGGGCGGGAACTGGCCTTCCAGCAGCGCCTTCGACAGCGGGTTCTCGATGCGCTGCTGGATCGCCCGCTTGAGCGGCCGCGCGCCGAACACCGGGTCGAAGCCGACCTTGGCCAGTTCGTCGATGGCCTGGTCGCTCACGTTCAGGTGCAGGTCCATCTTGGCCAGGCGCTCGGTCAGCACCTTGAGCTGGATCTTGGCGATGGCGCCGATCTGGCTCGCGTCCAGGCCGTGGAAGACCACGATCTCGTCGATGCGGTTCAGGAACTCGGGGCGGAAGTGGTTCTTCAGCTCGCCGAACACCGCGTCCTTGATGTCGTCATACGGCTGCCCCGCCATGCTCTGGATCATGGGCGAGCCGATGTTGCTGGTCATGATGATGACGGTGTTCTTGAAGTCCACCGTGCGGCCCTGGCCGTCGGTCAAGCGGCCATCGTCCAGCACCTGCAGCAGCACGTTGAACACGTCCGGGTGGGCCTTCTCGATCTCGTCGAACAGGATCACGCTGTAGGGCTTGCGGCGCACGGCTTCGGTCAGGTAACCGCCTTCGTCGTAACCCACGTAGCCGGGCGGCGCGCCAATCAGGCGGGCCACGCTGTGCTTCTCCATGAACTCGCTCATGTCGATGCGAATCAGGTGCTCTTCGCTGTCGAACAAGAAGGCCGCCAACGCCTTAGTCAGCTCGGTCTTGCCGACGCCGGTGGGGCCGAGGAACAGGAAGCTGCCCAGCGGCCGGTTCGGGTCGCTCAGGCCCGAGCGCGAGCGGCGGATGGCGTTGGACACGGCCGAAATGGCTTCTTCCTGCCCCACCACGCGCTGGTGCAGCGCGTCTTCCATGCGCAGCAGCTTGTCGCGCTCGCCCTGCATCATCTTGCTGACGGGGATGCCGGTGGCGCGCGAGACGACCTCGGCGATCTCCTCGGCGCCGACCTGGGTGCGCAGCAGTTGCGGCGCGGCGTGCTCGCGCTGGCTTTCCTTGGCCTGGGCTTCGTCCAGCTGCTTCTGCAGTTGCGGCAGCTTGCCGTACTGCAGCTCGGCCACCTGGTTGAAGTCGCCCTTGCGGGTGGCTTCCTGCATCTGGAACTTGATCTGCTCGATCTCCTTGCGGATCTGCTCGCTGCCCTGGGCGCTGGCCTTTTCGGCCTTCCAGATTTCGTCCAGGTCGGCGTATTCCTTCTCCAGCGCGGCCAGGTCTTCCTCGATCAGCTGCAGGCGCCGGTGCGAGGCCTCGTCGGTCTCCTTCTTCATCGCCTCGCGCTCGATCTTGAGCTGGATCATGCGGCGATCCAGCCGGTCCATCACCTCGGGCTTGGAGTCGATCTCGATCTTGATCTTGGCCGCCGCCTCGTCGATCAGGTCGATCGCCTTGTCGGGCAGGAAGCGGTCGGTGATGTAGCGTGCACTCAGCTCGGCCGCGGCCACGATGGCCGGGTCGGTGATGTCGACGCCATGGTGCGCCTCATAACGCTCCTGCAGGCCGCGGAGGATGGCGATGGTGTCTTCCACGCTGGGCTCGCCCACCAGCACCTTCTGGAAGCGCCGCTCCAGCGCCGCGTCCTTCTCGATGTACTTGCGGTATTCGTCCAGCGTGGTGGCGCCGATGCAGTGCAGCTCGCCACGCGCCAGCGCGGGCTTCAGCATGTTGCCGGCGTCGATGGCGCCTTCAGCCTTGCCGGCGCCGACCATGGTGTGCAGCTCGTCGATGAACAGAATGATGCGCCCTTCTTCCTGCGCCACTTCCTTCAGCACCGCCTTCAGGCGCTCTTCAAATTCACCACGGTACTTGGCGCCCGCCAGCAGGCCCGCCATGTCGAGCACCAGCACCTGCTTGTCCTTCAGCGTGTCGGGCACCTCGCCGGCCACGATGCGCTGGGCCAGGCCTTCGACGATGGCGGTCTTGCCCACGCCCGGCTCGCCGATCAGCACCGGGTTGTTCTTGCTGCGCCGCTGCAGCACCTGGATGGCGCGGCGGATCTCGTCGTCCCGCCCGATCACCGGGTCCAGCTTGCCCAGGCGCGCGCGCTCGGTCAGGTCGAGCGTGTATTTTTTGAGCGCCTCGCGCTGGCTCTCGCCGTCGGCGCTGTCCATGGTCTGGCCGCCGCGCACGGCGTCGATGGCGGCTTCCAGGCTCTTGCGGCTCAGGCCGCTTTCCTGGGCGATGCGGCCAGCCTCGCCCTTGGCGTCGGCCAGCGCCAGCAGGAACATCTCGCTGGGCACGAACTGGTCGCCGCGCTTGATGCTTTCCTTCTCGGTGGCCTGCAGCAGGCGGATCAGGTCGGGGCCGGGCTGCACCTGCTCTTGGCCCGTCACGGTGGGCAGGCGCTTGACGGCGGCCTCGGCGTCCTGGCTCAGCTTGGCCACGTTGACGCCGGCGCGCTGCAGCAGCGCCTTGGGGCCATCTTGCTGGCGCAGCATGGCCGCCAGCAGGTGCACGGGTTCGATGTAGGCGTGGTCGTTGCCCAGGGCCAGCGATTGCGCGTCGGCCAGGGCTTCCTGGAACTTGGTGGTGAGTTTGTCGAGTCGCATGAAGAAAAAACCTCCGAATTGCTCCCCCAGATGGGGTGTGTCCACAGGGAATCAAGGGCTTTTCAGTGCCCGCCGCCAACGCCGACTGCGCGCCTGGAGCCTGCATCATAAAGACCTTCAGGCGGCATGCAGCGGGCGCGATAAGCTATCAATTCAGAAGCATAAACTAATCACCCGATGCGGGTTTGGCCGCGCCGCACGGCCCATGCCGGTTGCGAAAGTCGGCCGGTAACTCCGGCCAGCGCTCGGCGAACAGCCCGCGCCCGGCCCAGCGCGCCTGCGCCTCGGCGCGCCAGTATTTGCCCAGGCGCGTGCCATAGCCATCGGTCCAGGCCCAGCCCTCTTCAACCATGCGCTCGCCCAGGTCCACATCGCCCTGCAAGCGCACCACGGTGGCGATGGCGCGGCCGTAGCGGTCGTACGCCCACACGGTGACGCGCACGCGCTGGTTCAGGGCCAGCGCCTGCAGCGCCTGGCGCGACTCGGTGCCATGGGTCTGGCAGATCTCGGGCGCATCGACACCATCGATGCGCAGCCGCTGGCGCTTGCCGCCGACCAGTGGCTGCACCCAGACCGAATCACCGTCGACCACGTAGGTCACGCGCGCGTTCCACGGCACGCCGGTGGCCGGGCGCTGGCCGTCCTGCGCCTGCACCGCCGGCTGGGCCAGCAGGCCTGCTAGCATCGCCGCCGCCAGCCGAGCAGCGTACGGCACGCGCCAGCGCCTCACGCGTTGGCCGCCTGGATGCCCCAGCGCGCCAGCGCCGCGTCGTCGCTCACGCGGGCGTCCACCCAGCGCGCGCCGTCGGGCGTCTGCTCCTTCTTCCAGAACGGCGCCTGGGTCTTCAGGTAGTCCATCAGAAACTCGCAGGCCTGGAAGCTTTCGCCCCGGTGCGCGCTGGTCACCGCCACCAGCACGATCTGGTCCTGCGGCCGCAGCAGGCCGATGCGGTGGATCACGCGCACGCCGAACAGGCTGAAGCGGCGGTGCGCCTCGTCGATCATGGCCTCGATGGCCTTCTCGGTCATGCCGGGGTAGTGCTCCAGCTCCATCGAGGCCACGCTGGCCACGTCGGGCGCGCCGGTGGCGGCCAGCTCGGCGGGGTGGCGGTCGCGCACCGTGCCCACGAAGGCGCAGACGGCGCCCACGCGCGCATCGCCGGCGCGCAAGGCGGCCACCTCGGCGCTCAAGTCGAAGTCCTGTGGCTGAATCGAAACACGTGGCTGGCTCATGCCGGCATTTTGCCCCGTGCGCCCCTACACTGGCGCGATGCCCATGCACGCCCTGCCCCACTGCTTGCCGCCGCGCGCGGTGGGCACGGCTGCGTGCATTGCCTGCAAATCGAAGAAACCCCAGCGCATCTGACCGGCGCTGCGGTGCCGTCGTCGGATGAGCGACGGCAAGACCCGGCGGCAGCATCTTCGGCACCCCACTCCCCGCGCACATCCGACCACGGCCCAACCCAACGGTCTTGGCCTGTTCTGAAAGGATGTTCGCGTGAACTCAAGCTCCAGCACTGTTCCCTCGCCCGATTTCTCGGGCCTGTGGATTCCCCTCGTCACCCCGTTTCGCGACGGGGCCGTGGACCACGCCGCACTGGCGCGGCTGACGGCGCACCTGGCCCGCACTGGCATCCGCGGCGTCGTCGTCTGCGGCTCCACTGGCGAGGCGGCGGCGCTCTCGAAGGAAGAGCAACTGGCCTGCCTGCGCACGGTGGCGGCGCATGCCGGCGGGCTGCCGCTCATCATGGGATTGAGCGGCTACCACCTGCCCGACACGCGCGCCTGCGTGCAGCGCCTGGCCGCGCACGATGTGCCGCCGCTCGGTGGCCTGCTGGTGCCGGCACCACATTACGTGCGACCTGGACAGAACGGCCTGCGCGCCTGGTTCACCGAACTTGCCGACACCAGCGCGGTGCCGCTCGTCGTCTACGACATCCCCTACCGCACTGGCGCTACCCTGGCGCGCGAGACGCTGCTGGCGCTGGCCGCCCACCCCAACATCCGCGCCGTCAAGGACTGCGGCGGCGACCCCGGCAAGACACTGGCTCTGATCCGCGACGGCCGCCTGCAGGTGCTGGCCGGCGAGGATGCGCAACTGTTCGCCACCGTGGCGCAAGGCGGCGCGGGCGCCATCGCCGCGTCGGCGCATGTGCACACGCGGCGCTTCGTGGCGGTGCTTGACGCGATCGCCGTGGGCGACCTGGCGCGGGCGCGCCACGCCTGGCATCCGCTAGTGCCGCTGATCAAGGCGCTGTTCGCCGAGGCCAACCCCGGCCCACTGAAGGCGCTGCTGGCGGCCCAGGGCTGGTGCGCCAACGAACTGCGCGCGCCCCTGACGGCGGCATCCGGATCGCACGCGCGGCACTTGCGCGGCCTCAGCGGTGCCTTGGCCGCAGCAGACTGATCTTGTCCGCTCCATACTGTGGGCGAATCCAATAAACCAAAGAGGCGACCCATGGATCTGCAACTCAAGGACAAGGTGGTGCTGATCACCGGCGCCAGCAAGGGCATCGGCCTGGCCTGCGCGCGGGCCTTCGTGGCCGAGGGTGCGCGCGTGGCGCTGGCGGCGCGTGGTGCCGATGTGTTGCAGGCGGCCGCGGCCGAGCTGCGCGCGACGGGCGCCGAGGTGCTGGCGGTGCCGGCCGATCTCGGCGACGCCACGCAGGCTGAACAACTGGCGCACGCGGTGACGGAGCAGTTCGGCCCCATCGACGTGCTGGTCAACTCGGCCGGCGCCGCGCGCCGCACGCTCCCGCAGGAACTGACCGTGGCCGACTGGCACGCCGCGATGGACGCCAAGTTCTTCACCTACCTGCACGCCATGCAGGCCGTGCTGCCGGCCATGCGGGCGCGCGGCAGCGGCGTGGTCGTCAACGTGATCGGCGCCGGGGGCAAGGTGGCCTCGCCCACGCACCTGGCCGGCGGCGCGGCCAACGCGGCGCTGATGCTGGCCACCGCCGGCCTGGCGCACGCGCACGCCGCGGCCGGGCTGCGCATCAACGCCGTCAACCCCGGCCCGGTGCTGACCGCGCGGCTGCAGCAAGGGCTGGAGGCCGAGGCCAGGCTGGCCGGCATCACGCCCGAGCAGGCGCGCGAACGCGCCACGCAGCGCGCCGCCATGGGCCGCATCGCCACGCCCGAGGAGATTGCCGACGTGGTGGTGTTCCTGGCCTCGGCGCGCGCGAGCTACGTCAACGGCGCCATCGTGGCCATGGATGGGGCGACGACACCGATCGTCGTCTGAACCGGGAACTCAGGCGCGCGGCCTGAGCAGCAGGATCGACAGGCCCGAGGCGACGAACGCCAGCCCGGCGCCGATGTTGAGCGCGCTGCCGACGCGCGGGCGCCGCGCCATCCAGCGCGACAGGCGCGCGGCGAAGGCGCCGAGCATGGTGAAGATCAGTGCCGTGAGCACCGCGAAGATCGCACCATAGACAAGCATCTGCACCGCCACCGGCCCCCGTGCCGTGCTGACGAACTGCGGGATGAAGGCCAGCACGAACAGCCCCGGCTTGGGGTTGAGCACGTTGGACAGCACGCCGGTGATGAACACCCGGTGCAGCGGCCGGCGCAGCGCCGGGCTGAAGGTGATCAGGTCGCGCGAACGCAGTGCCTTGATGCCGAGCCACAGCAGGTAGGCCGCGCCCACGCCCTTGACCACCCAGAACGCCCACGGCGACGCCTGCAGCACCAGCGACAGGCCCAGCGTGGCGGCCAGCGTGTGCACCATGATGCCGATGCCCGCGCCGACCGACGACAGCGCCGCCGCCAGCGGCCCCTGGCTCAGGCCACGGCCGATGGCGAGGATGTTGTCGGGGCCGGGCGCGACCACCACCACCAGCACGGCGGCGACGTAGGCCAACAGAACGTCGGGGGGAAACATGCCGCGCCCGGGCGCCGTCGCGTCAACCGCCGGTGACCGGCGGGAAGAACGCCACCTCGGCACCGTCGTGCAGCGCGGCGGATTCGTCGGCCATTGCCTGGTCGAGCGCCAGCCGCACCAGCTTGTCGCGCGCCAGTGCCTCGCCATGTGCGCCGCCGCGGGCGATCAGTTCATCGCGCAGCGCGGCCAGCGTGGGCGCGTCGGTGGCCACGCGCTCGCTGCCCACGTTCAGCGCCTCGCGGATCGAGGCGAAATAGCGCACCGTCACCTGCTTCATGCCAGCAGCTCCGCCAGCGGGATGAAGCGCACCATGTCGCCGCGCGCGATGGTGCTGCCGGCCGGGTGGTCGATCAGGCCGTCGGCCCAGTGCGCCGAGGTCAGCACGCCCGAACTCTGGTTGGCGAACAGGTCCAGCCCGCCTTGCGCGTTGCGGCGCGCGCGCAGGAATTCGCGCCGTTTGTCGGGGCGCGGCAGGTCGAAGTCGGCGCGCAGGCTCATCGCCGGCACGTCGATCTTCGTCGCGCCCTGCAGCTTCAGCAGGAAGGGCCGCACCAGCAGCAGGAAGGTGACGAAGCTCGACACCGGGTTGCCGGGCAGGCCCATGAAGTGGGCCTGCCCGCTGCCCGCGCGCCGCACATGGCCGTAAGCGAAGGGTTTGCCGGGCTTCATGCCGATCTGCCACAGGTCCAGAGTGCCAAGCTGTTCGACGGCGGGCTTGATGTGGTCTTCCTCGCCCACGCTTACGCCGCCGCTGGTCAGGATCAGGTCGTGCCCTTCGGCGGCTGACTGCAGCGCGGCCAGCGTGGCGGCACGGTTGTCGGGCACGATGCCGAGGTCGCTGACCTCGCAGCCCAGGCGCAGCAGCAGCGCGCTCAGAAAGAAGCGGTTGCTGTTGTAGATGGCGCCGGGCTTCATGGCCTCGGGCGGCACGTCGCCGGGCATCACCAGTTCGTCGCCGGTGGAGAACAGGGCCACGCGCGGACGCGTCGCCACCTGCAATGAAGCCAGGCCGATGCCGGCCGCCAGACCAATGCTGGCGGGCGCCAGTCGCTCTCCTTTTTGCAGTATCACGGCGCCGCGCGTGACATCTTCACCCGCCGCGCGCACCCACTGGCCAGGCGCGGGCACGGCATTGATGCGCACGCGGCCGCCGTCCAGCGCCTCGGTGTCTTCCTGCATTACCACCGCGTCCGCGCCAGCAGGCATGGGCGCACCCGTGAAGATGCGCGCCGCACTGCCCGGCGCCAGCGGCGCGCCAGCGTGGCCCGCGGCGATGCGTTGCGACACGGGCAGTTCGACGCCTGCGGTGACATCGGCCGCCCGCACCGCATAGCCGTCCATCGACGAGTTGTCTTTGGGCGGCACCTGCAGGGCCGACACCACATCCTGCGCCAGCACGCGGCCATCGGCGTTGAAGGTGTTGACGGATTCCGTGCCGCCCAGTGGCGCGGCGTGCGCCAGCAGGCGCTGCAGCGCTTCGTCGAGCGGCATCAGGGGGGCGCGGCGCGGAGCATCAGACATGGGACGGCAGGTGCCTTTCAGGGTCGTAGTCGAAACGGTGGCCATTGTCGAGCAGCCACTGCGCAATCGCCTCGGCGTCGTTCAGATCCAGCACGGGGCGCAAGGTCGCCTCCGGCAGCGCCTGGGGCGAATCGGTGGCGATGGCGACGATGAATTCGTCGTCGGGGTAGCGCGCCGGCTTGCTGGCAGCGGCGCGCCAGACCTCGACCTTCGGCAGGTCGCTTTCCTTGAAGCCCTCGACCAGCACCCAGTCGACGCCGTCGTACAGCTCGGCGATCAGGTGGTGCACCGACAGTTGCGCCTCCTGCTCGAACTCGCGCATCAGCGCCAGACGATTGCGCGAGGCGACGACCACCTCGAACGCGCCGGCCTCGCGGTGGCGGAAGGTGTCCTTGCCTTCGTGGTCGATGTCGAACCTGTGGTGCGCGTGCTTGACGACCGACACGCGCAGCCCGCGCAGCTTGAGCGCCGGGATCAGCCGCTCGACCAGATGCGTCTTGCCCGAACCGGAATACCCGGCAAAGCCGACCACCTTCATGGATTCATTCTCGCTTCACTATCAGAGCAGGAGCTGCCGGCGCTTGCTTAGCGGGCGCTGGTGGCCAATTTCATTCACATTCTTGTGTGATCAGCGCCTTCACGCGGTCAGCGTCGGCGGGCAGCACCTGCACGCGGCGCGGCAGGTCTTCGATGCCGTCGAACTTGGCCGGGCGGTCCGGGTCGCGCCCCAGCGCCTCGCGGATGGTGGCGGCGAACTTGATGGGCAGCGCCGTTTCCAGCACGATCATCGGCACGCTGGGCTGCACGTGCTCGCGCGCCACCTTCACGCCGTCAGCGGTGTGGGTGTCGATCATCACACCGTGCTTCTGGAACACGTCTCGGATGGTCGCCAGGCGGTCGCCGTGCGTACTCTTGCCGCTGACGAAGCCGAAGCGCTGGCGCGTCTGCTGGAAAGCCGGGTCGCCACTCAGGTCGAATTGGCCGTCCTTGGCGAGTGCATCGTGGAACAGCGCCTTCGTGCGCGCGCCATCGCGGCCGAGCAGATCGAACACGAAGCGCTCGAAGTTGCTGGCCTTGCTGATGTCCATCGACGGGCTGCTGGTCTCGTGCGTGTCGGCACTGCCGCGCACGCGGTAAACGCCGGTGCGGAAGAACTCGTCGAGCACGTCGTTCTCGTTGGTCGCGACGACCAGCTTGTTGATTGGCAGGCCCATCTGGCGTGCCACGTGGCCCGCGCAGACGTTGCCGAAGTTGCCGCTGGGCACGGTGAAATCGACCTTCTCGTCGTTCCGCCCGGCGCCGGGCCGCCCCAAGCCGGGCACGGCCCCCTCGGGGGGCAGCGCAGACGCGCCAGCGCGAAGCATGGGGGCATGTGACGTGGCCTGAAAATAGCCCGCGAAGTAGTACACCACCTGCGCCAGCAGCCGTGCCCAGTTGATCGAGTTGACGGTGCCGATCTTGTACTGGCGCTTGAAGGCCAGATCGTTGCTCACGGCCTTGACGATGTCCTGGCAGTCGTCGAACACGCCTTCGACGGCGATGTTGTGGATGTTGGCGTCCTGCAGGCTGAACATCTGCGCCTGCTGGAACGCGCTCATGCGCCCGTGCGGGCTGAGCATGAACACGCGGATGCCCTGCTTGCCGCGCATGGCGTATTCGGCCGCGCTGCCGGTGTCGCCGCTGGTGGCGCCCAGGATATTGAGCTGCTCGCCACGGCGCGCCAGTTCGTACTCGAACAGGTTGCCCAGCAGTTGCATCGCCATGTCCTTGAAGGCCAGCGTGGGGCCGTTGGACAGGGCTTCGAGGTAGAAGCCGTTGCCGAGCTTCTTGAGCGGAACGATCTCCAGCGTGCCGAACACCTCGGGCGTGTAGGTCTTCTCGCAGATGCGTTGAAGGTCGGCGGCCGGAATGTCGTCGATGTAGAGCGACAGGATCTCGAACGCCAGCGTGGCGTAGCCGTGCTGGGCATACAGGTGGCGCCAGTGGTCGAGCGTGGTGCGGTCGATCTGTGGATAGTGCTCGGGCAGGTACAGGCCGCCATCGGGCGCCAAGCCCTCCAGCAGGATGTCGCAGAACTTGCGCGGCGTGCTGTCGCCACGGGTGGAGAGGTAGTTCATAGATCAGGCTGGGCACGCCGGCGCGCGCGGCATGCCCCAACGGTCAATGGGTCGGTCAGGCCAGTTCTTCCTTGCGGATGCGCACGATGGGCGCCAGCACGCTGGGCAGCGCCTGCAACTGCGCCAGCGCCGTGCTCATGGCGCCTTCGCGCGTGTCGTGCGTGAGGATGATCAGGTCGGTGTGGTCGGGCGTGGGCTCGCCGGCGCCGGCGTCGGTGCCGGCCACGTCGTCGGCCTCGCGCTGCAGCACGGCGTTGATGCTGATGCCGGCGTCGGCCAGGATGCGCGTGACGTTCGATAGCACACCCGCCTCGTCCTTCACCCGCAGGCGCAGGTAGTAGCTGGTGATCACCTGCTCCATCGGCAGCACGCTGACGTCGCGCATCTGCCCCGGCTGGAAGGCCAGGTGCGGCACGCGGTGCTGCGGGTCGCTGGTGGCCAGGCGGGTGACGTCGACCAGGTCGGCGATGACAGCGCTGGCCGTGGGCTCGCTGCCGGCGCCCTTGCCGTAGTACAGCGTGGTGCCCACGGCATCGCCGTTGACGACGACGGCGTTCATGGCGCCCTCGACGTTGGCGATCAGCCGCTTGGCCGGCACCAGCGTGGGGTGCACGCGCAGCTCGACGCCCTCGCCTTCGCGGCGCTTGGTGATGCCCAGCAGCTTGATGCGGTAGCCCAGTTGCTCGGCATAGCGGATGTCGGTGGCCGACAGCTTGGTGATGCCCTCGACGTAGGCCTTGTCGAACTGCACCGGGATGCCGTAGGCGATGGCGCTCATGATGGTGGCCTTGTGCGCGGCATCCACGCCTTCGATGTCGAAGGTCGGGTCGGCCTCGGCGTAGCCCAGCGCCTGCGCCTCTTTCAGCACCACGTCGAAGTCCAGGCCCTTGTCGCGCATCTCGCTCAGGATGAAGTTCGTGGTGCCGTTGATGATGCCGGCGATCCACTGGATGCGGTTGGCCGTCAGGCCCTCGCGCAGCGCCTTGATGATGGGGATGCCGCCAGCCACGGCGGCCTCGAAGGCGACCATCACGCCCTTGTCGTGCGCGGCCTGGAAGATCTGGGTGCCGTGCACGGCCAGCAGCGCCTTGTTGGCGGTGACCACGTGCTTGCCGGCGGCAATGGCCTCCATCACCAGCGTCCTGGCGATGCCGTAGCCGCCGATCAGCTCGATGACGATCTCGATGTCGGGATTGGCGAGCACCTCGCGCGCATCGCCCACCACCTTGACGCCGGAGCCGACGATCTGCTGCGCGCGCTCGGTGTCGAGGTCAGCCACCATGGTGATTTCGATGCCGCGGCCAGCGCGGCGCTTGATTTCCTCCTGGTTGCGCTGCAGCACGTTGAAGGTGCCGCTGCCCACCGTCCCGATGCCCAACAGGCCGACTTGGATCGCTTTCATGTTCTCTTGGTTTTTTAAGTCAAATATGCCTCTAGCACCCGTCCATCAAGCGCGGGCAGCTTCTTTTTTTGCAGCAATCTGCACCACCGATGCCGACTTGGCATGGCGCGCACGGTACTGCTCGAGGAACTTCGCCAACCGCCCGATGGCTTCGCGCAGATCGTCCTCGTGCGGCAGGAACACGATGCGGAAGTGCTGGTTGTCGGGGTAGTTGAAGCCCGAGCCCTGCACCAGCATCACGCGCGTGGCACGCAGCACTTCCATGAAGAACTGGCGGTCGTCCTGAATGGGGTACATCTTGGGATCGAGCCGCGGGAACATGTACAGCGCGGCCTGCGGCTTGACGCAGCTGACGCCCGGAATGGCACTGATCAGCTCATAGGCCAGGTCGCGCTGGCGGCGCAGGCGGCCGCCCTCCTTCACCAGGTCGTGGATGCTCTGGTAGCCACCCAGCGCGGTCTGGATGGCGTACTGCCCCGGCACGTTGCTGCCCAGCTTGATGTTGGCCAGCATGTTGATGCCTTCGATGTAGTCGCGCGCCGACTCCTTGTCGCCCGAGATCACCATCCAGCCGGCGCGGAAGCCGCACGAGCGGTAGGCTTTCGACAGCGAGTTGAAGGTGAGCGTCAGCACGTCGGTCGCCAGGCTGGCCAGCGCCGTGTGCTTCACGCCGTCGTACAGCACCTTGTCGTACACCTCGTCGGCCATGATGACGAGGTTGTGCTCGCGCGCGATCTCGATGATGCCGAGCAGCAGTTCGTTGGAATACAGCGCGCCGGTCGGGTTGTTGGGATTGATGACGACGATGGCCTTGGTACGCGACGTGACCTTGGCGCGGATGTCGTCCAGATTGGGCATCCAGCCATTGGCCTCGTCGCACAGGTAGTGCACGGGCTTGCCGCCCGACAGGCTGGCCACGGCGGTCCACAGCGGGTAGTCGGGCGCGGGCACCAGCATCTCGTCGCCCTCGGACAGCAGTGCGTTGGCGGCCATGCCGATCAGGTCGCTGGCGCCATTGCCCAGGTAGATGTCGTCGATGGTGACGCCTTCGATGCCCTGCTCCTGCGTGTAGTGCATCACCGCCTTGCGGGCCGAGAAGATGCCCTTGCTGTCCGAGTAACCGGCCGAATCCGGCAGGTTGCGGATCATGTCCTGCACGATCTCCTCGGGCGGCTGAAAGCCGAACGGCGCCAGGTTGCCGATATTCAGCTTGATGATCTTCTGGCCCTCGTCCTCCATCTGCTTGGCCGCGTCCACGATGGGCCCACGCACGTCATAAAGCACGTTCGCCAGCTTGGCGGATTTGTGGATGGGTTTCATGGCAAGACCTTCCGGGCGAAGCTTCAAGGAGGGAAAACATAGAATTGGAACACATCTGCGCCCTTCGCCCCCTCTTCCTGCATGAAATTCCAGCCCGATCAGTTCGGCTCTGCCATCACCAGCTACGGCCCCGGTTGGATCGCCGTGGCCGGCGAGCGCATCGACCGCAGCGTGGTGCTGCACAGCACGGGCGAACGCACGGATTGGCGCTGCAGCCATTTCGATGAATTGACCGATGCGCATTTCGCGCCGCTGGCCGCGCACAAGCCCGAACTGGTGGTGTTCGGCAGCGGCGCTGCCACCCGCTTTCCCAGGCCGGCGTGGATCCGCGCCCTGGTCGAGGCTGGCATCGGCGTGGAAGCCATGGACACCGGTGCCGCCTGCCGCACCTACAACATCCTGGCGGGCGAAGGCAGGCGCGTGATCGCCGCCTTGTTGCTGGAGCCGGGCGAAGAAAGTCAGGATGGGTTAAAATAAAGGGCTGGCAACTGTTGCCCTCGCCACACCTTCTGCAACAGCGGCGGATGGTTCGGCCGGGCAGTCACGTGTGCCCTACGCCCCCTCGATAAAACCGTCCGGAGATTGAAGTTCATATGGCGATCGTTGTCAACAAACCCCTCCCTGAATTCGAAGCGATTGCGACCGGCGACGTCAAAGTTACCAACACCTCCCACAACGGGCAAGCCCTCGTTCTGTACTTTTATCCCAAAGACAACACCCCCGGCTGCACCACCGAGGCGATGCAGTTCCGCGACAAGTACAAGGATTTCGTGAAGGCGGGTGCCGTGGTGTTTGGCGTCAGCCGCGACAACATGACGTCGCACGACAGTTTCAAGGCCAAGCTCGAACTGCCCTTCGAACTGATCGCCGATACCGAAGAGAAGATGTGCCACATGTTCGGTGTGGTCAAGAACAAGATCATGTACGGCAAGAAGGTCAAGGGCATCGAGCGCAGTACCTTCCTGGTCAACGCCGACGGCATCCTGGTGCAGGAGTGGCGCGGCCTGAAGGTGCCCGGCCATGTCGAGGAAGTGCTGAAGGCCGTGAAGGTGCTGAAAAAAGCCGCCTGAAAGCCTGACGGTGACTGCCACCGTGCTCATGCATAATGAGCCGGAATGTTGTTGCAGCCGTATCGACTGACTTTTCTCGCGAAAGCCGCCTTGGCTGACAAGGCGGCTTTTTCTTTGGCCGACGCCAGCCGCATCGCGGCCGGGCGGTGCGCCCTCCGCTGAACCTTCCAATCCGCATGCCCCTGCCCCCTCCCCCGACCAAACGTGGCGCCAAGCTGTCTTCCGACGTCATCGACCTGTCCACCCGCCGCGCCACGGCGCGTTCCACGGCAACGGCAACGGCAACGGCAACGCCCGCCAGCCGCAGCCGCGCGCCGGCACAGCAGGCGCGCTTGCTGACGGAATCCGTGGACGAGGTGGTCACCCCGCTGCCGGTGCCCGGCGCCCGCAGCCCCGTGGCACGCACGGAGGCGCCCGCCCCGGCCCGACCGGCCGAGCGCGTGGCTGAGAAACCTGCTCCCCAAAAGGCTGCCGCCCGCGCCCCCAAGGCCAAGGCCACAGGCCCCACGCGGCTGTTCGTGCTCGACACCAACGTGCTGCTGCACGACCCGACGGCGCTGTTCCGCTTCGAGGAGCACGACATCTTCCTGCCGATGATCGTGCTGGAGGAACTGGACGGCCACAAGAAAGGCATGACCGAGGTGGCCCGCAACGGCCGCCAGACCAGCCGCCTGCTGGATGCGCTGGCCGGCGTGAAGGGCGCCGACATGGCGCAGGGTTTGGCACTGGATTCGACCGGCAACGTGGCCGCCGGCGGCAAGCTGTACTTCCAGACCGCGCCGCTGGACGTGACCATGCCCGCCGCCCTGCCCCAGGGCAAGGCCGACAACCAGATCCTGGGCGTGGTCGCCGCGCTGGAGAAGCAATACGCACCGCGCGAAGTGATCCTGGTGTCGAAGGACATCAACATGCGCGTGAAGGCGCGCGCGCTGGGCCTGAAGGCCGAGGATTACGAGAACGACAAGACGCTGGAGGACGGCGACCTGCTGTATTCGGGCGTGCTGCAGTTGCCGCCCGACTTCTGGACGCGGCAGAGCAAGACCGTCGAGAGCTGGCAGAGCGGCAGTTCGACCTATTACCGCGTCAGCGGCCCGGCGGTGGCCAGTCTGTACATTAACCAGTTCGTCTATTTCGAGTCGCCCGGCGAGCCCAGCCTGTATGCGCGCGTGACGGAGATCCGCGACAAGACGGCGGTGCTGAAGACGCTGAAGGACTTCACGCACCTGAAGAACGGCGTGTGGGGCGTGACGGCGCGCAACCGCGAGCAGAACTTCGCCCTCAACCTGCTGATGGATCCGGAGATCGACTTCGTCACCCTGGCCGGCACGGCGGGCACCGGCAAGACGCTGCTGGCGCTGGCGTCGGGCCTGACGCAGGTGCTGGACGACCGCCGCTACACCGAGATCATCATGACGCGTGCCACCGTGAGCGTGGGCGAAGACATCGGCTTCCTGCCCGGCACCGAGGAAGAGAAGATGGGTCCGTGGATGGGCGCGCTGGACGACAACCTGGAGTTCCTCTCCAAGGGCGATGCCTCGGGCGCCGGCGAATGGGGGCGTGCCGCCACCAACGAGTTGATCCGCAGCCGCGTGAAGATCAAGAGCATGAACTTCATGCGCGGACGCACCTTCATGAACAAGTGGGTGATCATCGACGAGGCGCAGAACCTGACGCCCAAGCAGATGAAGACGCTGATCACGCGCGCCGGCCCCGGCACCAAGATCATCTGCATGGGCAACCTGGCGCAGATCGACACGCCCTACCTGACCGAAGGCTCGTCGGGCATGACCTACGCGGTGGACCGCTTCAAGGGCTGGCCGCACGGCGGCCACGTGACGCTGGCGCGCGGTGAGCGCTCGCGGCTGGCGGACTTTGCCAGCGAAGTGCTGTAGTCGCCCCTGAAGCCCCCCACCCCCGCATGAACACTGGCTTTGCGGGTGATTGCCGATGTCCGGAACTCCCGGTTTGATATTCAATGGTGGCTGATTTCTGGGAGTTTTTCAGCCGTGCTGTTTGCCTGCTCTGCCACCGAGGACTTCTTTCGCTCGCGCATCGACCACATGATCGATCTGCACCATCCGCTGGCCGTGCTGGCCTCGCGCATGCCCTGGCAGCAGATCGAGGCATCGGTGTCGCACTTGCTGTCACGCAAAGGCCGCACGGGCGTGGCCATGCCCGATCTGGACCTCTTTGGCGAGCAGGTGCAACGTATCCGGGGGCCCAGCAACGCTGGGCGCCCGCGCATACCGCTGCGGGTGATGATCTCCTTGCTGTACCTCAAGCACGCGTTCAACGAGTCCGACGAAGGCGTGGTGGCGCGCTGGGCCGACACGCCCCGCTGGCAGTTCTTCTCCGGCTGCGCCTACTACGAAGACCGCCAACCCTGCGACGCCAGCACCCTGATCAAATTCCGCCAGCTGCTGGGCGAAGAAGGTGTCGAAGAGCTGCTGGCACAGACCATCCACGTGGCCGTTGACCTCAAGCTCATCAAGGCACAGGAGCTCAGCCGCGTGATCGTCGACACCACGGTGCAACCCAAGGCCGTCGCGCACCCCACCGACAGCCGATTGCTGGAGACGGCCAGGAGCAAACTGGTCGAGGCCGCCAAGCAGGCCGGCATCGGACTGAAGCAGACCTTTGCAAGGGAAGGCAAGCAACTGGCTCGCCAGGCCGGGCGTTATGCCCATGCCCGGCAGTTCAAACGCATGCGCCGGGTCATCAAGCGGCAGAGAACCATCGCTGGGCGCCTGCAGCGCGAGATCGAGCGCAAGGCCAGCGCCATCGCAGCGGCTGCGCGGCAGGCCCTGGATGAGACGCTGGGCAAAGCCCGGCGCATTGCCGCGCAAAGCGGCCAGCGCAAGGCAATTGATGGCTCCAAGCTCTACGCCTGGCACGCCCCCGAGGTGGAATGCATCAACAAAGGCAAGGCCCGCCAGCCCTACGAGTTCGGCGTCAAGGCAGGCATTGCCAGCACCTTCAAGGGCAATCTGATCGTGGGTGCAAGGACCTTTGCCGGCAACCCGTATGACGGGCACACCCTCCATGAGCAACTGGAGCAAGCCAGCATCCTGATGCAGGACTGCCAGATCAGGCCAGCAACAGCCTTCGTCGATCTGGGCTATCGGGGTGTGGAGAAGGACAACCCGGGCGTGGACATCAGGCACCGGGGCAAAGCCAGGCAGCTGAGCAAGGCAGAAAGAAAGCAACTCAAGCGCCGTCAGGCGATCGAGCCGGTGATCGGGCACCTCAAGAGCGATCATGGCCTGGATCGCTGTCATCTCAAGGGCCAGACTGGAGATGCGATGCATGCGGTGCTGTGCGCGGCGGGCTACAACATCCAATGGCTGCTGCGCATGATCGCCAAGAAGAGCATCGCCTTCTTGTGGCGGCTTTATTGGCGCCTATGCCAGAGTCTGCCCCCGGCGCCGCACTGCACGCCATCGCGTTGGAAGTTGATCGACCGAACGTCCAGCAGTCGTTCAGAGTCACTGGCCTGGGCGTGAAAATGAATAGGGTCTTAGGAAGCAAACCTCTCTACCAAGTGAGCTAACTTCCTATCGTGATTCAGAAAAACAGG
>NZ_JBHUEP010000011.1:0-623 GCF_042680925.1 Ottowia beijingensis
CGGCGCAGCGCGCCACTTCGTCGCGCAGTTCACGTACCAGTGAGCGGCGCTGGTGCTCGCTCATCCACTGGAATCCAAGGACCGTGCAGGCTACTTGTTGGTGATCGAATAGCGTGCGCCCGCGTTCATACATGGCTCTCAGCGAGGCGACTTCTGGTGCTGCAATGCCAAGCTCGTTGCCAAGGTGGCGCCACAAGGCTACTGGAATTACCCGAAAGGCACCGAGCAAACGCCCACTCATGCGCAGGAAACCAATATGGAGCGCCAGACCAAGCTTGTGGGAATCACCTCGGCGTGCATTGATTGCGTCGCGCTCGGCACCATCGAAGGTGAAAAATGCCTTCATCTCGAAGTCGCTGATATCGCGGGGGAGCCCACGCATCCCCAAAAACGTTGTGTGCCAACCCTGCATCGTGAACCTCAAAAGTGGGAGGCCACCATACCCGTTTACAAAGCGAACAGGAAAGTCAATGAAATCAACGGTCTACCCAGACCACCCCCGCGCCAGTGCTAGCTTTGCGTACCGTCACTTATTGCACTGAAAACGAGGAGACCCCTAGTCTGGTGCACCTGGCAGCCTCGGTCATGAGCGGACATGCCAGTGCGGTGGCAGCTCTTGCGCG
>NZ_JBHUEP010000012.1:0-96729 GCF_042680925.1 Ottowia beijingensis
AAGACGTTCTATCTGCACTTGAAGGAGACCGAGTTTCGCTTCAATCATCGAAATCAGAACCTCTACAAAGCATTGCTATCCTTGCTCAGAAACAATCCGCTTTGATAGCGTTTGCTTCCTAAGACCCATGAATAAATCAGGGACGACGCTGTAAGCATGAAATGATAAGAATTTGATAGCTGCTTGCGCATGTCCACAAAGGATTTGAGATAAAAACCTATCTGAAATCATTTAATAACGGGCGCAGGAAGCTATGATTTTTGAGTAGCCAGCCGCTCCCAACACTGTACGCTGGCGCCCACGAAAAAGCCCCGCACCTCTCGGTAGCGGGGCTTTGCTTTTCAGCCGATCGGGCCGATTACACGGTCACTTCCTTGGCCACGTCCGCGTACTCCTCGATCTGGTCGAAGTTCATGTAGCGGTACACGCTGGCCTTGTCGGCGTCGATGATGCCCATCTCGGCGCTGTACTCCTCCACCGTGGGGATGCGGCCCAGCTTGGAGCAGATGGCCGCCAGCTCGGCGCTGCCCAGGAACACGTTGGTGTTCCTGCCCAGGCGGTTGGGGAAGTTGCGCGTGCTGGTCGACATGACGGTGGCACCCTCGCGCACCTGCGCCTGGTTGCCCATGCACAGGCTGCAGCCCGGCATCTCGGTGCGTGCGCCGGCGGCGCCGAAGGCGGCGTACTGGCCTTCCTTCATCAGCTCGTCCTGGTCCATCTTGGTGGGCGGTGCCACCCACAGCTTGACGGGGATGTCGCGCTGGCCGCCCAGCAGCTTGGCGGCGGCGCGAAAGTGGCCGATGTTGGTCATGCACGAGCCGATGAAGGCTTCGTCGATCTTGGTGCCGGCCACTTCGGACATGAACTTGGCGTCGTCCGGATCATTCGGGCAGCAGACGATCGGCTCCTTGATGTCGGCCAGGTCGATCTCGATGACGGCGGCGTACTCGGCGTCCTTGTCGGCTTCCAGCAGCTGCGGGTTGGCCAGCCACTGTTCGACCTTCTCGATGCGGCGCGCCAGTGTCTTGGCGTCGGCGTAGCCGTTGGCGATCATGTTCTTCATCAGCACCACGTTGGATTGGAGGTACTCGATGATCGGCTCCTTGTCGAGCTTGATCGTGCAGCCGGCGGCCGAGCGCTCGGCGCTGGCGTCGGACAGCTCGAACGCCTGCTCCACCTTCAGCTGCGGCAAGCCTTCGATCTCCAGCACGCGGCCCGAGAAGATGTTCTTCTTGCCTGCCTTCTCGACGGTCAGCAGGCCCTGCTTGATGGCGTACAGCGGAATGGCGTGCACCAGGTCGCGCAGGGTCACACCCGGCTGCATCTCGCCCTTGAAGCGCACCAGCACCGACTCGGGCATGTCCAGCGGCATCACGCCCGTGGCGGCGGCAAACGCCACCAGGCCGGAACCGGCCGGGAAGCTGATGCCGATCGGGAAGCGCGTGTGCGAATCACCGCCGGTGCCCACGGTGTCGGGCAGCAGCAGGCGGTTGAGCCAGCTGTGGATCACGCCGTCGCCCGGGCGCAGGGCCACGCCGCCGCGGTTGCTGATGAAAGCGGGCAGCTCGCGGTGCATCTTGGCATCGACGGGCTTCGGATAGGCAGCGGTGTGGCAGAAGGACTGCATCACCATGTCGGCACTGAAGCCCAGGCAGGCCAGGTCCTTCAGTTCGTCGCGCGTCATCGGGCCGGTGGTGTCCTGGCTGCCGACGGTGGTCATCTTGGGCTCGCAGTAGGTGCCGGGGCGGATACCCTGGCCTTCCGGCAGGCCGCAGGCGCGGCCGACCATCTTCTGCGCCAGCGTGAAGCCGGCCTTGGTCGCGGCGGGGGCCTGCGGCAGACGGAACTTGTCCGACGCCGGCAAACCGAGGAATTCGCGCGCCTTGGCGGTCAGGCTGCGGCCGATGATCAGGTTGATGCGGCCGCCGGCGCGCACTTCGTCCAGCAGCACGTCGCTCTTGAGCGCGAAGTCGGCCACCTTCTGGCCGCCCTTCTCGATCTTGCCCTCGTAGGGGTAGATGTCGATCACGTCGCCCATCTCGAACTTCGACACGTCAACTTCGATCGGCAGCGAGCCAGAGTCTTCCTGCGTGTTGAAGAAGATCGGCGCGATCTTGCCGCCCAGCGTGACGCCGCCGAAGCGCTTGTTCGGCACGAAGGGAATGTCCTGGCCGGTGGCCCAGATCACGCTGTTGGTGGCCGACTTGCGGCTGGAGCCGGTGCCCACCACGTCGCCCACGTAGGCGACGATGTGGCCCTTCTTCTTCAGGTCCTCGATGAACTGCATCGGGCCGCGCTTGCCGTCTTCCTCGGGCTTGAAGGCCGCGTCGGGGCGCGTGTTCTTCAGCATCGCCAGGTAGTGCAGCGGAATGTCGGGGCGGCTCCAGGCGTCGGGCGCGGGCGACAGGTCGTCGGTGTTGGTTTCGCCCGGCACCTTGAACACGGTGACGGTGATCTTCTTCTCGACCTCGGGACGGCTGGTGAACCACTCGGCGTCGGCCCAGCTCTGCATCACCTCCTTGGCCTTGGCGTTGCCCGCCTTGGCCTTGGCGGCGACGTCGTTGAAGAAGTCGAACATCAGCAGCGTTTTCTTCAGCGCGTCGGCGGCTTGCTGAGCGACTTCGGCATCGTCCAGCAGCTCGATCAGCGGGTGCACGTTGTAGCCGCCGACCATGGTGCCCAGCAGCTCGGTGGCCTTGGCCTTGCTGATCAGGCCCACCTGGACGTCGCCGTGCGCCACGGCGGCCAGGAAGCTGGCCTTGACCTTGGCCGCGTCGTCCACGCCGGGCGGCACGCGGTGGGTCAGCAGGTCGAGCAGGAAGGCGGCGTCTTCACCCGCGGGCGGGTTTTTGATCAGCTCGATCAGCTCAGCAGTCTGCTTGGCATCCAACGGCAGCGGCGGGATGCCCAGGGTGGCTCGTTCGGCGACGTGGGCGCGATAGGCGTTCAACACTTTCTTCTCTCCTGATTGATGACTTCGATTCGTTGCGGATCGCCGCCGGCCCCATGCCGGGTGGCGACCCTTGCTGACCGCGCAACCACCGCCGGCCGCCCGAGGCGGGCTTACTTGCTGTCGAGCAGGCTGGACTGCGGGTTGGCCTGCATCTGGGCGGCGAACTCGCGCTGCGTGGGGGTGGCGCATTCGTCGGCCACGCGCTGACCCAGCTTCTGGTTCAGCAGCATGGATTTGTTGCCCAGCTGCAGCCACATGGCGCCCTGGCGGTTGTCTTCCATGCGGATGGCGCCGGTGCGGCTTTCGACCGGGTGCATGTAGTAGTTCTGCTTGCCGGTGCTGACGCGGAAGAAACCGGGGTTCTTGTCGTCCGGCGTCACCGTCACGTCGGCGCCCAGCTCGCACTGGATCTTGCCGGTGTGCACATGCTGGGCGATGGCCACTTCGGCATCGGTCAGGCGCTGGGTCAGCGTCTGCACCGGCGTGACCGATTCGACCGCCTTGGCAGTCTTGCTCGGCACACGCTTCTTCGGCGCAGCCTTGACGGTCTTCTTGGCGGGCGCCTTGGCCGGTGCCTTCTTGGTGGCGGCTGGCTTCTTGGCCGTACCGGACGACTGTGCCTGCACGGCACCCATGGGCAGGCTCAAAGCGACCGCGACGGAGGCAAGGGCGAGGAGTTTCATACTGCGTTCACTCTCAAGAAAAAGGTAGGGGTGGCGATGATGACATGCCGGCCGTGTCAGAACCATGGCGCCACCTCGGTGGGCAGGTGCCGTCCGGTGGCGTGGGCACGCTCCAGCACCTGCCAGAAATGGCGGTAGCTGGCGCGGTCGTGCAGGGCGCCGTCGTGGCTGATCGGCGCCCAGTCGGCCTGGGCCGCCGCCAGCAGGATGGCGCTGGCGGTGTGGATCTGCTGCTCGTCGGGCGCGAAGGCCTCAAGGATGGGGCGGATCTGGCTCGGGTGGATGCTCCACATGCGGGTGTAGCCGAACTCGCGCGCGGCGCGGCGCGCCGCGGTGCGCATGGCGGCTTCGTCCCTGAATTCGGTGACCACGCAGTGCGACGGCACCTTGCCGAAGGCGTGCGCGGCGCTGGCGATCTCCAGCTTGGCGCGCAGCACCAGCGGGTGCGTGAACTGGCCTTCGATGCCCATGCCCTCGGCCGGGATGGCGCCGGCGTGGGCCGAGACGAAGTCCATCAGCCCGAAGCTGAGCGACTGCACGCGTGGGTGCGCGGCGATGTCGAAGGCGCGGTGCACGGCGCCGGGCGATTCGATCAAAACTTGTAGCGGCAGGCCCTTGCTGTACGCCGACAGAAGGGCTTTTTCGGCCCGGATCACGTCCTCGACCGACTCCACCTTGGGAATCATGATGTGCGTCAGGCGCGGGCCGGCGTCGCGGGCGATGATGTCCATGTCGGCCTCGAAGGCCGGATGGTCGACCGGGTGCACGCGCACGCCCACGCGGGCGCCGTCGGGGGCGGACATGACCAGCTCGGTCACCAGCAACGCGTGCTCCGCCTCGCCGCCCACGGGCGCGCCGTCCTCGCAATCCAGCGTGACGTCGAACACGCAGGCGCCGAATTCCTCGGCCATCTCGGCCTGCAGTTGCAGGCTCTTGCGCATGCGCACTTCGACACCGCTGTAGTGGTCGCACACCGGCAGCATGCCGGCGGCGGCCTGGGCGCCGAGGAGGATGTCGCGCGGGTGGGTCATGGGCGGTGCGGAATCGGAAACGCTGTGGTATTCAAAAAAGATAGCTTCCTGCGCACGCTGAGCCTTGATTTCAAGACAAATCGATCTGAAACCGGCTTGAATCGGGCGCAAGCAGCTATGTTTTTTGCAGTCACGCCGGGTGGCCGGCGTGACTGCGGGGGCGCATCACAGCAGGTGCTTCACGCCTTCCTGCTCGCCTTCCAGCTCGGCCAGGGTCTTGTTGATGCATTCCTGGCTGAAGGCGTCGATCGGCAGCCCTTCGACGACCTTGTACTCGCCGTTCTCGGTGGTGACGGGGAAGCCGAACATCACGTCCTTGGGGATGCCATACCAGCCCTGCGACGGGATGCCCATGGTCACCCACTCGCCGTTGGTGCCCAGCGCCCAGTCGCGCATGTGGTCGATGGCGGCGTTGGCGGCCGAGGCGGCCGACGACAGGCCGCGCGCCTCGATGATGGCGGCGCCGCGCTTGCCCACGGTGGGCAGGAAGGTGTTGGCGTTCCATTCCTGGTCGTTGATCATGTCCTTGACGCTGGCGCCGTCGATGGTGGCGAAGCGGTAGTCGGCGTACATGGTGGGCGAGTGGTTGCCCCACACGGTGAGCTTCTTGATGTCCTTGACGGCCTTGCCGGTCTTGGCGGCGATCTGGCTAGCGGCACGGTTGTGGTCCAGGCGCAGCATCGCGGTGAAGTTCTTGGCCGGCAGGTCGGGCGCCGACTTCATGGCGATGTAGGCGTTGGTGTTGGCCGGGTTGCCCACCACCAGCACCTTGACGTTGCGGCTGGCCACGGCGTTCAGTGCCTTGCCCTGCGCGGTGAAGATCTGCGCGTTGGCGGCCAGCAGGTCGGCGCGCTCCATGCCGGGGCCGCGCGGACGGGCGCCCACCAGCAGGGCGTAGTCGGTGTCCTTGAAGGCGGTCATCGGGTCGCTGTGCGCTTCCATGCCGGCCAGCAGCGGGAAGGCGCAGTCTTCCAGTTCCATCATCACGCCCTTGAGCGCCTTCTGCGCCTTCTCGTCGGGGATCTCGAGCAGTTGCAGGATCACCGGCTGGTCCTTGCCCAGCATCTCGCCGGAGGCGATACGGAACAGCAGGGCGTAGCCGATCTGGCCAGCGGCGCCGGTGACGGCCACGCGAACGGGCTTCTTGCTCATGGAAAACACTCCAAAGGTTGTGATGAAACGGTGACAGGACGAACGTGCCAGACCACTGAAAACCGCCGGGCCAGGGCATTCCGAACAGCCCTCAAGTGTATCCGCAGAAACCCGGAGGGTCAATTTGTCTTGTGTCTTATATAAGATATCATTACCCTTCCAGCAACCTGACAAGGCAAGCCGCGATGGCCAGCGCCGCCACCCCCTCCTCCCCCCCTGCCGACACCGATTCGCCGCCGGCGCCGGCCGCGGCCGCCTGGGGCGGGCAAGCGCCCGCGTTCAGCCCGCTGTACCAGCAGATCAAGGGGCTGATCCTGCAGGGCCTGCAGCAGGGCGAATGGAAGCCGGGCGAAGTCATCCCCAGCGAGTTCGACCTGGCCGCGCGCTACAAGGTCAGCCAGGGCACGGTGCGCAAGGCCGTCGACGAACTGGCGGCCGAAAACCTGCTGGTGCGCCGCCAGGGCCGCGGCACCTTCGTGGCCACGCACGCCGAGCAGCACATGCAGTACCGCTTTCTGCGCCTGCAGCCCGACAGCGGCACGGTGGACAGCGAGGGCCCGGCGCAGCGCGATTTCGTCGACTGCCGGCGCCAGCGCGCCAGCGCCGAGGTGGCCCGCCTGCTGGGCCTGCGCGCGGGCGACCCGGTGCTGCAAGCGCGGCGCCTGCTGCGCTACGGCGGCGTGCCGACGATCCTGGAGGACATCTGGCTGCCGGGCGGGCCGTTCAAGGGGCTGACGGTGGAGCGCCTGTCGGACTACCACGGGCCGATGTACGCGCTGTTCGAGGCCGAATTCGGCGTGCGCATGGTGCGCGCCGACGAGAAGATCCGCGCCGTGCTGCCCGACGCCGCGCAGGCTGCCCTGCTGGATGTGACGCCCGCCACGCCGCTGCTGAGCGTGGAGCGCATCGCCTACACCTACAACGACGTGCCCATGGAACTGCGCCGCGGGCTGTACCGCACCGACACGCACCACTACCGCAACGAACTGAACTGAGCGGCTTGGGCCACTTTGATCGTGATAGCTGCTCGCGCCCGATGCGCCTCGATTTCAGCATCGTTTGGATCTGAAATCGCCATGCACCAAGCGCAAGCAGCTACTGAATTCGAAGCAATCCTCGACATGCCCCTGCGTGCGCCGATGCAATGCTCCAGTCAGCTTGTTGCATTGCAATAGAATTTGCAGGTTCACTCCCGAAGAATTACAACGTCGTTACATTTTTCCCCACGAGAGCCCCACCATGAGCGAAGTCGCCAAGCCCCGGCCCGAATACCGAAACATCAACGCCCTGGGCGACCTGCCCAGCTACCGCTGGCCGCTGGCTGCGCTGGTGTCGGGCGCGCACCGCCTCAGCGGCGTGCTGATGTTCCTGCTGCTGCCCTTCATCCTGTGGCTGTTCGACAAGTCGGTGTCGTCCGAGATCTCCTTCGGCCAGTTCACCGCCGCCTTCTCGTCGGGGCTGGGCATCTTCGGCGGCTGGTTCATCAAGCTGGTGGTGCTGGCGCTCATCTGGGCCTACCTGCACCACCTGTTCGCCGGCGTGCGCCACCTGTACATGGACGTGTCGCACAACACCACCAAGGATTTCGGCCGCCGCTCGGCCGCCACCGTGCTGGTGGCCAGCCTCGGGCTGACGCTGATCCTGGGCGCCAAGCTGTTCGGCCTGTACTGATTCAAGAGGAAGAAGGAGCAAACCCATGGCTGTCAACTACGGCTCCAAGCGCACCGTCGTCGGTGCCCACTACGGCACCGGCGACTGGCTGGTGCAGCGCTTCACCGCCGCGCTGATGGTGATCTTCACCCTGGTGGTGCTGGCGCAGGTGATCCTGACCAAGGGCACCATCGGCTACGACAAGTGGGCCGGCATCTTCGCGTCGCAGTGGATGAAGGTGCTGACCTTCGCCGTCGTCGTGGCGCTGATCTGGCACATCTGGGTCGGCATGCGCAACGTGTGGATGGACTACATCAAGCCCGTCGGCATGCGCATGACGCTGCAGGCGCTGACCCTGGCCTGGCTGGTCGGCTGCGCGGGCTGGGCCTTCCAGGTGCTGTGGCGCCTGTAAGCCGCCGCTGCCCACCCCCGATGACAAGAATTACTGAGCCAAGAACATGAGTTACACCAAAGACAAAATCAACGTCCGCAAGTTCGACGTGGTGATCGTCGGCGCGGGCGGCTCGGGCATGCGTGCCTCGCTGCAGCTGGCGCGCGCCGGCCTCAACGTCGCCGTGCTGTCCAAGGTCTTCCCCACCCGCTCGCACACCGTGGCGGCGCAGGGCGGCGTCGGCGCCTCGCTGGGCAACATGAGCGAGGACAACTGGCACTACCACTTCTACGACACCATCAAGGGCAGTGACTGGCTGGGCGACCAGGACGCCATCGAGTTCATGTGCCAGGAAGCGCCCAAGGTGGTGTACGAGCTGGAGCACTTCGGCATGCCGTTCGACCGCAACCCCGACGGCACCATCTACCAGCGCCCCTTCGGCGGCCACACCGCCAACTACGGCGAGAAGCCCGTGCAGCGCGCCTGCGCTGCCGCCGACCGCACCGGCCACGCCATGCTGCACACGCTGTACCAGCAGAACGTGGCCAGCAAGACGACCTTCTTCGTCGAGTGGATGGCGCTCGACCTGATCCGCGACGCCGAGGGCGACGTGGTCGGCGTCACCGCCATCGAGATGGAAACCGGCGACCTGTACGTGCTGCACGCCAAGACGGTGATGCTGGCCACCGGCGGTGCCGGCCGCATCTTCGCCGCCTCGACCAACGCCTTCATCAACACCGGCGACGGCTTGGGCATGGCGGCGCGCGCCGGCGTCCCGCTGCAGGACATGGAGTTCTGGCAGTTCCACCCCACCGGCGTGGCCGGCGCCGGCGTGCTGCTGACCGAAGGCTGCCGCGGCGAAGGCGCCATCCTGCTCAACAGCGAGGGCGAGCGCTTCATGGAGCGCTACGCCCCGACGCTGAAGGACCTGGCGCCGCGCGACTTCGTCTCGCGCTCGATGGACCAGGAAATCAAGGAAGGCCGCGGCTGCGGCCCCAACAAGGACTATGTGGTTCTCAAGCTCGACCACCTGGGCGCCGAGACCATCCACAAGCGCCTGCCCTCGGTGTACGAGATCGGCATCAACTTCGCCAACGTCGACATCACCAAGGAGCCGATTCCCGTGGTGCCGACCATCCACTACCAGATGGGCGGCGTGCCGACCAACATCAACGGCCAGGTCTGCGTGCCCACCGGCGGCGACAACTTCAACACGCCGGTGAACGGCCTGTACGCCGTGGGCGAATGCTCCTGCGTCAGCGTGCACGGCGCCAACCGCCTGGGCACCAACTCGCTGCTCGACCTGCTGGTGTTCGGCAAGGCCGCCGGCAACCACATCATCGCCAACCATTCAAAGGGCGCGTACAAGCCGCTGCCGGCCGATGCGGCGGATCGCTCGCTGGAGCGCCTGAACCGGCTGGAAAACGCCAACGATGGCGAATACGCGCAAAGCATTGCCAACGACATCCGCGCCAGCATGCAGGCGCACGCCGGCGTCTTCCGCACCCAAGCCAGCATGGACGAAGGCGTGCGCAAGATCGCCGAGTTGCGCGAGCGCGTGAACGGCCTGGGCCTGAAAGACCATTCGCGCGTCTTCAACATGGCGCGCCAGGAAGCGCTGGAGGTCGAGAACCTGATCGAGGCGGCGCAGGCCACCATGGTGTCGGCCGCCGCCCGCCACGAATGCCGCGGCGCCCACACGGTGGTCGATTACGAGAAGCCGGCCGACGATCCGCAAGCCCCGCTGGGTCGCGACGACGCCCACTGGATGAAGCACACGCTGTGGCACAAGGACGGCAACCAGCTCAGCTACAAGCCCGTGCGCCTGCAGCCGCTCACCGTCGAAAGCGTGCCGCCCAAAGTGCGCACGTTCTAAAGCCAGCGCCCGGTCACAAGGAAAAACACGATGCAAAAACGCACCTTCAAGATCTACCGCTACGACCCGGACAAGGACGCCAAGCCGTACATGCAGACGGTGGAGATCGAGCTGGAAGGCAACGAGCGCATGCTGCTTGACGCCCTGATGAAGCTCAAGGCGGTCGACCCGACGCTGTCGTTCCGCCGCTCGTGCCGCGAAGGCGTCTGCGGCTCCGACGCCATGAACATCAACGGCAAGAACGGTCTGGCCTGTCTGACCAACCTGCGCACGTTGAAAGACCCGATCATCCTCAAGCCGCTGCCCGGCCTGCCGGTGGTGCGCGACCTGATCGTGGACATGACGCAGTTCTTCAAGCAGTACCACTCGATCAAGCCCTACGTCATCAACAACGACCCGCCGCCCGAGACCGAGCGCCTGCAGTCGCCGGAGGAACGCGAGGAACTGAACGGCCTGTACGAGTGCATCCTGTGCGCCAGCTGCTCAACCGCCTGCCCCAGCTTCTGGTGGAACCCCGACAAGTTCGTCGGCCCGGCCGGCCTGCTGCAGGCCTACCGCTTCCTGGCCGACAGCCGCGATCAGGCCACCGGCGAGCGGCTGGACAACCTGGAAGACCCGTACCGCCTGTTCCGCTGCCACAGCATCCTGAACTGCGTCGACGTGTGTCCCAAGGGCCTGAACCCGACCCGCGCCATCGGCAAGATCAAGGAGTTGATGGTTCGCCGCGCGGTCTAGAAATGCCCCCCCTGAGTCGCTTCGCGCCTTCCCCCCGAGGGGGGACAACACCACTGGCCGGCACAGGTCCGGCCACGGCGTTTGCTGGCATGGTCTGCTCCGCGGCCTTCTGAGCTGAAGTGACCCAGGGATCCCCGCCATGACGACTCCCCTCGATGAGCGCGCGCTCTCCAAGCTCAAGTGGCGCTGCCGCCGGGGCATGCTGGAGAACGACCTCTTCATCAAGCGCTTCTTCGTGCGCCACGAAGGCCGCCTGACGCCGCGCCACGCCGATGCGCTGACGCAGCTAATGGATCTGTCCGACAACGATCTGCTCGACCTGCTGCTGCGGCGCAAGGAGCCGGCAGACGATCTCGATTCGCCCGACGTGCGGGAAGTCCTGGGGATGCTGCGCACGCAGCCCCCGGGCGACACCGCCACCCAACGTTCGACCGCCAACCCCCAAGGAAACCCGACATGAACCTTTCCGACAACAAAGCCAAGCTGACGTTCTCCAACGGCAGCCCCGACGTCGACCTTCCGGTCTATCAGGGCAGCATCGGCCCGGATGTCATCGACATCCGCAAGCTGTACGCACAGACCGGCATGTTCACCTACGACCCCGGCTTCCTGTCCACGGCCTCCTGCCAGTCGTCCATTACCTACATCGACGGCGACAAGGGCGAGCTGCTGTACCGCGGCTACCCCATCGAGCAGCTGGCCGAGAAGGTCGACTACCTCGACACCTGCTACCTGCTGCTGAAAGGCGAGCTGCCCGACAGCCAGCAGCGCGACCAATTCCACAAGCTCGTCACCAACCACACCATGGTGAACGAGCAGATGCAGTTCTTCCTGCGCGGCTTCCGCCGCGACGCGCACCCGATGGCGGTGCTGACGGGCCTGGTGGGCGCCATGTCGGCCTTCTACCACGAGAACACCGACATCCATAACCCCGACCACCGCGACCGCGCCGCCATCCAGCTGATCGCCAAGATGCCCACGCTGGTGGCCATGGCCTACAAGTACGGCAAGGGCGAGCCCTACATGTACCCGCAGAACAGCCTGAGCTACGCCGGCAACTTTCTGCGCATGATGTTCGGCACGCCGTGCGAGGAGTACAAGGTCAACCCGGTCATCGAAAAGGCGATGGACCGCATCTTCATCCTGCACGCCGACCACGAGCAGAACGCCTCCACCTCCACCGTGCGCCTGTGCGGCAGCTCGGGCACCAACCCGTTCGCGGCCATCGCCGCCGGCGTGGCCTGCCTGTGGGGCCCGGCCCACGGCGGCGCCAACGAGGCCTGCCTGAACATGCTGGAAGACATCCAGAAGATGGGCGGCGTGGCCAAGGTGGGCGAGTTCATGGAGCAGGTCAAGGACAAGAACTCGGGCGTACGCCTGATGGGCTTTGGCCACCGCGTCTACAAGAACTACGACCCGCGCGCCAAGCTGATGCAGGAAACCACCAACGAGGTGCTGGCCGCGCTGGGCCTCGAGAAGGACCCGCTGTTCGCCCTGGCCAAGGCGCTCGAGAAGATCGCCCTGGAAGACGACTACTTCGTGCAGCGCAAGCTCTACCCGAACGTCGACTTCTACTCCGGCATCGTGCAGCGCGCCATCGGCATCCCGGTCAACCTGTTCACCGGCATCTTCGCCCTGGCCCGCACCGTCGGCTGGATCGCCCAGCTCAACGAGATGATCAGCGACCCCGAGTACAAGATCGGCCGCCCGCGCCAGCTGTACGTCGGCTCGCCGCGCCGCGACGTGGCCTGACCGGTCAGCAACCGGACGCTGCACCCAGCCCGCCCGCCCCGGCGGGCTTTTTCTTGCGCGCTGCCGTGGCCCGCGGCGCCAAACCCCTGCAATGCAGGGGGGGGACCTGTCAAATTTTTCTGATGAAGAAAAACGGCTTCAGCGCCCATTCAACGGGCGCAAGCAGCTCCTGATCTTGAACTGCCATACCGCACCAAATGGCTATCGCCTGATTCAGCGTTTCATCACGCCTTGCGCTCAGAACAATGCCCCATGACGGCGTCTGGCGCCGCCTGACCGATGGCGAACGGGCCCTTTGTCATTGAAGCGCAGCGAAGTCGTTCGTCATTCTTGATGGCGAATGCGCCTCAGCCCCCGTCCATGTGCTCCAGCGCGAACAGCGGCACCTCGGCCTGGCGGCTCAGCCAGAGGCCGCCGCCGAGCTCGCGCATCTGCTCGCGCAGGCCGCGCCGGTACAGCGCCACGCGGTGGCGGAACTGGCGCCCATCGGTCAGCTCCTCATCGATCACGTCGCGCTCGTAGTCCTCGCGCGACACGGCCTCCAGGTACAGCGCGCCGCGGCTCAGGCGGCCCAGGGTGGCCGCGCGCGCTGCAGGTCGGGCGGGCTCAGGTAAGGCAGCACGCCCTGGCAGATCACCAGATCGAACGGTTCGCTGGCGCTGTAATCCACCACCGAGCCGCGCTCCCAGCCGTAGCGCTGGCACAGGTAGTCGCTGATCTCCACCCCGTGGTAGCTGGCCGCCGGAAAGTGCCGCGCGATCAGTTCACGCCACAGGCCGATGCCGCAGCCCATGTCCAGCACGCGCCGCACCGGCACGCGCAGGTACTGCAGGTAGGCCGCCACGAAGGCGCTCAGGCGCTCAACGTGGGCGGGATCGACCACGCTGGTCTTCTTGTCGAAATAGAAGCGCTGGTAATAGGCTTCGTCGAAGGTGGTCGGGGGCGCGGATTGCATGTGGTGGGCGGTGAAGAAAGACAGGCGCCGGTGGCGCGCATTCTGAATAAAAAATGGCTCCAGCGCTTATGCTGCAAGCGCAGGCAGCTTCTGTTTATATAGCAATTCGGTGTCGAACCAAGGTGCGGCGCACCGGCGGAACGCAGGGCGAACGCCCGCCGCCCGCGCCACGGCGCCCCGCACCATACCTCACAGCCGCGCGCTGCCGCGCCGTCACCCCCAGCCATCCCCACCCGCCACCCCATCCATCGCCATTCACGATGCCCACCCATCGAATTACTGGAAAAATCGCTCCAAGCCATCTTCAACCAAGACGCCACCTCTGCCCGCCATGAAACCCACCGAACGCAGCTTTGCCCGCCGCATCGACCTGACCAGCCTGCAGCTGTTCGTGGCCGTGGGCGAGACGGGCAGCATCGGCAAGGCGGCCGAGCGCGAGTTCATTGCCGCCTCGGCCGTCAGCAAGCGGCTGGCCGAGCTGGAAAGCGCCCTGGGCACCGCCCTGCTCTACCGCCACGCCCGCGGCGTGGACCTGACGCCCGCCGGCCAGGCGCTGCTGCACCACGCGCGCAGCGTGCTGTTCGGGCTGGAGAAGATGCAGGGCGAGCTGAGCGAATACGCCGACGGCGTGCGCGGCCACGTGCGCGTGCACGCCAGCATCTCGGCCATCGTGCAGTTCCTGCCCGAGGACCTGGGCCGCTTCGCGCGCCAGCACCCCGATGTCAAGATCGACCTGGCCGAGCACCTCTCGGGCGAGGTGCTGCGCGCCGTGCAAGAGGGCGCGGCCGACATCGGCATCTGCAATGCCAGCGCCGTCGGACACGGTGCCGAGGCGCTGCAACTGCAGCCCTACCGCCACGACCATTTGGCATTGATTGTGCCCTCAGCGCACGCCCTGTCGGCGCTGACAGCTATCAATTTTGAAGAAACGCTGGATTTCGACCACGTCGGCCTGCAGGCCAACAGCTCGATCGCGCTGGCCATGCACCAGGCCGCGGCGCAGGCCAGGCGGCCGATCCGCCTGCGCATCCGCGTCAGCGGCCTGGACGCCATGTGCCGCATGATCGACAACGGCCTGGGCGTGGGCGTGATGCCCGCCCGCGCCTTCGCGCTGATGCGCGGCGCCAGCGCGCTGGTGGCGGTGCCGCTGGCCGACGCCTGGGCCCGGCGCACGCTGGGGCTGGTGGCGCGCGACTTCGCCACCCTGCCCGCCACGGCGCGGGCGCTGGTCGAACACTTGCGGCAAGCGCCTACGCCGGCCGAGGCCGCGGCAGCCTAGAATTTGAACCCACGAGAGAATGCCCCGATGACCGCCAAGACGCTTTACGACAAGATCTGGGACGAGCACGTCGTCCACACCGAGGAGGACGGCACCGCCATCCTCTACATCGACCGCCACCTGGTGCATGAAGTCACCAGCCCGCAGGCCTACGAGGGCCTGCGCCAGGCCGGCCGCAAGGTCTGGCGCATCAGCAGCGTGGTGGCCACCGCCGACCACAACACGCCCACCACCGGCTGGGAGCGCGGCTACGACGGCATCGAGGACCCGATCAGCAAGGAACAGGTCACCACGCTCGACGCCAACATCAAGGAGCACGGCGCGGCGGCCTTCTTCCCCTTCCTGCACGCGCGCCAGGGCATCGTGCACGTGATCGGCCCCGAAAACGGCGCCACCCTGCCCGGCATGACCGTCGTCTGCGGCGACAGCCACACCAGCACGCACGGCGCCTTCGGCGCGCTGGCGCACGGCATTGGCACCAGCGAGGTCGAGCACGTGCTGGCCACGCAGACCCTGCTGGCCAAGAAGGCCAGGAACATGCTGATCAAGGTGAACGGCCAGGCCGCGCCCGGCGTGACCGCCAAGGACATCGTGCTGGCCATCATCGGCAAGATCGGCACCGCCGGCGGCACCGGCTACACCATCGAATTCGGCGGCGACGCCATCCGCGCGCTCAGCATGGAAGGCCGCATGACGGTGTGCAACATGGCCATCGAAGCCGGCGCCCGTGCGGGCCTGGTGGCCGTGGACGACAAGACTATCGAGTACGTCAAGGGCCGCCTGCTGGCCCCGGGCACCGACTCGGCCACGGGCAAGTTCGTGGGCGGCCCCGAGTGGGACCAGGCCGTCGCCTACTGGAAGACGCTGCATTCCGACCCCGGCGCGCACTTCGACGCCGTGGTCGAACTCGACGCGGCACAGATCGTGCCGCAGGTCACCTGGGGCACCAGCCCCGAGATGGTGCTGGGCATCGACGGCCGCGTGCCCGACCCCGACAAGGAAAAGGACGCCAACAAGCGCGGCGCCATCGAGCGCGCCCTGACCTACATGGGGCTGGAGCCGAACAAGGCGCTGAACGACGTGCACGTCGACAAGGTGTTCATCGGCAGCTGCACCAACAGCCGCATCGAGGACATGCGCGAAGCCGCCGCGGTGGTGAAAAAGCTGGGCCGCAAGGTGGCCCCCAACATCAAGCTGGCCATGGTGGTACCCGGCTCCGGCCTGGTCAAGCGCCAAGCCGAGGCCGAGGGCCTGGACAAGGTGTTCACCGCCGCCGGCTTCGAGTGGCGCGAACCCGGCTGCAGCATGTGCCTGGCCATGAACGCCGACCGGCTGGAGCCGGGCGAGCGCTGCGCCTCCACCAGCAACCGCAACTTCGAGGGCCGGCAGGGCAATGGCGGCCGCACCCATCTGGTCAGCCCGGCAATGGCCGCGGCGGCCGCCGTGCACGGGCATTTTGTCGATGTCCGTGTTTTTTCGTGACGCCCGGCGACGGGGTCTTTTTTGCTAACCAAGGAGATGAAGATGTTCAAGAAAATCGCAGCAACGATGGCCGCCCTTGCCATGGTGATGGGCCTGGCCGCCTGCAACACCGTCAAGGGTGTGGGCAAGGACGTCGAGCGCGCCGGCGAAGGCGTGCAGAACGCCGCTGACAAGGCCAAGCGCTGATCGTCGGCCGGTAGCCCGGGCGGGCCCCGCAGGGGCGCGCCCGGCGCTTCTGTCGCCCTCGCGCGTGGCGGCCCGGCAGCACCCGCGCCGCTTTCCCTGATCCTTCTCCCCGCGTCTGTCTTCACGTTCTGGTGCCCGGCCTGAAAGTGCCGCGCCCACCTCATCCACCATGGACAAGTTCACCATTCACCAGGGCCTGGTCGTTCCCATCGACCGCGAGAACGTCGACACCGACGCCATCATCCCCAAGCAATTCCTGAAGTCGATCAAGAAGACCGGCTTCGGCCCCAACCTGTTCGACGAGTGGCGCTACCTGGACAAGGGCGAGCCCGGCATGGACCCGGCGTCGCGCCAGCCCAACCCCGACTTCGTGCTGAACCAGCCGCGCTATGCGGGTGCCAGCGTGCTGCTGGCGCGCAAGAACTTCGGCTGCGGCTCCAGCCGCGAGCACGCGCCCTGGGCGCTGCAGCAGTACGGCATCCGCGCGCTGATTGCGCCCAGCTTTGCCGACATCTTCTTCAACAACTGCTTCAAGAACGGCCTGCTGCCCATCGTGCTGCCTGAAAGCACGGTGGCCAAGCTGTTCGACGAAGTGGCCGCCTTCCCCGGCTACCAGCTCACCGTCGACCTGCCGCGCCAGGTCATCGTCAAGCCCGACGGCAGCGAATTGCCCTTCGACGTGCAGCCCTTCCGCAAGGAATGCCTGCTGAACGGCTGGGACGACATCGGCCTGACCCTGCGCCAGAGCGACAAGATCAAGACCTTCGAAGCCGAGCGCCTGGCCAGCAAGCCCTGGCTGGCACACACCGCCTGAAGATCCGGACATCCGGACATCCGGACATCCGGACATCCGGACATCCGGACGCAGAAGGCGCAGAAACTCGCAGAGGACGCAGAACAAACCATTTTTTTGGATTTTTTTGCGTCTTATGCGAAACCTCTGCGTCCTCTGCGTTCGGCTGTTTTTGACGGCCATTCCATTCTTTCCACCTACACGCTCCCATGAAAATCGCAGTTCTCCCCGGTGACGGCATCGGCACCGAAATCGTCGCTGAAGCCGTCAAGGTGCTCAAAGCGCTCGACCTCCAGTTCGAAATGGAAGAAGCCCCGGTGGGCGGCGCCGCCTACGACGCGGCCGGCCACCCGCTGCCCGAAGCCACGCTGAATCTCGCCAAGCAGGCCGACGCCATCCTGTTCGGCGCCGTGGGCGACTGGAAGTACGACAAGCTCGACCGCCCGCTGCGCCCAGAGCAGGCCATCCTGGGCCTGCGCAAGCACCTGGGCCTGTTTGCCAATTTCCGCCCCGCCATCTGCTACGAGCAGCTCACCCATGCCAGCAGCCTGAAGCCCGAGCTGGTGGCGGGCCTGGACATCCTCATCATCCGCGAGCTGACGGGCGACATCTACTTCGGCCAGCCGCGCGGCCGCCGCGTGGCGACTGACGGGCATTTCCCCGGCGCCGAGGAAGCCTTCGACACCATGCGCTATTCGCGCCCCGAGATCGAGCGCATCGCCCGCGTGGCCTTCGAGGCGGCGCGCAAGCGCCACAAGCGCGTCACCAGCGTCGACAAGGCCAACGTGCTGGAGACCTTCCAGCTGTGGAAGGACGTGGTGACCGAGGTGCACAAGGACTACCCGGACATCGAACTCGACCACATGTACGTCGACAACGCGGCGATGCAGCTGGTGAAGGAGCCCAAGCGCTTCGACGTGGTGGTCACCGGCAACATGTTCGGCGACATCCTCTCTGACGAAGCCTCGATGCTCACCGGCTCCATCGGCATGTTGCCCTCGGCCAGCCTGAACGACAAAAAGCAGGGCCTGTACGAGCCCAGCCACGGCAGCGCGCCCGACATCGCCGGCAAGGGCGTGGCCAACCCGCTGGCCACCATCCTGAGCGCGGCCATGATGCTGCGCTTCAGCCTGAACCAGCCCGAGGCGGCCGACCGCATCGAGGCGGCGGTGAAGAAGGTGCTGGCGCAGGGCCTGCGCACGCCCGACATCTACAGCGAGAGCACGACGAAAGTCGGCACGCGTGAGATGGGCGAGGCGGTGGTCAAGGCGCTGGGCTGACAGCCCCTGGTCCGGCCGGCGGTCGCCGCCGCGCACGGCCCGGTTCCATCGAGCCCTGACCTTGCCTGCGCACGGCCGTGCTGCAAGACCGGGTGATTCCAATGCCCGATCAAGACAGCCAGAAATTCGTCATTCCGGCGAAAGCCGAAATCCAGGCGGCGTGCACCAGAACACATGGGCCCCGGCTTTCGCCGGGATGACGGTTGTTCACGTTTTAAAGCAGAGGCAGAAATAGGGTAGTATATGCCTCAAACGCCCAGTTGACGGGCGCTGCAGCTTTGCATATAGGGGAGTAATGCACCCCAGCCGCTACCTGCCGGCGTTCACTGGCGCCAGTGGACGTCTTCCAGCACGAAGGACGGGATGGGGCTTTCCTCCCACACGCCCATCAGGTCCTTGTGCATGAAGTTGCGCTCGGGCCGCATCAGCAGGAACACGTTGACCGCGTCGTCGCTGATCCTGCGCTGCGCCTCGCCCAGGCGGCGGTGCAGTTCGGCCTCGTTCGGCGCCGACAGCACGCGCTCCCACAGCGCGCGGAATTCGGGGCTCTGGTAGTTGAAGTAGTAGCCCGGCCGGGCGTAGATGTTCAGGTCCAGCGGCTCGACGTGCAGGATCAGCGACAGGTCGTAATCCTTCTTCTCGAACACCTGGCTCATCCACTGCTTCCAGTCCACCTGTTGCAGCTCGACGCGAAAGCCCACCTCCTCCAGGTTGGCGGCGATCTTCAGGCCGCCGAAGCGGCCGTAGTCGGTGGGCGGCACGGTCAGCGTCACGCGCTGGCCGGGCGCCACGCCCGCCTCGGCCAGCAGCGCCCTGGCGCGTGCCGGCTCGAACGGGTAGCGCTGCGCCAGGTCGACATACGCCGGGTGCCAGGGCGCGAAGTGGCTGCCGATGAGCTGGGGCTTGAACTGCGTGCCGTAGATGGTGCTCAGGTCGAACCGGTCGATGGCGTGCGCCAGCGCCCGGCGCACGCGCACGTCGTTGAACGGCGGGCGGGCGTTGTTGATGGCCACGATCATCTTGCTCTCGAGCTTGCGCGAGCCCATGCGGTAGTCCGGGCGCTCCATGAACGGGCCGGTCATCTTGGTCACGCTGCCCAGCCAGTCGAGCCGCCCCTCGGCCAGCATGTTCTCGGTCTCGGCGCTGCTGCTGAGAAACACGAACGGGGCGCTGCGCAGGGCCGGCTTCCTGCCCCAGTAGCCGGTGTGCCGGTCGATCCGCACCGAATGGCCGCGCTGCCATTCGCCGAAGCGGAACGGCCCGGTGCCGACCGGCTGCGTGGCGTTGCCCGCCGCCGAATCGGGGTGCACGATCAGCGCCGCCGGCAGGGCCAGGGCAAACGGCAGCAGCGCATCGGGCTGGTGCAGGCCGATGACGAGCTGGTGGCTGCCCAGCGCCTGCACCCCGGCGATCTTCTCGAACCACTGCTTCTGCGGGTTGCGTGAACCCGGCGCCAGGATGCGGCGCAGGCTGGCCGCCGCCACGCTGGCGTCGAAGGGCTTGCCGTCGTGAAAGCGCACGCCGCGGCGCAGCGTGAAGGTGTAGCTCAGGCCGTCGGGCGCGCGCACCCAGTCGGTGGCCAGGCGCGGCGCCACCCGGCCCTTGCCGTGGATCACCGTCAGGCCTTCCAGCACGTTGGCGTACACGATCTCGCCCGCCGTGGCGGCGGCGGTGGCGGTGGGGTCGAGCATCGGCGGCTCGAGCTGCACGCCGAGCCGGACGGTGTCGCGCGCCGCCAGCGCCGGCAGGCACAGCAGCAGCCCGCACAACAGCACGGCCACGGCGCGCCAGCCGCGGTGAATCGCGTCAGATTTCAAGCACTTCTCCCTGAACAGCAGGCGCCGCCGCTGCCGATGCCGCGCCCGGCGGCGCCAGCTGCACGCGGTTGCGGCCGCAACGCTTGGCCACGTACAGCGCGTCGTCGGCCGCGCGCAAGGCAATGTCGAGCGCCCGGCGGGGCGCGGCGGCGTCACCGGCCTGGGCGGCCGGCGGCGCGGCGATGGGCGCGAGGCCGAAGCTGATGCTCATGCCCAGCTGGCCGCCGTCCGGCAGCGCCATGGGCGTGGCGGCAATCGCCGCGCGCACGCGCTCGACCACGCTGTACACCGCTTCGGCCGTCTGCGCCGGAATCACGGCCACGAACTCCTCGCCGCCAAAGCGCGCCAGGGCCTCGCCCTCGCGCAGATTGGCCCGCAGCAGGCCGGCCACGTGCACCAGCGCCTGGTCGCCGATGGCGTGCCCGTGCTGGTCGTTGATCTGCTTGAAGTGGTCGATGTCGCCCATCAGCACCCACAGCGGCCCGCCCGGCTGCGCCACGCGCCGCATGGCCCGCCGCTCGAAGAAGCGACGGTTCGGCAGCTGCGTCAGCAAGTCGTGGTCGGCCAGGAAGGCCAGCTCCTCGTTGGCGCGGTTCATCTCGCGCTCGTGCGCCTGGATGCGGGCCACGTAGCTGCCCACGGTCTGCGCCAGGCTGCTGATTTCGTCAGGCGCCCCCACCGCCAGGGCCTGGGGCGCCACGGCGCCCTCGTCCACCATGCGCTTGAGCGTCAGCACGCGGCGCACCACCACGCGGTTGAACCACAGGGCGGCGGCGATCACGGCCAGCAGCAGCAGCAGGCCCACCGCCATCGTGGTGCGGCGGTGCGCGTCCACGTCCTGCGCCAGCTGGCTGCTCTGCTCGGCCAGCAGGCGGCGGCTGTTGGCGGCCACCAGGCCGAGCTGCGTGCTGAGCACCGCCGTCGCGTTCTCGTTGTCCTTCTGCAGCCGCGCCACCGCCTGTGCGGCCTCGCCGTCGGCCGGCTCGTCGATGCGCTGGCCCACGGCAGCGCTCAGCGCGCGCCCGGTCTCCTGGATCTGGCCGATGCGGTTGGCCAGCTCGCCGGCCAAGGCGGCGTCTGCCGGCGGCAGCTTCAGGTCGTCCAGCAGCTTGTTGACCCAGGTGATGCGGTCCGTCAGCGCCACCCAGGCGGCCCGGCGCTCGGCCTGGGTGCGGGCAGCGGCCAGCATCGCGGACTCGTTGTCGAGCAGATCGGCCTGCTGCATCAGGCGGGTGGAGGCCATCAGGTGCTCGACCTGCACCTGGCGCAGCTGCTCCAGCGCCTGGCTCTGGCGGGTCAGGGCCCACAGCGTGAGGCCCATGGCCCCCACCACGAGCAGGGCCACCATCGACGACACCAGCGCGCTGCGGGCCGTAAGGCCTGTGGGAATGAAGGGAAACCGGGCGCCGCGGGGCATGAATCTAAATGTAACTTGTATAGCGCTTTTGGTATAGCACCGCGAGGTATGGCCGTGCGTTTTTTCGGCCGATGTGCGCCTACAAGCGCGAGGGCGCTCGTCTGGCCGCGGGGGTGCGGCCCCGGTGCCACACTGGCGCTTTCAACCGCCTTTGCAGGAGCCGCCGATGGCCCAAGCCACTTCCAGCGAAACCGACGAAGCGCCCCGCCCCACCGCGCGCGTGGTGTGGAAGGGCGCGATCAGCTTCGGCCTGGTGCACATTCCGGTGGCGCTGTACACCGCCACCACCTCGTCGGCGGTCGATTTCGACTGGCTCGACCGCCGCACCATGGAGCCGGTCGGTTACAAGCGCATCAACAAGAAGACCGGCAAGGAGATCGCCGCCGCCGACATCGTGAAAGGCGTGGAGATCGAGGACGGCCAGTACGTGGTGCTGAGCACGGACGAGATCAAGGCGGCGTTCCCCAAGACCACGCAGACGATCGAGATCGAATCCTTCATCCAGGCCAGCGAGATCCCGTTCGTCTACCTCGAGCGCCCGTATTACCTCGCCCCCATCAACCGCGGCGAAAAGGTGTACGCCCTCCTGCGCGAGGCGCTGCTGGAGAGCGGCCGCGTCGGCGTGGCGCGGGTGGTGATCTCGACCCGGCAGCACCTGGCGGTGCTGGTGCCCAGCGGCCCGGCGCTGATCCTGAACCTGCTGCGCTGGGGCGGCGAGATCCGCTCCTTCGAGGCGCTCAAGCTGCCACCCGCCGGCGCCAGGGCGTCGGGGCTGAAGGAGAGCGAGCTGAAGATGGCGCGCCAGCTGATCGAGGAAATGTCCGCGCCATGGGATGCCGACGACTTCCGCGATTCGTTCAAGGACGAGATCATGCGCCTGGTCCGGGAAAAGGCCGAGGCCGGCGAGGTGCAGAGCGTGGAAAAGGTCGACACGCCGACCGAAGGCACGCGCAAGGGCGCCGAGATCATCGACCTGACCGAGTTGCTCAAGCGCAGCCTGCAGGGCGGCGCCGGCAAGGACGACGATGGCCCCGCCGCCAAAGCCCCAGCCAAGTCGCGCCCGCGCAAGCGCGCCTGAACGCCCGGCGCGCACGCGCGGCGGCGCCAAGAACGCGGCCGCCGCCCGCCGCAGCGGCGCTGGCCAGGCTGGCAAGAATTACAAGACAAAAACGGCTCCAGCGCCCGCCCAACAAGCGCCGGAAGCTACAAAAATTAAAGCGCCTGCACCCAGCACCGCCCTCGCCCGCTACCACGCCAGGCGCGACTTCACCCGCACGCCCGAACCGGCCGGCACCGTGGGCCCGCCCACAAAGGGCGCGCTGCAGTACGTCATCCACAAGCACTGGGCCACGCGCCTGCATTACGACCTGCGGCTGGAGCTGGACGGCACCATGCACAGCTGGGCCGTGCCCAAGGGCCCGAGCCTGGACCCGCGCGACAAGCGGCTGGCGGTGCAGGTCGAAGACCACCCGGTCGACTACAACGACTTCGAGGGCCAGATTCCGGCCGGGCAGTACGGCGGCGGGCGCGTCATCATCTGGGACCGCGGCAGCTGGCAGCCCACCGGCGGCGTAGCCGCGGCGCGCGCCGGCCTGGCCAAGGGCGAGCTGAAGTTCCGCCTGCACGGCGCCAAGCTCACCGGCCTGTGGGCGCTGGTGCGCATGAAGCCGCGCGCCGGCGAACCGAAACCCGCCTGGCTGCTGATCAAGGACCGCGACGACGTGGCGCGTGCCGCCAGCGAGTTCGATGTGACCGAGGCGCTGCCCGATTCGGTCGGCCCGGCGCAGATCAAGGCCCGCCAGCCGCCCACCTCCCATTCCAAACCAAATCAGCCCCCAGCGCCCGCCAGTCAAGCGCAAGCAGCTATCGAAACGAAAGCATCGAAAGCCGTGCCGCTGCCCGCCACCACCGCCCCGCAGCTTGCAAGCCTGATGCGCGAGCCGCCCGCCGACGCCGCCGACTGGCTGTGGGAGCTGAAGTTCGACGGCTACCGCCTGCTGGCGCGCATCGACGGCGGCCGGGCGCGCCTGTTCACGCGCAATGGCCTCGACTGGACAGCGCGCATGCCCGAGCTGGCGCGCGCCCTGGCCGCCCTGCCCGTGCGCCAGGCCTGGCTGGATGGCGAAGTGGCGATGCCGGGCGACGACGGCCTGCCCGACTTCGGCGCGCTGCAGAACGCCTTCGACGGTGGCCGCAGCGCGGGCCTGGTGATGTACCTGTTCGACCTGCTGCACCTGGACGGCGCCGACCTGCGCGAGCAGCCGCTGACCGAACGCCGCGCCCGGCTCGAGGCGCTGCTGAAGCGCGCCAGGCGGCCCAAGACGTCGCCGCTGCGCCTGTCCGAGGCGTTTGACGAAGCGCCGCACAACCTGATCGCCAGCGCCTGCAGGCTGGGCATGGAGGGCATCATCGGCAAGCGGCGCGACGCGGCGTATCGGCCCGGCCGCAGCAGCGATTGGATCAAGCTGAAGTGCGGCCAGGGCGAGGAACTGGTGATCGCCGGCCACACCGAAGGCCAGGGCGCCCGCAGCGGCGAAGTCGGCGCGCTGGTGATGGCGGCGCACGACGCGGACGGAAAGCTGCGCTGGGCCGGCAACGTGGGCAGCGGCTTCGACACGCGCACGCTGGTGCGGCTGAAGGAAAAGTTGGCGCCCCTGAAAGTCAAGACCAGCCCGCTCGAAACCGGCCCCCAGCCGCCCGGCCGCGTGCACTGGGTGCGGCCCGAGCTGGTGGCGCAGATCAGCCATGCCGGCTTCACACACGCGCGCCGCCTGCGCCACGGCGTGTTCCGCGGCCTGCGCGAAGACAAGCTCGCGGCGGATGTGGTCTTCGAGCAGGATTCATTGAAAAAATCGGCCTCAGCGCCCGCCACACAAGCGCCAGCAGCTATTAAAACAGGATCAAAAGCCGCTGCCACACCAACCTTCAAGGGGCGCGGCGGCGGCGCCCCTGTCGTCGGCGGGCAGGCCATCTCCAGCCCCGACCGCGTGGTCGATGCCAGCACCGGCACCACCAAGCTCGACATCGCCCGCTACTACGCCACCGTCGCCCCGCTGCTGCTGCCGCACCTTGACCAGCGCCCCGTCGCCTTGGTGCGCGCGCCGGATGGCATCGCGGGCGCGCTGTTCTTCCAGAAGCACCTGGAGCGCATCACCCTGCCCGGCGTGATTCAGCTCGACCCCGCGCTCGACCCCGGCCACGCCAGCCTGCTCGAGATCGACAGCCTGCCCGGCCTGATGGGCGCGGTGCAGATGAACACGCTGGAGCTGCACACCTGGAACGCCCGGCACGACCGCATCGAGCGCCCCGACCGCTTCGTCATCGACCTCGACCCCGGCGACGGCGTGCCGTGGGACAAGGTGCAGGAGGCCGCCCTGCTCACCCGCACCCTGCTGACCGAACTGGGCTTCACCCCGTTCTTGAAGACCAGCGGCGGCAAGGGCCTGCACGTCGTCACACCCATCAAGCGGCTGCACGACTGGGACACGGTGAAGGGCTTTACCAAGCAGCTCACCGAGCATCTCGCGCGCCTGATGCCCGACCGCTTCAGCGCGCTCAGCGGGCCGAAGAACCGCGTCGGCAAGATCTACCCCGACTACCTGCGCAACGGGCGCGGGGCGACGACGGTGGCCGCGTGGTCGGCCAGGGCGCGCGCGGGGATCGGCGTGTCGGTGCCCATCGGATGGGATGAACTGGCCGCAGTGACCGGCGGGGCGCATTGGCATCTTGGCAACGTCGAAGAGCGGTTGCGCGTGGGCGCGGGGCCTTGGGCGGGGTATGACAAGGCGGCCGTGTCCATCGGCGGGCCGGCGAAGCAACTGGGCGCGGTGCGCCCCCGCGTGTGACGCAGGTGATCGCCCGCGCGCCCGACGGCTGCGCTATAACCCCTTGACACGGCGCCCAGCCGTTGGCCAATGACGTGTGTGGAAAGCCAAGCCATGACCACCCTCACCCCCAAAATCCTCGCCTTCGACGTCTTCGGCACCGTGGTCGACTGGCACGGCAGCATCGTGGCCGAAATGGCGCGGCTGTACCCGCAGGTCGATGGCAACGCCTTCGCGCTGGCCTGGCGCGAGGGCTACCGGCCGGCGATGGCGCGCGTGATGTCGGGCGAACTGGGCTGGACGCGGATCGACGAACTGCATCGCATGATCCTCGACGACATCCTGCCGCGCTTCGGCCTGCAGGCCATGCCAGAGGCCGAGCGCCGCCTGCTCAACCGTGTCTGGCATCGGCTCAACGCCTGGCCCGACGTGGTGCCGGGCCTCATGCGGCTGAAGCAGCGGCACGTGATCTGCACGCTGTCGAACGGCAACATCGGCCTGCTCACCCACATGGCCAGGCACGCCCAGCTGCCCTGGGATTGCGTGCTCTCGGCCGAGGTGTTCCAGGCGTACAAGCCCGACCCGCGGGTGTACCGGGGCGTGGCCGAGGTGTTCTACGTGGCGCCGGCCGAGGTGATGATGGTGGCCGCGCACCAGGACGACCTGGCCGCCGCGCGCGCCTGCGGGCTGCTGACGGCCTACATCGAGCGGCCGCTGGAGTTCGGCGCCGGGCAGCCCAAGGACGTGTCGCCCGAGCCCGCCAACACGCTGCATGCGCGCGACTTCCTCGACCTGGCGGATCAGTTGGGCGCCTGAACTTCTTTTTTGATAGCTGCTCGCGCTTGGTGGGCGGGCGCTTAGGGCTGATTTGGCTTAATTTACTGAAGATCAGGGCGCGGGCGTCGCATCCGCACATCAGCACGCCCGCGCGCAACCCCCTGCACGGCGTGTGGCACGGGGTGACTGGGTTAGAATCGCCCCCCATGAACACGCCTGATCGCTTCGATTCCGCTGCCGCCGCTTCCGGCCAGCGCGCGTGCGTGCGCATCTCCCCCATTACCACGACCACCCAAAAGGGCTGACCAGCCCCGGTTCGTCGTGCGCGCCGCCTCCGGAGCCAGACGAGCCCGGCAGGCCAGACAGTTCTTATATTGTTTGAAAGGCGCGAAGCAAAATGAAAGTCGGTAACGTTGTAGGCCTCGTCGGCTGGCGCGGCATGGTCGGCTCGGTCCTGATGGACCGCATGCAGGCCGAGGGTGATTTCGACCTGATCGAGCCCATTTTCTTCTCCACCAGCAACGCCGGCGGCGCCGCCCCGGCGATGGCCAAGAACGAGAAGAAGCTCAAGGACGCGACCGACATCGACGCGCTGAAGGCCTGCGACATCATCATCACCTGCCAGGGCGGCGACTACACCAACGAGGCGTTCCCCAAGCTGCGCGCCGCCGGCTGGAAAGGCCACTGGATCGACGCCGCCAGCGCCCTGCGCATGCAGGACGACGCGGTCATCATCCTCGACCCGGTGAACATGCCGGTGATCCAGAACGCGCTGGCCAAGGGCGGCAACAACTGGGTGGGCGGCAATTGCACCGTCAGCTGCATGCTGATGGGCGTCGGCGCGCTGTTCAAGGCCGGGCTGGTCGAGTGGATGAGCACGCAAACGTACCAAGCGGCCAGCGGCGGCGGCGCGCAGCATATGCGCGAGCTGCTGGCCCAGTTCGGCACGCTGAACCACGAGGTCAAGGCCCTGCTGGCCGACCCGACCAGCGCCATCCTGGAGATCGACCGCAAGGTGATCGCCAAGCAGCGCGGCCTGGAAGACGCCGAGAAGGCCAACTTTGGCGTGCCGCTGGGCGGCTCGCTGATTCCCTGGATCGACAAGGACCTGGGCAACGGCGTGAGCCGCGAAGAATGGAAGGGCATGGCCGAAACCAACAAGATCATGGGCTGGGGCGAAGGCTTCGGCACGCCCGCCGTGCCGGTGGACGGCTACTGCGTGCGCATCGGCGCCATGCGCTGCCACAGCCAGGCGCTGACCTTCAAGCTGAAGAAGGACGTGCCGGTGGCCGACATCGAGGCCATGATCGCCGCCGACAACGAGTGGGTGAAGGTGGTGCCCAACAACCGCGAGGACACCATGCGCGACCTGACCCCGGTGGCCGTCACCGGCACGCTGACCATTCCCGTGGGCCGCATCCGCAAGATGGCCATGGGCCCGGAATACGTGGGCGCCTTCACCATCGGCGACCAGTTGCTGTGGGGCGCTGCCGAGCCGCTGCGCCGCATGCTGCGCATCCTGCTGGCGGCCTGAAGCCTCATAGAAAACGATAGCGGGCGCCGCTGCAACGGCGCCGCCCGTTGTCGCAAGACAACATGGCCGTCCGAGATTCGAGCCTGTGTGAACTTGTGAAGATGGTTAACCAGTGTCTCAGCTTGTCAGCCTAATACGTTGATGTTAATGTCGATTTTCATATTCGTTCCGGCGAGGCTTGGCCTGCCCAACACCAGACATGCAGAATAAAACCGCACAGGCTCCGCAGGGGTCGATCAATATGAAAATGGCCAAGCAGCCTTGGAAGAGGGGTGTGCTGGCATCGGCCGTGGCGTTGACGATGTTCGGCGTCAGCCTGGATGCGCAGGCGCTGGCCCTGGGCGCCATCACCGTGCGCTCTGCCCTGGGCGAGCCGCTGCGCGCCGAGATTGAGGTGCCGCAAATTTCGTCCGAGGAAGCCGCCACCTTCCAGGCAGCCGTGGCCTCCCCCCAAGCCTTCCGTTCCGCCGGCGTCGATTATTCGCCTGCGCTCAGCGGCGCCCGCGTCACGCTGCACCGCCGTGCCAACGGCCAGGCCTATCTGCGCGTGGTTGGCGACCGCCCGGTGAACGAGCCTTTCCTGGGCATCGTGATCGACGCCAACTGGGCCAATGGCCGCGTGGTGCGCGACTACACCATGCTGGTCGATCCCCCGGGCCGCGCGGCGCCCCCGCCGGTCGTGGTCACCCAGCCGCAGACCGCATCGCCAGCACCGATGGCGCCGGCAGCGCCCGCGCCCGTGGCACCGCCTCCCGTGGTGCCGGCCACCGTGGCGGAACAGACAACGCCCGCCACCGCAGATGCCGCGACGCGCGCACGCAGCGCGCGCATGGCCGAGGCGCGCCGCAAGGCCGCTGCCCCCGCTGCGGCGCCCGCGCCCGCCCCGGCCGCCAGCGGCGGCGGTGACCAGGTGAGGGTGCAGCGCGGCGACACCGCCTATGCCCTGGCGTCGGCCCACCGTGTCGAAGGTGTGTCGCTCGACCAGATGCTGGTGGCCATGCTGCGCGCCAACCCGAACGCATTCATCCGCGGCAACTTCAACCTGATGAAGGCGGGCGCCGTGATCAACATGCCGACGGCCGAGCAGGCCGCGGCAACGTCGCGTCAGGCCGCGCGCCGCACCGTGGTGGCCCAGAGCCGGGATTTCAACGCCTACCGCCGCGGCGTGGCCCAGCGTGCCGGCGGCACGCGCGTGGCCGCCGCCACGCGCAGCGCATCGGGCGGCGTGCAGGCGCAAGTGCGCGACACGCGCGCCGCCGCCCCGGCACAGGATCGCCTCACGCTGTCGCGCGGCGGCTCGCCGTCCGGCAGCGAAGCCACGGTGGCCCAGTCCCGCCAGGCGCAGGAGCAGGCCGAGCGCGTGGCCGAACTGAACAAGAACATCAGCGAACTCTCGCGCCTGCAGGCAGCCTCGGGCAGCCCGGCCGCCGCGCCGGCGGCCACACCGGCCAGCAGCGCCGTTCCTGCCATCAACGTGCCGACAGGCGCACCCGCTGCCGCACCAGCCGCAGCCGCATCTGCCCCGGCGGCCCCGCCGGCTGCTGCGCCAGCGCCGGCACCCACGGCCGCCACCGTCACCGCGCCGGCCTCTGCCGCCTCGGCCGCCGCTGATGCGGCCTCCAGTGCTGTCGCCGCGGCGGCCAGCGCCGCGTCTGCCGCAGCATCGGCCACCGAAACGGCCGTGGTCAGCGCAGCCTCGGCCGCCAGTGCGGCAGCCGACGCCGCTTCTGCCGCCACCGCTGCGGCCAGCGCGGCACCGGCACCCCAGCGGCCGCGCGTGGCACCGCCGCCACCGATGCCGGTGCAGGAGCCTTCCTTCCTCGACACGCTGACGGAAAATCCGCTGCTGCCAATTGCCGGCGCCGGCCTGCTGGCCCTGTTGGCTGGCTATGGCGTGTACCGCTCGCGCCAGCGCAAGAAAGATGCCGCCCCGCTGGACAGCTCCTTCATCGAAAGCCGCCTGCAACCCGATTCCTTCTTCGGCGCCAGCGGCGGCCAGCGGGTGAACACCAAGGATGGTGGCAGTTCCGTCAGCGGCAACTCGTCCATGGCCTACTCGCCCAGCCAGCTGGATGCGGCTGGCGACGTGGACCCCGTGGCAGAAGCCGACGTGTACCTGGCCTATGGCCGCGACATGCAGGCCGAGGAAATCCTCAAGGAAGCCCTGCGCACCCACCCCGGCCGCATTTCGATCCACCGCAAGCTGGCCGAGATCTACGCCAAGCGCCGCGATGCCCGCGCCTTCGAAGCCATCGCCACCGAAGCCTACGCCATCACCCAGGGCCAGGGTCCCGACTGGCAGGCCATCACCAGCCTGGGCAGCGAGCTGGAGCCCGCCAACCCGCTGTACCAGCCCGGCGGCGCCCCGTCGATCAAACCGGTGCCCATGGCCGCACGCCCCAGCTTCGGTGCCGACACGGAGCCGCAGACTGCGCAGGTGCTCGAAGCCAAGGGGCCCGACAGCAGTGGCCTTCCGCTGGATCTCGACCTCGATCTGGACGATGCGCCCGTGCGTGCGGCCACCACCGCGCCCTCGCCCTTGCCGCCTGCTGCACCTTCGATAGCACCTGCCGCAGTGGCTGCAGGGGTGACAGCAGCCGCAGCCGGCGCTGCTGCGGCGGCCCGCGCGCCGGTTCCCCCACCGCCAGCACCGGCGCCAGCGCCTGTGGCCGACGCCCATGCACCGCTGGATTTCGACCTGGATCTCGACTTCTCGCCGCCTTCGGAGCTGGGCACCACGCGTCCGCCCGTGGCACCGGCTGAGCCTGCACGCCCGGTTGCCGCCGCTCCCGTCGTGCCGCCCCCTGCCCCCGCGGTCGAGCGCAACTCCGGCATGATCGACTTCGACATGGACGCCCTGTCGCTCGATCCCGATTCGCGCTCTGGTGGCGAGCTGAAAACCGAGCAGCCAGAAGATGCGGACGAGGATCCCCTGGGCACCAAGCTGTCGCTGGCACAGGAGTTCCACGCCATCGGCGACACCGAGGGCGCGCGTGCCCTGGTGAAGGAGGTGATTGCCGAGTCCTCCGGCGCCATGCGCGTCCGTGCCGAGCGCTTCCTGGCGGAACTCCACTGATTTTCTGCCCTGTCACCTGGTCACGCGGCGCCCACTCGGGCGCCGCGTTGTTTTTTGTCCTGCGCCTGCAGCCACAATGACGCCATCGTGAGAATTGCGCTCGGCATCAGTTACCTCGGCACCGCCTACCAGGGCTGGCAAAGTCAGCCGTCCGGCCAGACCGTGCAGGACCGCCTGGAATCGGCACTGGGCCAGTTCGCCACCGTGCCGATCGCCACCCTGTGCGCCGGCCGCACCGACGCCGGCGTGCATGGTCTGATGCAGGTGGTGCATTTCGACACCGACCTGGTGCGCGAGCCGTTCTCCTGGGTGCGCGGCACCAACCGCTTCCTGCCGCCCGACATTGCCGTGCAATGGGCGCAGCCGGCGCCCGATGCGTTTCATGCCCGCGCCAGCGCCCTCGCCCGCCGCTACACCTACGTGCTGCTTGAGTCGCCCGTGCGCCCCAGCGTCGATGCCGGGCGCGTGGGCTGGACGTTTCGCCCGCTCGACGGCGACGCCCTGCGCCAGGGCGCCAAGCACCTGATCGGCGAGCACGATTTCACGTCCTTCCGCGCCTCGGCCTGCCAGGCGCTTTCGCCCGTCAAGCACCTCACGCGCATCGACATCAGCCGCCGTGGCGCCTACTGGCGCTTCGATTTCGAGGCCAGCGCCTTCCTGCACCACATGATCCGCAACATCATGGGCTGCCTGCTGCAGATCGGCCAGGGCCTGCAGCCGCCCGGCTGGATGCGCGAAGTGCTGGCCGCGCGCGACCGCGACGCCGCCGCGCCCACCTTCGCGCCGGACGGCCTGTACTTCCTCGGCCCGCGCTACGGGCCGGAATGGGGATTGCCGGAGCGCACCGCGGCCTATGATTGGCTGCCATGAGCCCAAGCACCCACCGCACCCGCATCAAGATCTGCGGTCTGACCCGCGAAGCCGACGTGGACGCCGCGGTGGCCGCGGGCGCCGATGCCATCGGCTTCGTGCTCTACCCGAAAAGCCCGCGCTTCGTCGCGCCCGAACGCGCTGCCGAACTGGCGCGGCGCCTGCCTCCGTTCGTCACCCCGGTGCTGCTATTCGTCAACGAGAATGCTACCAATATAGAAGCTGCCTGCGCCCATGTGGCGGGCGCTACAATGCAATTTCATGGTGATGAATCAGCCGCCGACTGTGTGGCTGTCGCACGTACCACCGGCCGCCCGTTCATGCGTGCCGCGCGCATTCCCGCACCGCCCGCCGCGATGCCCGACTTGGTAAACTTCACCCACACATTCAGCGCCGCACAAGCCATCCTGCTCGACGCCCACGTCGACGGCTACGGCGGCGGCGGAAAGACATTCGATTGGACAAGCCTTCCACCAAACGTACCCGCTCACCTCGTCTTGTCTGGTGGGCTCACACCTGCAAACGTGAGCGATGGAATCGCCGCGCTGCGCGGGCGGGGTTATTCGCTCGCGGTTGACGTTTCCTCCGGCGTCGAGTGCCAGGCCGAAGACGGCAAGCTCCTGAAGGGCATCAAGGACGCCGGCAAGATTCACCAGTTCGTCGCCGCCGTGCGCGCGGCGGACGCTCAAGTTTTGACAGCCCCATGATCGATTACCAGCAGCCCGACGCGAGCGGGCATTTCGGCCGCTACGGCGGCAGCTTCGTCAGCGAGACGCTGACCTACGCCATCAACGAGCTGAAGGACGCCTACGCGAAGTACCAGCATGACGCGGACTTCCTGGCCGAATTCAAGTACGAGCTGGCGCATTACGTCGGCCGCCCCTCGCCCGTCTACCACGCCGCGCGCACCAGCCGCGAGCTGGGCGGGGCGCAGATCTATCTGAAGCGCGAAGACCTCAACCACACCGGCGCGCACAAGATCAACAACGTGATCGGCCAGGCCATGCTCGCCAAGCGCATGGGCAAGCCGCGCATCATCGCCGAGACCGGCGCCGGCCAGCACGGCGTGGCCACGGCCACCATCTGCGCACGCTACGGGCTGGAATGCGTGGTCTACATGGGCGCCGAGGACGTGAAACGCCAGTCGCCCAACGTCTACCGCATGAAGCTGCTGGGCGCCACCGTGATCCCGGTCGAATCCGGCAGCAAGACGCTGAAGGACGCGCTGAACGAAGCCATGCGCGACTGGGTGGCCAACGTGGACAACACCTTCTACATCATCGGCACCGTGGCCGGCCCGCACCCCTACCCGATGATGGTGCGCGACTTCCAGAGCGTGATCGGCACCGAATGCCTGACGCAGATGCCCGAGATGCTGGCCGCGCAAGGCATTGCCGCCACGCAGCCGGATGCCGTCATCGCCTGCGTGGGCGGTGGCAGCAACGCCATGGGTATCTTCCACCCCTACATCCCGTATGCCGACACGCGCCTGATCGGCGTCGAGGCCGCCGGTGAGGGCCTCGACAGCGGCAAGCATTCCGCCAGCCTGCAACGCGGCAGCAGCGGCGTGCTGCACGGCAACCGCACCTACATCCTGCAGGACGACAACGGTCAGATCACCGAAACGCATTCGATCAGCGCCGGCCTGGACTACCCCGGCGTCGGCCCCGAGCACGCCTGGCTCAAGGACATCGGCCGCGCCGAGTACGTGGGCGCCACCGACGCCGAGGCGCTGGCCGCCTTCCACCATCTGTGCCGGGCCGAAGGCATCATCCCGGCGCTCGAATCGAGCCATGCCATGGCCTATGCCATGAAGCTGGCGCCAACCATGCATCAAGACCAGTCGATCCTGGTCTGCCTCTCGGGCCGTGGCGACAAGGACATCGGCACCGTGGCCGACCTGGATGGCGTCGATTTCTACGACCGCCCGTCGATGCGCGGCCACGTGGTGAAAGGGGCCAAAGCATGAACCGCATCACCGCCACCTTCGCCGCCCTGGCCGAGCAAAAGCGCAAGGCGCTGATCCCCTACGTCACCGCCGGCTTTCCCTACGCCGACATCACGCCCGCGCTGATGCACGGCATGGTCACCGCTGGCGCCGATGTGATCGAACTCGGCGTGCCGTTTTCCGACCCCAGCGCTGATGGCGCCGTGATCCAGAAAGCGGGCGACCGCGCGCTGGCGCTGGGCATCGGCCTGGCGCAGGTGCTGGGGTATGTGAAGACCTTCCGCGAGAAGGACCCCAAGACGCCCGTGGTGCTGATGGGTTACGCCAACCCGGTGGAGCGCTACGACCAGAAGCACGGTGACGACGCCTTCATCCGCGATGCCGCCGCGGCCGGCGTGGATGGCCTGTTGATCGTCGACTACCCGCCCGAGGAATGCACCGACTTTGCCGCCAGGCTGCGTGCGCACGGCATGGACCTGATCTTTTTGCTGGCGCCCACCAGTACCGAGCAGCGCATGCAGCAGGTGGCCGCGGTCGCCAGCGGCTACGTGTATTACGTGTCGCTCAAGGGCGTCACCGGCTCGGGGGCGCTCAACACGGCCGAGGTCGAGGCCATGCTGCCGCGCATCCGCCAGCATGTGCACATCCCCGTGGGCGTGGGCTTCGGCATCCGCGATGCCGAAACCGCCCGGGCCATCGGCAAGGTGGCCGATGCCGTGGTCATCGGCAGCCGCCTGATCCAGGTGATCGAAGTGCAGCCGCACGAACGCGTGGTCGCTGCCGCGATGGACTTCCTGCGCCCGGTGCGCGCGGCGCTGGATGCATAATCGCCGCTATCACTCAAGGAGCATTACATGAGCAGCTGGCTTGAAAAACTCCTGCCACCCAAGATTCAGAAATCCGAAGCCTCCGAGCGCCGGCAGATGCCGGAGGGGCTGTGGATCAAGTGCCCCGACTGCGACGCGGTGCTGTACAAGACCGATCTGGACCAGAACCAGAACGTCTGCCCCCAGTGCGGCTACCACCACCGCATCGGTGCGCGCGAGCGGCTGAACGTGTTCCTCGACGCCGAGGGCCGCTACGAGATCGGGCAGGAGGTGCTGCCCGTCGACGCCCTGAAGTTCAAGGACAGTCGAAAGTACCCCGAGCGCCTGAAGGAAGCGCTGGAGAACTCCGGCGAGACCGATGCCCTGGTGGTGATGGGCGGCGCCGTGCACTCCATCAGCGTGGTGGCGGCGGCGTTCGAGTTCGACTTCATGGGCGGCAGCATGGGCAGCGTGGTGGGCGAGCGCTTCGTGCGCGGTGTCGAGACCGCCATCGAGCAGAAAGTGCCCTTCATCTGCTTCACCGCCACCGGCGGCGCGCGCATGCAGGAAGGGCTGCTGAGCCTGATGCAGATGGCCAAGACCAACGCCTCCCTCACCCGCCTGGCCAAGAAGGGCCTGCCCTACATCAGCGTGCTGACCGACCCGACCATGGGCGGCGTATCGGCCGGCTTCGCCTTCGTCGGCGACGTGGTGATCGCCGAGCCCAAAGCGCTGATCGGCTTTGCCGGCCCACGCGTGATCGAGAACACGGTGCGCGTGAAGCTGCCCGACGGCTTTCAGCGCGCCGAGTTCCTGCAGACCAAGGGCGCGGTCGACTTCATCTGCGACCGGCGCGAACTGCGCGAGAAGATCGCCAAGGTGCTGGCCATGCTGCAGCGCCAGCCGGCGGATGCGGTGCAGTGAAGCCCATCAACAGTAGCGATTGACTCGATAAAGTCAGCTGCTCGCGCCCGCCCCGCAAGGATTTCAGTCCATTTCCTCTTGAATTCGGCTTCCATCCTGAGCAGGCAGCTATCATTTTTGCTTGATTATCAAGAAATTTCAGATCACGCGCGGACCGCATCCGCGGTGTGGCAGCGGGCTTGCCCGCGATGCGGCGCCTCGTCGCCACGAACGCTTGATCGCGGGCAAGCCCGCTCCCACAATGCTGTCTGAGACTTGTTGCTCATCAAGCATTTTTTGCCTGTCCACCCCACGCGGCGGGCGCCCTGACCGCGCTTCGGCGCGTGTGCCTCAAGCCCCGTTGGGCAGCACGCCCGCGCCAAACAGGCCGCCCTGCAGCGAGCCCAGCACGATGCCGAGCACCTGCAGGCCGATGATCAGCACCAGCGGCGACAGGTCGACCCCGCCCACCAGCGGCAGCAGCTTGCGGATCGGCGCCAGCAGCGGCGCGCTGAGCCGCTCGAACACGTCGTAGACCGGCGTGCGGTTGCCCGTCCACGACAGCACAGCGGCCACGATGATCACCGCCGTGGCCACCGACACCGCCAGCTTAGCCACGCCCAGCAAGGCCAGCAGCGGCAGCACGCTCCAGCGCGCCAGGCCCAGCAGGCCCATCAGCGCCGCGTACTGCACGAGCTTCAGCAGCCAGGCCGCCAGCAGACTGGCCACGTCCAGTTGCGCACCCTGCCCCACGATGCGCTGCAGCGGCAGCACCAGCCAGTCCGACAACGCCTGCACGAAGCGCCCCACGGGATTGTCCATCGACATGCGGCGCCAGCGCATGTAAAGCCGCAGCAGGCAGGCGCCGCCGATCAGCGTGACGGCGACTTCGATCAGGAAGGTGAGAACTTGATAAAGCATGCCCAGGCAAAGCGGAACTTGTTCACGCCCCCAGCGGCGCAAGCAATTCCAAAGTGTTCATGCGTGCGATGATAGCGAGCACTGGTGTTCACATTCGCCGCGGTTGCGACGGGCGTGCTGTTGGATGGCCCGGACGATGACCGAAGAACTGCTGACCCTCACCTCCCTGCCCCTGTTCCCGCTCGGCACCGTGCTGTTTCCGGGCGGCGTGCTGCCGCTGCGGGTGTTCGAGGTGCGCTATCTCGACATGATCGGCAAGTGCCACCGCGCCGGCGCCCCGTTCGGCGTCGTCGCGCTGACGCAGGGCCACGAGGTGCGCGCCGCCGGTGCACCGCCCGAGCAACTGGCCACCATCGGCACGCTGGCGCACATCACCACGCTGGAGCAACCGCAGGCCGGCCTGCTGCTGGTGCAATGCCGCGGCGAGCAGCGCTTTCGCATCGATCGGCCCAGCCAGCTCAAGCATGGCCTGTGGGTGGCCGACGTGAGCCTGCTGCCACCCGACCGCGCGCTGGCCGTGCCCGACGATCTGCAGCACGTGGCGCGCGCGCTGCGGCAGGTGTATGCCGGCCTGCGCGTGCAGTCGCCCGGCGCACCGCTGCCCGCCGTGGGCAGCGAGCAATACGACGACTGCGCCTGGGTGTCGAACCGCTGGTGCGAACTGCTGCCGCTGCCCGCCGCCACGCGACAGCAGCTGATGAGCCTGGACAACCCGCTGCTGCGGCTGGAACTGGTGGCCGACCTGCTGGGCAAGACGGGGATCGGCGCACCGAACAGTTGACGACGCTCGCCAACAGTAATAACGATAGCTGCCTGCGCCGAATCCAAGCTGGTCTGAGCGCGATTCAACTCGGAATCTGCGCTCGCAAACAGTCCTTCTTGACTATCAAGAAGTCTCAGACCGTGTTGTAGGAGCGGGCTTGCCCGCGATGAGGCGCCTCGTCCCCACCAACGCTTGATCGCGGGCAAGCCCGCTCCCACACAGCGGATGAGTTCAGCGCGTCATCTGAGACTTCTTGATAATCAAGCAGTCCTTACACATCGCATATCGGCAGCCCGATCCACGCGACCAGCCATGACGATCGAAAACATGAAGCAGGAAAAACTGGCGGTGTTGATCGACGCAGACAACACGTCGTCATCCGTCGCCCAGGGCTTGTTCGAGGAAATCGCCAAGTACGGCGTCGCCAGCGTCAAGCGCATTTATGGGGACTGGAGCAGCAACACCCTCAGCGGCTGGCGCGCCATCCTGCTCAAGCACGCCCTCACGCCCGTGCAGCAGTTTGCCTACACCAAGGGCAAGGATGCGACGGACATGGGCTTGATCATCGACGCGATGGATCTGCTGTACAGCGGCAACTTCAGCGGCTTCTGCCTCGTGTCGAGCGACAGTGATTTCACGCCGCTGGCTTCGCGCATCCGCGCTTCCGGCCTGGTGGTCTATGGCTTCGGCCGGGAGAAGACCCCCGAAGCATTCCGGCAAGCCTGCGACCGATTCTTCTATGTCGAGAACCTGGGAGAAGTGGAAAAAGCGGAACGACAAGCGAGTGCCCCGACACCAACCGCCTCGGTATCCGGCAATAACGGGACAGCGCGACCGACCCCCGCCACGCCCGCCGTGGCCAGACAGATGGATGCTGGAACGCGCGCGTTGCTCTACAAGGCCATCAAGGATTCGACCGACGAAGCCACTGGCTGGGCCTTCGTGGGCAAAATAGGCAGCTACATCAATCAGACGCACCCGGACTTCGACTCGCGCAGCTACGGCTACGCCAAATTGTCGGGCATGCTGCGCGATCTTCGCGGGCTGCAGTTCCGCACGGATGAAGCCAGCCGCATGTTCTGCCGCAAGATTCCGTTTCTCGAACTCGTCAAGCTGCTGGATGAATCCTTCAACAAGTTCAAGAGCGCCAAAGGCTGGGCCCATATCGAGGCCGTGGGCAAATACGTGAAGCCGCGCTGGAACTGGCAGGAGTGGGGATTCGAGTCCTTCCCCGAGTTGCTGGCCAAGGTGGATCACGTCGAGCTTGCAGACGACAGCATGCGCATGAGGCCTGCGACGGAGAAAAGCCAAGCGGTTTGAAGTCGTTGCTCTCCAAGCAACGGCCCATTCAGAACCGCACCGGCTGCGCCCGGTATTCCGGCACGCGCTGGTGCAGCCAGTCGCGGATGGCCGCCGCCTCGGGCGCGGCACCGGCAGCGGCCAGCCACGATTCCGTTGCCCGCACCACATCGCCACCTGCCGCCGCCACCTTGGCCACGCGCAGCTTGGGGTGCGGCGTGGGTTCGGTGGTTTCGTCGTCGGCCAGCAGTTCCTCGTACAGCTTCTCGCCCGGGCGCAGGCCGGTGAAGGCGATGGGCACCTCGGCCTCGCTCTTGCCCGACAGGCGGATCAGCAGACGCGCCAGGTCGACGATCTTCACCGGCTCGCCCATGTCGAGCACGAAGATCTGGCCCGACTGCCCCATCAGCCCGGCCTGCAGCACCAGCTGCGCGGCCTCGGGGATGGTCATGAAGTAGCGCACGATATCGGGGTGTGTCACCGTCACCGGGCCGCCCAGCTCGATCTGCGCCGTGAACAGCGGCACCACCGAGCCGCTGGAGCCCAGCACGTTGCCGAAGCGCACCGACACGTACTGTGTGCCCGCGAATTCGGCCGCCACCGCCTGCACCACCTGCTCGGCCAGGCGCTTGGTGGCGCCCATCACGTTGGTCGGGTTCACGGCCTTGTCGGTCGACACGAGCACGAAGCGCGCCGCCCCCACCTCGCCCGCCACGCGCGCGGCGTGCAGCGTGCCCAGCACGTTGGTGCGCAGCGCCTCGATCTCGTTGTGCGCCTCCATCAGCGGCACGTGCTTGTAGGCGGCGGCGTGCAGCACCACGCTGGGGCGGTGTTCGAGCGCGATGGCACGCAGGCGCTCCGCCTCGCGCACGTTGGCGGTATAGTACACGCCTTCCATGGCAGGGAAGGCTTGGCGCAGTTCCTGCTCCAGCCGGTAGGTGGCGTATTCCGACACGTCCACGCACACCAGCCGCGCCGCGCCCAGCCGCGCCACCTGCCGACACAGCTCGGCGCCGATGGAGCCGCCCGCGCCCGTGACCAGCACCGTGGCGCCGCTGATCAGGCCGGCCAGGCCGGCGGCATCCAGCTGCACCGGCGTGCGGCCCAGCAAATCCTCCAGCCGCACCTGGCGCAACCGGGCCGCCGCGCCGGGGCGCAGCAGTTCGTCAGCGGTGGGCAGCGTCAGCAGGTTCAGCCCGCTGCCCGACCAGCGCATCAGCACCTCGCGCCGCGTCGGCTCGCCCGGCGCGCTGGCCAGCAGCACGGTGGCCGTCTGCTGCGCGCGCGCCAGTTCATCCAGTGCGCCCACGCTGCCCAGCACGCGCACGCCCTGCACGGTGCGGCCGGCATCCTGCGCGCGCGGCGAGGCGATGCCCACCACGTGCCAGCCTTCCACGCCTTTCAGCGTGCGCAGCGCCTGGTCGGCTTCGTCGATGGTGCCGACGATCAGCAGCGGCTGCTGTGCCGCATCGGTGCGCGCGTGGGCCTGGGTGTATTCCGCCAGCGTGCGCCAGGCCGCACGCGCCCCGGCCAGCAGCAGCAGCGTGAGCAGCGCGCTGATCAGGAACACCGAGCGCGGAAAGCCGCCGATGCGCCAGCCCAGCACCGCCGCCGTGACCAGCAGCGCGCCCAGCGCCACGCCGGCGGCCAGATGTCGCAGATCGGCCAGGCTGACGTAGCGCCACGACTGGCGAGGAACGCGCAGCAGCAGCAGGCCCGCGGCCATGCAAGCCAGCGCCACGGGCGTGGTGCGCAGTGCCTGGTCAAAGTACGGCTGCGGCAGGCTCAGGTTGAAGCGCAACCAGAACGCCGCCCACCAGGCCAGCACGATCAGCGGCCCGTCGAACAGCCAGCTCTTGCTGCGCAGGCTGCGCCCCAGATCGTTCAGCACGGCTGCTCCGCGTCGCCCCGGATCGCGCCGATGGCCTTGCTGCCCCACAACCCCACGGCTTGACAGTCGGCGCTGTTGTGGGAGCGGGTTTGCCCGCGATGCGGCGCCCGGTCATCGCGGTGCCGCCCGATCGCGGGCAAGCCCGCTCCCACACCGGGGGCACGCATGCGCGTGTGGACATGCCAGGTCAGGCTGATTGCTTTCATATTCATAGCTGCTCGCGCTTGTCTGGTGGGCGCTGAATGCCAATTTGGCACAAATTCCATGGTCATCGCAGCAGCGCCCGCACGGTGTCGAACAGGATGCGCAGGTCACCTGCCAAGGTGCGCTGCGCCACGTAGTCCAGGTAGTAGCGTTGTTTGACCGGCATGACACGTTCTATATAGGCGCGCTCCGGATCAGTGGCATCGGCCAGCAGCCGCTCCTCATCGCGGAATTCGATGGCCGCCTGGTCGGTGATGCCCGGCCGCACGCTCAGGATCCGCCGGCGCACGTCATCGGCGTACAGCGCCATGTAGCGCGGCACCTCGGGGCGTGGGCCGACCAGGCTCATGTCGCCCTTTAGCACGTCAATCAACTGCGGCAACTCGTCCAGCTTGGTGGCGCGCAGCCAGCGGCCGGCGCGGGTGATGCGGGCATCGCCGGCCGCCGTGACCTGTGGCCCGCTGCCGTCATGCACGTGCATGGTGCGGAACTTGTGGATGCGAAACGGCACGCCACCGCGCCCCACGCGCTCCTGCCGGAACAGCGCCGGCCCGGGCGAATCCAGCCGCACCCACAGCGCGATGGCCGCCATCAATGGCAGTGCCGGCAGCAGCGCGGCCAGCGTCAGCGCCAGGTCCATCGCGCGCTTGGTGGCGGCGCCGCGCGCGGTCACAAGCCGCACACTCTCATCTTTCGATAGCTGCCCGCGCTTGCCAGTCGGGCGCTGCAGGCCCAAAACGCTTGAAAACCCCATGCACTCATCGCACACAGGCTTTCAGCGCCGCGATCACGCGCGTCTGCTCTTCATCGCTCATCGAGGTGAACAGCGGAACGCTCAGCATGCGCTGGTAAGCGTGCTCGGCCACGGGGAACTGCTCAGGCGTCAAGCCGTAGCGGTCGCGCCAATAGGGCTGGCGGTGCAGCGGCACGTAATGCACGCTGGTGCCGATGCCGGCATCGCTCAATGCCTGGATCACCTCGTCGCGCGTCACCCGGGCATCGTCCCGAAGGCGGATCACGAACAGGTGCCAGGCATGCGTTTCGCCTGGCGGTGCGTCGGCGGGCAGGATCAGCGGCAGGGCTTTCAGCTCGTGCAGATAGCGCGCCGCCAGTTGCTGCCGACGCTGCACGAAAGCCGGCAGTCGCTGCAACTGCACGCGGCCCAGCGCGCCGGCCATGTCGGTCATGTTGTATTTGAAGCCGGGCGCGACGATTTCGTAATACCAGGCGGGCGTCTTGCTGCTGAAGCGGTCGAACGCATCGCGGCTGATGCCGTGCAGGCGCATCACCCGCATGCGTGCGGCGAGCTGCTCATCCTTCGTGACCACCATGCCGCCCTCGCCGGTCGTCATCGTCTTGTTGGCGTAGAAGCTGAACACCGCGGCAGCGCTGGGCAACTGGCCGACCAGCGCTCCATTGGCAGTCGTGGGCAGCGCGTGCGCGGCGTCCTCCACCACCTGCAGGCCGTGGCGGCGCGCGATGTCGAAGATAGCCGCCATGTCGCACGCCAGGCCGCCGTAGTGCACGGGCAAGATGGCCTTGGTTCGCGGGGTGATGGCCGCCTCGATCTGCGCCGGGTCGATGTTCAGCGTGACCGGATCCACGTCCACCAGCTTCGCATCCGCGCCCAGATAGCGCGCCACCTCCACCGTGGCGGTGAAGGTCAGCGTCGGCGCGATCACCTCGTCGCCCTGCGTGACGCCGATGGCTTCCAGCGCCAGGTGCAGACCGGCCGTGGCGGAGTTGACGGCGATGGCCTGCACACCGCCGCCCAGATAGGCGGCGAACTCCTGCTCGAAGGCCTTGGTCTCGGGGCCGGTGGTGACCCAGCCCGAGCGCATGGCGCGCGCCACGGCGTCGATTTCGGCCTCGGTGATGTCAGGGCGGGCGAAAGGAAGGAACGGTGAGGTGTTCATGATCAAATCCGGCTTCAGCGCTTTTCCATTCGGCGCAAGAAGCTATCATTAAGCTAGCGCGTCAGTCGGCTCCAGTGCTGCCCGGCACGGCGTTTCAGCAGCAGATCGGTCAGGCCGCGCCAGGTGCCGACGCCATAGCCCAGATGATAGGCGGCGATCACCAAGGGCAGGCGCGCCAGCAAACCCCACTCGCCCGCCTGCCGCGCCGCTGCCAGCGAGGTGCCGGCCAGGTACAGCGCGTAGCTGGCCAGCAAGACCCCCAGCGGCCAGGGCCACCAGGGCGCCAGCAGCGCACCGCCCGCCAGCGCCAGCACGAACAGCGCCGGCACCAGTTGCCGCACCGATCCGGGCTGGCCGTGTTTGCGCATCACGAACGGACGCCAGTAACCGTACTGCTGCTGCTGGCGGAACAGGTCACTCAAACGGCTGCGCGGCTGGTACACCGAGCGGATGCGCGCGCTTTGCCAAAGGCGCGCGCCTTGCAAACGCAGGCGCAGGTTGTGCTCGTCGTCCTGATTGCGCACCAGCTGTTCGTCGAAACCGCCGAAGCGCTCGAACACGGCGCGCGGCCAGCAACCCAGGTAGAGGGTGTCGGCCTCGCCCTCGTAGGCACGGTCGCGCGAGCGCGCGCCGCCGACCACCCAGCGGCACTGGAAGGCCGCCGCAATCGCGCGCCCGGTGGCGCCCTGCCCGCGCGCCACCCACGGGCCGCCCACGTTGTCGGCACCGGTGCGCGCCAGCGCGGCCAGGCATTCGGCCAGGTAGTCGGGCGCAAATTCGGTGTGGATGTCGAAGCGCGCGATGACGGCGCCGCGCGCCGCGGCCAGCGCGGCGTTCAGGCCGGTGGAAACGATGCGGTCCGGGTTGTCGATGAGCTTCAGGCGCGCGTCCTGCGCGGCACGCTCGGCCAACCGTTCGCGCGTGCCGTCGTCGCTGCGGCCATCGGCCACCAGCACCTCGAGCTGCCAGCCGGGCGGCAACTGCTGCGCCAGGGCGCTGTCGCAGAAGGCGTCGATGGCGGCGCGCTCATTGCGGCAGGGGGCGATCACGCTGATGAGCTGGGGCGCGGATGGGGCAGCCGAATGCAGGGGCGAGTTCATGGGCTGGCCCCTACATGCATCGCCGCGCCCTCACCCCTGGCCTCTCCCGCCAGCGGGAGAGGGAGAAAAGCGAGCGCTGCCGTCCTCCTGCTCATGCAGCCAAGGCTTGGGCTGGCAGGCAGCAGGTCGCGTTGCTCCACTTCGCCCAGGTCTTGCCCCCTCTCCCGCTGGCGGGAGAGGGTTGGGGTGAGGGCATGGCGCATCACGGCGCGCGCCCTTTCCACTCATCCAGCAAGCGCCGGTACATCGCATCGGCCGCATCCATCTGCACGCGGCGGTCGCCGTCGCGGGCGATGCGCTCGGCATTGCGCGCGCCGGCCTCGCGGGCCTGTGCCTCCTGGTCGATCAAGTGGCCCCACACGCGGGCCAGCGCGCGCGCATCGCCCGCGGGCACCAGCATGCGCGCGTCGAGCCAGTCGCGGTTGGCCGGCAGGTCGCTGCCGATCACGGCCAGACCGCAGGCCATGCTTTCGAGCACCGAGACGGAAGTCGCATCGCTGTGCGGCACGCTGATGGACAGTTTGCAGCGCGCCAGAACGGCGGCCATGCCGGCATCATTCAGGCGGCCATGCACCTGCACGGCGTCGGTCAGCCCGAGTTGGGCGATCTGCGCGCGCAGCGCCGGCTCCTGCGAGCCGCCGCCCAGCAGGTGCAGCCGCGCTTGCGGGTGGGTCGAATGCACTCGCGCGAAGGCTTCCAGAATGGTCCCGATGGCGTAATTCGGCTCCCAGCTGCGCAGGCTGACGGCCTCGAAGCCCGGCTTGCCGTCCCAGGGCGCGGGGGCGAAGCGGGCGCGTTCCACGCCCCAGTGAATCAGCTCGGTGCGCACACCGGGCGCCAGCACGCGTGCGGCGGCCAGCAGATCGGGCGAGTCGCCGGTCACGCCATCGGCCTGGCGCAGCGTCCAGGCCGTCAGGTGGCGCTTGAGGGCGCTTTCCTTCGGCGTGACCAGCAGGTCGCTGCCCCAGGCGGTCATCACCAGCGGGTGACGGCCGGCGCGCGCGGCCAGGTAGCCATACGAGGTAACGTAATGCGCGTGCACCAGATCGGGCGCCAGCGCCGCCACCGCGCGCCGCGCCGCGCCCACGCGCCACAGCCAGTCGGTGGCGCGGCGCACGGGCGGCAGCACGATTTGCTGTACGCCCTCGATGGCTTGTGGCCGCGCCGTGACCAGCGACAGGCGCCAGCCGCGCGCCAGCATCTCGCGCGCCCAGCGCTGCACGTGCACGCTGTTGGCGTCGCCGAGCAGGCAGATGTGGTGGGCAGTCATGGTTGCCGGGCGCTGTGAGGCGCTTCTCTATTCATAGCTGCTCGCGCATGTCCATCAAGCGCTGAGGTCCGATTTGGCTTGAAATTTTTGGCCCCTGCCATCATGCCCCACCCTCGCCGGCGTGCAGCGCCAGCCAGCGCTGGTAATCGGCCTGCAGCGCGGGGTGGGCCTGCAGCCAGCGCGCATCCGCCTCTCGCGTGTCGCCCACCACCCCCGCCGGGCTGCCGGCCAGCACGGCGAAGTCGGCAAACTGCCCGCGCACGCGGCTGTGCGATGCCACCAGCGTGCCATGACCGAGCACCGTGCCGGCCTCGATGGTGCTGTGCGGGCCGATGAAGCAGCGCTCGCCGATGGCGATGGGCGCACGGATCACCGCGTCTTCCAGCGCTGCGCCCGACAGCCCCGCCGCCACGCGCACCGCCCGGTGCGTGCTGTGGCTGACGATGCTGACGAAGTTGGTGACCTGCGTGCCACGGCCGATGCGCACGCCGGCGCTGGCTTCGATGTAGTTGAAGTGGCCGATGAACACGTCGTCGGCCAGGTGCAGTCGGTCTTCATGCTCGATGACGGTGGATGGCGAAATGCGCGTGCCGGGCAGGTCAACGCCCGCGCTGCGCTCACCGAACAGGATGCGGAAGAACACCGCGTGCCACAGCCGACGGCGCCAGCGGTTGGCGAACGTGCGCAAGCCCACGCTCATGCCCCGCCCTCGGCCGCCGCCACGGCCCGCGCCGGAATCGACGGCCAGTTCGCCAGCCGCCAGAAGTAATAGCCGAAATAAAGCACCATGCCCGCCGATACCGCCCACGCTCCTCGCAGCAACCCGCCCGTCCACAACCCCCAGGCCAGGCACAGCAGAAATACCGCCTGCCCCACCAGCGCCAGCCGGAAGGCCCAGCGCTGGCTCTGCCAGGCCATCGTCACCACCGCCAGCGGCGCGGCGACGAAGTGCGCGGCAATGTAGGGCGCCAGCGCACGCGCCAACTCGCCGGCGTCGCGCCACTGGGCGCCGAACACGGTGGCGAACAGCCACGGACCCACCAGCAGCAATACCAGCATCAGCACCAGCGCCAGTGCGCCCAGCAGCGCCATCACCTGCCGCACCGCGCGCTGCGCCTCGGCCGGGGTCGATTGTGTCAGCCGTGGATACAGCGCCTGCGACACGGCGGTGCCCACCAGCGTGGCGGGCGCCTTCAGGTAGCGCAGCGCGAGGCCCCAGAAGCCAGCCGCCGCTTCACCCGACCAGGCGATCAGCAGCGCCACCGCCAGCGCGTCCTGCAGCGTGCCCAAAAAGGCGTGTGGCGTGTTCAGCAGCGGAAAGTCGCGGTAGCGCCGCGCCACGCTGCGCATGGCATGGCCCGGCACGCGCCACAGGGCGCTCCAGCCACCAGCGGGCGCCGTCCGCGCCAGCAACGGCGCAGCCAGCGCCACGGCGATGACCGGCCCCAGCACCAGTGCCCAGGCTGCATCCGCCCCCGCTGCGCTGCCACGCCACAGCCACCAGCCCAGGGCCACTTGCAGCAGCGCGGCGCCCGCGTACTGCACGAAGCGGCTGGCGGCCAGTGCGCCGTAGGCCTCGGCGCGGTTGCTCCACATCATCAGCAGTTGCAGCAGGCCCGTGGCCGCCACCGACAGCGGCAGTGCCCAGGCCACTGGCAGGCGCCCCGCCGCGTGCAGCCCCCACGCCAGTGGCAGGCTGAACGCCGCCACGCCCACCCAGATGCGCAACGCCAGCGCCAGCAGCGCGGCGGCCTCGGCCTCGTCGCGTGCCATGGGCAAGGCGTATTCGTAACGCGCGCAGGCCACCACCGCGATGGCGGCGGCGATGGTGGCAAAGGCGGTGAACAGGCCGAACGCCTCGGGGCTGAACAGCCGCGCCAGCACCGGCCCCAGCAGCAGCGGCACCAGTTGCGCCAGCGCGCCGCCGGTCAGCAGGGTGAAGGTGGCGCGCAGCATGGGTGGTGAAAACCGACAGGCGGGTTGAACAAGAAGCGTGGTGGTCGACGGCTCGGGATATGTGGGCGCGGGCTTGCCCGCGATCAGCCTCCGCGCCGCACGGAACGCGCCATCGCGGCCAAGGCCGCTCCCACAAGAGACAAACCGGCAAGCCGCCTAAAATCGAGGGTTTCGCGTGAGCGTGCCGATTATCGGCGACCGGGCTCGCGCGATGTTTCTTTCAGCCACCTGCGATTCACCGTGACCCAGACCCCGCCCACCGACGACCTGCCCCAAGACGAAAACAAGCTGATCGCCGAGCGGCGCGACAAGCTCAAGGCCATCCGCGAAGGCGCCGGCGTGGCCTTCCCCAACGACTTCAAGCCGAAGGACCGCGCCGACCAGTTGCACCAGGCGCACGGCGCTGCCACCAAGGAAGCGCTGGAAGCTGGCGAGAAGATTCCCGCCAGCATCGCCGGCCGCATGATGCTGAAAAGGGTGATGGGCAAGGCCAGCTTCGCCACCGTGCAGGATGCCACCGGCCGCATCCAGGCCTACATCACCAAGGACGTGGGCGAGGACGTCTACGAAGCCTTCAAGCACTGGGACCTGGGCGACATCATCGCCGTCGAAGGCCACATGTTCCGCACCGGAAAGGGCGAGCTGTCGATCCACGCCACGTCGATCCGTCTGCTCACCAAGAGCCTGCGCCCGCTGCCCGACAAGTTCCACGGCATGCAGGACCAGGAGCTGAAATACCGCCAGCGCTACGTCGACCTGATCATGGACGAGGCCGCGCGCACGCGCTTTGCCGCGCGCAGCAAGACGCTGTCGGCCATGCGCCACTTCATGACCGACAACGGCTTCATGGAAGTGGAAACGCCCATGCTGCACCCCATTCCCGGCGGGGCCAACGCCAAGCCCTTCGTCACGCACCACAACGCGCTGGACCAGCAGATGTTCCTGCGCATCGCGCCGGAGCTGTACTTGAAGCGCCTGATCGTCGGCGGCTTCGAGCGCGTGTTCGAGATCAACCGGAGTTTCCGCAACGAAGGCATCAGCGTGCGGCACAACCCCGAGTTCACGATGATGGAGTTCTACGCCGCGTACTGGAACTACCAGGATCTGATGGACTTCACCGAACAGCTGCTGCGCGCCACGGCGCAACAGGCCGTGGGCACGCTGCAGCTGCAGTACCAGGGCCGCGAGGTCGATCTGAGCCAGCCCTTCGCGCGCATGACGATCCGCGAGGCGCTGCACGCCCACACCGACATCGGTGCGCACGTCGACGATGCGGCCGAACTGATCAGCCGCCTGAAGAAATTGGGTCTGAGCGAGGAGAAGGACAAGCTGAGCACGCGCAGCCTGGCCAGCCTGCAAGTGCTGTACTTCGAGGAAGAGGTGGAGCAGCACCTGTGGGCGCCCACCTTCATCATGGAGCACCCGACCGAGATCAGCCCGCTGGCGCGCGCCAACGATGCCCGGCCCGAGGTGACCGAGCGCTTCGAGCTCTACATCACCGGCCGCGAGATGGCCAACGGTTTCAGCGAGCTGAACGACGCCGAAGACCAGGCCGCGCGCCTGCAGGCGCAGGTGGCCTCGAAGGACGCGGGCGACGACGAGGCGATGTTCTACGACGCCGACTTCGTGCGCGCGCTGGAATACGGCATGCCACCCACCGGCGGCTGCGGCGTGGGCATCGATCGCTTCATGATGCTGCTGACCGACAGCCCCAGCATCCGCGACGTGATCCTGTTCCCGGCGCTGCGGCACGAGGCTTGATGGCGCCGCGCCTTGGACGCTGCATCCAAGGCTGGATTTTCAATCGTTTAGGGCTGAAATTCTTATCCAGCAAGCGCGAGCAGCTATGAATCAGGTAGCAACCGATTCAGGAGCGCGCCGCGCGCCGGCGCGTTCGCCCAGCAGCCGCCGCAGCCCCAGCCACTGCTGCGCCCAGAAGCCGCGGCCATAGTCGCGGCCCTGCAGCACCTGGTCGTCGATGCCGGTGGCGTCCAAGCCGGGGCGCCAGTCGGCGCTGCCAAACAGCAAATCCCACCACGAAAACAGCACGCCGTAGTTGGCGCCGTAGGGCGACAGAGGCTGCGAACCCGGCTCGTGTCCCAGCGCGATGGCGTGGTGGCGGCGGTGAAAGCTGGGGCTGACCAGCAGCCTGTTGCCCAGCCAGCCCCACGACCAGCGCAGGTTGGCGTGGTGCAGGCTTTCCAGCAGTTGCGTGACGGCCACCAGCGCCACGAACTGCGCGGGGGCCACGCCGATCAGGATGGCGGCGCAGACGAAGATCACGTCGGTGATCACCGAATCCAGCAGGTGGTTGCGGTTGTCGGTCCACATCGTCATCTGGCGCTGGCTGTGGTGCACGGCGTGCAGTTGCCACCACCAGTGCCAGCGGTGCTGTGCGCGGTGGATGAGGTAGCCGATCAAGTCGAACACCACCAGGTAGATCAGGAAGCTGACCCACGCGCGGTCCGTCACGCCGGGCCACAGCTGGTCGATCTGCAGCGTGGGCAGGCCGTGCGCGCGCAGCCAGCCGATGCCCTGCGTCAGCCACAGCTCGACGCTGAAGAACATCACCAGCTTGAACAGGCCCAGGCGGTGGATCAGCGTGTAGATCACGTCGATGCCGATGGCGTGGCGGTCGGTCACCCGCTCCACCGGCCACAGGCGCTGCAGGGGGCCGATGACGGCCAGCATCACCACGATCTGCAGCACGCCCGCCAGCAGCCAGCCGGTGGCGGCAAAGCCGTCTTCCAGCAGGTTGCCGGCGCCCAGGCCAAAAGCCAGCGGCTGCACGGCGGTTTCGAACAGCCACTGCTGCGCGGTCTCGAACGCATCGGTCAGGGTGGCCAGCATGTCAGCGGCCTTCTGCCCGGTTCAGGCGGCAGGCGGGCTGCGGCCGCTGCAGCGCGTCACTCATCATCCAGCTCATATACTCCACAACATATCATCCGCCAGCGCCCGTCAATCAAGCGCTGAAGACACATACTCCCCATATTTTCAGCCGCCATGGGTGCTGATCCAGGTCTGGTAATCGGGGTGCTCGCGCAACGTGCGAAAGCAGAAGCCACGGCTTTTGAGCCCGCTGACCAGCGGCTCCAGCACGTCGGGCGCCCACGGGTCCTGGCGTGACCAGATGCCCAGGTGTGCCATCAGGATGTCGCCCGCGCGAATATCGCGCAGCGCCTTGGCCAGCAAGGCGCTGTTGGGGTACTGGCCGCTGGGCAGCTCGTCGCCCAGAAAGCCGGCCGGCGCCCAGCCCACGTGCTTGAAGCCGCAGGCTTCGGCCGCGGCCAGCAGCCTGGGCGAGGTCTTGCCGCCCGCGGCGCGGAACAGCGGCAGCGGCTTCTTCACAGTGACGGATGACAGCCGGTCGGCCCCCAGCTGCAGGTTGCCGCAGTACTGCGCGGCGGTCCAGGTCAGCGTCTTGCCGGCCTGCGCCCCGGACGACGGGCGAATGCGAAAGCGCGGCTCGCCGCCCGGCTGCGCCGGCGGCAGGTCGGCCTGCCAGTAGGCGTGGTCCCAGGTGTGCGATGCGAACTCATGCCCCTCGGCCGCACGCGCCTTCCACCACGGCGCCCAGTGCCGGCCCAGCGTGCCGTCGCCTTCCTTCGTGCGCTCCTGCGCGGCGAAGAAGGTCGCCTTGACGCCCTGGCGCTTCAGCACCTCGGCCACCAGCGGCGCCACGCCCATGTGGCCGGTGTCGAAGGTCAGGTACACCGGCTTGCAGGGTTCAGGGCCGTTTTGGGCTGCAGCCGTTGTGCAGACGGCGCTGGCAGCTATCATGAAAATAGCAAACAGACCGCGACGCGCTGACTGCGGGCGTCGCGCATCCGGACGACGCATGCCCTCAGCCCCGCCCTCTCCCGCACGCGGGAGAGGGTGCCAGGCCCGCAACGATTCATCCGAGACCGATGGCCGCGGAGCAGGCCACGCCAGCGATCGCCGTCGGCGGACCTGTGCCGACGACGGGCGACGCGCCCCCTGCGCAGCCAAGGGGGAAAGCGGCGTCAGCCGCTCAGGGGGGTCAAATCCTTTCCGCATGATCGAGCGTCCACACCCCGTGTGGCGACTTGCCGACCTTGACCTGGTGCACCACCTGGCGCTTGGCCACGTCGATCAGCGTCAGCCGCCCGGCCCAGCGCGAGCCGACCATGATCAGCGAGCCGTCGGCCGACACGTCCATGCAGTCCGGCCCGGCCGGCGCCGGAAAGGTGTCGACCACCGTGAACTTCTCGTAGTCGATCTTGCTGATGGTGTTGGCCACGCGGTTGCTGACGAACACGTGCCGCCGGTCCCCCGTGGCGCGGAAGGCGTGCGCGCCCTTGCCCGTGGCGATGGTCTGCACCAGCTGCGGCATCTTGCCGCCGGCCACGTCGTACACCTCCACGCCGGTACCGCCCGTCAGGCCCAGCAGCAGGTGCCGGTCGTCGGGCGTGACGAACACGTCGGCCGGCATGGGGCCGGTCTTGGCGCGGTGCGTCAGCTGCTGCGTGGCCAGGTCGATCACCACCAGCTCGTTGCTGTCCTGCATGCTCGACCACACGGTGGTGCTCTTCGTGTCGATCCACAGGTGGCTGGGCGTGCGCGCGGTGGGAATGCGCTTGACCAGCGTGGGATTGGCGCCGTCCCAGCTGTAGATGTCGATGTGGTTCAGCCGGTTGGCGGCGGTGACGAACCACTTCATGTCGGGCGAGAAGCGCAGGTGGTACGGGTCGCGGATGTCGCGGATCGTGCGCTGCACCTCGGCCGTGCGCGGGTCGATGAAGGTGAGCGAATCGCTGGCCGCATTGGCCACGATGACCGATTTGTCGTCCGGCGTCAGGTACAGGTGGTGCGGCTCCTTGCCGGTGGGAATGCGCTTGATCTCGGTCCAGCGGATGGCGTCGATCACGCTGACGTTGCCATCGAGCGAATTGAGCACGAACACCGGCGCGCCCCAGCGTGGCGGCGCTGCGGCCGGCTGGGGCGCCACTGCAGTTTGCGCGCGCGCCCAGGGCACCGGCAGCGCGGCCAGCCCCAGCAGGCCGGCAAAGCGGCGCCGGGACGGTGAAAAACGGGAAAGAACGGCGTTCACGAGATGAACCCTCTTCAGACGGCGAGCGAGTGTAGCCCTGCGCTCTGACGCAGGGCCTTCACTTAACATCCGGCCCATGCAACAGGTGGACATCGACGGCGTTTTTCTTGAAGTGCATCACATCCCCGTGGCGGCCGGCACACAACCCGGCGGTGCACCGCTGGTGTTCCTGCACGAGGGGCTGGGCTCGGTCGCCATGTGGCGCGACTGGCCTGCCAGCCTGTGCGCCGCCACCGGCCGGGCGGGCTGGGTGTATTCGCGCCAGGGCTACGGCCGCAGCAGCCCGGTGCCCGACGTGCGCGGCGAGCCGCGCGAACACCCCGACGGCACGCGCAGCGGCCGCCTGCAGCCCGACTACATGCACCGCGAGGCGCTGGAGGTGCTGCCCAGGCTGCTGGCGCGGCTGGGCATCGAGCGGCCGGTGCTCGTCGGCCATTCGGACGGCGGCACCATCGCCCTGATCCACGCCGCCGCGCACCCGGTGACGGCCTGCGTGGTGATGGCGCCGCACGTGATGGTGGAAGACATTTCGGTGCAATCCATCGACGAGGCCCGCCGCGCCTTCGAGACGACCGATCTGCCGGATCGGCTGGCGCGCTACCACGACGACGTGCAGGTCGCCTTCTGGCAATGGAACGACGTGTGGCTGAGCCCGGCGTTCCGCGATTTCGACATCCGCGGCGAGATCGGCGGCATCAGCGCACCGCTGCTGGCCATCCAGGGCCTGGATGACCAGTACGGCACCCTGGCGCAGATCGAGGATGTGGCGCGCGCCGTGCCGCACGCGCAACTGCTCAAGCTGGCGGCCTGCGGCCATTCGCCGCACCGCGACCAGCCGGCGCTGGTCAACGAGGCGATCACGCGCTTTCTGGCCCCGCTGGCCGATGCCTGAAGCCTGACAGCGCGCCACGGGGCATGGTGTGGAGCGGCCCCTGCCCACCAACCCCTGTGGGAGCGGGCTTGCCCGCGATGCGGCGGCCATGCTGCAAGCAGGCGGGCATAGGACCGAATACTCCCCTCATACCTGTCCGCCAGCGCTTATCCATCAAGCGCCAAAACAACATACTCCCCACCACCACCGCATCGACAGGCTGAAACCACGGCGGGGACAGCGGCCCGCCGCACGACTCAGGCCGCGGGCTTGGCGGCCAGCGCGGCCTGCTCGGCCTCGGTCAGCCAGCGCCACTCACCGGGCGCCAGCTCGGGCGGCAGCACCAGGCGGCCCACCTGCGAGCGGTGCAGCCCCTCCACGCGGTTGCCCACGGCCGCCAGCATGCGCTTGACCTGGTGGTACTTGCCCTCGGTCAGCGTCAGCCGCAGGTGGTGGTCGCCCACCGCCTCGGCCGCTGTGGCGGCCACCGGCTTCGGGTCGTCGTCCAGCACTACGCCGGCGCGCAGGCGGGCGATCTGGCGCTCGTCCAGCGGGTGCTTGGTCGTCACCTCGTACACCTTGGGCACGTGGTGGCGCGGCGAATTCATGCGGTGGATGAAGGCGCCGTCGTCGGACAGCAGCAGCAGGCCGGTGGTGTCCTGGTCCAGCCGCCCCACGGCCTGCACGCCCGGCACCTTGCCGGTGGTGGGGCGCTGGCGCAGCGGCACGGGCAGCAGGGTGTACACGCTGGGCCAGGCGCCCGGGCGGTGCGAACACTCGTAGCCCGCCGGCTTGTGCAGCATCACGTAGGCACGCGGCTGGTAAACCCAGGCCTGCCCCTGCACCGAGAAGGCCAGCGGCTGGGCCGACAGGTCCACCTCGGCGGAGGGATCGGTGCACAGGCCATCGGCCAGCGCCACATGGCCTTTTTCGATCAGGCCAGCACACACGCGGCGGGTGCCGAAGCCCTGGGTGAAAAGCAGTTCGCTCAGGCGCATTTCACGATCATCCTGCAACAATAGTCCGGTCTGTATGCTGCGATGCATGACAAATTTCTCGTTGCGCGCACCCAAGCAGGGGGTGAACCGCGCCAAGATGCTGTCACGCAAGTAACATTCGGCAATGAATAATGCGCGCAAAGCGCCATCAAGGGAGATGTTGTGAGTCTGTTGACCAGTTCGACCGCCATCGTGGCGACCGTGCTGGCCGCTGTCGGGTTGGTGGCGGCCACGCTGGGGGTTGCGATCCACCTGTCGCGCCGCGGCAGCCCGGTGTTTGCCAAGCCCAGCGCCAAGCGGCGCCTGCCGGCGCAGTGGCCCGTCAACCCGCGCCCGCTGGCCAACAGCAGCGAGCGCCAGGTGTGGCACTGGCTGCAGACCGTGTTCCCCGACCACCACATCATGGTCAAGCTGCCGGTCACCCGCTTCACCATGCCGCGCCAGCCCGGCGAGGGCAAGGACTGGTTCGAGGTGCTGAGCGGCGCCTACTGCAGCTTCACCATCTGCAACAACCTGGGCCAGGTGGTGGGCTGCGTGGACGTGATGAGCCGCAACGGCCTGTCGCGCGGCAACCGGCAGCTCAAACAGACCCTGCTGGCGCAGTGCGGCATCGGCTACTGGGTGCTGTCGCCCGAATCGCTGCCGCAGGCCGATGCGCTGCGGGCCGAGTTCCTGGGCGCGTCGGCGCTGGATTCGCAGCCACCCCGCCACAGCCAGCGTGCCGAGCTGGAATCGGTGCGCCACCAGCTGCACGAGGTGCTGGACCGCAACCGCAGCTTCCGCCATCACCGGGCGCTCGACGGCCACGGCGACGACGCGCTGCAGGATGGCGAGGTCACGCCCTGGCCGCAGGCGGATTCGTTCCTTGGCACGCTCGACAGCCGCCGGGCACCGCTGTAACCGCGCAGAAACGCCCCGCACCGCTCCATCACGCCGCCAGGCGGATGAAGTGCTCGCGGTAGTGCACCAGTTCGTCGATGGATTCGTGCACGTCGGCCAGCGCGGTGTGCAGCTGCTGCTTCTTGAAGGCATCCACCACCTCGGGCCGCCAGCGGCGCGCCAGCTCCTTCAGCGTGCTCACGTCCACGTTGCGGTAGTGGAAGAACGCCTCCAGCCGCGGCATGTACTTGACCAGGAAGCGCCGGTCTTGCCCGATGGTGTTGCCGCACATGGGCGAGGTGCCCTTCGGCACGTACTGCGACAGGAAGGCGATCAGCTGGTCGGTGGCCTGCTCCTCGGTCAGGGTGGAGGCCTTCACCTTCGCCGTCAGGCCGCTGCGCCCGTGCGTGCCGGTGTTCCAGCTGTCCATGGCGTCCAGCACGCTGTCGGGCTGGTGGATCACCAGCACCGGGCCTTCCACGCGCGGCGTCAGTTCGGGGCCGGTCACGATCACGGCGATCTCGATGATGCGTTCCTTCTCGGGGTCCAGCCCGGTCATCTCGCAGTCGAGCCAGATCAGGTTCTGCTCGGATTTGGCCAGCGCGGGCGTGGCCTGGGGGGTGTTCACAGTCTCGTTCATGGCGCCGATTGTCCACGGCGCGCGCCGGCTTCCTGGCGGCGCCGGCCTTGCAGCGGCGCCACGCGCCCTAAACTCCGGGGGTTGCAGCCGCCCTGCCCTTGCCCCTGCCCGAGTCCACCATCTTGAACCCACCGCTGTCCCCCGCCCTCGTACTCACCCTGCTGTTCAGCCTGGCGCTGCTGGCCAACGTGGCCGTGAAGTTCTGGCTGGCCTCGCGCCAGATCCGCGCCGTGGCGCGCCACCGCGGCGCCGTGCCGGCCGAGTTTGCCGCCACCATCCCGCTCGATGCCCACCAGCGCGCGGCTGACTACACCATCGCCAAGCTGCGCTTCGGCCTGCTGGAGCTGGCACTGGCCGCCGCCGTGCTGCTGGCCTGGACGCTGCTGGGCGGGCTGGACTGGATCAACAGCCTGCTGCTGGACACGCTGGGCCCGCGCCCACTGCTGCAGCCGCTGGCGCTGCTGGTGGTGTTCGCCGCCATCAACGCCCTGATCGAGCTGCCGGTGTCGCTGTACCAGACCTTCGTCATCGAGGAGCGCTTCGGCTTCAATAAGATGACGCTGCGGCTGTGGCTGGGCGATTTGCTCAAGTCCACCCTGGTCAGCTTTGTCATCGGCGTGCCGCTGGCGGCGCTGGTGCTGTGGCTGATGCAGGCCACCGGCAGCCTGTGGTGGCTGTGGACGTGGGCGCTGTGGATGGGCTTCAGCCTGCTGATGCTGGTGATCTACCCCACCGTCATCGCGCCGCTGTTCAACAAGTTTCAGCCGCTGCAGGACGAATCGCTGACAGAGCGCGTCACCCAGCTCATGGCGCGCTGCGGCTTTGCTGCCAAGGGCCTGTTCGTGATGGACGGCAGCCGCCGCAGCGCGCACGCCAATGCCTACTTCACTGGCTTTGGCGCCGCCAAGCGCGTGGTGTTCTTCGACACCCTGTTGCAGCAGCTCACCCCACCCGAGGTCGAGGCCGTGCTGGCGCACGAGCTGGGCCACTTCAAGCACAAGCACATCATCAAGCGCATCGCCGGCCTGTTCGCGGCCAGCCTGGCCGGGCTGGCGCTGCTGGGCTGGCTGTCGCAGCAGGCGTGGTTCTATGCCGGGCTGGGCGTGGCGCCCAACCTGCCGCCCGCCATGGGCGGCGCGGTGCCCAACCACGCGCTGGCGCTGCTGCTGTTCATGCTGGCGGTGCCGCTGTTCACCTTCTTCCTGTCGCCGCTGATGGCACAGCTGTCGCGCAAGCACGAGTTCGAGGCCGACGCCTACGCCGCCACCCAGGCCAGCGCGCAAGACCTGAGCAACGCGCTGGTCAAGCTGTACAAGGACAACGCCAGCACGCTCACGCCCGATCCGCTGTACGTGCGCTTCTACTACTCGCACCCGCCCGCCAGCGAACGCATCGCGCGCATGGGTGCGCGGGTGCAGCTGGCTTGAGTGGCACAGGCATGAGTTCCAAGCCAAATCAGGCTCCATCGCCCGTCCATCAAGCGCTGGCAGCTATTGAATTGGAAGCATTCTTGAGCACCTTGCCCGGCTGGCGCACCACCACATTGAACGCTGCTCCCGCCATCGAGAAGCACTGGCGCCTGCCCGGTTTCCGCCAGGCCATGGCGCTGGCCCAGGCCGTGGCCGACCTGGCCGAGCAGTTGAACCATCACCCTGATTTGCTGGTCAGCTACGGCCATTGCACCGTGCGCTGGACCACGCACGACGCCGGCGGCGTCACCGCGCTCGACCTCGACGCCGCCCGCCACACCGACGCCCTGGCCGAGCGCCTGGGCGCCACCGCGCACACCGCATGAGCCGCCCGCGCCGCGCGCCCGCCCCCGCCGATGCGCGCCTGCGCGAAGGCCTGGTTGTCAGCGCGCATGGCCGTCACTGCGTGGTCGAGACGCCCGCCGGCGAGCGCGTCATCTGCCACCCGCGCGGCAAGAAGCTGGCCGTGGTGGTGGGCGACCGCGTGCGCTGGCTGCCCAGCCAGGACGAGGGCACCATCGAGCGCATCGACGAGCGCCGCAACCTGCTCTACCGCCAGGACGAGGTGCGTACCAAGAGCTTCGCCGCCAATCTGGATCAGGTGCTGATCCTCGTCGCTGCCGAGCCGGAGTTTTCAGAGCACCAGCTGGCCCGCGCCCTGATCGCCTGCGAGGCCGAGCACATCGAGCCGCTCATCGTGCTCAACAAGGCCGATTTGACCGAGCCCTTCGCCCGCGCCTGGGCGCGCCTGGCGCCGTACCGCGCCATGGGCTACACGGTGCTGCCGCTGGCGGCCAAGCCGGCGCACCCTCACCACAACCCACTCCCGCCGGCGGGAGAGGGGGCGACAAGCGCCCCACCCGCAGCCTCGTCGGAGTTACTCCCTCGCCCCTCTGGGGAGAGGGCTGGGGTGAGGGGCGACGGCGATGCCATCACCGCCTGCTCGTTCGAAGCGCTGCTCGCCCGCCTGCACGGCCACACCACCCTCATCCTCGGCCCCAGCGGCGCCGGCAAGAGCACCCTCATCAACCGCGCCGTCCCCGGCGCTGCCGCGCAGACCGGCGAAATCTCGCAGGCGCTGAACAGCGGCAAGCACACCACCACCACGACCACCTGGTACTGGCTGGACGACGCCCGCATCAGCGCCCTCATCGACTCCCCCGGCTTCCAGGAATTCGGCCTGCGCCACATCGACCCGATGCAACTCGCCGCCTACATGCCCGACATCAAGCCGCACGTGGCCGAGTGCCGGTTCTACAACTGCACGCACCTGCACGAGCCGGGGTGCGGGGTGCGAGCGGCGGTCACGCCCGATGCCCAAACGCCCGCCAGCGCCTCAGCAATCGGCGCCAATCGCTACAAGATTTACAGCGATTTGTTTGCCGAACTGCATGGCGCGTGACGCCGCCGCGGTAGGCTGGCGTTGAGCGAAGCGAAACCCAGCGCGCCACCCTGTGCAGCCGCAGGGTGTCGACAAAAAATGGGGAGTATGCTTGTCCAGCACCCGTCCATCCTGCGCTACAAGAAACATGCATAGGGAGTATGTAAAGCGACTGGGTCACGGATCATGCTCATGCCAACGAAGCTTCGCCCCGCTGAAGACCCCAAGGCGCGGATCGACGCGAACGCTGGGTTTCGTGCCTCAACCCAGCTACGCGCCGCGATTTCAGCGGCGAGTAACCGAGATGACATAGAGCAGAACGCCCGGTAACGTGCCGGCCAACCCGGCTACCCAGAAAGCAATCAGCCGCTCGTCCACCCCGGCGGTGAGCCAACCCACCAGGCCCCTGATCAGTTGAAACGGCGCGACGTACATCGCGACGCGCACCAGGCGATGGCGTCGGGCGAACTCGGCCAACTGTTGCAATGGGTCGTCGTCGCGAAACGCGTAGACGACACCCAGCACCGTCGCTCCCCACACGATCCCAATGCCGATGACGGCCAATGCCACTTGCACCGCTCTCCCCCACTGGCCCGGAACACCAGCGACGACGAGCGATAAAGCAAAGATCGCGAAGCCGCGCAGACTCCAACGCAGACTCGCGTCGCGGTGGCTCTCGCCTTCCTTGCGCCACTTCACGGTGTTGCCGGGGAGGTGAGCGGCTGCACCAAATCCATCCGCCGCCTGACCCTTGCCGCCTCCGCCGCATCCCCCCGCTGCTCTGCCAACCTTGCCTGCACGCCCAGCCACGCCAGCAGCGGGCGGCGCCAGCCCTGGTGGGAGGCGGTTTCGACGGCCTGCTCGACCACCGCCGGGCTGGCCTGGGTGCGACGCAGCAGCACGCCGGCGGCGATGAGGCGGCCGAGCGGGTCGTCGGCCGGGGGCAGCGCGGCGCTGGCGGCGCCCGCCGCCACGGCGCGGTGGTGCTCGGGCAGCAGCGCGGCCTGGGCGGCGGTGAGGATGCGACCGTCCAGGTAATCGGCGTAGGCTCGCTCCGCGTCGCCCGCGTCGGCGCGCAGCTGCTCGAAGCCGGTGCAGGGCTCGAACACCAGGCTGGCGACGCGGGTGGCGCAGCGGTTGAGTTCGATGCGCGCCACCTGATCGGGCTTGCCGGTGCGCGCGGTTTCGGCGCGGGCCAGCTCGAACTCGCGCGCCTCGACGCGGTGGTCGCCCTTCAAATACGCCTCGGTGAAGCGCTCGATGTGGCCGATGGCGTTGATCTTCCAGTCGGGCACCTTGGGGCCGCTGCTGCAGCCGGCCAGCATCACTATTGAAACAATAGCTGTTAGCGCTTGATGGACGGGCGCTGAAGGCCATTTTGGCTTGTAAACTGCAAAGGGCGTCACGGCAGCTTCACCTCTTTGTCGGTGGGCGCGAACGGCCACTTGCGGTTCAGCTCGGTGATCAGCCCGTCGATCTTGCGCAGGCTGCTTTCGACGTCGGCGCGCAGGTCGGTCAGGTTCACCGTGGCCTCGCGCGCGTTGCCGGCCACGCCCTGCACTTCCTTCAGCACGGCGTCGATCTTGACCACGGTCTGCCGCGTGTCCTGCAGCAGCGCGTTGAGCTGGCGCACGGCGGCCTGGGCGTCGGTGACCAGGCCGTCCTGGCCCAGCACCTGGGTGTCGGCCTTCTTCACCATGCCGTCCACGCGCACGGCCACGGCATCCAGGCTCTTCATCAACTGGTTGGCGCGGTCCAGCAGTTCGGCCACGCGCTTCGCGTCGGCCTCGTTGCCGGTCACGGCGGCCATCAGCCCGCCTTTGCTGCTGTTGATCCGCTCGCTGAAGGTGCGGATCTCCGTCATGGTCTGCGACAGCGCCGATTCGGCGGCGGTGAGGCGGTTGACGTTCTGCAGCACGTCGCGCGCGTCGGCCACCATCTTGGGGATTTCGGCCGACACGTCGCCGCGCAGCACCATGCGCTCGCTGTCGGGCGGCAGCGGCGGGTCGTCCAGAATGCCGGTGAAGGCGCGCAGCCGCGCCGCGCCGACCAGGCCGCGCTCCAGCGTGAACACGCTGGAGATGCGCAGCCAGTGCGCGTCCTTCACGGGCACGTCGACGTGGATGCGCACGGTGCCCTGCTCGGCCAGCTCGATGCGGCTGACACGGCCGATGGGAAAGCCGGAGAAGGTCATGTCCATGCCCACCACCACGCCGTCGGAGTCGTCGGCGGTCAGGTACAGCTTCTGCGTGGCCTCGAAGGCGCCGCGCACCCACATCAGGTACAGCACCGAGATGGCGATGAGCAGCGCCATGAAGATCAGCAGCAGCGCGGCGCGCGCCTCCAGCCGGCGCTGGGCGCGGCGCGTGGCCGGTGGCACGGGCTCGTCGCTGCCGGGCAGCGGCGCGGCGGCCGGCTCGGGCAGGCCGGGCGACGGGCTGTGGGGGGCCGGGGGCGGCGGGCTGCCGTGCTGGTCGGTCATCGCGGTCAATAGTAATTGCCGATGAGCGAGGCGATCTCGATGATCAGCATCAGCACGAACATCTGCACCAGGCCCTGCAGTTCCACACTGGTGCGCGAGGCGCGCCGCGGCATGTCGCGCAGCGCGTTGGCCACCGGCAGCAGGGCCACGGACAGGGCGAAGGCCAGCGTCTTCATGCTGAAGATCAGCGACACCACCGGGTTGAAGATGTTGCCCACCGCGTGGTTGTACGACGGCAGCCCCGCCAGCGTGAAGCCGTGCACGGCCACGTAGGCCAGCACCAGCGACAGCAGGCAGCTCAGCACCGCCAGCAGCAGCACGGCGAACATGCCGGCCAGCACGCGCGGCAGCACCTCGTGGCTGAGCGGGTCGATGCCGTGCCGGCGCATGCGGTCGAAGGCGCCGTCGCGGCGCAGCTTGTACAGCTCGGAGCCGCCGGGGATGGTGTATTCCACCGCCACGAACAGCGCCGCCACCAGCGGAATCAGCTCCAGCACCAGCACGCGCACCACGGCGTCGAGCGCGTACTGCGTCAGCCCGTAGGCGAAGGCAGTGACCACCACGATGCGGATCACCACCACGTTGAACAGCGCCATCAGCGTGGTGAAGCCCGGCAGGCCCGGGCCGGCCGCGTAGTAGATGTGGCGCAGCACCACGGCGCGCGATTCGCGCCGATAGCTGGAGGGCGAGAACGCCAGCACGGCCAGCTGCGCGCCGATGAAGACCACCAGCCACCAGCCCCGCAGCCAGCCCAGCACGCCGCGCCCGACATCCAGCAGCCAGCCGTACAGTGAAACACCGGTGGTCATGGCGCGGGATGATACCCGCGGGGCTGTCAGCGCAGCGCAAATCGGCGGCGTTACGATCCACGTCGCCCATGCGTCGCCCATGCGTCGCCCATGCGTCGCCGGTGCGACGCGGACATCTGGGAAAATGCGTCCTTTAGTACGCCTTCAAAAGCCCCTTTAAAGCCTGCTTCCCAGCGCGAGAACACGGGGCTGCGCTATATTGCGCCGCAACAGCCTTGCGGGAGATATCAAACCAATGCTTTATCAGATCTACGAAGCGCAGCGTTCGCTGCTTGAGCCGTTTGCCGACATGGCCGATGCCGCCTCCAAGGCCTACGGCAACCGCCACACCTTGCTGGGCCAGCTGCCCATGGCGCAGCGCGTATCGGCCGCCTATGCCCTGTTCCACCGCCTGGGCAAGGATTACGAGAAACCCGAGTTCGACATCCGCAAGGTCGACGTGGATGGCGTCGAGGTGGCCATCGACGAGCGCGTGGAGATCGACAAGCCCTTCTGCCAGCTGCTGCGCTTCAAGCGCTTCTCGGACGATCCGCCGACGCTGGACAAGCTCAAGGAGCAGCCGCCGGTGCTGATCGTGGCGCCGCTGTCTGGCCACTACGCCACGCTGCTGCGCGACACCGTGCGCACCATGCTGGAAGGCCACAAGGTCTACATCACCGACTGGAAGAACGCCCGCATGGTGCCGCTGTCCGAAGGCGAATTCCATCTGGACGACTACGTCAACTACGTGCAGGAGTTCATCCGCCACGTGCAGGGCAAGTACGGCAACTGCCACATCATCAGCGTGTGCCAGCCCACGGTGCCCACGCTGGCCGCCGTGTCGCTGATGGCCAGCCGCGGCGAGAAGACCCCCATCACCATGACCATGATGGGCGGCCCCATCGACGCGCGCAAGTCGCCCACCACCGTGAACGACCTGGCCGTGCAGCGCAGCTACGAGTGGTTCGAGAACAACGTCATCTACCGCGTGCCGCCCAACTACCCCGGTGCCGGCCGCCGCGTGTACCCGGGCTTCCTGCAGCACGCCGGCTTCATCGCCATGAACCCGGACCGCCACGCCAGCAGCCACTACGACTACTTCAAGGACCTGATCAAGGGCGATCAGTCCAGCGCCGACACGCACCGCAAGTTCTACGACGAGTACAACGCCGTGCTCGACATGGATGCCGACTATTACCTGGAGACCATCAAGACCGTCTTCCAGGATTACAGCCTGGTCAACGGCACCTGGGACGTGCGCTCGCCGGACGGCGCGGTGGAGCGCGTGCGCCCGCAGGACATCACCACCACGGCGCAGATGACGGTGGAAGGCGAACTGGACGACATCTCCGGCTCCGGCCAGACCAAGGCCGCCCACGCACTGTGCACGGGCGTGCCGCGCCGCGAAGGCGACCACCTGGAGGTCAAGGGCGCGGGGCATTACGGCATCTTCAGCGGCCGCCGCTGGCGCACCGTGGTGTATCCGCAGGTCAAGGCCTTCATTGCCCGCTACCATGCCGAAGCCGCGCAGCGCGGTGAAGTGACGATGCCCGCGCCCAGGCAGCCCGCCCCTGCCCCTGTCCAGCAGGTCGCGCCGGCACAGCGCGCCGCGGCCGAGGAACTGGGCCAGTTGCGCCTGGACGATCTGGAAACCGCGGTGCCCGACATCACCGTGCCGTCGCCGGCCAAACGCGCCGCACCGCGCCGCGGCAACGGCAACGGTGCCGCCGCCGTCGCCAAGAGCGCACCCAAGACGGCGGCCAAGCGCACGACCAAGGCCACCACCAAGGCCGTGAGCAAGGCGCCCAGCAAGCGCAGCAATGGCGCACGCGCAAGCTGACTTCGGCCTCACCGCCCTGTCCACGCCCGCTCCGGCGGGCGTTTTCATTGCCGGCTGACGAACACACCGCCCATGGCCGACCAGCGCTCCCGGGCCGCACGCATTCTGGCCGCCCTGCCGCAAACCCAGTGCCAGCGCTGCGGCTACCCCGACTGTGCCGCCTATGCCCAGGCCATTGCCGACGGCCAAGCCGCCATCAACCAGTGCCCACCCGGCGGCGCCGAGGGCGTGCAGCGCCTGGCCGCGCTCACGGGCCAGCCCGCCCTGCCCCTGAACCCCGAGCACGGCGCCGAGGGCCCGCGCCACGTCGCCTGGATCGACGAAGCCTGGTGCATCGGCTGCACCCTGTGCATCAAGGCCTGCCCGGTCGACTGCATCGTCGGCGGCAACAAGCGCATGCACACCGTCATCGAAGCGCAGTGCACCGGCTGCGAGCTGTGCATTCCCGCCTGCCCCGTCGATTGCATCGCGCTAGAGAACGTGACCGGCACCCGCACTGGCTGGGCAGCGTGGTCAGCCGCCGACGCCGACAGCGCCCGTGAACGCTATGAATTCACGAGCTGTCGGCGCAAGCGGGATGAGGCCGAGCACACGAAAAGGCTTGAAAAGAAGGCCGAAGAAAAACTCGCCCGCCTGCCCGAGCTGACCAAGATGGCCGAAGGCCCCGAACTGGACCGCAAGCGCGCCATCATCGAAGCCGCGCTGGCACGTGCACGCGCGCGGCGCGATGCGGGCTGACGCACCAGCGCACGGCCATGCCGGGCGCAAGAAAGCGGTAGACAAAGGATTTGTTGGGAGTATGTGCCGTTGGCGCTTGTCCATCAAGCGCTAGCGAGCAGGCACATGGGGAGTATTTAAAAAACAAGGCTCCACTTGCATGCCTTCATATACGCCTCATCGCCATGCACCCATTCATCGAAGCGCAGTGAGGTCATTCCGTCATCGAGCTACGCGGCCAACGCGCACGGAATGGTCCGCCGGCTGTCAGCGCAGGCGCGCGTTGATCTGCTCCAGCGCCGCCGCGCCGGGGCACAGGTCGGCCTTGCCCAGGCTGTTGAGCGGCCGGGCGCTGGTGTGCTGCGCCGCGTGCAGATCGCCGGCCTCGGCCTCCAGGTACAGCAGGCCGGTCACCAGCTCGCCCTCGGCGGCGCGGGCGTGCATGTAGCTCATGGCGGCCACGCGGTCTGTGGGGTCGTAGTTGGTGTGCAGCTTGCGCAGGCGCAGGACGGTGCCGTCGTGCTGCTCCACGTCGACCACCTGCCCCGGCTCGATGGTGGCGGTGATCTCCTCGCGGCCGGTGATGAAGTCGATGCGGCTCACGGCCTCGTTGTGCTCGCGCACCCAGTCGTAGCTGCGCGTGGAGCCGGCATGGTTGTTGAAGGTGACGCAGGGGCTGATGATGTCGATGAAGGCCGCGCCGCCGTGGCCCATGGCGGCCTTGATCAGCGGCACCATCTGCGCCTTGTCGCCCGAGAAGCTGCGCGCCACGAAGCTGGCGCCCAGCTGCATCGCCAGGCCCACCAGGTCGACCGGGCTGTCCATGTTCTCGACGCCCTTCTTGCTCTTGCTGCCCTTGTCGGCGGTGGCGCTGAACTGGCCCTTGGTCAGGCCGTAGACGCCGTTGTTCTCGACGATGTAGACCATGTTGACGTTGCGCCGCATGGCGTGCGCGAACTGGCCCAGGCCGATGGAGGCCGAGTCGCCGTCGCCCGACACGCCGAGGTACAGCAGATCGCGATTCGCCAGGTTGGCGCCCGTGAGCACGCTGGGCATGCGCCCGTGCACGGTGTTGAAGCCGTGGCTGGCGCCGAGGAAGTAGTCGGGCGTCTTGGACGAGCAGCCGATGCCCGAGAGCTTGGCCACGCGGTGCGGCTCGATGTCGAGTTCCCAGCAGGCCTGGATGATGGCGGCCGAGATCGAGTCGTGCCCGCAGCCGGCGCACAGGGTGGAGACCTTGCCCTCGTAGTCGCGCCGCGTGTAGCCGACCTTGTTCTGCTGCAGCGACGGGTGATGCAGGCGGGGTTTGGCGATGTAGGTCATACCTTGGTCTCCACGGGGGCAACGGCGGCGGCCAGCACATGCTGGGTGATGGCCTGGGTGATGAAACGCGCGGTGATGGGCGTGCCATCGAAATGCAGCACCTTCTGCAGCTTGGCGGGGTCGATCTCCAGCTCGTTGACCAGCAGCGAGCGCAGTTGCGCGTCGCGGTTCTGCTCGACCACGAACACCCGATCGTGCTCGGCGATGAACTGCCTGACGCTGTCCGGGAACGGAAAGGCGCGCAGGCGCAGCGCATCGAGGTGGATGCCCTGCCCGGCCAGCACGTCCAGCGCCTCCTGCATCGCGGGGCTGGTGGAGCCGTAGTAGATGACGCCCAGCCGCGTGCGCTTGGCCGCCGGCCGCAGAACGGGCTGCGGCACCAGCGTGGCGGCGGTGGCGAATTTCTTCAGCAGGCGCTCGACGTTGTAGATGTAGTCCGGCCCGCGCTCGGAGTACACGGCGTAGGCGTTGCGCGTGGTGCCACGCGTGAAGTAGCTGCCCTTGGTGGGGTGCGTGCCGGGCAGCGTGCGCCACGGGATGCCGTCGCCATCCACGTCCTTGTAGCGGCCGAAGTCCTTGTGCTCCAGGTCGTCGGCGCTCATCACCTTGCCGCGGTCGTAGTCGCGGCGGTCGTCCCAGGCCAACGGCTCGCACAGGCGCTGGTTCATGCCGATGTCCAGGTCGGTCATGACGAACACCGGGGTCTGCAGGCGGTCGGCCAGGTCCAGCGCGGCGGCGGCGTGCTCGAAGCACTCCTTCGGGTCTTCGGGGAACAGCAGCACGTGCTTGGTGTCGCCATGCGACGCATAGGCGCAGGCCAGGATGTCGGCCTGCTGCGTGCGCGTGGGCATGCCGGTGGAGGGGCCGCCGCGCTGCACGTTGATGAGCGTGACCGGAATCTCGGCGAAGTACGCCAGCCCCAGGAACTCGGTCATCAGCGACACGCCCGGGCCGGACGTGGCGGTGAAGGCGCGCGCGCCGTTCCAGCCCGCGCCCACCACCATGCCGATGGAGGCCAGTTCGTCCTCGCCCTGCACGATGGCGTAGTTGTGGCGGCCCTCGGAATCGACGCGGAACTTGGCGCAGTACTTCATGAACGCCTCGGCCACCGAGGTGGACGGCGTGATGGGGTACCACGCGCACACCGTGGCGCCGCCGTACACGGCGCCCAGGCCGGCGGCCTCGTTGCCCTCGATGAAGATGCGCTGGCCCACGGCGTCGGCGCGCCGCACCTGGATCGGCAGCGGGTGCTTCAGGTGCTCGGTGGCGAAGTCGCGCCCCAGGTTCAGCGCCTGCACGTTGGCGGCGATGAGCTTCTCCTTGCCCTTGAACTGCTCGGCCAGCAGGCCCTCGATGGCCTGGTGCTCGATGCCCAGCAGCACCGACAGCGCGCCCACGTACATGATGTTCTTGAACAGCTGGCGCTGGCGCGGGTCGCTGTAGACGGCGTTGCAGATCTCGGTCAGCGGCATGCCGATGACGGTGATGTCGTCACGCAGCTCGGCCGGCCCGCGCGGGCGCGTGCTGTCGTACAGCAGGTAGCCGCCGGGTTCGATCTCGGCCAGGTCGGCAGCCCAGGTCTGCGGGTTCATGGCCACCATCAGGTCCACGCCGCCGCGCCGGCCCTGGTAGCCCTTCTCGTTGATGCGCACCTCGTACCAGGTCGGCAGGCCCTGGATGTTGCTGGGGAAGATGTTGCGCGGGCTCACGGGCACGCCCATGCGCAGCACCGCCTTGGCGAACAGCTCGTTGGCGCTGGCCGAGCCCGAGCCGTTGACGTTGGCGAACTTGACGACGAAGTCGTTGATGCCCTCGATCTGTTTCATGCCGCCACCCCTTCCCTGGTCTTGCCGATGGTGCCCGCCGCGCCGCCCGCCTTGGCGGTGTGCAGCAAAAACTTCTGCATGTCCCACGCCCCCGTCGGGCAGCGCTCGGCGCACAGGCCGCAGTGCAGGCACACGTCCTCGTCCTTCACCATCACGCGGCCAGTCTTGAGTTCGCCCGAGACATACAACGCCTGTTCGGCGTTCTCGGCCGGTGCGTTCAGGCGCTGGCGCAGGTCGGCCTCGTCGCCGTTGCTGGTGAAGGTTATGCAATCCATCGGGCAAATGTCCACGCAGCCGTCGCATTCGATGCACAGCTCGTCGGTGAACACCGTCTGCACATCGCAGTTCAGGCAGCGCGCCGCCTCCTTGAAGGCGGTCGCGGCGTCAAAGCCCAGTTCCACCTCCACCTTGATGCTGGCCAGCGCCTTTTCGGCGTTGGCCCAGGGCACCTTGTAGCGCTCGTCGTTCGACGGGTTCTGGTCGTAGCTCCACTCGTGGATGCCCATCTTCTGCGACACCAGGTTGGTGCGCGGCGCGGGCCGCTGGGCCACATCCTGCCCGTTCAGGAATAGGTCGATCGACACCGCCGCCTCGTGGCCCTGCGCCACGGCGGTGATGATGTTCTTGGGCCCATAGGCCGCGTCGCCGCCGAAAAACACGTTCGGCAGCGTGGACTGGTAGGTGGGTGCCTGATCCTGACCGTGGCCCAGCACCGGCAGGCCCCATTTGTCGAAGTCCAGCCCCAGGTCGCGCTCGATCCAGGGGAAGGCGTTCTCTTGGCCGACGGCGATCAGCACCTCGTCGCAGGCGAAGAAGGCCTCGGGCTCGCCGGTGGGCACCAACCTGCGCCGGCCCTGCTCGTCGTACTCGGCGCGCACGATCTCGAAGCGCATGCCGGTCAGCTTGCCGCCCTCGTGCACGAAGGCCTTGGGCACGTGCATGTTGATGATCGGAATGCCCTCGTGCTGCGCGTCCTCCTTCTCCCAGGGCGAGGCCTTCATCTCGTCGAAGCCACTGCGCACGATGACCTTGACATCCTCGCCACCCAGGCGCCGGGCCGAACGGCAGCAGTCCATGGCGGTGTTGCCGCCGCCCAGCACGATGACGCGCTTGCCCACCTGCGTGACGTGGCCGAACGAGACGGACGCCAGCCAGTCGATGCCGATGCGGATGTGATCGGCCGCCTCCTGCCGGCCAGGGATGTCCAGATCGCGCCCACGCGGCGCACCGCTGCCGACGAACACCGCGTCAAACCCTTCAGCCAGCAGCGCCTTCATCGAATCGATGCGCTGGCCGGCCTTGAACTCGGGCCCCAGCGCGAAGACGTAGCCGGTTTCCTCGTCGATCACGCTTTCGGGCAGGCGAAAGCGCGGAATCTGCTGGTGCATGAAGCCGCCGGCCTTGCGCTCGCCGTCGAACACCGTCACGGCGTAGCCCAGCGGCGCCAGGTCGCGCGCCACCGTCAGCGACGCCGGGCCGGCGCCCACGCAGGCCACGCGCTTGCCGTTCTTGCGCGCCGCGGGGCGCGGCATGCGCGGCACCACGTCGTCCTTCAGGTCGGCCGCCACGCGCTTGAGGCGGCAGATGGCCACGGGCTCGGGCTGCGCGGCGTTCTCTTCCTCCACGCGGCCGCGCCGGCAGGCGGGCTCACAGGGGCGGTCGCAGGTGCGGCCCAGGATGCCCGGAAACACGTTCGACACCCAGTTGATCATGTACGCGTCGGCGTAGCGCTGCTGCGCGATCAGGCGGATGTATTCGGGCACGGGGGTGTGGGCGGGGCACGCCCACTGGCAATCGACGACCTTGTGGAAGTAGGCCGGGTCCTGCGTGTTAGTCGGCTGCAAAGCGAGTCTCCTTCTCGCCGCACCGGCGCCGCTTTCTGCGGTCTGCATGACGGTGGGCAGCCCACAGTCTACGCCCGGCGCGGGCGGCTTTTTCGCCGCGCCCCCGGCTCGCGGGGCTGTGGCAGCCGTCACACGGTGAAGCCGGCGTCCTACGCCGGCGGCGCGGCCGGGCTTCTAGACTGCAGCGGCACCCCCCGCCCTGCCCCGGCCCATGCCACGATCACGACAAAAGAAGATGTTCTGGACGATTGCCATCACCGCGCTTGTGACCGTGCTGGCCGTGGTGCTGGCGATGAACTTCGCCACGCCCGAGAAGAAGCTCGACCGCAAGATCGAGCACCACTACGCCATCAGCGACCCGCAGTACCGGCGCGAGATGAGCGTGATGCTCGGCCCCGCCATCGTCGGCGGCAACCGCGTGCTCGATTTGCAGAACGGCGACGAGATCTTCCCCGCTATGCTGGGCGCCATCCGCGCGGCGCAGAAGACCATCACCTTCGAGACCTACATCTACTGGTCGGGCGACATCGGCAAGGAACTGGCCGAGGCACTGGCCGAGCGCGCCAAGGCTGGCGTGAAGGTGTCGGTGCTGCTCGACTGGGTGGGCAGCCTGAAGATGGAAGCCGAACTCATCGACCTGATGAAGGACGCCGGCGCGCAGGTGGAGCGCTACCGCCCCCTGCACTGGTACAACCTCGGCCGCATGAACAACCGCACCCACCGCAAGCTGCTGGTGGTGGACGGTAGCATCGCCTTCACCGGCGGGGTGGGCGTGGCCGAGCAATGGACCGGCAACGCGCAGGACCCCGACCATTGGCGCGACATGCACTTCCAGCTCGAAGGCCCGGCGGTGGCGCAGTTCCAGGCCGCGTTCAACGACAACTGGATCAAGGCCACGGGCGAGGTGTTGAATGGCGAGGGCTACTTTCCGCCGCTGCAGCGCGTGGGCCACATGGACGCGCACCTGTTCATCGCCTCGCCCGCAGGCGGCAGCGAGAGCATGCATCTGATGTACCTGATGGGCATTGCCGCGGCCGAGCAGTCGATCGACCTGCAGGCCTCGTACTTCGTGCCCGATGAATTGATTCACAAGGCGCTGATCGCCGCGCGGCAACGTGGCGTGAAGGTGCGCGTGCTGGTGCCGGGCGAGCACATCGACTCCGACACCGTGCGCCTGGCCTCCAAGGCCGAATGGGGCCCGCTGCTGCAGGCCGGCGTGGAGATCCACGAATACCTGCCGACGATGATGCACAACAAGCTGCTCATCATCGACCGGGAGATGGTGTCGGTGGGCTCGACCAACTTCGACGTGCGCTCGTTCCGCCTGAACGACGAGGCCAGCCTGAACGTCTACGACCGCCCCTTCGCCGAGAAGATGACGCGCGTGTTCGAGGACGACCTGAAGCACACCAAGCGCTACACCTACGAGATCTGGGAAAAGCGCCCGCTGAAGGAAAAGCTGATCGAGCGCTTCGTGCTGCCGATCAAGTCGCAGCTTTGAGGCGGCTTTCGGGGCGGCAAGTCACATTTTGATAGTGGGTTGCGCTTGACTGTAAAGGGTTTTAAGACGAAATTACTTGAAACCCACAATGGGCGAGCGCAAGCAGCTATTGTTTTTGAATCTTTTACCCTCACCCCAGCCCTCTCCCGCCAGCGGGAGAGGGAGCAAGAGGCACGCCGCGCGAAGCAGCGGCCTGACGAAACCAAGGCCGAGCGCAGCGATGGCCCGTATGGGCTTCCCCTCCCCTCTGGCCGTGCCGAGAAGCGCAGGGCGTGGGGCGGGCGCGGCCGCGCAGCATGCCGCGCTTCGTGCTCTGACTCGCTGCGGTTGTCTGAGCGGAGCGCGCAAGCGCGAAGCGAGTTCCGCAGCGCCGCCCCGCGCCCGAGCATCGCAGGTTGCCCCGAAGCGAAGCGCAGGGGACACGGCCAGTGGGGTCGCCTTTTTCTTTGGTTACTTTTTTTTGGCGAGACAAAAAGAAAGTGACTGCGCCGCCGGGCGCACATCCCGGCCAGCAGCGCATCCAGCCCCAGCAACAACTCACCCCCCAGACAACGCCGCAAACGCCTCGATCACCTCCGCCGGCGCCTGCACCAACTCAATCAGCACGCCCTCGCCCGCGATGGGAAACTCCTCATTCGCCTTCGGATGCAGAAAGGTGATGTCGAACCCCGCCGCCCCCTTGCGGATACCCCCCGGCGCAAAGCGCACGCCCTGCGCCGTCAACCACTCCACCGCCTTCGGCAGATCGTCGATCCACAGCCCGATGTGATTGAGCGGCGTCGCATGCACCGCAGGCTTCTTCTCAGGGTCCAGCGGCTGCATCAGATCCACCTCGACCTTGAACGGCCCGCTGCCGATGGCGCAGATGTCCTCGTCCACGTTCTCGCGCTCGCTCTTGAAGGTGCCGGTCTTCTCCAGCCCGAACATGTCGACCCACAGCGTCTGCAGGCGCTGCTTGTCGGGGCCGCCAATGGCGATCTGTTGAACGCCGAGGACTTTGAAGGGACGGGTCATGCAATGCTCCTTGAATTGCTCATGATTCGATAGCTCCCAGCGCTTGTCCATCAAGCGCTGGCGGCCGATTTGGTTCAAATCTGGTCGGACGTGATCCGCTCCACGCCCGCCGCCGCCATGTCGGCCCAGGCCTTGGCCAGCGAGCCGTTCAGGTCGATGGCGCGGCAGGCGTCCTCGATCACCGTGGCCTCGAAACCGGCGGCGCGGGCGTCCAGCGCGCTCCAGGCCACGCAATAGTCGGTGGCCAGCCCGCACAAGTACAGATGCTGGATGCCGCGCGCCTGCAGGTAGGCGGCCAGGCCGGTGCTGGTGCGGCGGTCGGCCTCGACGAAGGCGGAGTAGCTGTCCACGTGCTGGTGGAAGCCCTTGCGGATGATGAGTTGCGCGTGCGCCACCTGCAGCTCGGCGTGCAGCGCGGCATCGGGCGTGCCCTGCACGCAGTGCTTGGGCCACAGCACCTGCTCGCCATAGGGCAGTGTGATGGTCTCGTACGGCTGCTTGCCGGGGTGATTGATGGCGAACGACACGTGGTCGGCCGGGTGCCAGTCCTGCGTGAGCACGATGTTGGCAAAGCGCGGCGCGATGCGGTTGATGACGGGCACGATGGCATCGCCGCCCGCCACCGGCAGGCCGCCGCCGGGCATGAAGCCGTATTGCGCGTCGACGATGAGCAGGCAGGTGTTCGAATCAATCAGCAGTGCAGTCATGGCGTGGCAGGCGTACGGTCATGGGAAGCCTGATGGTAACGACGGATGGCCGCCGCGGCCGCCTGCGCCCACAGCAGATTGGCGCGCGCGCCGGGGTGAAAGCCGTCGGGCGCCATCAGGCCAGGGTCGTCCAGCGGGAACGGCGCGGCCAGCAGCGCGCAGCCCGGTGTGCGCTGCGCCAGCGTGGCCAGCGCATGGTTCAGGCGCCGCGCGCCCTGCCCCAGGGTCCAGCGCAGCGGCTGCGGCAGCGCCGGGAACAGGTGCATGGGCGGCACCGGCGTGAGCACGCTCAGGCGCACGCCGTGGTCGCGCCGCAGCTGCGCCAGCAGATCGGCGTAGGCACGCGCCCAGCGCGCCGGCGGCGTGCGGCCGGTGACGTCGTTGACGCCGATCGACAGCACGGCCACGTCGAAGCGCTCGGCGGCCAGCGCTGGCAGGCGCTGCGCAGTCTGCGCCAGGTCGTCGCCGATGTGCGCCAGCAGGCGCCAGTGCAGCGTGTGGTGCGGCGCCAGCTCGGCCAGCAGGCAGCCCGTCAGGGCCTCGCTCTGCCGCGCCACGCCCACGCCGGCCGCTGCCGAATCGCCCAGTACCAGCAGACGCAGCGGCGGGCCGTGGCCGGTGGTGCCGGCGCGCGGCCCGGCGGCCTCGGGCAGGCGCGGGGTGACGCGGCGCACATGGCGCCCCTGCCACAGCAGCAGCGGCGCCAACGCGGCGGTGACGAGGGCGTGGCGCATGCTCAGCGCAGGCCCTGCAGCGCGGGCAGCACGTCGCGCCGGATCAGCGTCAGCGCCTGGCCGCGCGCCATGCTCTCGGGCGTGCGGCGCGAGGTGGCGGCCACCACCAGATCGAGCGGCGGGTAGACGTAGATCCACTGCCCGCCGTAGCCGTTGGCCATGGCGGTGCGGCGCTCGGCGCGGCGGCTGGGTGCGGTGGCGGCCACCCACCACAGGTAGCCGTAGGCCGCGAACAGCGGCGCGCCGCCGGCATTGCGCCGCTCGGTGGCCTGGCGCACGAAGTCGGCCGGCACCAGCGCCCGGCCCTGCCAGCGGCCTTCGGCCAGGGCCAGCTCGCCCAGCCGCAGCATGGCACGCGGGGTCAACGACAGGCCGAGCGCGCCCAGCGCATGGCCCTGCGCGCCGCGCCGCCAGTTGAAGGCGTGAATGCCGAGCGGCGCGAACAGGCGCTCGCGCGCGTAATCGGCCAGGGGCCGCCGCACGGCGTTGGCCAGGGCCAGCGCCAGCAGGTTGGCGGCGCCGTTGTCGTAGGCAAAGCGGGTGCCGGGCTCGGCCACGAAGGGGCGGCGGGCCAGCTGGCGCAGGTCGTCGTCGCGGTCGCGCTGGGCGGTCTGCTCGGCGGGCCAGCCGGCGGTCATGGTCAGCAGGTGCTCGAAGCGCAGGCGCTGCACGCGCGCGTCGGCGCCCACGCGCAGCAGCTGCGGCAGGCGCATGGCCACCAGCTCCTGCGGGCCGCGCACGTGCCCGTCGGCCATGGCACAGCCGAACAGCAGGGCCAGCACGCTCTTGGTCACGGACTGGGTGTCCTGCAGGGTGGCGGCGGTGATGCCGGCACGGTAATGCTCGAACGCCAGGTGGCCGCGGTGCAGCACGGCCAGGCTTTGCACGTCGGGCAGTTGCTGGTCGATGCGCGCCGCCAGGCCGGTGAAGGCGCGCCGGTGCTGCGCCGCCAGCGGAGCGGGCGCGGCTGGCCACGCCACCTGATCGGCCACGGCGGGTGCCGCCGCGGGTGCCCGCTGCGCCCCGGCAGGCATGCCCACGGCCGCCGCGCCGCCGGCCAGCAGTTGATGGCTGAAACGGCGGCGGGACAGGCCGGCGCCCGGTGAGAGCGTCGGCGTGAGAGCGTCGGGCGGGGTCAGCATGGGGTGGTCAATTCATGCGGCGAGGCGCCGGTTGGATGCTTGCGTGCCAGCGGCAGCGCCGCGCACCACGCGTGCCCGTGCGCAGCGATCCGGCCGCTGAGCGCAGCGAACAGGCAAAAAACCTCAAAACGGGCGATAGCTATTTGGCGCCACATTGCGGTCATTAAAAAAGAGCTGCTTGCGCCCGCCAATCGGGCGCGAAAGCCTTTTTTCAATGTCAAAAAAATTTCCAAGGTCACCCCTGTCTGGAAGGGCCTTGCGTGCCACTCACAGGCCACATGCTCACGCCCCAGCCTGCGCGCCGCCCGCCATCCAGCGCGCCACCTGCGCCCGCGCCGCCGCCAGTGCCGCCGCATCGGCAAAGTGCAGGCCCAGCACCTTCTGCCGCCCCGCCGCGCCGTGCAGCAGCTCGACCTGCTTCTTCGGCACACCGAAGGCGGCGGCCGCCCAGTCGATCAGCGCCGCGTTGGCCTTGCCATCCACCGGCGGCGCACCCAGCCGCACGCGCAGCGCATCGCCGTGCGCGCCGGCGGCCTCGGTGCGCTTGGCGCCGGGCGTGGCGTGGATGGGGAGCTTGAGCACGTGCATCGCGCGCATCACAGCCGCTGGAGGTGACGGCGCAGCCAGTCGGCGAAGGCGGCTTCGTCGATGTCGCTGGCGGCCAGCGACAAGGTGGTCAACACGCAGTCCACATGCGGCGCCTGGATGCGATGGCCGTTAAGACGCAGAAAAAGCTGTGCCGCCACGAAACCGGTGCGCTTGTTGCCGTCGATGAACGGGTGGTTGCGCACCAGGCCAAAGGCGTAGGCAGCCGCCAGGTCGGCCACATCCGGTTCGCCGTAATTCGCCAGTTGCCGGGGGCGCGCCAGCGCGGAGTCAAACAAGCCCTCATCACGCAGACCAGCAGCGCCGCCGTGCTCGGCCAGCTGCTCCTCGTGCACCGCAATCAGTACCTCGCGCGGCAACCAGCGCCAGGCCGCGTTGGCGGCGGTCATTTGGCCAGTTCGCGCAGCACGTCGCGATATTCCTTCATGATCTCGCGCGCCGCCTCCATCGCCTCGGCGAACTCGGCATCGTAAGGGCGCAAGGCCACGCCATCGGGCAGGTCGGTGACGAAGAGCGAATCGCCCTTGCCCACCTTCAGCCGCGCCAGCACTTCCTTGGGCAGGATGACGCCGACCGAGTTGCCGATCTGGGTGACTTTGAGCGCGACGGAAGTGGACATGGCGGCCTCAGCAGAAAAACGTTATAACGATTGTTATATCGTACGCCGACCCCCACGGGATTGCAATCACGGCCGCCTTGCACGGCGGGCACGTCACGAACCCGCCAGCCTGGCCGCCCGCGCCCGTACCGAGGCCTGCGACGCCCCAAGTGCCACCCGCAGCGCCTCGCCCGAAGCGCTTGCAAACGGCTCGCCGCGCGACGCCAACTCGTGCAGCGCCTGCAAGGCGTTCACCTGGACGATGGCGCTGCCATCGCGCAGCGCCGACCGGATGGCCGCCAGAACGCGCGCGCATTCCAGTGGCGACCAATTGACGCGCGGCAGCATCTGCATCAGGTGCCAGCGCACCTCCTTGGGCTGGGGCGTTTGCGCCAATTGCAGCAAGGCCGCGCGGCGCGCATCAATGAAAGCTGGCTGCAGGCGGCTGAACTTCTCCAGCGCATCGGCGCAGCGCATGCGCACCACCGGCTCGGCCGGCCCGAGCAAACCCTGCCACAGCACTTCGGCACATGCCGCACCCTCGAGGGCCGCACGCACCGCCGCATCGGCCTGGCCGATGGACCGGCGATCGCCGCCACGCAGGGAGCGCAGCAGCGGATGCTCGTCACTGCTCATGCGGCCGTGGCGGCGCGGCGTTTATTCGAACTCCACGATCGCCTGGTCCACCGCCAGACTGTCGCCCTGCTGCGCCTTGACTTCCTTGACCACGCCGTCGGCGCTGGCGAACAGCACGTTCTCCATCTTCATGGCCTCGATCACGGCCACGCGCTCGCCGGCCTTCACCTCCTGCCCCGGCTGCACCGCCACCTGCACCAGCAGGCCGGGCATGGGCGAGAGCACGTACTTGCTCATGTCGGGCGGCGCCTTGTAGGGCATCAGCCGGTGCAGTTCGGCCGTGCGCGGGTGCATCACGATGGCGTCGAGCTGCGTGCCGTTGTGGATCACGCGCGTCACCAGCGGGTTCTTGGTGTGGCCGCGCTCCATCTGCACCGTGAACGGCTGGCCGTTGGCGGTGCCCGACAGGCGCGTGTCTCCCAGCATGTGCTCCACATGCAGGTCGTATTCGCGATCGCCCTCGGGCGCGTGCACGGTAACGACGCTGGAATGGTTCAGCGCCACTTCGCCCAGGCTCACGTCGACATACTGGTTGTCACCCTCCTTGCCCAGCGTGCAGACGGTGAACTCGCGCTTGGGCAGGCGCTTGAAGCCTTCCCAGAACTGCCCCTGCAGCCCCTGCGCGCGGTTGCGGTACCACATGTGCAGGCGCGCGGCCAGCGCCACCAGGAAGTACGGGTCGTCGTGCGGCACGTCCTCGGCGCGGAAGCCATCGGCGTAGTGCTCGGCAATGAAACCGGTGTTGAAATCGCCCGCCACGAACTTCGGGTGCGCCAGCAGCGCCGCCTGGAACGGGATGTTGCTCTGCACGCCCTTGATGACGAAGCCGTTCAGCGCCTCGCGCATGCGGGCAATGGCGTCGTTGCGATCGGTGCCGTGCACGATGAGCTTGGCGATCATCGAGTCGTAGTGCATCGGAATCTCGCCGCCGTCGATCACGCCGGTGTCGACACGCACGCCGACATCCGTCGTCGCCTGGCCCTGGAACAGGTTCTGCGCCGGCGGCTCGAAGCGCACCAGCCGGCCGGTGGACGGCAGGAAGTTGCGGAACGGGTCTTCGGCGTTGATGCGGCACTCGATGGCCCAGCCGATCTTCTGCACGTCGGCCTGCGTGAAGGCGAGCTTCTCGCCCGCGGCCACGCGGATCATCTGCTCGACCAGATCGAGCCCGGTGATCAACTCCGTCACTGGGTGCTCCACCTGCAGGCGCGTGTTCATCTCCAGGAAGTAGAAGTCCTGGTCCTTGCCGACCACGAACTCCACCGTGCCCGCGCTCTGGTACTTCACCGCCTTGGCCAGCGCCACGGCCTGCTCGCCCATGGCCTTGCGCGTGGCGTCGCTGATGAAGGGCGACGGCGCCTCTTCAATCACCTTCTGGTGCCGGCGCTGGATGGAGCATTCTCGCTCGTTCAGATACACCACGTTGCCAAAGCTGTCGCCCAGCACCTGGATCTCGATGTGGCGCGGCTGCTCGACGAACTTCTCGATGAACACGCGGTCGTCACCGAAGCTGTTGCGCGCCTCGTTGCGGCAACTGGTGAAGCCTTCGTGCGCTTCCTTGTCATTGAAGGCCACACGCAGGCCCTTGCCGCCGCCGCCAGCCGATGCCTTGATCATCACCGGGTAACCGATGCCCTTGGCGATGTCCACCGCCTTCTCGGGCGTCTCGATGGCGTCGTTGTAGCCGGGGATGGTGCTGACCTTGGCCTCGTCGGCCAGCTTCTTCGACGCGATCTTGTCGCCCATCGCCGCGATGCTGTGCGCCTTGGGGCCGATGAAGGCAATGCCGTTGTCTTCACACGCCTTGGCAAAGGCTTCGTTCTCGCTCAGGAAACCGTAGCCTGGATGAATTGCCTGCGCGCCGGTCTCCTTGGCCGCTTCGATGATCTTGTCGCCCAACAGATAGGACTCGCGCGACGGCGGCGGGCCCAGGCGAACGGCCTCGTCGGCCATCTGCACGAAGCGCGCGTCCTTGTCGGCGTCGGAATACACCGCCACCGTGGCGATGCCCATTTTCTTGGCGGTGGCAATGACGCGGCAAGCTATCTCACCACGGTTGGCAATCAGGATTTTGGTGAACATGATGTGTTTCCTAGCTTTCTTTTATCTTGGTCAGAACCCGGTGATGCGGGCCTTCGGGCAGCGCTGGCGCAACTCGTCCACAAAGCGCTGCCGCTCACGCGGTGAAATCAGGATGCGCCTGGCGCCGTAGTCGATCTGGATGCGGTCGAGCGACAGCGCCGGGGCCGACAGGATGCTGCGCGAGGGCCGGACGCTGGAGATTTCCGCCAGCGGCACCGTCCACCTGAAAGGGCCAGCCCGAACCTTCAGTGCGTCGTCGGTCAAGCTGTAGCGGGTGCCCAGCAGCAGCCAGGCCGGCAGCAGCAGCGACAGCAACAGCACGGCCGCCACGCCCAGCAGTTGCGCGGCGCCGGCTGAGCGCGCAAAACTCCCCCCGATGGCTGGCGCCACCGCCAGCAGCGCCAGCACGCCGCCGCCCAGCATCAACACGGCGAGCCACGCATCCACCTTGGAGGCGAATTGCATGCTCGGCGGCATGGTCATGGCGCAACCAGCTCCCAAAATCAGAGCGGAATGTTCCCATGCTTGCGCCACGGGTTTTCCAGCTTCTTGTCCTTGAGCATCGCCAGGCTGCGGCAGATGCGCTTGCGGGTTTCGTGCGGCTGGATCACGTCGTCGATGAAGCCACGCGCGCCGGCGACGAAGGGGTTGGCGAAGCGGGCCTTGTATTCGGCCTCGCGCGCGGCGAGTTTTTCGGGGTCTTTCTTCTCTTCGCGGAAGATGATCTCGACCGCGCCCTTGGCGCCCATCACCGCGATCTCGGCGTTGGGCCAGGCCAGGTTGACGTCGCCGCGCAGATGCTTCGATGACATCACGTCGTAGGCGCCGCCATAGGCCTTGCGCGTGATGACGGTGATCTTGGGCACGGTGCATTCGGCGTAGGCATAGAGCAGCTTGGCGCCGTGCTTGATGATGCCGCCGTATTCCTGCGCGGTGCCGGGCATGAAGCCGGGCACGTCGACGAAGGTGATGACGGGGATGTTGAACGCGTCGCAGAAGCGCACGAAGCGCGCCGCCTTGATGCTGCTCTTGATGTCGAGGCAGCCGGCCAGCACCAACGGCTGGTTGGCCACGATGCCGACCACCTGCCCGTCCATGCGCGCCATGCCGATGACGATGTTGGCGGCGTAGTCGGGCTGCAGCTCGAAGAACTCGCCGTCGTCCACGGTCTTGGTGATGGCTTCCTTGATGTCGTACGGCAGGTTCGGGTTGTCGGGCACCAGGGTGTCCAGGCTCATGTCGGCGCGGTCGGCGGCGTCCTGCGTCGGCCGGTAAGGCGCCTTCTCGCGGTTGCTGGCGGGGATGTAGTTGAAGAAGCGCCGCAGCATCAACAGCGCCTCGACATCGTTCTCGAACGCCAGGTCGGCCACGCCGCTGCGCGTGGTGTGCGTCAGCGCGCCGCCCAGTTCCTCGGACGTCACACTCTCGTGCGTGACGGTCTTCACCACCTCGGGGCCGGTGACGAACATGTAGCTGGTGTCCTTCACCATGAAGATGAAGTCGGTCATGGCCGGTGAATACACGGCGCCACCGGCGCACGGGCCCATGATCATGCTGATCTGCGGGATGACGCCCGAGGCCATCACGTTGCGCTGGAACACCTCGGCATAGCCGCCGAGCGAGGCCACGCCCTCTTGAATGCGCGCGCCGCCCGAGTCGTTGAGGCCGATCACCGGCGCGCCGACCTTCATGGCCTGGTCCATCACCTTGCAGATCTTCTCGGCGTGCGCTTCGCTCAAGGCGCCGCCGAACACGGTGAAGTCCTGGCTGAAGACGAACACCAGGCGGCCGTTGATGGTGCCGTAGCCAATGACCACGCCGTCACCGGGGATGTGCGTCTGGTCCATGCCGAAGTCGGCACAGCGGTGCTCGACGAACATGTCCCACTCTTCGAAGCTGCCGGCATCGAGCAGCACCTCGATGCGCTCGCGCGCGGTGAGCTTGCCCTTGCCGTGCTGGGCGTCGATGCGCTTCTGGCCGCCGCCCAGGCGCGCGGCGGCGCGCTTTTGTTCGAGTTGTTCCAGGATCTGTTTCATGGGTGCTCTTCTCTTGCTGAAGTTTTCAATCTGATGTGGGTGCGCCGGTATGGCGCTGGAGATAACGGTGGGCGGCGGCGGCGGCGGCCTGCAGCGAAAGCGTGTCGCGGCCAAAGCGCCGGTGCCTAGGCAGAAAGCGCAGCCAGCTCATGCGGCGGCAGGCCTGCAGGTAGCGCGCACGCACGGCCGGGCTTTCGGCGGCCATCCAGGCGTCGATGCGCGCGTCCGCCTCGGCCTCGGGCATGGGCAGCATCCACAGCGTGCTGTGCAGGTAGGTGAGCCAATCGCGTACCTGCGCATCGGGCAGGCTCATCACCTGCAGCGGGTCGTCCTCGAAGTCGATCAGCCCGGCCAGGCGGGGCGCCGCGGGCGCGCCGTCCACGATCATGTTGCGCGCAAAGCCCTGGCTCAGGTACTGGCCTGCGGCGTGCAGGCGCACCAAGGCATCACCCGCCTCGCGCCACAGGGCCGCGGCCTGCGGGTGGTGCGACTGGATCACGTCGCCCAGATGGTCCTGGCCGAGCCAGCGCATCACGAAGTGGTCCTCGTCGACATGCAGCACCTCGGGCACGCGCGCACCCACCCCGTGCAGGGCACGCAGGCGGGCCACCTCGGTCTGCTGCGCCTGCCGGCCGCCCGGCATGGGCGCGGCCTGCAGGAAAGGCAGGCCCAGCAGGCGCGCCACCCCGTTCAGCAGGTGGTAGCGCGCCGCGTGGCGGGTGGCACGCAGGCCCTTGACGGTGACCTTGCCGGACGCGGTGTCGAACACCTCGACACGCCCGTCGCGCCAGCCGCGCGACTGCGCGATGCGGTGCAGGTCTTGCGGAGACAGGGCCATGGTCATCACGTGCGCGGCCCCAGGCCGGCCATGTCCAGCAGGCGGCGCGCGGCGGTGGACGGCGGCAGTTGCCCATCGGCCACGGCCTGCGTGGTCGCCGGGAGCGCGTCGCGCACACCGGCATGCTGGCGGAAGGCGGTTTTCAGCCCGGCGTCGATGCGCTCCCACATCCACGCCAGCGACTGCTGCCGGCGCCGCTCGGCCAGGCGGCCATTGGCCGTCTGCATGGCCTTGAATTCGGTCACGGCGTGCCAGAACGCATCCAGCCCCTCGCCCTTCAGGCCGCTGATCTGCAGCACCCTGGGCTGCCAGCGGGTGGGTGCGGGCTCGTGCACGTCACCATGGCCATGCGCCACACCCGGCGCGTGCGCGCTGCGCTCGGGATTGCCGTGAAAGCCGAACAGCCGCAGCGCCGACTGAATCTGCGCCCGCGCGCGCGTAGCGGCGGCGGGGTCGATGTCGGCCTTGTTGATGACCACCAGGTCGGCCAGTTCCATCACGCCCTTCTTGATGGCCTGCAGATCGTCGCCGGCGTTGGGCAGTTGCAGCAGCACGAACATGTCGCTCATGCCGCTCACGGCGGTTTCGCTCTGGCCCACGCCCACGGTTTCGATCAGCACCACGTCGTAGCCGGCGGCCTCGCACACCAGCATGGCCTCGCGCGTCTTTTCGGCCACGCCGCCCAGGGTGCCGCTGCTGGGGCTGGGGCGGATGTAAGCGCGCTCCAATGTCGACAGGCGCTCCATGCGCGTCTTGTCGCCCAGGATGGAGCCGCCCGACACCGTGGACGAGGGATCGATGGCCAGCACCGCCACCCGGTGGCCGCGCTCGATCAGATGGACGCCCAGCGACTCGATGAACGTGCTCTTGCCCACGCCCGGCACGCCGCTGATGCCGAGGCGCAGGCTGTTGCCGGTGTGCGGCAGCAGCGCGGTCAGCAACTCGTCGCCCTGCGCGCGGTGGTCGGCGCGGGTCGATTCGAGCAGGGTGATGGCCTTGGCGATGGCGCGGCGCTGGGCCGGCGGCGTGCCGGCGACGATGGGTTGGAGCAGATCAGCAGGCGTGGCCACGGCGTGCACTCACAACAGCTCGAAAGCCTGCCCGTTCGACAGGCGATAGCGCGAGAAGTCGCGCACGTCCAGCGTCATCACCGCGGTGACGCCGGTCTCCGATGCCAGCCACACCAGGCTGGCGTCGGCAAAGTCCATGTCGGTGCGGGGAAACTCGGTGTAGCGCTGCATCGACTCCACCATCTCACCCAGGTGCCCCTGGTCGAACGGGAACACCGACGCGCCGCCCCGCTCCAGCCAGCGCAGCATCTGGGCCCGCGTGTCGGCGCGCAGAAAGTTGCACGCCTCGACCACGCAAGGCCAGGTCGTGCACAGGCGCCAGTCGATGCGCCGGTCGGCCAGCAGGTGCACGTAGTGCGCGTGGGCAAACGATGATCGGTCGTACAGGGCCACCAGCGGACCGGCGTCAAGCAGCGCGATTTTCAAGACGCGGCTTCCTGGTCATCGGCCGGCGGCCAGCGCTCGCCACGCCGCCTGGCGGCCTGGAAAGCCTCCCAGTCGCTGCGCGCGGCTTCATGGCGGGCAGCCAGCTTGTCGCGCAACTGCTCGGACAGGGAGGTATCCGCCGCCAGCAAGGAAGGCGGCGCGGGCTCGCGCGCAACGTGCTGCGCTTCGGCCTGCACCTGCAGCATCAGGTCGTACGGGTTCTTGTGGCCCAAGGCCCGCTCCACCGCGTCGATGATGAACTGCGACTTGGTCACGCCCTTGCGCTGAGCGGCAAGCTCCAGTTGCTTTTCGAGCAAGGGATCCATGCGAACAGAGACGGCCATGATGTGCTCCGAAGGAAAATGAATACGGTATTACTGTATCACAACCTCAGGTTTTCGCCTTCCTGATCTGCTCCAGCACATCCTTGGCACTGGCCGGGATCGGCGTGCCAGGGCCGTAGATGCCCTTCACGCCCGCTTCAAACAGGAAGTCGTAGTCCTGGCGTGGAATCACGCCGCCGACGAACACGATGATGTCGTCGGCGCCCTGCTTCTTCAGCTCGGCCAGGATGGCGGGCACCAGCGTCTTGTGGCCGGCGGCCAGCGTGCTGACACCGACGGCGTGCACGTCGTTCTCGACCGCCTGGCGCGCGCACTCTTCCGGCGTCTGGAACAGGCTGCCGATGTCGACATCGAACCCCAGGTCGGCGAAGGCCGTGGCCACCACCTTGGCGCCGCGGTCGTGGCCGTCCTGACCCAGCTTGGCGATCATCACGCGGGGGCGGCGGCCTTCTTCTTCGGCGAAGGCGGCGATTTCTGCTTTCAGTTTGTCCCAGCCCTCGGCCGAGTCGTAAGCGGCTGCGTACACACCGGTCACCTTTTGCGTATCGGCGCGGTGGCGCCCGAAGACTTGTTCCATCGCATCGCTCACTTCGCCCACCGTGGCGCGGGCGCGGATGGCGTCGATGGCGGCGGCAAGCAGGTTGCCCTGGCCGCCTTCAGCTATCTTCGTGATAGCTGCCAGCGCTTTCTGCACCTGGGTTGCATCGCGTTTTTGCTTGATATCCTGAAGGCGGGCGATCTGCGATTCGCGCACCTTCACGTTGTCCACCTCCAGAATCTCGACTGGGTCTTCCTTGTCCAGCTTGTACTTGTTGACGCCGACGATCACGTCGCGCCCCGAGTCGATGCGCGCCTGCTTCTCGGCGGCGGCGGCCTCGATCTTCAGCTTGGCCCAGCCCGAATCCACCGCCTTGGTCATGCCGCCCATGGCATCGACCTCCTCGATGATTTTCCACGCGGCGTCGGCCATCTGCTGGGTCAGGCTTTCCATCATGTAGCTACCGGCCCAGGGATCGACCACGTTGGTGATGTGCGTCTCCTCCTGGATGATGAGTTGCGTGTTACGCGCGATGCGGGCGCTGAACTCGGTCGGCAGCGCAATGGCTTCGTCGAGCGCGTTGGTGTGCAGGCTCTGCGTGCCGCCGAACACCGCCGCCATGGCCTCGATGGTGGTGCGCACCACGTTGTTGTACGGGTCCTGCTCGGTCAGGCTCCAGCCGCTGGTCTGGCTGTGCGTGCGCAGCATCAGCGACTTCGGGTTCTTGGGGTTGAACTCTTTCATGATGCGGCACCACAGCAGGCGTGCGGCGCGCATCTTGGCGATCTCCAGATAGAAGTTCATGCCCACCGCCCAGAAGAACGACAGGCGGCCGGCGAACGCATCCACGTCCATGCCCTTGGCGATGGCGGTCTTCACATACTCCTTGCCGTCGGCCAGGGTGAAGGCCATCTCCAGCGCCTGGTTGGCGCCGGCCTCCTGCATGTGATAGCCGCTGATGCTGATCGAGTTGAACTTGGGCATGTGCTGCGCCGTGTACTCGATGATGTCGCCGATGATGCGCATGCTGGGCTCGGGCGGGTAGATGTAGGTGTTGCGAACCATGAACTCCTTGAGGATGTCGTTCTGGATCGTGCCCGCGAGTTGCTCCTGCTTCACGCCCTGCTCTTCCGCCGCCACCACGTAGCCCGCCAGGATGGGCAGCACGGCGCCGTTCATCGTCATCGACACGCTGACCTTGTCCAGCGGAATGCCGTCGAACAGGATCTTCATGTCTTCCACGCTGTCGATGGCCACGCCGGCCTTGCCCACGTCGCCCGTCACGCGCGGGTGGTCGCTGTCGTAGCCACGGTGCGTGGCCAGGTCGAACGCCACGCTGACACCCTGCCCACCCGCAGCCAGCGCCTTGCGGTAGAAGGCGTTGGACTCCTCGGCGGTGGAGAAACCCGCGTACTGGCGGATCGTCCACGGCCGACCCGCGTACATGGTGGCCTGCGGTCCGCGAATGAAGGGCTCGAAACCCGGCAGCGTGTTGGCGTAGGGCAGATCCTTGGTGTCCTCGGCCGTGTACAGCGGCTTGACGCTGATGCCATCGGGCGTGAGCCAGTTGAGTGCCGCCACGTCGCCATTCGGCGCCGATTTCTGCGCAGCCTTGTGCCAGTCGGCCAGGGTGGAGGTTTGGAACGATGGGGGTTTGGTGCTCATGGCTCTGCTTCTCTTTCGGACGATCGGTGTTCGGCACGGCGGCGGCCCGGCGCCGACGATGGGCTGATTGTCGCCCTCACCGCCACCCATGGGCGATTTGCCGCCCAATCGTGGCGCGACACCGAAGGCTGTAATTATTAATTCAAATTCTCTTGCCGGCCTTACAATCGCGCAAAAATTTTTCTCCCCGGCCATGTCGACCAACGCCCGCCTCGCCCCGCGCGCCCTCTACGAAGAGGTGGCCGAGCGCCTGCGCCAGCGCATCTTCAGCCGCGAGCTGGCGCCGGGCGACTGGATCGACGAGATGAAGATCGCTGAGGAACTGGGCATCAGCCGCACGCCGCTGCGCGAGGCACTGAAGGTGTTGGCCGCCGAGGGCCTGGTGACCATGAAGGTGCGGCGCGGGGCCTACGTGACCGAGGTGTCCGAGAAGGACCTGACCGATGTGTACCACCTGCTGGCGCTGCTGGAGGCGGACGCGGCCGACGCTGTGGCCCGCACGGCCACGCCGGAACAGCTGGCGGAGCTGCAGACGCTGCACGCCGAGCTGGCGGGCGCACTGGGCGAGCAGGAGCGCTTCTTCTCGCTCAACGAACGCTTTCACCTGCGCCTGCTGGAACTGGACGGCAACCGCTGGCGCGCGCAGATGGTGACCGACCTGCGCAAGGTGATGAAGCTGAACCGCCATGCCTCGCTGTTCCAGCGCGGGCGCATCGACCAGTCGCTGGCCGAGCACGCGGCCATCATGCAGGCGCTGGGCCAGCGCGACGGCGCCGCCGCCAGCGCCGCGGTGCGGGCGCACTTTGCCAGCGGGCTGCAGGCGGCATCGCACACCCTGCCTTGATGCGAAGCAGGCTCAAAGCCCCAGCACGCGCGCCAGCCAGCCCTTCTTGGCCTGCTGCTGCGCCGCCAGTTCGCGCAGCACCTGGGCCTTAAGTTGCTCGCGCTCCGACTGCTGACCGGCAGCGGTCATGCGCAGGTAGGCCTTGGCCGAATCGATGTAGCCGTGGTCCTCGTTGCGGATGTGGTTGAACAGCCAGCGCGACAGCATGCGGTGCAACTCCTCCGTCACGTCCTCGCCGGCGTCGAAGCGGCTCTGCATCTCGGCCACGCGGCGCACGAACAGGTCGTGCACCTTCTTATGCGGGCCCGAGAACAGGTAGCCCGCGTTTTCCATCAGGCTTTCCTCGAACGCGAAATGCGACATCGTGTAGTCGACCATCTCGGCGATCACCTCGCTCACGCCAGCGCGATCGGGCGTGTGGCGCAACTCGTTCAGCCGGTTGATGTAATCGACGATGCGGCGGTGCTGGTTGTCGATTTCGGCAATGCCGGTATCCAGATCGGGGGTCCAACTAAGGTTCGCCATGCTGTGTACCTTGGTGCTAATCATTGAAGTGGGTCGATTTTCCGCGCGCGGCGCCAGAAACGTCTTGACACACGTCAAGTGCACTCTGCTTGAACACCCCTGTATGGGGGGATACCGGGCGTTTTCGACGTCCTGCACGCCGTTCAGGGCCAGAGCGGCCGCTTGGGCGCCGTTCCCGCTCGCTATATGATTCATAGCTGTCAGCGCAGATCACACCGGGACCAACCATGCAGTTTTCAACCCAGTACCCGACCAGGCGCCAGCCGCTATCGCGCCGCACCTTGCTTCTGGCCGCCGCGGGCTCGGCCGCCGCAGGCGCGCTGCGCGCGCAGGAGCGTGGTGCGCCCGAGCTGTTTCCGCGCGCTGCCGCCGTGCCCGGTGGCGTGGCGCGCATCGATCTCGGCCCGGCGCCTGCCCGCCCACAGGCCTTTGCCGGTGATGCGCCGCTGCTGGTGCTGGGCGATCCCATCGTCTGGACGGCGCTGGTGGGCATCCCGCTGGCGGCCACGCCGGGCGAGGCGCACATTCGCGCGCGGGGCACCGAAGGCGAGCGCGACATCGCCTACACCATCACCCCAAAGCGCTACACCGAGCAGCACCTGAAGGTGTCGCCCCGCACCGTCGACCTGGCACCCGAAGACCTGGCACGGCACGAGCGCGAGCGCGCGCACCAGCAGGGCGTGATCGCCACCTTCAGCGCCCCGCCCGCCGGCGGCTTGCGCATGCAGCAGCCTTGCAGCGGGCGGCGTTCCAGCTCGTTCGGGTTGCGCCGCTTCTTCAACGGCCAGCCGCGCAACCCGCACAGCGGCATGGACATCGCCGCGCCCACCGGCACGCCGGTGGTGGCGCCGCTGCCCGGCACGGTGATCGACACCGGCGACTACTTCTTCAACGGCCACACGGTGTGGCTCGACCACGGCGGCGGCCTGCTGTCGATGATGTGCCACCTGAGCCGCATCGACTGCCAGGTGGGCGAGCGCCTGGCCACCGGCCAGCGCCTGGGCGCCGTGGGCGCCACCGGCCGCGTGACCGGCCCGCACCTGCACTGGACGGTGGTGCTGAACCGCGCCTCCGTCGATCCGGCGTTGTTTCTGGACGCCTGAAGCCCCGCCCCTTGACCGCCCGCGTTGACACCACGCAGGCCCACTGACAGCATCGCGCCATGTCGCTGATTTCCTGCCCGACCCCGCGCCCCTGGCGCGACCGCCTGATGCCCCTGGCCGCCGCGTTGCTGCTGGCCGCCTGTGCCGCACCGTCGCCTCAGCTGGCGCCGCCCATCGCGCGCCAAGCGGCATCGGCGGCGTTCAGCGACGGCATCGGCATGCGCTTCGTGCGCATCCCGGCGGGCGAGTTCATGATGGGCAGCGACGAATCGCCCCAGGCGCTGGCCCAGGCCTTCCCGCACGCCGACCCCGAGCGCCTGGCCGAGCTGGTGGACGAGCGCCCGGTGCACCGCGTGCGCATCACGCGCGACTTCTGGCTCGGCGCGCACGAAGTCACGGTGGGCCAGTTCCGCCAGTTCGTGGCGGCCAGCGGCTACGTGCCCGAATCGGTGCGCGATGGCAGCGGCGGCTACGGCTTCTACCCCAATTACGACCCCGCCCACACCGAGCGCGCCGACCTGTTCGAAGGCCGCAACCCCGGCTACTCCTGGGCCAACCCGGGCTTCACGCAGACCGACAGCCACCCGGTGATCAACGTCACCTGGAACGACGCCACGGCCATGGCGAAATGGCTGGGCGAGCGCGAAGGCGTTACCTACCGCCTGCCGACCGAGGCCGAGTGGGAGTACGCCGCGCGCGGCGGCACGCGGACGCGCTTTCCGGCCGGCGACGACCCCGATGTGCTGCTGCGGACTGCCAACACCTTCGACCGCGAAGCCGCGCTGCGCTGGCCGCGCTGGCGCGAGCAGGCCGGCACCGGCAGCGACGGCCATGCCTTCACCGCGCCGGTGGGCAGCTTCGCGCCCAACGCGTTCGGGCTGTACGACATGGTGGGCAACGTGTGGGAGTGGGTGGCCGACTGGTACGACGAGGCCTACTACGCGCACTCGCCCGGCGTCGATCCGCAAGGCCCGGCCAGCGGCGACGTGCGCGTGCGCCGCGGCGGCTCGTGGCACAGCTGGCCGCTGTATGCGCGCGTGGCCTACCGCAACTACAACACGCCGCAGTCGCGCCACGTGCTGGGCGGCTTCAGGCTGCTGCGCGAGCAGGGGCTGGTGCGTTGATGCACCTGAAACAATAGCTGCCTGCGCTTGCCACGCCTTGATTTCAGATGAATTTCTCTTGAAACTATTGACCAGCAAGCGCAAGCCACTATTGAAAACATAGTAACCCAAGGCGCCGCCGACGCCACCGTCAACGCCCCGCGCTACACCAGCGATAGCTCGTCACGCTCATCCGGCGTGCCCTGGCGGGCCGCCTGGCTTCTTCTCTCGATCTCCGCCCCGCTCTCGCGCTCGCCGATCTGCTGGCGCCACATGGCGTAGTACAGGCCGCGCTGCGCCACCAGTTCGTCGTGGCTGCCGCTCTCCACGATGCGGCCGCGCTCCAGCACGTGGATCACATCAGCGTGCATCACCGTCGACAGCCGGTGCGCGATCAGGATGCTGATCTGCGTGGCCTGCTGCGAAATCTCGCGCACCGTCTCCGTCACCTGCTGCTCGGTCAGTGAATCGAGCGCCGACGTCGCCTCGTCGAAGATCAGCAGGCGCGGCTCGCGCAGCAGCGCGCGGGCAATCGACAAGCGCTGGCGCTCGCCGCCCGACAGCTTGTAGCCCGACTCGCCCACCAGCGTGTCCAGCCCCTGGGGCAGCTTGGCAATCAGTGCCGCGGCCTGCGCCTGCTGCAGCGCGGTCATGATCTGCTCATCCGTCGCGTCGGGCCGCACGAACTGCATGTTCTCGCGCACCGTGCCGGCGAACAGCGTGGGCTCCTGCGTCACGTAGCCGACCTGGCGCCGCGCCTCGTTGTAGCGCAGGCGGCGCGCGTCGATGTCGTTGAACAGCACGGCGCCGCTGTCGGGTTGGTACAGGCCCAGCAGCAGCTTGACCAGCGTCGACTTGCCCGAGCCGGACGGCCCGACGAAGGCCAGCGTGTCGCCACGCCGCGCGGCAAAGCTCACGCCGTCGATCGAGTTCTCGGTCGCGCCGCGGTGGCGGAACACCACGTCGTCCAGCCGCAGCGACTCGATCGGCCCCAGCGGCACAGCGTCGGGCGGGCGCTTTTCCACCGGCTTGGCCATCAGCTCCTCGAAGTTGGCGAGCGACGACGAGGCCTCGCGCCAGGCCAGGATGATGGTGCCCAGCTCCTGCAGCGGCGCCAGGATGGCGACCGAGATGAACTGCATGGCGATCAGTTCGCCCGTGGTCAGCACGTCGCGGAAGATCAGCCACAGCAGCGTGAACAGCACGCTCAGCTTGAGCAGGCTGAGCGTGCTGCCCTGCAGAAAGCTCAGCCAGCGGATGCGCCGCACCTTGGCCATCTCCAGCGCAAAAATCTCCTCGGTCTTGGCGTGCATGCGGCGGATTTCGCGGAACGTCAGGCCCAGGCTCTTGATCAGCACCACGTTGCGCAGGCTCTCGGTGATGAAGCCGGCGTTCTTGGTCGTCTCGCGGTTGATGCTGCGCTGCTGGCTGCGGATCTGCCGGCTGAGCAGGCCCGACAACCCGCCCAGCAGCACCAGCCCGATCAGGAACACGGGCACCAGCAGCCAGGTCTTGGTCACCGCGTACCACAGCAGAAAGGTCATGCCGATCAGCGAGGCGAACAGCACGTTGATGAAGGCGTTGATGAAGCGCTCGGTGTCCTGCCGCACGCGCATCAGCAGCGCCAGGGTTTCGCCGCTGCGCGCGTCTTCATACTCCTGAAAGTTCAGGCGCATGGTCTGGCGCAGGCCGTCGTTGAAGATCTGCGTGCCGAAGCGCTGCACCACGCGGCGCACGGTGTAGTCCTGCAGCGCCCGCGCCGCGCGCGAAGCCAGCGCCACGCCCACCGCCAGCGCCAGCAGCAGCAGCGCGGTGCGCACCAGTTCGTCGTTGGGCCGGCTGCCGCGTTGCGTGGCCACCTCGTCGATCAGCTTGCCGAAGATGATGGGATCGACCAGCGCCAGCACCTGGCTGATGGCGGCCAGCAGCAGCGCCAGCAAGGCCAGCCGCCATTGTGGCTTGAGGTATTTCCAGAGAGTTTGCATTGCCAGCCATCTTGGGCCGATACGACAGTCATGTATGTCGGACGGCATCGCCGCCAGTCGCTCGGCCTGCCTGCCGAGAGCTAACAAGCACTCGATAGCACCCCACCAACGAGCCAGTTGGCTGGCGCAAGGGCAAGCCATGGCCAAAGATCGGAATCGAAGGCCTCGTACGGTGGCAGTCGAAGGCCCGACCGTGCCCAATAAAGCCAGCAGACAGCCACACCGATCAGCGCTCCTCCTGCCCAGTGAACGACGCCAACGGATGCACAACTCACACCCAGCCAGATAAGAACAACGTCAAACGCAAGCCATGCGATAACGATCTTCACTTGGACTGGCGCATGCATGGAGAGGTCAACTCGAATCAACGGTTCCCCGGCAATCACTAGGGCGCCAACACGTTCAATAGCCAGCCCCGCAGATCGCCCACCTCCTCCATGCAGACCGAATGCCCCATCGGGTACGCATGCCAATCCACACCGTAGCCCAGCGCCTGCAGCGCATCGCGCGACGCGGTGGCGCGCGGCAGCGCCACCATCTCGTCCTGCGTGCCGTGGGCCAGGAAGATGGGCACGTCGGCGTTGGCGGCGCTGCGCTCGGCCGCCAGCGTGCCGGCCAGCGGCAGGTAGCCGCTCATGCCGACGATGCCGGCCAGGCGCTCGGTGTGGCGCAGCCCGGTCAGCAGCGCCATCGCGCAGCCTTGCGAGAAGCCGCCCAGCACGATGCGGTGCGCCGGCATGCCGCGCGCCTTCTCGTGCGCCAGCAAGGCCTCGATGGCGGCCTGCGAGCGGCGCAGGCCGGCTTCGTCCTCGTCGCCGCGGTCGTGGCGAATGTCGAACCAGGCCGGCATGACGTAGCCGCCGTTGATGGTCACCGGCTGCTGCGGCGCGTTGGGGAACAGCCAGCGCACCGGGCCGATGGGGCGCAGGTCGATCTCGTCGACGAAGGGTGCGAAGTCGCTGCCATCGGCGCCCAGGCCGTGCATGACGATGATGCTGGCGACGGGATCGGGGCCGGTTTCGGCTTCAAGGGTGTGGGGTGGCGAGGTCATGGCGGCATGGTAGCGTGCCTGACGGTGGCCTGCACCCACCGCACTTGAGCATGAAAACCGCGTTCATCGCCCTACCAGCGGGCGCGAGCAGCTATCGAAATTGAAGCAATCAATGTCAGGCCAGCGCTGCTTCGCGCGTCTGGCGGGCCTCGTCGCCCAACTGGCGAAGCGCCTTGTCGACCACCGCGCTGGCGTCGACCGGGCGCAGGTGGCGGTTGCGGATCAGTTTTTCGCAGGTGCGCTGCGTCATGCTGTGCGGCCGACCGCCGCGGCTGATGAACATGAACAGCGTGCCGTTGTCGCTGGTCCACTGAAGCTGCGCGCGGCGCCAATGGCCACGCACTTTCAGGTCGACCCAGTCGCCCACGCGCAGGCGCGCCAGGGTGGCGCGGGTGCGGGCCTCGATGTCCTCGGTGCTTTCGGCCGCCGTTGCCGGCATCTGGGCGACGGGCTGCGGTTCGGCAGGCTGATCGAGCGGCACGAAGGGCTGGTCGGATGGGTCAGGCGCGGCAAGCGCGGCGGGCGCCGTCAGAACACCGAGATCGGTGTCTGCAGCCGCCATCGGCCCTGGCTGCTGTGCGGCGTGCTCGGTCAATGGCGCCGGCCCTGAATCGGCCTCGTCGTGGAAGCCGGCCGCCTGCAGCTCGTGGCGGCCCAGCCAGGGCTGTTCGGCGGCGCGGGGTTTGGGCCGCTCCAGCGGCGCGGCTTCGGTCTCCAGCGGCATCAGGCCGGATTCGTCGCCGAGGGACGCGAAGCCCAACGCCTCGGCGTCGCGCGCGCTGCGCAGGCGGCGCAGGCGCAGCACCGGATCGTGGTAGCGCATCAGCGCGTCGAAGAAGGTGGCGGTTTCCTCGGGCTCCTTGCCCAGCATTTCCAGGCCGCGCCGCAGGGTCTGCACCAGGCCGGGCACCACCTGGAACAGGCGCGCCGGCTGCTTCAGCGCGGCCTCGCGCTTGACACTCCAGAGCAGGTCGCTCACCACCGCCAGGTAACCGCCGGGGTCGAGCTGACCACGTTCGTCGGTCAGCTGCGCGTGCGCGATCACCAGCGACCAGTCCTGGAACAGGAAGTCGGCCACCACGCCGGGCACGCCCTCCAGGTCGGAGCGCAGGCTGAACTCCCAGGCGATCTTGTCGGCCAGCGCCTGGCGCTCCTGCGCGAAGTGCATCGAGCGCAGACCCGGCTCGTGCGCCTGCTTGTCGGCCTCGTCCTGGCGCTGCCAGTCCGACTCGATGGCCTGCAGGCGGGTGGCGAAGGCTTCGGCCGAAGCCTCGGGCTCGGCGTTCAGCTCGCGCACGGCCTGGCGCACCGGCGCCATGAACTGCTCGAACTCCTCGGCGTATTCGTCGTTGTAGCGGAAGCTGCGCTGCGCCACGCCCTCGATCAGGCGCCGCGCGGGATGGTGGTCGTCGCCGAAGAAGCGCGGGTCGGCCATGGCCATGCGCAGCAGCGCCGGCTCCAGGGCGACAAAGGCTTCGCGCACCGGCGCCAGCACGCGCTGGTCGTCGGCCACCTGCTGCACCAGCGTGCGCACGGCATCCAGCCCCAGCGCCTGCCGGATGTGCGTGGCCTGCGCCTTCAGCCCCATCAGCGTGTGCGTGCGCGCCTGGGGCGAAGCGGCCTCACCCCATTCCTGGGGCGGCAGCGGCTGGTCCAGCGACACCGGGCGCGCCGGCCGGTCGACCACGCTCAGGGCCCGCGCCCGCGCGCGGGTGCGCGCCGCGGCGGCCTCGTCGTACTGGTCCACCGGCGCCTGCCGCAAGGCGGCAGACTGTGCCTGCACGGCGTCGTAATAGGCGGGCGGCAGCGGCTCGTCGTTTTCGGCCACCCACTGCGGGCGGTACAGGAAATCGCGCATCAGCGCATGCGACACCGCAGGCCTGGCCTGCGCCAGGTCGTCCATGCGCGGGAACAGCGTGCGCCGCTGCTGCAACTGCTCGGCCTCGGAGGGCAGTGCCCCGCCCTCGGCCGCCGCACCACCGCCCCAGCCGCCACCACCCCAGCCGCCACTGCCAGCGCCGCCACCCTGTCCTGAACCGGCAGCGGGGGCCGCGCCCGCCGTGCCGGGCGGCAGGACGCCGCCCTCGGTCAGCTTCAGGCGGTAACGCGCTTCTTCAACGCCCTGCTCCGCCAGCAGCTTGTTCACGCTCTCGTAGAGCTTCTTCAGCTCTTGGGCCAACGGCCTGGCCATGTGGCGCACCCAGTGTGCGCGCACCTCGGGCGGCTCGGGCAGCGTGTCCAGCAGTTCCATCACCGCTGTGCAGGCCACGTCGGGGCGCAGTGGGTTCAGGTCGGCCCGCACCACGGGCAGACCCAGCGCCGAACTCATCAGCGAATCGAGCAGGGCCAGCGACTCCTCGACCACCGGCATCACCGTCTGCTGCAGGCGCGAGGCTTCGACGAAGCGGGAGACCTCGGCATCCTCGACCAGCGCCAGGTCGTCCTCCGACAGGATCTGGCGCGTCGGCGCGACCGCAGCGTGGCGGGCGGTGTCCAGCGCCAGCGCCATGGCGGTATCCAGCCGCGCAGGAAACGCGCCGCGCAGCTCGGCCCGGTGCTTCGACAGCGCGGCCCAGGCCTCGCCCAGCTCCATGCGCACGCCGATGGCGCGCGACTTGCGCTCGGCATCTTCCAGGGCCTCGATGGTGGCCCCGATGCAGCGGTCGAACAGCGACGACGACAGGAAGACGACTTCCTGCCGGGCACGCTTGATCAGGGGACTGTGAATGCTGGCGGTGGACATGGCAGACGCGGGCCGCAACGTCGTCCGCGCTGGGGGCACGGCGATGCGGAATCCATCCGACTTTATAGCGCCTGGCGCCGAATCGATGACGACAAGGGCGCCGCTGGCGTGAAAACGTCGACGATGTCAGCTTCGCGGGGCGGCATCCTGGTCGAACACCGCATCCACGGGCACCTGCAGCGCCGTGACCAGGTGGTTGGTCTTGGCCGCCAGCCCGACGATGGTCAGCAGCTCGGCGTGCTGCGCCGCCGTCATGCCCTTGGCTCGCGCAGCGCCGGTGTGCGAATGCACGCAGTAGCCGCAGCCATTGGCCACCGACACGGCGATGTAGATCATCTCCTTGGTCAGCGGATCGAGCCCGGAGGGCGTGGCCATGACGCGGTTGACCTCGGCCCAGGTCGACTCCAGCAGCGCCGGGTCGAACGCCAGGTAGCGCCAGAAGTTGTTGATGAAGTCCGTGCCGCGCGTGGCGCGGATGTCGTCGAACACGGCCTTTACGCGCGGGTCCAGGCCGGCATCGCCAGCAGAATTGACGGTGGACATGGGTCTTGTGCTCCTGTTGATCGTGCGGTTTTTGCTATCTTATAAATAGCTTCTCGCGCTTGCTGCACAAGCGCTGAAGGCCTATTTCTTTCATAAAATCTGTGTCGACCGGTGTCAGCCATTGGCCAGGATCGGCCGCGTCAGGTACACCGCCTCGCGCCCCACGATGGGCTGGCGCGTGGGCATGAGCACGGTGCAGTCGTCGCACGGCGCGCGGATTTCGCCCGCATCGCCGTCGTTGGCGATCAGCTCGCCCAGGGCGAAGGTCTCGAAGCCCACCAGCGGGCGCACGAAGCGGAAGTCGGGCGTGCGCACCATGCAGGTCTGCAGCAGCTGAAAGCGCCGCTGCCTTGCAGCCGGCGCCGCGGCGTGCGACGGCGCGTCGACCAGGCCGAAGTACGCCAGGAAGTCGAGCGTGACCGCCGTCGCCAGGTCGGCCGAGGCCTGCAGGAAGTGCTGGCCGCATTCGGCCACCAGCGCCACGCCGGCGCCACCGTCGGCCCGGCCGTGGCGGCCGTGCTGGATCAGCGGCGTGCCGCTGCCCAGGCCGGCGGGCATCACCAGATGCGTGGTCACGCGGTCCAGCGCGCCGATGGCCAGGGCCGCGCGCGCGTTGCGCTCGAAGCCGGGGTAGACCCAGAACGGCGCCACGGCCTGGCTGGTGGAATGGATGTCCAGGATGTGGTCGGCCGCCGCGACCACCGGGCGCAGTTCGCGCGCACGGCGCAGCTCGGGGCTGTGCTCGGGGCCGTCCAGCCACTCGTCGGACCAGATGCGGTTGAGGTTGTGCACCAGTTGCCGGTTGGCGAAGGGTTCGTCGTGGCGGAAGGCCTCGTAGGCCTCGACGTGCGCCAGGCTGACGATGAGCGTGCCGATCTTCGGCCGCACGCCCGTATCCAGCAGGTGCGTGGCGGCCACCATGCCGCAGATCTCGTTGCCGTGCGTCAGCGCGTTGATCAGCACGTGCGGGCCGGGCCGGCCGCTGTCGAAACGGTGCACAAACGGGATGCCGGTGTTGCCGACGCGGTAGGCCGACAGGTCGCGCGGCAGGACTTCGAGGACGGGGGCTGCGTGGTTCATGAGGCGATGCGAGCTTGAGCGCGGCATCTTATCGGCTGCCGCTAAGCTCGCGGCCATGACACCCGCCCTGCCCGACACCGCCCACCCCCTGGAACTGAAGCACGCCTACCGGCTGCTGAACACCGGTGCCTCGGTCCTGGTCAGCGCCGCGCACGCCGGGCGACGCGACGTGATGGCCTGCGCCTGGAACATGGCGCTGGACTTCAGCCCCGCCAAGGTGGCGGTGTGCCTCGACAAGGCCAGCTTCACGCGCGAACTGCTCGAAGCCAGTGGCAGCTTCGCTATCGGCGTGCCCTGCGTGGCGCAGGCCGATCTGGTGTTCACCGTGGGCAGCATCAGCGGGCGTGAACTGCCGGGCCAGGACAAGTTCGCCGCCTTCGGCATCGCGCACCACGCCGCCTCGGTGATCGACGCGCCGCTGGTGGCCGGCTGCATCGGCTGGCTGGAATGCCGCCTGATCCCCGAGCCGCACCTCCAGCAGGCGCACGACCTGTTCATCGGCGAGGCGGTGGCGGCGTGGGTGGATGAGCGCGCCTTCGAAGGCGGCAAGTTCCGCCCGCTGGACGACACGCCGCCCGCATGGCGAACGCCGCACCACCTGGGGGCGGGCAACTTCGTGGTGCCGGGCGCGCAGCTCAAGGCGCGTGCCCAGACTTCGGGTTAGGTGCCTCGCCCTCCGTGCTCGGCACGCCAGCGGTCGAGCGAGGCCAGCGCGCTGTCGAGCAGATCGTGCAGGCGGTGCCAGTCGTCCTCGGGCATGTCGGCAAACATCTCGGCCTCCAGCCGGCGGCCGATGCGCTCGCACTCGCGCCACACGCGCAGGCCTTCGGCGCTGAGATGCAGGCGCTGCACGCGGTTGTCGTGCGGGTCGGTCTCGCGCTCGATCAGGCCGCGTTTTTCCAGATCGGCCAGGTTCTTCGACAGCAGGGTCTTGTCCAGCACCAGCCGGTGCCGCAGCTCGGTCGCGGCCACGCCGGGCGTGTCGTGCACCAGGCGCAGCAGGCGCAGCTCGCGCACCCGCATGCCGCTGGCCTCGACGTAATAGGCGTCGGCGGCCTTGGTGGCCAGCGTCTTGATCAGGTCGAGCTTGTAGGTCAGGTAGCGCTTCTGAACCGTGGCACGGCGCGCCGCACCACCAGGCCTGGCCGGCTTTTTCGGGGTGTTCATCGCGCCATCTTGGCACGGCCGGCCGCCGC